>JAEWZH010000021.1 GCA_023395395.1 Bacteroidota bacterium | reverse complement strand
TGGTTCTTTGAAATGGCAAAATGAGGTAGAGTGTAGAAGCTCACTGGTTTCCTTATCGTTACCATCCCTTATTGATAATCAAACTAATCTACTGGTTATTTGATATTTACGAATTTCTCTATGCTTTCCGACATGGAATGTCAGATCTTTGTTTATTCCACATAAAGCTCCGATTTCCTTTAAATACTCATTCATCTTCTGATTACTCATTACAGGAAGTACCTTATCATCACTTTGTTTACCATCGTATTTTTTTATAATTTGTAATGGAATATCAAGTAAAGGCACATTATAACTTACTCCGGTTTTCTCTCTTTTACTCATAATCCACATACGTCCGTCGAAAGATTTTCGGATATCTGTTTGTCTCAAATTTTTAACATCTATATATGCCAAACCAGTAAAGCAACTAAAAATGAAAATATCTCTAACTTTTTCCAGACGTTCAGTGTAGAACTCTTTATTGATGATTAAATCTATTTCTTCCTGTGACAGATAACCACGATCGGTCTTTTTGAATCTTATTTTGAAATTAGCAAAGGGATCTTTATGTATCCACCCATTGTTTTTAGCCATGATTATAATTGTACGGAATCTTTGCAGAAACTTAGCTGCAGTATTTTCTTTACATCCACAAGTAGTCATCAGATAAATTTCGAAGTTTTGCAGAAACATATGATTCACCTCTTTTAATGTAATATCAGATGCATTGTAAAACTCGTTTATAAATGCCGCCATTCTTTTACGAGCCACTTCATACTTTTGATAGGTATCTTTAGACTTTGTAATTCCCACCAACTTAGCTATACTATCATTGTGACATTGAAACAGCTCCAAAACTGTTTGATACTTCATATCATTACCAAGAAAAACATTTTTGATTCGTTCTGCGTTCACATTATTTTCTTTAGTCAACAAATCATGGTAAACATTGTGAATACTTGTTCTAATATCATTCAATAGAACATTGATTTCTGAAGCTTCTCTGGTTCTTCCTGTAGCTGCTCCAGCCTTTGCATCCCAAAGGTCCGGTTTTACGTTTATCTTAGTATTAAATCGTGATGCCTGCCTATCAACAGTAATACGGCACATGATGGGAAGTGTCCCATCCAATTTCTGTTTGTCTCTTTTCACGTAGAAAAGGATTCTAAATGTACTTCTCATAAGCTCATTTTTTAATGTTGTAAAATTACGTTTAACTATTTGTAAATGAGTTTTATGAAGCTAGCCAAATAAGGACTAATTACAGCCAATTCCTGACAAACTGTACCCCCTGCGTTTTGATTTACTGTACCCCCCGCATGATTTTTCAAAAGGGGTACAGTTTAGAGTCTGTACTTTGTCATAATTAGGAATTATCTTGTCTTTCGCATAAGACATTTTAAACAGAAAAAGCCCCTCATATTCATTGAATATGAAGGGCTTGTCTTACTTTTGGAATCTCTTGTCTTAGACCCCTGGCGGTATGGACGGGACTCGAACCCGCGACCCCCTGCGTGACAGGCAGGTATTCTAACCAGCTGAACTACCACACCGTTTGCTGATTTCCCTTTTAGGGGTTTGCTCGGCAAAGATAGCAAGGATTTTCAATATAGCCAAATATTGATAGAAAAAGTTTAGTCCAACCCATAGATGGGAGAGCATTCACCACGCTTGAGGACTTTGATGATCAAGCCCTCGGCTTCCCAATCGCGATGCTTTCGGAATGTCTGCCTGAGAGTCTCAAGAGCGAGATCGGGACTATTATTCTCGCCGCTGAGGTGGCAAAGAGCGAGGAAACGAACTCCCTCGTGGAGATGATGGGTCAAAACGTGAGATGCCTCGTGGTTGCTTATGTGTCCTTCGCCACTAATGATACGCTCTTTGAGATAATAGGGATAGGAGCCATTCAATAGCATCTCCCGATCATAATTGCTCTCAAATACGAGGTAGTTTGCCCCCTTTATCTCCTCTATGATAGTGTCCGTCACCTTTCCAATGTCTGTGATAAGCGTGAAGCGACCGACAGGAGTGTCCACAGCGTAGCCTACATTTTGGGTAGAATCATGAGGTACTTCAAAGGAGCGAATGGACATCTCTCCTACCTGCACCCTATCTCCTATTTGGATACTCTTGAGGTAAGCACTCAGTGTAGCACTAGCAAATCGATGGTATAGGAGAGCTCTTGCGACGGCAGGGGCGGCATAAATGGGCCATTGGAATTTATGTGCAAGTCGTACCGCAGCACAGGTATGATCAGCATGGTCGTGCGTGATAAATATTCCCTGTACGCGACTAATATCGATTGCCTGCTCCTTTACTATCTGCTGGAACCTCCGAATTCCTACCCCAGCATCGATAAGGATACTTTTATCTTTGTATGTGAGTATCCCACAATTGCCACAACTACCGCTACTAAGACTGACAAATGTGAAGTCTAAAGAGCTCTGTTCCTGTCTAAACAATGGACCGAAGGTCTCTTTCTCCATCTATATTGTAAATTCACCTCGGAGATTGATACCCATCCAGTACTTTACCTCTTCACTTGTATTGAATCTTCCCAATAGATACATCAACTTGGCAAGAGCCGCCTCGGCAGTCATGTCGTATCCACTCAATACACCGGCATCGAGGAGAGTCCGGCCAGTCTCATAGCGCTCCATCTGCACCTTGCCTCTTTGGCACTGAGTGACATTGACAATCACAATATCCTGCGCCACCGCCCACTTTATGAGATCCATAAAGCGGTCATTGGAGGGTGCATTGCCACTGCCAAAGGTCTCAAGCACAATTCCCCTTAGTCCCGGAGCGCTGAAGCAGCTCTTCATCACTTCCGGACTGAGGCCGGGGAATAGTTTCATCAGCAGTACATTATTGTCCAACTCAATATGGCACTTTAGTTCTTCATCCGGATAGGGGAGAATTATATTTTTTGCAAACTTTATATCGATACCGACATCAGCCAGATTGGGGTAGTTAGGAGACTGAAAGGCGAGGAAATGATCTGCACTAGTTTTCGTAGAGCGATTGCCACGTAGGAGTTGGTTATTAAAAAGTACACAAACCTCATTTACTGCAGCCCTGCCATTATCCTCCTTATATGCTGCGATTTCGAGAGCCGTTAGGAGATTTTCCTTGCCGTCTGTGCGCAACTTACCTATTGGCACCTGCGAACCAGTCAGGATTACCGGCTTATTGAGGTTCTCAAACATAAAGCTGAGCCCCGAAGCGGTGTATGCCATGGTGTCCGTACCATGGAGGACGACAAAACCATCATAGCTGTTATAATACTCAAGAATAACATTTGCGACACTTTGCCATAGCTCTGTGCCAGCGTCACTTGAGTCTTGAGGAGGATCAAAGGTGATGGAGTCGATTCCAAAAGGGAGTTGATTAATCTCCTGAACATGGTCGGTAACGTAAGCAAAGTCGCAAACTTCGAGGCTATTGGTCACTGGATTTTCAAGCATGCCAATAGTACCCCCCGTGTAAATAAGGAGTACATGGATACCATTGGAGGATGGGTTTGTGGTTTTAATCTCCATAGTCTCTATCATAATAGTATTAACGGCCACAAATATACAAAATATGTTAGAGGTTACAATACCACCAATGTGACAGCCATGAGCACCATCCCCCCGATGAGACCGAGTATAGCGAGGTGGTGCTTACCATACTTTTCTGCTGCAGGCAATAGCTCATCAAGGGAGATATAGACCATGATACCAGCAATCATGGCATTTAATAGGCTGAATAGACTTGGACTGAGGTATGGACGCAATACCAGATACCCTACGAGCGCACCCAAAGGTTCGGCTAAACCACTACCACAAGATATCCAAAAGGCTTTTGCTTTCTTCCCTGTAGCGTAGTAAATGGGCACCGATACCGATATCCCCTCAGGGATGTTATGGATGGCTATCGCCACAGCAATCGGGAGGCCTAAGGAAGGGTCATCCAGAGCTGTTAGGAAAGTGACCATACCCTCGGGGAAATTGTGAATGGCTATCACAAGGGCAGAAATCAAACCGGTACGCATCAGTCGTCCCGGTGAAGTAGGATTAGGATTGACCCGCTGCAGATCCTCTACCTCGTGAAGCTCATGTGGATTGTCTTGCTCGGGGACTAGGAAATCTATCACCATGATGAGCGCAATACCCCCGAAAAAAGCCAGCATAGCATAGAGCTGTCCCTCCATCTCTCCATAGATTTTGCTCATAGCACTGAGCGAAGAGGCGTAGAGCTCTACAAATGAGATGTAAATCATCACACCAGCCGATAGCCCTAGCGATGCCGACAGCAGGCTGGTGTTGGTCCGCTTGGCAAAGAACGCTATCGCACTACCGATACCCGTAGATAATCCTGCAAAGAGGGTAAACCCCAAAGCCATCAATACATTAGGTTCCATGCACTTCCTTTCCTATAAGTTTTTGAAGAGTGGGCAATAGCTGTTGGAGTGCCATGCCATGGGAGCCTTTGAGTAGTACCACGGAGTATGGCTCGAAGGGTTGGGCTTTCGTCAGATATTCCATGATTTCTGAGGCATCGGTATAGTGCGACATCAGAGGAGATGCGACTTTGCCAAACTCCGCCCCCACCAAATGCACCTCTATCTCAGAGTGCTCCGCCAGCCACTCCACTATCGCCTGATGCTCGCCAAGGCTTTCAGCACCAAGTTCCCTCATATCCCCTAGGATGGCGATACGATGTTCTCCCTCTGTGTGAGCGAGATTGCGTAGCGCCACCATCATACTCGAAGGATTGGCATTGTAGGCATCGGCAATGAGGCATCGTCCCTTACTCCCTTCAATCAGTTGCGAACGATGGTTTGCAGGGCAGTACTCTTCTACACCCTTGATACAACTCTCTATGTCCAGACCTACCGAAGTCGCTGCGCTCATTGCCGCCAATATATTATGCGCATTATATTCGCCTACTAGGTGTGTCGCTACACGGTATTCCTTTCCCTCAAATTGAATGATCATCGAGAGGAAAGGACTGCTAGAGAGTACACTCCCTCGCATGTAGCCCTTTCCGGATAGCGCTTGAAGCCCAAAACTCTGGTCATACCCCTTGCGCCACTTCTTGCTGAGATACTGGTCGTCTCGATTGAGAATGAAAGACTTGCCGTTATTCACAAGATGACGAAATAGTTCGCTCTTCGTCTTGAGTACTCCCTCTACACTGCCAAAACCCTCCAAGTGTGCCTTTCCCACGTTGGTAATCACACCTGTCGTTGGGCAAGCGATATTACAAAGCTCCTCAATATCCCCGGGATGGCTTGCTCCCATCTCTACGATTGCCGCCTTGTGGTGGGTGCGAAGGCGGAGCAGGGTCAGAGGCACCCCTATGTGGTTGTTGAGATTTCCCTCGGTATAGAGGATATCCCACGCCTGCGAGAGGCAGTTCGCCATTAATTCCTTAGTCGTGGTCTTGCCGTTGGTGCCAGTGATGCCTATCACAGGAATATCTTGTCGCTGCATGCGGTGGTGATGCGCCAGTAATTGCAAAGCCGGTAGCGTATCTGCCACATAGAGGCATCTTGAGTCCTCGTTAGGGAGTTCGGGGCGTGATACTACGGCATACTTCGCTCCCTGCTCAAGAGCCGAGAGCGCATAGCTATTGCCATCGAAGTTATCACCCTTAAGCGCAAAAAAAAGTGCCCCTTCAGGGACTCTCCTACTATCCGTAGTCACCTCCATGCCGCATTCTAAATAAGCACGATAGAGGGACTCAATATCAATACTATATTCCTTGAAATTCATAATACATCTTCCTGTACCACAAAGGTACATAAAATAGACCTATACCACAGCGCGCCCAAGAGACCTCAATTTTGCAAGAGGGGAGTATCTATCGGTGAAAAGACGATATGCGCTCTACCGAGCGACCAGATCTCCTCTATAGAGCGACCAAATCTCCTCTATAGAGCAGACAGATCTCCTCTATAGAGCAGACGAACCTCCTCTATAGAGCACTTCCATCTCCTCTATAGAGCGCCCAGAACTTCTCTCCAGAGCGACAACCTCTTTGTCGTTTATTTGTTTCCGAAAAGGGATGTCATCAACGGGTTGGTACCCTTTCTTGTTGATTTGAGGGAGAAGGTGATGTTTTTGCCAATTAAAAATATTTTGTACCTTTGGCGTGCAATCGGGAGGAGGCTACCGAGGAGCTACTAACAACAGATAAAGATAAGATGATACACCAGGGTGTACAGATGATGGGTATGATGATGCGAATGTCTATGATGATGTCCGCATCTAGGTCGTACCCAGAGAGTCCATTTTGATAGTGTAGAGTAGTATATTTACTATAGAGACGAGACTGCTGGTACGACGATAGGCGTGCCAGCAGTCTTTTTATATCCAAACAAGATATATCAATAATTTTACAACAATCAATCATAAGTAATCATGAGTAATCAAAGTAATTCTTTCGAGACCTTAGTCCTGCATGCAGGCTACAATCCTAGTGATGATCAATTCGGTTCCGTAGCGGTACCTCTCTACGACAATACCGCTTATGTCTATCGAGATAGCCAATATGCCGCTGATGTCTATGCACTCAAGGAGGGCGGGCTCATTTACACCCGCCTCAATAACCCCACTACGGATGTACTGGAGCAGCGCCTTGCTGCTGTAGAGGGTGGTGTCGCATGTGTCGCTACCTCATGCGGGCAGGCATCTATCTCCACCACCCTCCTTTCTCTCCTCAAGAGTGGTGACCATGTAGTAGCTAGCGAGAGCCTGTACGGAGGTACGTTTAACCTCCTGAGTAGTACACTGCCTCGCTTTGGGGTCCATACCACTTTTACCAATGTGCACGACCTGGACGAGGTGCGTAGGGCGATCCAACCAGAGACCAAACTGGTACTGGTGGAGGTGCTGGGTAATCCAAAACTTGACTTGATCGATATCCCTGCCCTAAGTGCTCTGGTTCACGAGCATGGTCTGCCTCTTTTTGTGGATAATACCTGTACGGTGGGGCTTTATCGTCCACTCCTTGAAGGCGCAGACGTGGAGTTTTTGTCGCTTACCAAACTGGTTTCGGGTAATGGCACGACACTTGGAGGGGCGGTTATCGATGCCGGCAGGTACGACTGGGGCAATGGTCGCTTCCCAGATCTATCTGAGCCTAGCACCTCATACCATGGACTTACCTTTAGCAAGGCTTTTGGCAATCAAGCACTCATTGTTTGGCTTCGTGCCGTAGGTCTGAGGGACATTGGCACCTGCATTAGCCCTTATAATTCTGCACAAATCATCAGGGGCCTAGAGACCCTTCCACTCCGTGTGGGACGAGCATCAGAGAACGCCCTGGCGGTTGCAAAGTGGCTGGAGGCTCATCCATTGGTATCGTGGGTACGATATCCTAAGCTAGAGAGTCATGAGAGCTACGATTTGGCGAGTAAGCAGTTGAAAAAGGGAGGTGGCGTACTTCTTACCTTTGCTCCAAAGGGGGGCTATGAGGTGGCGAAACGATTGGTGGAACGCACCCAACTATTTAAGCTCGTGGCGAATATCGGAGACTCCAAGTCTATTTTGATCCACCCAGCCAGTACCACCCACGCTCAGCTTACAGAGGAAGAGCGCAACGGCATAGGAGTGAGCGATGATCTGATACGCCTCTCTATCGGACTGGAGGATATTGAGGATATAAAAGCAGACCTGGACGCTGCACTACAGAAGGCACAGAAGGCATGACTCTTTCTTACTTAAATATTCCCCGCTTTGTCACCCACAAGGGCGTAGAGCTACCAGAGGTCGAGCTGAGCTATGAATTGGCTGGTCGACCTCTGGGCGAGGCTCCTATCGTTTTGGTATGCCACGCCCTCACAGGCAATTCCTCTGTGGCTGGACCCAGTGGTTGGTGGGCGAGTTTAATTGGGGAGGGAGAGGCGATAGATACCAATCGGTATACGATTCTTAGTTTCAATATCCCCGGCAATTGTTATGATGGGCGGGCGCTGTACGAATTTGATACCTTTGATGTGAGAGATGTTGCTCGCCTTTTTGTGGGAGGGATAGAGCAGCTGGGTATTAAAGAGTTAGAGGTCGTGATTGGAGCGAGCTTAGGCGGTGGTTTGGTGTGGCAAATAGGGACAATCATCCCCAATCGGTGTCGCCACCTGATACCAATAGCATCGCACTACAGAGCCAATGACTGGTTGCTCGCTCAGACAGAAGTCCAACGCCTACTGCTCGAAGGCCCTGCCCCACTGGAGCATGCCCGCATACATGGGATGCTCTGCTATCGTACCCCTCGATCGTTGGATCATCGATTTGGAGGAGCTAAGCTAGAGGATGGTACGCCCAAGGTGCTCGATTGGTTGCATTATCATGGACGGGTACTTTCAGAGCGTTTTCAGCTCCACGCCTACCGGGTGATGACCTACCTCATAAGTTCCATCGCAGTCGCTGAGGATGCGCAAGGATTGCGACCGCTCAGAGACAAGGTACACATCGTGAGTATAGACTCCGACCTCCTTTTCCCTCATTACCTGGCAGAGGAGACTGCCGAGACCATGGGAGCGTCGCTCCATACGATTTACTCAGAGCACGGGCATGATGCTTTTTTAATGGCTTATGATCAACTCTCCAAGATAATTAAAGAGATATTAGTATGATAGTGATGAAGTTTGGCGGGCAATTGCTCGCAGATGGTGGAGGGCTGCAGCGTACTATAGAACTGATAGGAGATAGTATCCGACAGGGTGAACAACCGATTGTCGTCCTTTCGGCAAGGGGTCGGACTACCGATTTACTGCTCGATATCACGCAGCTGGCACTTAGCAATAAGCCCTATGAGGAGGAATGGAATGCGCTTGTGAAAGGGATGACCATAGGGAGCAATGCGCCTATCGATGAGGATCTGGATACCCTTTCAGGGCTCTTCGATAGTATCTCTTGTCTAAGGGAGTGTTCTCCAGCTGTGCGGGATAGGGTACTCTCCTTTGGGGAGCTTCTGACGGTCAAGCTCGTCACCTACGAATTGATACGACAGGGGATACAAGCCCTCCCTATCGATGCCGGAGACTTTATCCTCACCACAGACCAATACGGTGATGCCACTATTCTCCCAGAATCAGAGGAATTGGTACGACAATACTTTAGTGATTTCAAGGTAGATGATGTGCCGGTGGTGACGGGCTTCATAGGCAGGAATAAGTCGGGCAAACGCACGACCATAGGTCGTAATGGGAGCAATTACACTGCCACATGGATAGGGAGCGCACTGGGAGCAAAGCGGATAGACATCTATACTCCTCTTGACGGGATCTATACAGCCAATCCCAACCTCGTACTAGAGGCGCAAAAGATTAGTCACCTTTCTTACTCCGAAGCGACCGAACTTGCACAGTACGGTGCTGAGATTCTGCACTATCGGACGATTGACCCCCTCATCAATAAAAGGATTCCTCTCGAGATACGCAATAGCTATAGTCCGGAAGGGATCGCTCAAAAAGGAACTCTCATCACCTCAGCAGATGAAGTGCAGGACAAAGACAACGTCAAGGCACTTGCAACACAGAAGGGCAAAAGCCTCATCTGCTTTGAAGGACACGAGATGATGGGTCGCTCGGGAATAGATGCTCGTATTTTCGGTGCCCTGAGCAATGCCGGCGTAAGTGTCAGTCTGGTATCTCAGGGTAGTTCGGAGAGAGGGACAGGGATTGTATTGGATGTCGCCGAGACCGATCGAGCTATTGCGGCACTTAATGGAGAGTTTGCCCAAGAGATAGCTGCCGGCATTACCCGCCCCGTAAGAGCGACTCGAAATCAAGCGGTGGTGGCATTGATAGGTGTGCCACTCTCTCAGTTTGACAAGCCTTATAGTGCCCTCGCACGTCATGGTATCGTGCCTAAGCTCATCAATAACGCTATCCCCAGTAATACCCTCTGTCTGTTGATTGACGAGGAGGAGGTGCCGCTCGCCCTCAACGTAATGCATGGCGTGCTTTTCGATAAGGAGCGCAAGATACACCTCGCTGTGGTCGGTCATGGCACAGTAGGAGGTGCACTACTTGACCAAATAGTGGCACAACGAGAGGAATTAAGACGGAGAAAAGGGCTAGATATCACTGTCTTCGCTATCGCCAACTCTCGTCGGGTGTGGTTCCCCGAGGGCAAAATAGATGCTACTTGGCGAGAGCGAATAGCCCAAGCAGAAGCTGTCGAAGATGCAGTGGATGCAATCATTGGATATGCCAAGGGAGGGCATCTCGAAAACCTCATCTTTGTCGATAATACTTCCTCTACTTCTATCTCAGAACGATATAGCGAACTGGTACAGGCAGGATTTGATCTCGTAAGTTCAAATAAGGTGAGCAATGTGCAGCCCTACGACGGTTACATGGCGTTGCGAAAAGAACTAGCACAGTATCGTAAGAGTTACCGATACGAGACAAACGTGGGCGCAGGGTTGCCCCTTATCGACTACCTCAAGCTATTGCACCTATCGGGAGACAGGATTACATCTATTCGTGGTTTATTTAGCGGTTCGCTTGGATACATATTCAATGCCCTCAGTCTAGGTCGTCCTTTTGTCGAAGTGCTAAAGGAAGCTGTAACTAGAGGGTACACCGAGCCAGATCCCCGTATAGACCTTAGCGGTATCGATGTGGCACGAAAGGTATTGATTCTCGCAAGGGAGTTAGACCTCTCGGCAGAACTAGAGGAGGTGGTAATCCAAAATCTGGTGCCTCCAGCCCTACAGAGTGCATCGATAGAGGAGATGTGGTCTCAGCTTGAAGTATTCGAATCGCACATCTCCAAAATCTCTGAAGTCGGAGAGGGAGAAGTGGTACGGTATGTGGGTACTCTTGAGATGCCGAAGGAGAATGAACCTGCACACCTCTTCTGCGGGTTGGAGCGACTGCCCGGTGATAGCATATTTGCTCAAGTGCCAGGAGCAGACAGCTGCTTTGAGATCTACACCCAAAACTACGGCTCTCTCCCCATCGTCATCAGAGGGGCTGGCGCAGGCGCTGCTGTGACAGCTCAAGGGGTTTTTGGGGATATTCTGCGCACAGCCGAAGAACACACCACCTAAATAGCATCAAAGTGCTATTTTATCATATCCTGAAGAGTATTGCGACATCCCCTATTGGGGTTGTTGCAGTAGTATTTTTTGTGCTATTACGCTAGAATTATCTCTATTTTAACACTCGAAGACAAATTAAACATGTATCTTTGTGGGGTATTGTGGGGGAAAGTGTGCTGTTTGTGCTATGATGGTGCTTTTATGTACTGTGATAGGCAACGGCGAAGCGTACACGATATCGTCGTATGGATGATGAGAAGAGATGGATGGTGGCCTACACCAAGATGCACCACGAACGAAAAGCAGTTGAGCGACTAAAAGCCCTCGGTATCGAATGTTTCGCACCTGTAATGAGAGAAGTGCGACAATGGAGCGATCGTAAGAAGCTAGCAGAGCGGCTTGTGGTTTCCATGACTATCTTTACAAAAGTAAATGAGACGGAGAGGATGCTGGTACTCCAGGATCCTTCCGTCTCTTACTATATGATGGATCGTGGTTCTAAACAGTTGGCAGTGATACGGGATGAAGAAATCCATGCTTTCCGCCGTGTGTTGGCTGAGAGCGAAGGGCCTGTCTCTATCAATCCCAATCTCTTGGCTCCGGGTGATTTGGTGGAGGTGATGTCGGGACCACTTGCTGGAGTGGTAGGTCATTTTTCTACGTATAGGGGGAAAGGAATGCTAAGTATTCATGTCGAAGCACTAGGGTATGCTAGTGTGGAAATTTCAGTCGATGCAGTAAAAAGGATAGAGTGATGTCTCTATCATGATTAAACAAACAGACTATTATGGCTTCACTATCGAATGATAATGAGAAAAAATCATTTCAATTCTTTGAAAATAGGGTAATCAATAGATATTACATCCTCTTTGCTGATGTAATTGTTGGTATTATCTCGGGTGTGGCATCACTATTTGCCTTTGAGGCATTTACCAATCTGGTTTCCGTTACGCCCAATACCGTTTGGGTAGTAGCACTTTCTGGTCTTCTTGGCACCCTTGTAGCTACTCTCCTCTTGGGGACATATAGGCAGCTGATGAGGTACCAGGTCTTCGCTATAGGGAAAAGGGTGCTTGTGATGCTCTTCCTCAACGGATTGATTTTTTCCATATCACTTCTAGCGTTCAACTATTTAACGGGGAGGGGATATGATGGAAAAGTCCTCTTGACCCTCGCTGTAAACTATTTCGTTGTCTTCTTCGTAATCTTTGTGCTCTATCGCACTGCTATAATGGTGCTGGCTCGTGTGCTTTGGGGTGAACGAAACGTCCCAATCGATTCGAGAGAACGCCTCCTTATTTATGGCGTAGATATGCTTAGCAGCAAGCTCGTGGCAAGATTTGAGGGAGATCCTCGCTATCAGTTGTTGGGTTTTTGCAATACGAGCAACCGAGGGAATAATATCACGGTGGGAGATATCCCCGTCTATCGTATTGACAATTCGGAGATGCTAGAGGCTCTTATAGAGCGACTAAAGATCGATGCAGTACTTTTCACCTCAAAGAGTGATTTGCTCAGCGAGCGCAACGAATTTATCTACGAGTTGGCGGCACTTGGTGTCAAAAGCCTGCTCCTCCCGGAGATCAGCGAGAGCACTGCTACGGACATCGCTCGAGAGGGCGTGCAAAAGATAGAGATGGAGGATCTATTGCAGCGAGAAGTGATTCGCCATGAGCAAGAAAAGGTAAAAGCAATGTACCAAGGCAAGGTGGTCATGGTGACCGGCGCAGCCGGAAGTATCGGTTCGGAATTGGTCTTGCAGATTGCAGAGCTTGGAGTGAAGCAGTTGCTCCTCTTTGATATTGCCGAGACACCTCTTCACAATATAAGGATAAAGCTACAGAATAAGTATCCCCGGCTCAATCTGGTCGCAATCCTTGGAGACGTGCGCAGCCAGAAGCGATTGGATGCCATCTTCGCCAGATACAGACCCAATATTGTGCTACACGCTGCCGCTTACAAGCATGTGCCATTGCTTGAGGAAAATCCCTGTGAGGGCGTGATGGCGAATGTGCAAGGCTCTAAGAATATTGCCGATTTCTGTCTCAAGTATGAGGTAGAACGCATGGTGATGGTCTCTACCGACAAAGCGGTGAATCCTACCAATGTGCTCGGTGCTTCTAAGAGAGCGGCAGAGATATACGTGCAGGCTTTAGGAAAGGCTGTGGAGAAGGGGGAAGTAAAGGGCAAGACTACGTTTATTACCACACGATTTGGCAACGTATTGGGATCACAAGGCTCCGTGATACCGCTCTTCCGAGAGCAGATAGCCAAGGGTGGCCCCGTCACGGTCACAGACCCTGATATCAATCGTTTCTTTATGAGCATACGTGAGGCGTGCTCACTTATCCTGGAAGCGTCATCTGTGGCTACGGAGACCACTATATTTGTCTTTGACATGGGGGAGCCCCACAAGATTGTTGATCTGGCTGAAAATATGATACGTCTGGCCGGACTTGAGCCTTACCGAGACATCGATATCAAGTTTACAGGACTGCGCCCGGGTGAAAAGCTCTACGAAGAGAAGTTGGCAGATGGCGAGAACACCATCCCTACCGACATCCCCAAGATACATATAGCAAGAGTAAGAGAGCACAACTATTCTGACCTCTACGACACCTATGAGGAACTGAGAGATCACGCCCGAAAAGTCGAGGTCATGGAGTGCGTTGCCCTCCTCAAAACCCTCATCCCCGAGTACATCTCCGCCCCCAACTCCCCTTACGCCTACCTCGACAAGGAACGTTGATAATGGCTCGTAGTTGCAATTCTAGATTAATAACAGAGTGTATAAATGAAGATATTAATTACCGGAGGAGCAGGGTTTATTGGCTCCAATCTTACTGAACACTTTTTGGTAAAGGGGTATCAAGTGCGTGTCTTGGATAACTTCGCCACTGGGCACATGCACAATATCCTTCCCTTTTTTGAAAGGTTCCCCGACTCCTTTGAATTAAAGGTTGGTGATATCCGAGATCTCGCTACCTGCCAGATAGCATGCGAGGGGATTGACTATGTGCTACACGAAGCTGCTCTCGGTTCCGTCCCCCGCTCTATAAAAGATCCAATAACAACCAATGAGGTAAATATCGGAGGCTTCTTGAATATGTTAGTGGCGGCAAGAGACACCGGGGTAAAGCGATTTGTGTATGCTGCAAGCTCTTCTACCTACGGCGACTCGCCTACGCTACCCAAAGTCGAAGATAAGATTGGTAGACCGCTTAGCCCCTATGCTATCACCAAGTATGTAGATGAATTGTATGCCGATGTCTTTGCACGCACCTACGGCATGGAATGTATTGGTCTGAGGTATTTCAATGTTTTTGGTCGGAGACAAGACCCCAATGGTGCCTATGCAGCGGTCATTCCTCTTTTTGTCAAGAAATTTATCGCTCATGAGGCTCCAAACATCAATGGTGATGGAGAATACAGTCGTGACTTCACTTATATTGACAACGTCATTCAGATGAATGAGTGTGCTATGCTTACGACTAATCCAGAAGCTGTAAATCAAGTCTATAACACTGCTTTTGGAGAGAGAACAACGCTCAATCAATTGGTGGATGCACTCCGTGCAAATCTATCTAAGTTCGATCCAGAGATTGGAAAGATTGAACCGACACACGGTCCAAACAGAGCAGGTGATATTCCTCATTCTCTGGCATCAATAGATAAAGCTCGAGCGCTACTCGGCTACGATCCTCAGTTCTCTATGGCGCAAGGACTTGCAGTCGCTTGTGAGTGGTATTGGAATAATTTAAAATAAAACAAATAGACACATATACAGAGAGATGACAACTATTAAGGACACTAAGGTGTGTGTAATAGGGCTAGGATATGTAGGACTTCCCTTAGCTCGATTGTTTTCTACCAAATTTCCAACAATTGGTTTTGACCTTAATCAAGGGAGAGTCGACGAACTGATGACTGGGCATGACTCTACTCTGGAAGTGGAGGATAGTCTACTACAGGAGGCCGTTAATAAATATGGACTGAAATGCACGACCAATATAGAGGATATCCGTGGTTGTAACTTTTATGTCGTAGCGGTGCCTACTCCAGTCGATAAGAATAATAACCCTGACCTCACACCGCTTGTAGGTGCGAGCACAACGGTTGGTAAAGTCATTTCAAGGGGGGATGTTGTGGTTTATGAGAGTACTGTGTACCCAGGCGTGACAGAGGATGAGTGTATTCCAATCGTAGAGAAAATATCAGGCTTAAAGTTTAACGAAGATTTCTTTGCTGGTTATAGCCCTGAGCGTATCAACCCAGGAGATAAGGTGCATACAGTGGAGCACATCATGAAAGTAACTTCTGGTTCTACTCCCGAAGTCGGACAATATGTCAATGAAGTGTACAAATCAGTTATCACTGCTGGTACCCACTTAGCACCAACCATCAAGGTAGCTGAAGCTGCGAAGGTCATCGAAAACTCTCAGCGAGATATCAATATTGCTTTCGTCAATGAGTTAGCTAAGATCTTCAACCGTATGGGCATTGATACCCAGGATGTATTGGAAGCAGCGGGGACGAAGTGGAACTTCCTCAAGTTTACCCCAGGTCTTGTCGGTGGACACTGTATTGGCGTAGATCCCTACTACTTAGCTCAGTGTGCACAACGGTACGGATATAATCCGGAGATCATCCTCGCTGGTCGTCGGATGAATGATGGCATGGGGGAATATGTGGCAGAACAAGTCGTGAAACTCATGCTGAAGAAAGGCATCCAAGTGTTGGGCGCTAACATACTCATCCTCGGTTTCACTTTCAAAGAAAACTGTCCAGATGTCCGCAACACCAAAGTAATAGATATCTACAAAACGCTTAAAGAATACAATACCCATATCACAGTGTACGATCCATGGGCAAATCCAGTGATCGCTCGACACGAGTATGGCATAGAGGTACAGAACGAGCTCCCAACGGATAAGTTTGATGCTATCATCCTCGCTGTCGCTCATGAGGAATTCACATGCATCAACCTCGATACGCTCAAAGCATCAAATGCTGTCGTCTACGATGTGAAGGCATTTCTCACCGAAAGTGCTTATGATAAGCGATTATAGAATTTTTAATCTGAAATCCAAATTAAGCCACTGATGTTGTGTAAGAATCTTTTATCTACCTCAGGTTTTCACATCCTCCATTTCTATGGCTGATACCCCCTATCTGTTGTAGCAGTGTCAATTGAAATGCTCATTGGCAATGTACACCATCTGGCTACGGATGGATCGTCGCAATTACTCCGACAAGGTGGCAAGCACTTGGATTTATCTGTCAAGTATTTGCTTCGGAGTGTATGCAGTGCATCAGTTTATCCTCATAGATATAGTAGGGAATCATCTGCCGATGATTCAATCACTTGTTGGGGTTTGGTTGGTTCCCTTTGCTCTCATCGTAATCGCCACAACAGTCTCCATCGCTATCGTGGAGGCATTTAAGAAAGTATTGTAATAAAAAAATTAGATTGAGCCAAATGAAAAAGCAACTAGTTATATGTGGAGGGGGGAGCAGTGCCCACACCTTGATTCCTTTTTTACAAGGATCTAACTTTGAGGTTTCTATTTTTACATCATCCCCACAAAAGTGGCATCAGACGATCAAATTAGAACATCATGATCCTTACGGACAGGTTGTGAAGAAATATGTGGGTGATCTAAAATGGGCATCAAACGATCCATCAAAGCTCATCCCCAAAGCTGACTATATCGTTTTTTGTATGCCAGTGCATAAGTACCGGAATTGTTTACAAAACATTGCACCATACATCAATAGAAGCAAAACAGTCTTTATTGGCACAGTATATGGTCAGGCAGGATTTAACTGGATGGTAGATGAGATTAAGCAACAGTATGCGCTAGACAATGTCGTTACCTTTGCGTTCGGATTGTTACCATGGATATGTCGTATTATAGACTATGGACATATAGGTGTAACCTATGGAGGAAAAGCAGTTAATTATGCCGCATGTACTCCAAAGTCTTATTTCGATCAACTAAACGAAGAGTTATTTGAAAACATTGGTTTTAAATGGTTTGGGAAAGGGCATACCATACAAAGCGATAATTTTCTTTCTCTGACATTGTCTGTAGACAATCAAATTATACATACTTCTCGATGCTATGGACTATACAAAAGGTATGGGGCTTCGTGGGCAAACAGAGAGGATGTCCCTATGTTTTATAAAGATTATGATGATATATCGGCAACGTTGCTTGCAGATTTGGATGCAGACTATAGTAAAGTGCGAAATAAAATTAAGGAACTATATCCACGCAAGGATTTTTCTCTTATGATGGATTATTTGGCATTGGAAAGGTTTTCTTATCAATCTCATAACTCTGATATTAAAGAGTCGTTCACCAATTCTCAAACGCTCGTTTCTATATCTACTCCTGTTGTCCAAAATGATGATAATCGATGGGAGATAGACCGAAATCATCGGTTCTTTATGGATGACATTTATTATGGGAATTGTATTGTAAAATGGATGGGAGAACAATTATCTATAGAGACACCAACTATTGATGCTATCCTGAGATGGGCACAAGAAGTAAGGAAAGAACGAATCATAGATAAAGACAATAAGTTAATCCTCCATAGTGAGGATCTGAATGCTCCGTTCAAATCGGGGATCCCAGCTTTCTACGGACTCACCTCAATAGCACAATGTATAGACTGAAAAACCAATGAAACTAGGTATATTTACTATTTACAACGACGAGTATAAGTATTACATAAGTGCTTGCGAAGAGTTGGGCATAGATTACGAGGTTGTTGATATTCTATCTGCTGATTGGATAGACAACGTGCGTCAATCGGATTGCGATGCATTTCTATGCACCTCTACGTGTGGCATCCAAATACGCAAGACGATACTAGATGAGCGCTTGTATTTCATCTCCGAAGAGATGGGAAAGTTCATTTATCCCTCTTTTCAAGAGATCTACATCCATGAAAATAAACGCAATATGGCGGCATGGCTCGAAATCAACGGATTTCCACATAGTAAAACGAATGTCTTTACCTCTTACAAAGAAGCCAAAAGCTATCTTTCAGAGTGCGATTATCCCATTGTCGTAAAGTCAAGTTTTGGAGCAGGTGCATCAAAAGTAAAAATAGTGAAGACAAAGTCTCATGCCATGAGATTGGCTCGTTCGTTCTTCCCGATGACAAAATTTACCTTTCTGAAGTCGGGGCATCTCTACTGGCTCAAACTAAAGGGCATCCCTGTCCCTGACTTTGCAAATAGGCAGGCTTTTTATATGTTAGTCCAAGAGTACTTACCGATTAAGTGGGAGTGGAGAATTATCAAGATTGGGGATTCTTTTTTTGGCCATCAAAAGCTCCTGAAAGGTCAATTTGCGAGCGGTTCAGGAAAGGTCGGATGGGTTCGTCCACCGGTGCATCTGTTCGATATGGTTGATGACCTTACCAAGAAGGGAGGGTTCTATTCAATGGCGATGGATGTTTTTGAGACGACAGATGGGAAGTTCTATATTAACGAAATACAATCAATGTTTGGATCTTACTTAGATTCGCAGATGTTTATTGATGAAAAGCCGGGACGCTTCATTAAAGTCGGAGGAGAATACGTTTTTGAAGAAGGCTATTTCAATACTCACTGCTCTCGATTGTTGAGAGTAAAGCACCTTGTTGATTTACTTCAGAACAACAAACTCACTTTGAAAGAAAGAGTAGCTGACTTGCGATGAGCACGTTTGATATTATAGGTTTCCCTATCAACTTAGGGTGTGACAAAGACGGCACTGAACGATCCCCCTCCCTGATCCGGGAGAAAGGGTGCTACACCTCAATGTGTCATCGAGTGAATGATCTGGGCGATTTGCACTGTCCCCCGAGAGCATCTATCCTTGATCAGAAGTATGCTTCGCATCCCAGAATCAAGTTTTTAAAGCCAATACTTCAGGCATCCAAACCCTTTGCAGATAAAGTCGCATCCTCCATTCTCAACAAGCACATCCCCCTCTGTGTCGGGGGTGACCACGTGATGGCATTTGGCAGTATTGCAGGAGTAGGATTGGCAAAGGGGAGGGACAACTACGCAGTTATCTACATAGACGCTCACGGAGACTTCAACACCGAGAGAACCTCCGACTCGGGTAATATGCATGGCATGCACCTCTCCTATCTTATGGGAAAAGGGGATCCTGTCGTTGCTAATTTCTGGGGAGCATCCCCTCTCTTGGAACCACGGAACATCTACTTCCTGGGTACAAGAGCCCTTGATAAAGGCGAAAAAGAGACGGCTCAAAAGCTAAACCTGCACATACGCTCCTCAGAGGATCTCCGTCTAAATCCTCCGCATAAGATCGTCCATGAAATAATAGAGGATATTAAGCGAAAAGGGATCTCACACATACATCTTAGCTTTGATTTAGATGTAATAGATCCTATATACGCTCCAGGGACGGGAGTTCCTGAACCGTATGGCATTACTCCGGCGCTCGCTTATGAATTGATCCACCTCTGTATGGAGTCTGGGTTGGTGGCATCGATAGATGTAGTAGAACTTAATAGAAATCTGGACAAGAATGGTTGTAGCGAGGCCATTATGGAGCAAGTGCTTGAGATAATTCTACAATGAAGTTAAGGGATCAATGAGCAGTAATAAGTTCAAAGATCAAGTGAATAGAGTACGAGGAAACCGAGATGCCCGTGCATTGATAGAGAACTTCGCCTCCCTATCTATCCTCAAGACTTTATCTTTCCTTCTACCTTTGATCACCCTCCCATACCTCTCTCGGGTCATCGGTGTAGCTCGGTTTGGCGACATTGCTTTTGCCAACTCAATTATCGTCTACTTTGTGACGATAACAGACTATGGCTTCAACTACACTGCCACAAGAGATCTCTCCAAAAATAGGGATGACATGAACTATGTACAGCACCTCTTTTGGAATGTATTCTACACCAAGCTTATGCTGCTGATTATCTCTGTGGTAACCTTTATGGTTCTTGTGGAAACTATTCCACTCCTTCGAGAGTATCGTCTGTTGTTATGGCTTACCTTTCTTACTGTGCCCAGTTACATGCTATTTCCAGAGTGGTTCTTCCAAGGAATAGAGAAGATGAAGTATATTACTATTGTCAACGTTATCTCTAAAGTCCTTTTTACTGGTTTGATTTTTTTGCTTATCAAAAAGGAGTCTGATTATATCCTTCACCCCGCACTCTCCGCACTTGGTTTTTTGGTTGCTGGTATCGTCTCTCAGGTCATCATCATACGTAAGTATAAAGTCTACCCCACGCCGATTTCGTGGCAAGCCATAATACAGACGCTAAAGTCGGGCTGGGATGTGTTCCTATCACTCATTGCTCCAAATTTGTATTCTAGTACCACTACTATATTCTTACAATCATTTCATGGAGGGAGCGCTTCGGGTCTTTTTTCTAGTGGGCGCACCTTCGTTGATATCGCAGATCAAGTATCAACATTGATTTCACGGGTGTTCTTCCCATTTCTCGCTAGGCGACCAGAGAAGCACTACACATTCAGACGAATAACATTTGCCATACAGACTTTTTCCGTCTTAGTACTACTCTCCGGAGCAAATCTTATTATCAACATATTCTACACTGCAGAGTTTTCAGATTCTGCACATGTACTTCGGATTATGTCCGTATCTCTCATATTCATGTACATGATGAATGCTTACGGTACTAACTATCTCTTGCTCCATGGGCAAGAGAAGACAAACAGGAAGATCGTTCTCTACAGTTCTCTAGCAGGCTTTTTTATCTCCTATCTCTTTGCAAAGCAATGGAGCTATATAGGAGCCGCTCTCACCTTTGTCGTGGTAAGAAGCATCATCGGGATTGCTACTTGGCTCTGTGCCAAGCGATGTATCAGGCTACAGCAAGCACAATGTTAAAGCGAAAAAGGGAAATATATTACCTTTGTACTTATACACTCAGAAGAGTGTACACTATAGCGACATAGATCAGTATTGTATATGCGTAAGAAAGTTTTTGGAGGGAGATGCCTTGCAGACGAGTCTCGTATACAACGGAGATATACGCAATGCCACTGTTCGTTTGACCCATTACCTCAAGCGTGGGCTCGCTGAGAGCAGCACCGTGCAGCTTAGGATCTTCAAGGTGCGCACCTCCAGCTTATTTGTGAATTTATTCGAGGAGATCAACGCCTCTATTCCCAAGAAGTTCAAAGTAGAGTTTATTGTTAATTTCAACCTATGTAGAGTGAAAAGCAAACTACGCTCCCTGGTGTACAATCCCAAGACTAAGAGCATCACACGCCCCCACCGCTCTATATGAAGAGGAGTAACCGATCACCCTGATTGGAGGGCAAAACCAACTCGATCTCTAATCTTAACTTGTAGGAGAGCGCGCTTAAAGCCTCACCCCTAACATCAAAACGACCCTTGCAACTTTCTATTGAGATACAAAAGACCCGAACTATGCGATCGTTTTCAGAAGATATTACTGTTGTATTAATTTGAGCTGAATTGTGAATGGACCATGTAATGAGGAAAACTTGGCATAAATGGTTGCTTGCACCATATATTTTATTATCGGGGATTTATCTTCTTGCGTTTAATACAATAGGCGCAAAGGTTTTGTCGTGGAGGATAGATCAGCTATTCCTCATTATACTTATTTTAGTTCAGATTCTTATCCCATTTCTTTTTATTAAGGATCTGAAGTTTTCTCCAAAGAGTTTCAAAGTTTCTTTTGTTGCTCTGTTGGCTTTCATTCTGCTTTATACAGCATCAGCAATACTATATATGGTGGGTAAAGACATCCGTAGCGTTTTTGAAGTAATGCCCACGATCTTGTTGGTGTTGCCATCTTTTTTATCTGCTTTTCTTTTATCTCAAAAGACTCATAAACAGGATTTTTTGCTCAAAATACTCTTTTTTATAGTATTTGGAGCATCTCTCATAGACTATTATCTCTTTGTCTCATACTTTGAGAGTCGTGATGCAGATTTCTTAGCTCAGAGCAACAACGGTGGTTACTCCATGTTAGTACTCATTCCTTTAGGATTATATGCTTTTAGGGGAACTAAGATCATTCGGATTTTAGTTCCGATTGTACTATCTGGTTTAATCTTGTATTCCTCAAAGCGAGGAGCCATTATTATTTTAGGAATAGTTTTGTCTTACATCATCTTCAAGACCTTGGGGAGTGCTTCAGGGTTAAAAAAATGGATTCTAATTATAGCCTGTTTTGTAGCAATATACTTTGCGACAACTCGATTAAACATTTTAGAGCTTAACTTCCTGCAAAGATTTAATCAAGAGGGTGGTTCAGGTCGAGATATAATCTATTCATCAATCCTTGATAGTATTGGCTCTTTTTCATTTGGCGAGCTCTTGGTGGGAAGAGGTTTTTATTCCGTACAGGAGTTTCTAAATCGGATATTTAAAATACCTCTTTGGGCTCATAATGATTGGTTACAAATTGCTCATGATCTTGGATTATTGGGGCTTACCTCGTATACGCTCCTTCTTCTTTCTCTGTTTTACTTATACAAATGGGTTAACAAACGTGGGAAATATGAGGGTTTTATAATTTTCGCTTGTTTACTTATCTGGATTTCTAAATCACTTGTTAGTGGAGTCTTTATGGACAAGTCTTGTCTGGTTCTGATACAAACCATTGGTTTTTGCTGTGGATCTATATATTCTTCAGCTCGAAATACACAGATGAGGGAAGAGTACTCAAAGAGGCATTACTATTGGACAAATTACGCATAGAGAAGAATCTCCTTTGTGATAAAATGGATAAGGAGAAGCTGCTGGATTTCAGGAAAGGATCTGATTCAAATTTAGAGGAACAAAACATTTAAAGAGCGTTCATTTCCGCTTTACACCTTACTTCCTAAGGCTTATAATCTCACCGTATTTTCATTCTTGTAGAAATCTTGTTTGGATAAACCTCTTTTTTCTCAGTATGGCACTTTAAACGAACTTTTCTTATTCTTAAAAAATGTAGATCGCTAAAAGATCTTTTGTCTTTTTTGTGGATTCTAGATTAAAATGCGATTCCTTTCCTCCATCATATACAATTTGAGACTCAAAGAGAGAAAAATAATATCTTCGCTTGCTTTATGCTCTCAATTTCCCTTATCCTAGCAGAACTTCGAGCTCAAAAGCCTATCAAAGAGTGTAAACATAGTCAAGAATAACTCTAAATCAATTTCCCCTGTGAAAAAACTAACCATACTAACCATGTCTATGGCTTCAGGAGGTGCAGAAAAAGTTATTTCTCTCCTTCTAAAGCAATTAGTAAAAGAGTATGAGGTAACGTTGTATCTCTTTTACAACAGCATCCACTATACAATACCTGAAGATGTGAAGATTGTATTTCTATATAAAGATGCTCGAAATAGGTGGTTGCGTAGGTTGTGGAGTATACCCAAAGCGATTATTAGTTACGCATACTTCTTGCGATATACAAAACAAGACATTTCCCTATCATTCCTCTATAGACCCAATATTGTAGCGGGTATTTTAGCTCCGTTTTTTAAACACACCAAGTTTATAATTAGTGAGCGAAATTACGCCTCAAAAGAGTACTCTAGAGACGGATTTAGAGGTAAATTAGGTCGATTATTACTCCGATATGCCTACAACAGAGCCGATGTTTTATTCTCTAACTCTGAGCATATAAATGTGGATTTAAAAGACAATTTTGGTTTACACCTTCCTATGACTGTAATTTATAACCCCATTGAGATGCCAAAGAGGCAACATGAGGTTTGTAGGGAGCAGAGTTCTAAAATTGTTGCCGTAGGTAGATTTGTCCCTATAAAGAACCACGCACTTCTGTTTCGGGCTCTAACTTATCTGCCTAATCATAGTCTTACCATTTGGGGCGATGGAGCCTTGCGAACTACGTACGAGCAGACCATTGGAGCATTAGGCGTATTGGATAGAATATCGTTGCCAGGAACGACGAAACAGGTGCTAGATAAAATTGTGAATCAAGAGATCTTTGTCCTTTCTTCTTTTTCAGAGGGATTTCCAAATGTATTACTCGAGGCAATGAGTGTTGGATTGCCTGTAATAGCTACGAATTGTCTCTCTGGCCCCTTGGAGCTACTGAATGATAATGAGCCAGTAGTTATTCAAAAGGGATCCTTTGTTGAGGCAAAATATGGTATTCTCATCAACGTCGATGATACCGAAGGTCTTGTAGCTGCCGTTCGATATCTATCGAGTCGTTACGAAAAAAGAGTTCATTATGCCACACTGGCTCGAGAGCGATCACAGCAATATACTCTTCCTTACATATATGCCCAATTAAGAAGTCTTATTGAGCAAGAATCATGATGAATCCAAAACTACTTAGAATTGTCACTAGCGCAGAATCCTACGGACTAATTAAAGGTCAGCTTCGCTTTTTGAGTGATAATGGCTGGAGGGTCGTAGGTGTTTCTGGTGGATCTGAGGAGACTGCTAGAGCGACAGAACAACTTGAGGACATTCGTACCATCATTATTCCGAATTTGGTTCGCCCTATTAGTTTGCGAGATGACGTCAAAGCGTTGTTGCAACTAATTAAGGTCGTCCGTGAAGAAAAACCACTGATTGTACATGCTAATACTCCAAAAGGATCGTTATTAGGGATGGTCGCTGCATGGTGGTGCAGAGTGCCACACCGTATTTATACGGTTACAGGACTTAGGTTTGAGACGGCGACAGGTTTATTTCGATGGTTGCTTGTGACTATGGAGCGAATAACTTGTGTCTGTGCCACTAAGGTGATTCCAGAAGGGGATGGCGTAGCTGAGACACTTAGAAGAAACAAAATAACCCGAAAGCCCCTCAAAAAGATACTGAATGGAAATATCAATGGAATAGATCTTAGCCATTTCTCTATGACTGATGAGGTCGCACGTGAGACTGAAGTCATTAGAGAGAAGATAGGAGGGAGCCATAGATTTGTATTTGTAGGGCGAATCGTTCGAGACAAGGGCATCAGTGAATTAGTAACAGCGTTCAAGAGATTCCAGAAACAATATCCTGATGCTCGGTTGATTCTTGTTGGTACGATGGAGCCAGAATTGGATCCTCTACCTAATGATATTTTAGATGAAATCAGAGACAATAATAGCATTATAGAGACTGGATGGCAAACGGATGTGCGCCCGTGGATCGCGGCAGCTGATGCCCTTCTCCTCCCTAGTTATAGGGAGGGATTCCCCAATGTGGTAATGCAAGCTGGTGCTATGGGGCTCCCCTCTATTGTCACAGATATCAATGGGTGTAATGAAATCATCATTGAGGGAGAGAATGGATATATTGTCCCAACACATGATGCTGATGTTCTATATCAACGAATGCTTTTGCTCGTCGAAAACAGGGAAAGGACAAAACGCATGGCGAAGAATGCCAGACCATTAATTGAGAGCAGGTATGAACAAAAAGGTATCTGGAAAGCCACACAAGAAATGTACGATAACTTGATAGAGCTTCGATATCACCTATAGCGTGTATAATATTGATTAGTTTGATAAATCCCCTATTGAAGAGACGGAATGGATATTCTTATAACTGGCATTAGCGGTTTTGTCGGCTCATATTTAACCCGAGAATGGCGTAGCAAATATACTTTGTATGGTATTAGTCAAAACAAAAAGCAAGGAGTTCAAAAAACGTGGACTTGGGAGGAACTCCAGAGTCTTCCTGAGGTGGATGTTATCGTCCACTTAGCGGGTAAGGCCCATGATGTCAAAGATACAAGTGCAGAATCCATTTACTTCGAAATAAATACGGAGCTTACGAAAAAGATATTTGACTTCTTTCTAACTTCGGAATGTAGAACCTTTATCTTCTTTAGCTCAGTTAAAGCGGTGGCAGACTATGTTCCTGGAGATATTCTGAGAGAGGATGTCGAACCACGTCCAATTGGACCCTATGGAGAATCGAAAATAAAAGCAGAAGAGTATATTTTATCTAAGTTGCCTATGGCTCATGCCTTAGGTAAGAAAGTGTATATCCTACGCCCTTGTATGATCCATGGTCCAGGCAATAAAGGGAACTTGAATTTGCTTTATAAGGTTGTCAGCGCTAGGGTCCCTTGGCCACTGGGAGCCTACGAAAACAAGAGGTCTTTCTGTTCTATCGAAAATATCAGTTACGTTGTTGAACAACTAACTATTCGGACAGACATTGAGAGTGGCATTTACAATGTTTGTGACGATGATCCTCTATCAACGAATGATCTTATTGATTTAATTAGTACTACCTTGGGAAGGAGTGGAGTGATTTGGAAACTTCCACAGGGAGTGATCAATTTTCTAGCGAGTGTAGGTCAAATATTGCATCTCCCTTTAACTAAAGAAAGGCTGGTAAAATTGACCGAGAACTATGTGGTTAGCAATGACAAAATAAAAAATGCGTTAGGGATTAGTAAGATGCCTATCACTGCTAGTGATGGCATAATCAGCACAATCAGAAGTTTTAGGTAGTATAGTATGATACGTTTTTTTGATTTTATATTTTCATTACTGGGGCTGGTTATTCTCCTGCCCATATTATTACTGTTATTTGTTATTGGTCTTTTTGATACCGGTTCACCGCTGTTTAAACAAAGGAGAGTCGGAAAGGGGCAGAAACCATTTACCCTAATAAAATTCCGTACAATGCATAAGGATGCAGCTCAAGTGGCAACACACTTGGTCAATAAGGGTGCTGTAACAAAATATGGATCGTTTCTTAGACGAACCAAACTGGATGAGTTCCCTCAGCTATGGAATGTATTAATAGGGGATATGAGTTTGGTAGGTCCGAGACCAAACCTATTTAATCAAACTGAACTTATCGAAGAAAGAGAAAAAAGGGGGGTCTATAACCATGTCCCTGGCATAACGGGGTTAGCTCAAATCCAAGAAATAGACATGTCGACCCCTGCGCTATTGGCAGAGACTGATTCTGAGATGCTAGATAGCCTAAATTTAAAGGAGTATTTTTATTATATATTTGCGACTGTTATTGGTAAAGGTCGAGGTGATCGGATAACGGGATAATAGGGGGATTAAGAAGTTATTTTTTTGTAAATAATCTTATGGGGCGTTTTTGTAAAAGATAGAGACATCGTACATTTTTATTACCTTTGTGGTAGTATTGTACGCATATATCGGGATATGAAGAATATTTATTGGTTTTTTGGAGGGTTGGTGTCGTTGGTCATATTAGTGGTTATGACCTCAAGCTGTGCGACATCTAAGGATATTGCTTACTTGCAGTATGCAGAGGGGAGGATGCAAACGGAAGCTCGTGCTCTGCAGGATGCTAAGATCATGCCCAAGGACATACTGACAGTGAATATCCAGGCTTCGAAACCGGAGTTGGTAGCCGCATTTAATGGACTGTATTGGACCCCACAGCAACAGTATGGAGCGGCACAAACCGGGATGAGGACTTTCCTTGTGGATAACGATGGGACGGTGGATCTGCCTATCATGGGGCGGACCTCTGTCGGGGGATTGACGCTGAGGGAGGCGGAGCAAGCTGTACGCCAAACCCTAACTGCCTATTTGAATGAAACCCCCAGTGTTAATATCCAAATCAAGAACTATCGGTATTCTGTCCTTGGAGAAGTGAGGCGTCCAGGATCTTTCGTGTCTGAAAATGGAAAGGTGAACCTATTTGAGGCATTGGCAAATGCCGGGGACTTAACTATCTATGGTGTGCGTGACGAGGTAAGACTGCTCCGTGAGAATAGCGATGGCTCAACAACGATGGTGGTGCTAAATCTAAAGGATCCAAAGATCGTGGATTCGCCCTATTATTATTTACAACAGGGAGATGTGATCTACGTGATGCCAAACAATGCTATTGCTGCTTCATCTGAGATTAGTTCGGGGACTACTATTTGGATAAGCATTGCATCTATTGCATTGACGGTGACTAATCTATTGATAACTATTCTGAGGAAATAATTATTTATGAATAGTGACTATAACACTTACAACGACCCTCATACTAAGGAAACGCCTAATCGAGGTAAAGAAGCGTATGGAGCTGAGGAAGAGATAGATCTTGCAGCGATACTCAAGGATTATCTCCGGTTTTGGCCTATATATTTAATTGTGATTGTCCTCTCTCTTGGGGCAGCCTGGCTTTATATCACGGTTCAGAAGCCTAAGTATCCAGTCAAAGCCTCTGTCCTATTTCTTGACGAAAAGGATAATAAATCTGCTAGTATAGAGGGGATTGACTTCTCTGAGCTGGGAATGGGCGTATCCAATGTAAATGTGGATAATGAGCTGGAGATTTTGCGCTCTCGTGAAATCGTGAAGAAAGCGCTAGAGGAGAGCTCAGAGTACGTAGAGGTTACTAGTAAAAAGGGATTGAGAACCATAGTCTGGTACGACAATCTCCCCTTTATAATCTCTATGGATCCTGTGGGTTTAGCTAAGTTGCAGGAACCTATTATTTTCGAGATTCAACCAAAGAAAGAGGGCGGTTACAAAATCATCCAACAGGGGATGGATGATATTGAAATTGATTCGCTTCCGGCCACTTTCGCCCTTGGTCATGGGATTGTCTCTATGACTAAGCGTACCCCTAAGGATGAGAGCGTGGATTTGCCGAGTAGCTTTAGTGTGACACTCAGTTCTCCACTTAGGCAAGCCATTTATTATTCCGAAAGAGGGGGCTTGAGCGCAGAGCGAGCCAATAAGCAGAGCTCGGTTGCTGTAATAAAGTTGGAATCTGTAAATAGGGAAAAGGGTGAGGCTTTCTTAGCTAAACTGATGGAAGTTTACAACCGTGAGCGAGCTATCGATAAAGATGCCGCAGCACAGAAGACCTATAACTTTATCAATGAGCGCATCAAGCTGATAGGCGATGAGCTTAGCGAGACCGAGGCTCAGCTGGAGTCTGTGAAAAAGTCGCAGGGGATTACGAGCTACCAAGACTTGGGTGTGGTGGTTTCGAGTAGTGCCTCTATGGACATTCAAAGATCAGAGGCTGAGACGCAGCTAAAATTGGTCTCTTTCCTGATCAATGACCTAGAGCAAAAGAAAGGAAAGTATGAGATCATACCCGGAAGTTTAGGTTTTACGGATGGTACATTGAATACTGCAGTAGAGCTTTACAACCAAATGGTATTTGAGCGTAATGACTTGATGGAATCTGCTAATGCCGATCATCCAAGGGTCGTTACACTATCTAATAACATAGATATTGCTCGTGCCAACATCATAGAGGCAGCCAATGTGGCTAAGCAAGGCTTGGAGATACAGCTGAATGGGCTGAAGAACTTGGAGAAAAGGTATACTTCAAAAATTGCTGAAGCACCTACCTTTGAGCGTATTAGTACCGATATTGAGCGACAACGCTCGATCCGCTCCAACCTCTATTTGATGCTATTGACTCGTCGAGAGGAGACGTCGATACAACTAGCTGCCTCTCTTGAGAGTGCGCGTGTGATTGATACTCCCTTAGCCGCCAATGTCCCATCATCGCCAAAAAAGCCGATTATTCTTTTGGCTGGTTTGCTCATGGGTGTTATCCTGCCGACAGGAGGAATTTTCTTGTGGAAGCTGACGAGAAATAAGATTGTGGTTGAGGATGATATACGAGCCCTTACTAGCTTACCGATTGCGGGAGGTGTGCCGAGAAGCCTTGAGGAAGTGCCCGATCCGGCACGCCCTGAGCTTGTAGTGAAGGTGGGAGGAAATAGTCAGATGACTGAGGTATTCCGTACGATTCGAACCAATCTCAGCTTCCTTACTCAAAACAGACGACCATTGGTGGTGATGTCTACCTCCACTGTGAGTGGCGAAGGAAAGACGTTTGTGGCGAGTAATCTGGCGATATCGCTATCTGCTCTTGAGCAGAAAGTATTGCTCGTGGGGCTTGATATTCGTAATCCTCAATTGAAACGTACATTTGGAATCGAAAATAGCTCTGTGGTAGGGATGTCTGACCTTCTGAACGACAGGTCGCTCAATCCGATGGATTACCTTCAGTGTCCAAAGGGATTCCCCAATCTCTCAATAATAAATGCCGGAACAATCCCTCCAAGCCCTCCAGAGCTTTTGGCGAGACCTAGACTGGATGAGCTATTTGATATTTTCCGACAGAACTTTGATTATGTCATTGTAGACTCGGCTCCTGTGGGTCCTGTGGTGGATAGTTTGGTACTCAATAGAGTGGTGGATCATACTATTTATGTAACACGTTCCGGAAAAACAGAGAAAAAAGACTTTGATTATATCAATTATCTCAATGATAATAAAAAGTTGAAAAATGTCAGTATTGTGCTCAACGATATTTATATCAAAGATTCGTTGCTGGTCAAGAGCTATGGGTATGGATATGGTTACGGCTATGGCTATGGACGAGAGCACGATACCAAAAGAAAAAATTAAATCTTTTGAGTAGTAATATTTGATTGGAGGTATAGGTCATATCTGATCTATGCCTCCAATCGTTGTTTTCTATGTATATGAAGAAAATAGGTATTGGATTGGCGGCTGCACTCCCTGTGTTGGGCTTGGCTACAGGTCCTGTAAAGCAGCCAAATATCGTGTTTGTCCTTGTGGATGACCTTGGGATAGGGGATTTGAGCTTGTATGGACAGAGATTTTTCAAGACTCCCAATATTGATGCTCTTGCGGATCAGGGATTGGTCTATACACAGCATTATGCGGGCTGTACGGTCAGTGCTCCATCTCGAGGAGTCCTTATGACAGGCAGACACACCGGGCATAGCTATATTCGGGGTAATATCAATGCACCTAATGTCGATGGACACACTTATGATCTTCCATTGTTAGATAGTGAGGTCACAATAGCTGAGCTGCTCAAATCATCAGGTTATCGGACAGCATGTATCGGCAAGTGGGGGCTTGGTGGTCCCGGGACAGAGGGGCATCCCAATCGTCAGGGGTTTGACTACTTCTATGGTTACCTTGGTCAGCTCAATGCACATCGACACTTCCCAGAGTTTCTCCATGAAAATGAGACATTGATCGAGTTGAGCGGTCAATACGCTCAAGAATTATTGATGCAAAAGGCGTTAGGGTATATATCCGACAGAGCTAAGGACGATCAGCCTTTCTTCCTTTATCTCACCCCAGTGATCCCACATGCAGACCTGCAGGCTCCAGATGAGGATAAGGAACAATTTATTGGGAAATATCCTGAGGTGCCATACAATGGAGGATCCTATAGAGCAGAAATTGCCCCAAGGGCTACTTTTGCAGCGATGATCCATAGGTTGGATCAAGATATGGGTCGATTGGTACAGCACCTGAAGGAGGAGGGTATCTGGGAAAATACCATAGTGATATTCACTTCGGACAATGGTACCCATATCGAGGGAGGGCATGATCCTTATTTTTTCGATAGCAATGGTCCATTTAGAGGGACAAAGCGTGATCTATACGATGGAGGTATTCGTACTCCATTGGTGATCTCCTGGCCTGATAAGATTAAGGAAAGAAGAGTTACTGATCATATCTCTGCCTTTTGGGATTTCTTCCCTACTTTTGCTGAAATTGCAGGAGTGAAATCTCCAGTGCAATCGGATGGAATATCGATGTTGCCCACTATTCTTGGGGATGATGCTGCTCAACGTCAGCATAGCTCTCTCTATTGGGAGTTTCACGAACTTGGCGGGCGTCAGGCAATACGTGTCGGGGATTGGAAACTAATTCGCCTCAACGTCAAGAATCCAGACAAGAGTACCCTTGAGTTGTATAACCTGAGCAGTGATCCAGGAGAGCAATTTAATCTTGCATCTCAATATCCTGACACACGAGATGCTTTACTGGAAATCTTGGATTCCTCTCGTACTCGAAGTGAAGTATTTGGGTGGTAGATTAGTCGAGGTGGGGTAGTACATGATATGGTCTTTTAGTATCATCTCCCTCATTGAGCTTATTGAGCCGCTTCTTGATGCTATTGACTAATCGTTTAGACAAACTGCGAGGGGCGTCACGTAGGTAACTATCTATGTGGCGCCTCTTTTTTTCTGGTGTAATCTCCTCCATCGGCACCATGATACACGCCTCAAGCGCATTGCCAAAGAATGGATTATAGCTCGTGCCAAAGACGATGAGTCTGTCTGTAAGCCCAATATAAGCATTGACAAGAGGAGGGATGGCAGTCCCCATATCTCTGATTGTTTTACTCATCGTCTTATAGTCAGCTTTAGCGCCCTCGCCTTTGATTATCTCCTTTAGCTCTGCTTTTGATGTTTGGTATGGGATTGGGAACTTCATCTTGACCAATTGCTCGCGAGGCTTAAAGTAAGTATCGAGGTAGAAGTAGATAAGGTCACGAGCCTTAATATTGTAATTTTCGTACATGGTCATCTTCCCAAAAAAGTACTGACAACCTTCGTGCAGCAACATTAGTGCACCCAGTCCGTCCCATAAGTTGTCTAAGGTAAAAATAGATCTCGGAATACCTAATTGCCCCGTATTCTGTAAATCATTGCGCACAAAGCTGCGTCCAAGTTCTATTGTTTTTGGTAGATATTCATCTATAAAGATGTCGCTGAATTCAAATAATTCACTGCTTGATAAATGGACTGAGCGACTCCCGTCGGGCAGTATTTCTATCGCTCGATCACAGACAATATATCTGTAGCCCCCTAAAATCTCTTGGGCTTTGGGATCCCAAACGATAAGCTGTTTGTATCCTTCAGGGTCAATATCATACTCATCAATATCTGCCGCTTTGCCTGAGCCAGCACCGGCAGGGCGAAATGCTTCTTCTCTTAGCCGCCCCACCTCTAACATCGTATTTGGTGCTTCGTGGGCATGAAAAGTGTACAGTTCATTCCCTCCACGATTGGTCTTTCGGAGCATTAGTTGCTCGTGTAGTTCACTTCGGATAATCCTTGGATCTACCGGCGGTATGATATCTGCCTGTTTCATGTTTTCTCTCTGTTTACACTAGGTTCTCTCTATTTCCCTCTATTTATACCTCACAGGAAAGGAGTAGAGGCTATCTCTAAGTTTATTGGCGTACTCTGCTCCGTTTTCTATCGGCAAATCATCTGGATCGATTGGTTCTCCCACGATAATTTTGAAGTGTTTCCCTTTTGCCCTGAGCATCTCATCTGGCAGCAGGATGAGTTCCGCAGGAAATTTTATTCCAGCTCTTGCCCTTCTCCGTCCCCATTTATAAAATCGTGGGCTATTTTCTCCCTCGAAGAATAAAGGTACTACGATACGATTGCTTTGCTTTGCCATTCGGATAAAGCTTGGCTGCCAATCTAGGTCACGTACTTCCCCATTGCTATCCAATCTACTAACCATCCCAGAGGCAAAAGTCAGCACCTGATTATCGCTTTCCAGAGCTTCGTTTAATTGACGAATCGAATCGCGAGCTTGCTTGCCGTATTTATTTACAGGCAAAAATATGTCACCGAATTGATAAACTGCCATCAATACGTCATTGACAGGGATCTTTAGTTTCCCTTTATATACACTCCCAAGCATTGCACAGTAAATGATGCCATCTACGCCGCCAAGCGGGTGATTACTCACAAATAATGTCCGCTTGTCAGGGGCAGGTAGGCGTTCGGAACCAATAATTTCACAAGTGACATTGAGGTAATTCATAATGTTGTATCCCATGGATACACCATCTACCTCATCCTGCATCTCCATCATCTCATTGAGTTCATCCTCGTGGACCAACCGCTCCAGCCGGTGGAAAATAAACTCTGGCACCCAGCCATGATACTTGCTCCTGATGGCCTTCCGAACATCTATCTTTTTCATAATGCCAAAGGGTGTGTCTTGAAGAATTGTTGAGTCGCCTCTGCATCCCTCTTGAGCTGTACTCTAAGAGCCTCTAATCCATCGAACTTCTGATCGGGTCGGAGAAAGTGTCTAAAAGCAATTTCTAGCTCCTCCTCGTACAAGTCTCCCTCAAATCCAAAAAGATATGCTTCTATCCTATAGAGTATATGCCCATTAGGTGTGATTGTGGGTGTAGAACCATAATAAGACATTGCCGGATAGATCTGATTGCCCTTCTTCACTTCGGAGATGTAGACTCCTACTTCAGGCAGTGCTACACCATCGTCATAGGGTACAATATTGGCAGTCGGATAGCCGATAGTCCTACCTATCTGCCGACCCTCTCGCACCTGCCCTACAATGCTATATGGTCTGCCGAGTAGTTTCTCAGCCTCGGCAAAGTCAGCCTTAGCAATGAGCGCTCTGATACGGGAAGAACTTACCGTATCTCCGTCGATGATAAGTGGTTTTATCCTCCTTATGGTAAGACCGAGTGCCTCCAAACGAGCATTAAAGGCTTCAGTTTCCTCCCCTTCTATACGCCTTCCAAATCTATTATCGTACCCCAGCATCATCGCCAGTAAGCCAGTAGCGATAAGAGGCCGGACAAAATCCTCTGCAGAGAGTTGAGATAGCTCAAGAGTAAAGGGAAGAATCAATAAATGATCTACCCCTAGTCGGTTTAGTTGAGCGACCTTTTGATCCGGCGAAATCAACGTGCGAGGAAGTGGAAGCTCAGGTCGAAGGATGGAGAGAGGATGCTCCGTAAATGTCACGACCAAGCTCTCAGCATCAAGTTCACGAGCCATCCGAATGGTAGATTTTACCAAATGCTGATGCCCCAAATGCACTCCGTCAAATAGTCCCAATGTCGCTATGAGTCGCTTCCCTTTGGGAAGTTCGTCAATAGAGTGGTATAGTTTCATCTCCTGATCCATTGCTCCGGATTTAGCTTGGTGCGCTCTTTCCATACTTGGAAGTGTAGTTGAGTGGCACCTCCTAGGTCTGGATCGGCAAATATCTTACCAAGTGCTTGCCCCGTCTTCACCTTGCTGCCCTTAGTTACATACACACTTGTGAGGTTGCTATATACCGTCAGGTAATTACCGTGTCGTACGATCACACTATTATTGTACCCCTCCAGTACAAATATCGTAGTCACCACCCCATCAAATACCGCTCTTGCTTCGGCTCCAGCTTGCCCTTGGATATCGATGCCATTATTTTCCACTTGTACATGTCGGAGCCCAGAGTGTTGTTGGATACCATAGTGTCCTACGATACGACCACTCCCCGAGATAGGCCATGGCAGTCTCCCTTTATTGTCAGCGAAGTTAGCAGAGAGCTTTGTTTCCTCCTCCGTCATGGCGTAGCCCCCTTGAGTGGCAGCCTTGCGCTTAGGTGCCTTAGTCTGCTTCGCTTCTTCTGCTTTGCGGCGAGCCTCTTCTGCCTCCCTTATCTCCTTTGCTATCTGAGCCTCAATTTGACGATTAAGTGCCTGGGCTTGCCTTTTTCGTTCGGCTAGCTCCTTCTTGAGTTTCCCTTCTTGCCCCTTTAGAGCTTGAACCTTAGATGCTACTTTAGATTTGTCTGCCTCCAAGCTTCTCTGCTCCTGCTCACGATCTTGCAAGAGCGTTGCTTTTTGCTGGCGATGTAGCTCCAGCTCGCTCTTTTGTTGAGCCAATTCTTTTCTGAGCTCTCTTAGCTTCTCTCCCTCTTGTTTCTGCCAATTAGCGTACTCTTTCAGATACCTTGCACGCCTTAGACCTTGAGAAAAATCATCAGCTGCGAGGATGAAGAGCAGTTGATCTTTTACGCTGCTCCCACGCTGAAGAGCCCTGAGCGACTCCACATAAGCCTGCTGCCTCTTGTCAAACTGAGCCTGTAGTCTTGTGATTTCCTGTTCCAGCTGATAGAGCCGTCCATCAGTTTCCTTGATTTCGGCACCCAGAGCATTAATCACATCTTGGCGAGATCTGATTTGACCTTCGAGGAGGGTCAATTGCTGCAGTTGCTGCTTGGTTGAAGAGGCTGTACGTTGTAGCTCCTTGTCTACTCGAGCAATATCTTCTTGCAGTTTCTTGCGCTTTTGCTCGAGTCGCTGTACTTCCTTTGACTTCTGCTGCGCTGCTATACTTATGGGAGTGATCCCCAGAAGCAGGACAATTGCCATCCATCTCCAAAATCCTCTCATAGCTTCCTAAGAATATTGATGATGTCTTCCAGTGTCACGCTACGATAGTCTGCCTGAGGGGTAGTAGATATTTCTTGCTGCTTTTCTACCTCTACCTTTTCAAGAGCAAAGTGCACCATTATGTGCTTCCCTGATGGTTCAGAGCTTTTTGCTTCTATCTGAATAGCGGTCGGGATAGGACGCATCTCTTTGCGCTCTCCCACTCTGACAAAGTCTGAATAGGAGATCAGTGCTTCGCCCTTGCCGGGTAATACCACAGAAGTGGATACAAGATTAAGTCCAGCATCAAAGTAGTGGCTGATACTATTGCCCCCGGGGCGTAGCTCATCCTTAAAGGTGTAGCCTCCCTTTTCTCGAGAAAAACGCATGCGCTCAAGAGCAGATACGCCGCTTTCTACAAAACCAAATGGGCGATGCTGTATAGCCGCCACTGCCATCATCGGATCCATTCCGGCAAAGGTGATAAGACTGCCGATACTACGGCGAGCATCTCTTTGATGATAATAGAGCTTATTCATCCTATCTATCAGTAGTACTTCGTTGCGAGCGACAGACAATCTCCCAACCTCTACAAAAGAGATAGGGCGCACCGATACTTCCAATCCTTTATCACGCTCTAGATACCACCTCATCCCGATGTTGGGGAGGTTTAGTTCCTTTGCCCCATCATCTACATATAGGGAGAGTGTCCCCCTAGCGTTGATGAGAGGGTATTCCTTCATCGCTTTATAGGCTTGGATAAATTGCTGCTTAGATAGCTGACCATCACCCACTGACGATACACTTCTCGTAGAGGTCCCACAGCTGGTAAGAGCTAGAGCGACCAGCAAGAATCCTAATATGATTTGCTCACTTTTCCTCATCTCGTGTCTCTATTATCTTCATGGTCATCTCCTCTATTACCTTGACATCCCCTCCCTTTTCTAGCGCAGTACGAAGTGCCTCTAGTGCCTTGTCGTATTCACCCAATGCCGTCAGGATATCGGCATAGTGTTGGTAGTAGATAGCGTCGGGCTCCTTAGCCTTTTCGATTGCTCGCTCCATGTAGATTCGAGCCAAAGGGTATGCTTTTTTGAGGTAAAGTACCCAAGCATAGGTATCGAGGAAAGAAGCGTTATCACTATCGCTCTTAATGGCTTGGCTAGCCATTTCCTCAGCTCTGTTGAGGTCTTCGGGCGTACCATGAGTGGTGAGAGCATAGGCGTAATTGTTGTATGCAGTAGGAATCCCCTTTGCCACAGCTATTTCGAAATATTTTGCCGCTGTCTCCCAATCCTTGTCGTATTGCATCGCTAGCTCCGCACGTATTAGTGCCAATTGACCGTAAAATCGATCCCCCTCAGGCACAAGCTCCAGAGCCGTCTTTATGCGATTGTTGCTAGCAATCGTATCGCCGCTATTGATGTCTACAAGGGCAGAATAGAGCTGCACCAATCCGTCGGTCGGAATGGTCTCCAGTCCCTTGCTCGTTACCTTGCGCAATCCTACCGAATCCTCCACTGCTGCATAACGCTCAATGAAGTAGTAGTAAGGTGATGGCAACTGGCTACCCCTTTCCACCAACTGCATCAATAGCTGCTCACCTTTGATGCTATCCGAGAGTAGAAAATGGTCGTTGGCTTCTGCCAATACCAATTGATCTACCTCAGGATAAATCTTTTGTAGTTCCTGCTCTATCTCAATGAGTGTAGGCAGAAGAGCCGTTAGATTATCGGTCATGTTGCGAGCACTTGCGAGTAGTTGTTGAGTGCTGACCGGATCACTACCCTCCAGCGTAGCGACACGAAGTACCTCATTCTTCACTGCCTCATTATTGCCCGAGCTGGCATTGATGCTTACATTGAGCTCAGAGAGCTGGAGATGGTCTGGGCTTATCTCTTGCGCTTTTTCTAACAAGGCTAGAGCCTTTCCCGCCTCACCGGCATCAGCATAAATACTCACCAGCATCACCGCTGCCATAGGCTCTCCCGGATGATCTGCCAGATGAGTCTCGAGTAATTGTACTGCTTCATCCTTTCTTTGGAGCTGAAGTAGTAGTTGGGACTCCTTAAACAGTACGACGGCATCTCGGGCATCGCCTTGTATCTTTTGGATAGAGGAGAGGGCTTTCTCCAACTGTCCCGATTCCTCATACACTGAAATTAGTGTGCGGAGAAGTATCTTGTCATTTGGCTTGATTTCAAGCAGTTTATCAGCGACACGCTCTGCCTGCTCCCACTCTTTGTAATACAAGGCTTGGCGCAGTAGTCCCATACCTGTCTGATAGTCATAACCTGAGAGCCTGAACCCCTCTTCCATCATCTGGATCCCCCATTTGCGATCAATATAGGTGATAAGTGGTGCTAAATCCTCAAGTACGGCAGGCTGTGAAGGGTCTACTAAATACGCCATCCATAGATGATTAAATCGCTCAGACTGTACCGGAGTACCCGAGACTTGAAGTGCTCTGGAGAAGAGGATATTGGCTACGACCTCTTCCTTGGAGAGCTTATTCTGTGCAGCTAAAGGCAGTGCTTCCACTAGGATAAGCACCGCCAATATCACCCCCTTTATATTCATAATCAATCTTTTATTCATACACAATGCCAGCGAGGAATGATCCTCACCACAATAACACGGTAAATATACCAATTTTCGCCTATAGTGGCTGGATGTCGATTTGGTTAAGGTTAAGCCTCCCATTTGAAATACCATCAAAGACAATCCCCTCCCGATAAAAATAATTTTCATCGGGAGGGGATACTTTATTATTTGAAATTATACACTTCCTAGCGGATAGTTATGCGAAGTATATCTTTGGGTTGAGGGATAGGGTACTTATTATCAACCTTTTGTATTGGTTTCTCCTCCTTTTCCGGAGTTCCTTTAAAGAGGGCTTGCTTATTCCCTGCTCCGGGATATTGATCGAATCCCGTGCCACTATCAAATAAGGCGGTACTTCCTGTCGCATCACCTCTGAAAGTTGCAGAAAGGTCTTTTTCATTGGCATAGAACCAATCGTTGGAAAAGCCATACATGGTCAGATATGTTATTTTACAATCTTTCGGTAAATCTACTTTCACCATTTCTGACTTTCCCGGTGTAATGGGGGATGAACCAGCCATGTAGACACCTTTCACTTCAGGCATCTTTTTCAAAGCCTCTACGAGCCTCTTGGCATCTCCCATCTGTGCGATGTTTTTCAGCCCTATACCCTTGTCCTTTTGCCCGATTTCGAATACAGGGTTCTTATCCGCTTTATAAACTACCACAACAAGCGGAGAAATTCCGGTGAATAGCCCTGTTTCATTCTTGACCTTTGCCATGAGCTTGGCAGGGTTGCCCATCTGTGCGATGTCTGTTATTTCAGGATTGCTCGGCTTCCCTGGCGTAAAGAATGGCATCTCTTCGAGCAACTTCATTCCATCAAAATTTGATACTGCCCATACTCCTGGAGAGAAGGGAGTTTCATGTATTCCGGAAGAGACATTGGTAATAGTCAGCGTAAATTCTGACTTCTTCTCATCGTATTGCAGATCCAATTTCATCAGCTCGGATGGTTTTATGTCGCTCACCTCTGCAATAGGCTTCTTTTCCTGCTCTTTTTTGCTGTCTATCGTGCCATTGTCGTACAGCTTCACGGCATAGGAAACATCTCCTGTAATAGCTTGCCCTCTATCGTCATAAAGGTTGATGCCAGGCTGCTCTGAGGCAAAAAACCAGTCGTTAGATTTCCCATACATTGTGGCGAACATAAGGCGTTGCCCCTTTCCTGCACTGAATTTGATGGTCGCTTTTTCTCTAGGCTTAATCACTTTTTCTTTGCCTTCAAAGATACCACTCTGATTGAATGGTTTCGGTTTAGAGACATTTTCGATAGAGACTGTAGCCATAGTGCCGCCTTTTTGATTAGGCGTCATCTTGTTGTCTTTATGACATGCCACAAACAATGTGGATAAAGCAATGCTCCCCGCAAGGGCAAGAGTTTTGAACGAATTTGCATTCATAATTAAATGGATAATTAAAATTAGTTTGACTGTATCGTTATTTTACTTGTAGTAACTTTAAATACTCAGCATATCCCTCCTCTTTCATTTTCTCCTTAGGAATGAAGCGCAGAGAAGCACTGTTAATGCAGTAACGTAGCCCGCTTTTCTCTTTCGGTCCATCGTTGAATACATGCCCCAGATGTGCATCGCCTAGCTTACTTCTGACCTCGGTGCGCACCATCCCGTGTGAGAGATCCTTGTTTTCCTTGATGAGATCCCCTGCTATCGGACGGGAGAATGAAGCCCAGCCACACCCCGAATCAAACTTATCAGAAGAGAGAAACAGTGGTTCTCCTGTCGTAATGTCTACATAGATTCCTTCTCGAAATTCATTGTAATAGGCATTGTCAAAGGGTCGCTCCGTCGCATTGTGGCGAGTTACCTCATACTGGAGAGGAGTCAGCTTTTGCTTTAACTCCGCATCACTCATACGTCGAAACTTCTTTGTCATCGGCCGATTGGCTTGTCGGGCCAATTCAAAGAGAGTGGGATTGATATGGCAGTATCCTTTAGGATTATTTTCAAGATAGTCTTGATGATAGTCTTCTGCCGGATAGTAATTCTCCAATATTTTCTGCTCCACAAGAATGGGATTTCGGTACTGAGGAGCGAGTCGCTTGACCTCTTTTTGGATAATATCAGCGTCAGCTAGATCTATGTAGTAGATACCTGTTCGGTATTGAGTTCCCACGTCATTACCCTGCTTATTTAGACTCGTGGGATCGATAATCTTGAAATAAAGATCTATGAGCTTTTCCAGCGAGATTTGTTGTGGGTCGTAATCGACTTTTACTGTTTCGGCAAATCCTGTGTTATGAGAGGAGACTTGTCGATAAGTCGGATTGGGAATGTCGCCGTTGGCATACCCTACCTCCGTTTTCTTCACCCCATGGATTTGCTTAAAGAAATGCTCCGTTCCCCAGAAACATCCCCCTGCAAAGTAGATGGTCTTATATTTCACATCCTTTTTTGGCATCATGCCATGAGATTGAGAAAATACGCCTAGAAAGGTTGATAGCGACAAGACGGCTATAGCTAGGTAGATAAATAATGTCTTATTCATTTCGATTGTCTTTTTGAATAGAGTGAGAAAATTCTAGTAACATGATACCAAACCCCAGAAACATCAGATCTTTAACAATAAAGAAGTCTGTGATAAGGACATGTCCTGTGACATGCCATACCCCCGGGGTGGTAAATAGAAAGCTTAATGTGGTAGCAAACACTGCCATCATCCCCAATGCGGCATAATGAGACAAAGATGGCTTCCACAAAGAGAATAGAAGTAACAAGGCAATAGCGATTTCAATAATACCCACTGCGTAGGATACAGTGGGAATACTGAAAACATCATAGAGCCAAGAAGCAAGAGGATGATGTTTGATAAGAGGATGTATAGCTTCAGCCTCCGCCTGTGTAAACTTGAATAAGCCAAGCCACGAGAGGATGAGAGCCGAGCTCAAAAGAGAAAAGAGAAATCCGATAGAGTGCCCTCGAAATTTCTTTGTCCTAAGTATGGATACCTTTCCGTTCATAATTGTCACAGCTTTGAAGTTTGATAGTATAGTCGTACAATCTTCAAAAACCTGACACTTCGGAAAGATCTATTCTTCCATCTTTTGTTTTAGCCTGTCTTTAAAATCTTGTATTTCATCAGATTGGAAGTTCGATTTTTCTTCCAATTTTCTCTGAGACCTCAACAAATTTTCCAGAATAGTAAGATTCTTATAATAGGTGGCGCAGAGTTTACACACACTCAGATGCAGACTCAATTGCAGGTTACGCAACAGTGAAATTTCTTTCTGCTGTTTTTGCTCCATCATCAATGTCGCCTTACTGCAAGGCATGATGAATAGGTGTACGATATATGAGATGACTTTCTTCATAGATATTCAAACCAATTTGTTTCCAAGCACTCACGCAACTGTAGACGACAGCGCTGAAGTATCTTCCATAGATTAGTCTTTGTCAGATCAAGTTCCTGACAAATATCAGACGAAGTTTTTTCTTGTAGATAGTACAGCTTGACGAGCAATTTCCATTTCATGGGCAATCGGTTCAGACAGTCGTCAAATACTCCTTGCAACTCTTCCTTTTCCTTTGATGTGTCTATTTCCTCTTCCCATGGATGGGCTACCCCGGAATCTATCCAAGAGCCACTCTCATCAAAGAAGTGATCCAAACTGATTGTCTGCGTTTGCCCTCGGTATTTATACCGGTAAAAATCAGCGACTTTTCGTCTCAATATACTGTGAAGCCATGTCAGAGGTTCACACTTAGACTGGAAATTATCGTATGCAAGATGTGCGGTGAGAAAAACCTCCTGCACCATATCCATCGCTTCCGTGCGGTCGGACAGCAAATAAAATGCTCTGTTGAGCAATGGCTCAGAGTACTGCTCAACCCATAAGGTAATTTCTTTATCCTTATCTCTTTTATCATTCATATCTCTGAAATTGGGGGGATAGAGACACAACAGCCTCCTTTGTGCATACTGTCTTTAGCCACATCGTTAAAACTGTTTGCCAACCTGTCGATGATTATTTGGGTATCCTTTTGTATATCTTAGGGCGTAAAGGTCATCATTTTTTTTGATATGGGCAAGTTGTTGATTGTGCTACCTAAGGAGATGCTCTTGTGAATAGAATGTAGTAGGTGTAGCCCTCTATCAGAGTATTCTTTTTCTTTGGAATAGGTATAAAGCTTGCCCCAAAACTATAAAGCGCTTGCCCCATCTCTGTATACAGGATGACCGATTGATATATATTAAATAGATTGATTAGTATATATTAAATAGAGTAATTAGTATATATTAATCGATGCATTTGATATATATTAAATGGTCGTGTCCTCTATCGAGAGCGCTCGACTTTTCTATAACGATGGTTTATTTGTCGTAGGTCAAACGGTTGTCAAAAATATATCTTATTGCCGATTATTGAGGATGAAGTATTTTTCTATGGCAGATAGCCTGATAAAGAGGGTTGGGGTATTGTATGTTTCGCAATAAATCTGTAACTTGGGCAATCGAAGCTAAAAATCGGTAGCGATTGGTTACTTAGCTGAATAATTGAAATGTAGAGAAAACAAATTAAATAACAAACCACTAAGAACTAAAGATATGAAGGTATATCAAACAAATGAGATTAGGAACATCGCCCTACTTGGTAGCTCCAAGTCGGGCAAGACTACTCTTGCTGAGGCGATGCTCTTTGAGGCCGGCGCTATCCAACGCCGCGGTACAGTAGAGGCTGGTAATACAGTAAGTGATTACTTCCCGGTAGAGAAGGATTATGGTTATTCGGTATTCTCTACCGTCTTCTCTGTACCGTGGCAAGACAAGAAACTCAATTTTATAGACTGTCCGGGATCGGACGATTTTATAGGAGGCACAGTGAGCGCTCTGCATGTGACGGACTGTGCGCTGATGGTAATCAATGCTCAGTATGGGCTTGAAGTGGGTACTATCAATCAGTTTAGATACACCCGTAAGTTCAAGAAGCCGGTGATCTATATCGTCAATCAATTGGATCACGATAAGGCGGATTTTGATAGTTGCTACGCTCAGTTGCGGGATCACTATGGCCCTAAAGTAGTGGCAGTGCAATTCCCTGTGAATACAGGTGTAGGATTTAATCAAGTGGTAGATGTCCTCAAGATGAAGCTCTATCAGTGGGGCCCTAATGGGGGAAAACCTGATGTACTTGATATACCAGAAGAATTGATGGACAAGGCAATGGAGTATCACCAAGCTCTTGTGGAGGCTGCGGCAGAAAACGATGAGGCACTGATGGAGAAGTTTTTCGAAGCAGGGACACTTTCAGAGGATGAAATGCGTGCTGGTATCCGCCAAGGTCTAATCAATAGAGATATGTACCCTGTATTCTGCGTGAGCGCAGCAAAGGATATGTGTGTGCGGAGGACGATGGAATTCCTCGGTAATGTGGTGCCTACGACTGATCTACTACCTCCTTTCGTGGCAAATGGCGGTGTTGGGGTTAAGGCTGATAGTAATGCTCCTGTGAGTCTCTATTTCTTCAAGAGTGCTATGGAACCGCATATTGGGCAGGTAGACTACTTCAAGGTCGTCACTGGTAAGCTGACGGAGGGTGTAGATCTAATCAACTTAGATCGCAATGAGTCTAAGGAGCGAATTACGCAATTCTTTGTCCCTCAAGGAGCTAATCGTGAAAAAATCTCCGAGATGCACGCCGGGGACATCGGTGCTGTGGTGAAGATGAAAGATGTGCGTGTGGGGAATGCGCTCAATGCCAAGGATTGTACTTATACCTATCCGGCTGTCGAATATCCGGCTCCAAAGTATCGCCGTGCTATCAAGGCGGTGAATGAGTCCGACTCAGAAAAGATGACTGAGGCACTCTATCGTATGCACTCAGAGGATCCTACTTGGATTATCGAGCACAGTAAGGAGCTGAAGCAATTGATTGTGCATGGTCAAGGAGAGTTCCACCTCCGTACCCTCAAGTGGCGACTTGAGCATAACGACAAGATACAGGTCGAATTTGTGGAGCCTCGAATTCCATACCGCGAGACAATTACCAAGGCCGCTAGAGCGGATTATCGCCACAAGAAACAGTCGGGTGGCGCAGGTCAGTTTGGTGAAGTGCATCTGATTGTAGAGCCTTATGTAGAGGGACAGCCAGTGCAGGGTAGTTATAAGTTTGGCAGTCAGGAATTCAAAATCAATGCCAAGGATACTCAGGAGATTCAACTCGATTGGGGTGGAAAGCTAGTATTCGTCAATAGTATCGTAGGAGGTAGTATCGATGCACGCTTTATGCCTGCGATTTTGAAGGGCATTATGGCTCGTATGGAGCAGGGACCTCTTACGGGCTCATACGCTCGTGATGTACGTGTCATCGTCTATGATGGCAAGATGCACCCAGTAGATAGTAATGAGGTTTCCTTTATGCTTGCCGGTCGCAATGCCTTTAGCGAAGCCTTCCGCAATGCTGCTCCTAAGGTGCTAGAGCCGGTCTATGATGTGACTGTGGCAGTCCCTAGCGACTACATGGGAGATGTGATGAGTGATTTGCAAGGAAGGCGTGGCATCATCATGGGTATGGAGAGCCAAGCTGATTATGAGGAACTAAAGGCAAAGGCGCCTCTAAAGGAGCTTTCTAGTTACTCTACCGCACTGAGCTCGCTTACTGGAGGACGCGCTTCTTTCACCATGGCATTCGCCAGCTATGAGTTAGTCCCAGGTGATATACAGGAGGCACTGATAGCTGCGCATCAGCTGGAGGATTCTGAGGATTAATCCATTTATTGGATGACGAATAAATCAAAAGGGACTACGTAGTTGCCAATTGCAACTACGTAGTCCCTTTGGTATCTTTCGATATTTGTTACTTAGTGACGATTATTCCCAAAGCCAATGCTGCAAAGGAGAGTGCGATGGAGAGTAGGGGATAAAGGAAAGCGGTGAGGTACTGCCCTTCTGAAAGTGCGTGGAAGAGATCTAGGCTAAAGGCACTGAAGGTGGTGAATCCCCCACAGAAACCTGTAACCAGAAGTAGGCTCCATAGGCTATTTCCCAGACCATGTTTCTGAAAGTAGCCGTAGAGTAGTCCTATGAGTAGGCTCCCTACCACATTTACCAACAATGTGCTGCTCCAGTTGGGGGCAGAGGTACGGAAAGAGAGCAATAGAGAGATGCCATAGCGGGCCATAGCCCCAATGCCACCGCCTAGAGCTACGTAAAGGAAATTCATGAGGTTGTAGTAGTCTTAGGATTATCTACTAGTCGGCTCTTTGCAAGGTAGGTGGGATCTTCAGCATAGATAAAGAGGAGACTTCCTCCTTTTATGGTATCAATGATTGGTTTATTAAGTGCCTCGGGAAGGGCTGGACACCCAAAGCTACGTCCAAGCCTATTGCCACCTTGGCAGACGGACGGGTTGGCATACCTCGCACCGTGAATCACGATAGCTCGTGAGCGGGCATTGTCATTGAGCCCACTCTCTAGTCCATCAAGTCGGAGCGAGTAGCCATTGCTCCCTTGGTAAGTTTCGGCAGTAAGATAGAAGCCGAGCGAGCTTTGATGGCTATTGTGCCGATTGGAAAAGGTCGTTGCATAGAGATCGCCACTTCCTCTGCCATGGGCTACTAGGCTTTCGTAGAGCAACTTCCTCTGATTCATGTCAATGACATAGAGTCGCTTCTCATTGGAAGGTTTGGTAAAGTCGATTAGGGTGAGAATATCACGTTTGCGATTGGTGATTTGATGGTATCCGTTGTAGGCAGTCCGAAAAATTTCTTCGGCAATCACCCCCTCAAGTCCTAATTCTTGATAGAGTAGGCTACAACTATCGATGGAGGGTATGTTTTGGGCTGTTGGTGCAGGCTCTCCCTCCTCCACGGGTGTGGCACTAGCAATGAGGAAGAGCGCACCGATGAATAGGGGTAGTAAGTGTCGCTTCATAAGTTATCTCCAGAGTAGTGTTGGAATTTCAGATAAATTGGACGCCACCTGTACTGGATAGCGTAGTTCGACGTCAGGTATCGAGTGTTTATTTGGGTTAAACCAGATGCTAGGGAGCTTGGCGTTTTGCGCACCTAGAATATCGGCATCCCAGCTATCTCCTATCATGACCGCCTCGTCTCGGCGGGTATGGGTCATGCTGAGAGCTCGATCAAATATCTCTTTGTGTGGCTTGCTGATTCCAACTTCTTCGCTCAGTATCACAAAGTCGACGTAAGGGGCAAGTCCGGAAACTTTTAGTTTACAACGCTGTACCTCCACAAAGCCATTGGAGAGGATTGCTACCCGATAGAGGGTCTTGAGGTATTTCAGCAGTTCTATCGCCCCTTCGATGAGCCCTGTCTTGTGTGAAGAGAGATCCAGAAAACGCTTATTGAGGGCAAGAATCTCCTCCTCACTGTACGCTCTGACTGCCGAGAGTGGTTGCCGAAATCGCTCTATTGTCAGCTCGGACTTGGTGATATCACCGTGCCGGTAGCGATGCCACAGTTCTTCATTGTGTGGGTAATACCGCTCCCAGAAATGAGAAAAAGAGGCGTATCCATCGCTCCACCCCTCTGAGAGGTAGAGCTGATGAATCGCCTCTTTATTATTTTGCTGAGTAGCCCAGAGGGTATCGTCTAGGTCTATCAGTATGGTTTTGTACACTATAGAATGACCTCTACAACAAGATTTTTACCTCGGCTCCAGAAGCTTTCGGAATCCTTAATCTTGAGAATAAGGTTTTTATTACCATCCTTTATCAATTCATACGAACTACTTGGATGATCCGTGAGGAGTTTTGCCTTAGGAGCAAATAATGGTATCTCGCTGACCTCACGGGTGTCGATACGCATCATATAATCCTTGTTGTAACCCTCAGGAAGTACTTCACTGCGACTGAATAGACCACCACCTTTGATAATACCCTGCTCCTTGAGCTCGGCATTGGTGCCGAAGCAATAATGTGCTGTATGGAGTCGCCTATCTTGATCAGCAATCTTGCGATCCTGCAGTGCTATAGTAGTCTCCTGCATGCCGGTAGTCTCACTGAGATCACTGATACGAGCTCCTTGTACATTGATAAGAGAGTCTCGAGACGCCAGAGCTGCAGTCATCTGCGCAATGGTATTCTCCTTCTGCACAATTTGCTGTTGAAGCTGGCTAATCTTTTTATTGAGGGCTCCGATGTTGATGTCTTTTTTCTTAAGCTCATCAAGTTTTTGCGCTAACTCATTCTTGCTCTGCTCTAGAGATGAAGTCATAGAGCGAATATCATCGAGTAACTGCTGACGATCGTTTTCGGAGAATTCTCCTCGAGCTTGACCCACACGAAGTTTGTTTTCCGCTGCATTTACCCTGCTAATCTCGGTCTCGACATCCATGATGAGACCGAGTACAGCCTCCAGCTCTTGCTGGCTACGGGTGTTTTGTACCAATAGGGAGTCGTAGCTGGCTTGTAGCTTGCTGTATGATGATCCCTTTCCATCGCAGGCTGTGAAGCCTAATGCTATAGCCGACGTGACGGCTACTAGTGTTATGATACGCTTCATAATCAATTCTCTTTAAAATTGTTTTTATACTTGTTTTGATGCACCCGCTCCTCTTTGACCTTTGGAGCGACCAACACCACAATTTCACCTAATGGTTCATTCTCTCTGTAGTAGCCCAGTACCTCCGCTACGCTTCCTCGTTGGTATTCCTCGTATCGTTTGCTGATCTCACGAGCGACTACTACTACTCTTTCTTCTCCCAATATTTCCTTAATCTCCTCCAATAGCTTTACCAATCGCTTGGGCGACTCGTAAAATATGGTGGATACTTCTCGCTCTTCTAGTGCTTCAATACGACTCTGACGACCCTTCTTATTGGGAAGAAAACCTTCAAAAAAGAAGCGCTCACTCGGTAATCCCGATGCTACTAGTGCGGGGACAAAGGCTGTCGCCCCTGGGAGGCAAGTCACAGTGAGACTGCGCTCGAGGCAAGCTCTTATAGCCATAAACCCGGGATCTGATATTCCCGGCGTGCCAGCATCTGACACCAATGCGACTCGTTCGCCCTGCTCTACTCTGTTGGCTACCTCTGTAGCCATACCATGCTCGTTGTGAATATGAAAACTCCTGAGAGGAGTGGTAATCCCATACTCTTGGAAGAGCCGTCCAGTGGTTCGGGTATCCTCGGCAAACACGATATCCGACTCTTTGAGTAGTCTTAGAGCTCGGAGTGTTATATCCTCTAAATTCCCGACAGGTGTAGGTATGACAACAAGGGGGTGCTGCTGCATACCTACCTGCTATGTTCTTTGATGAAGGATGCCAGCAATTGGACTGCCTCTTCATCTTTCTTAAATCCCCTGACCTGATAAAGATAGCTCTCTACTTGGCTCCAACTACTCAGTCGCTCAATATCTCTTAGCATATCTATGAGATCTGATTGGTCGCCAAAGCAAAGTTCGTTGGCAAAGAGGAACTTGTCTGCAATCGTAAGATGGTCTATGAGATGAAAATGAAGGGCTGGCTCAAATGCAGACTTCAATATCTCTTCAGAACCTCTTGGGACAAAGAGCTCATTGAGCCCAAGCTCAGGCTCTATGGTCAACAGACTCTCCTGAAATGGGTCATCAACGGGTGCCTTCGTCTTTGGACCTTCACTTTTGACAAAATCAAGGCTGTACAACTCTTCGAGACTGGAAATATGAGGACGAGAAGAATTTGTATCCTCCACCACAGTCTGAGCACTAACCTCTGCTTCGCGAACAAGCAGCTCAGCTACTTGACGGCGCAGTAACTGAAGTTCCTCTACCATTTGGTCGATCCTCTGAAGTATTCCCGATGGCTCTCTATTACTTTGCATACTTCCTTGAAATTGGTCTTATCTTATATGCTACGGCACAAAAGTACTAATAATTTCCTTATTACAAATAAGAAAGGCAGGCGAGCGGTCTGCTTGCCTGCCTTTCATTGATTATCTCAGAAGAGAACCGTATTAGTCTTGATTGAGATTAAAACGCTTGAAGTCGGTAACAGTAAGGCTTTTAGAAGCAGCCTTTAGTGCGTCACCTACACTTTTCTTCTCCTCAGAGAATACAAACTCTTGCTTGAGAAGTGTATTGTCTTTGTAGTACTTTTCGAGACTTCCCTGTGCAATACGCTCCAAGAGATTCTCAGGCTTGCCCGCCTGACGAGCCTTATCCATGGCAATCTCTAGCTCTTGTTGCTTGATATTCTCGGGCACACCCGCCTCGTCTACTGCTACTGGATTCATAGATGCAATTTGCATTGCAATCTCCTTAGCTAGATTTTCATCAATAGCTTCATTGAAACCCACAACAACACCCAGCTTGTTTCCAGCGTGTACATAAGCAGCTACCGTGGGAGCACTGACTTGCTCGTATGAGCCAATCTCCATCTTTTCCCCAGTTACACCTGAGCGCTCTGTGATGAGTGCCTCGATGGTCTGACCATTGATCTGGAGTGCTAGAAGAGCCTCTAGGCTAGCTGGCTTTTCGGCGACTGCCTTATTGAGGATCTCCTTGGTTAGCTTGATAAAGTCTTCATTCTTTGCGACGAAGTCTGTCTCACACTTTAGTGCTACCATGGTAGCTACATTACCTTCAGTATGGGTAAGCACACACCCCTCAGATGCTTCACGGTCAGAGCGCTTCGCAGCTATCGCTTGTCCTTTCTTGCGAAGGATTTCCATTGCCTTTTCCTGATCGCCACCTGCCTCCTCAAGGGCTTTCTTTACGTCCATCATACCTGCACCAGTGAGGTCACGAAGGTGCTTGATGTCTTGCATTGTTACTGCCATAATTCTTTACCTGTATATATTATGTATTATAAATCAAAATGAAAGCACCTCCTTGTCCCAAGGAGTATCGCTCCAGCAGGGGCAAAAAGGTGCTTTATCCTTATGCATCCAAAATTCCTTAGCTCTTTACTGCTACACTCATTTGGTATTGCCTACTGTATCTGGCTTACTTATCGTCTTCTTCGTCTTCGCTAGCGAACTTGCCAGCTAGACGAGCATTCATTGCATCATTGTCCTCGCGCTTTACACGCTCGCGACGTACGCCTCTACCACCACGACGACGACCTTCACCTCCTTCGCTCTCACCCTCTGTCTGCTGAGCTGCTGCTTTTTCATCAGCTACGGCAATCTTGCGCTCCATAGAGCCCTCTTTGATTGCCTCTGCCATTGCTCCGACGATGACATCGATAGATGTAGTTGCATCGTCATTTGCAGGGATTACGAAGTCAATATCCTTAGGATTAGCGTTGGTATCGCACATCGCAAAGATAGGAATACCTAGGCGGACAGCTTCACGAATTGCAATGTGTTCGTTGCACACGTCTACTACGAAAATAGCTGATGGGATGGCTTTCATGTTCTTAATCGAACCGAAGTTGGTCTCTAGCTTCTCGCGCTGACGAGTAATCTGAAGCTTCTCGCGCTTTGAGAGGTTCTCAAATGTGCCGTCGGTCATCATCCTATCGATGCTGTCCATCTTGCTTACAGTCTTGCGGATGGTAGGGAAGTTAGTGAGCATGCCACCCGGCCAACGCTCGGTCACGTAGGGCATACCGGCTTCCTGCATGTGCTTCGCAATGACATCCTTAGCTTGCTTCTTAGTTCCCACAAATAGGATGGTCTTTCCTTGCTGTGCCATCTTTTTGATAGCCTCAGCTGCCTCCTCTACCTTGGCCACAGTCTTGTGGAGGTCGATGATATGAATACCATTGCGCTCCATGAAGATATATGGGGCCATAGCAGGATTCCACCTACGGGTGAGGTGTCCGAAGTGCGATCCAGCCTCTAGTAGCTGGTCGAATGTTACTTTTGTAGACATTTTCTTTTTCTTTCTTTTTAATTGTTTAGTTCCTCAATCGTCTTGAACCCAGCATCGGAAGTAGGGCTATGTCTCTAGCATAGCCATCTTCCGAGCTTAGAATCTAAACGAATATCTCTTGTCGAGCCCCAGAACCAGCGATTAGCGCTTAGAGAACTGGAATCTACGACGAGCTCCTGGCTGACCTGGCTTCTTACGCTCTACCGAACGAGAGTCGCGAGTCATGAAGCCTTCTGCCTTGAGCGCAGCCTTGTCTTCTGGATTGATCTTCACCAGTGCACGTGCAATACCAAGTCGAGCTGCCTCGCTCTGACCGGTATAACCACCGCCCTTTAGATTGATCTTGATGTCGTAGCTACCCTCTACACCTAGCTTAGCAAGTGGCTGACGTACCACAAACTGAAGCAGTGGATTTGGGAAATAGCTCTCAATCTCCTTGTCGTTAATTGTGATCTTACCGCTTCCAGCACGTAGATAGACACGTGCCACAGCTGCTTTTCTTCTGCCTAAAGCATTGATAATTTCCATGTCTTTTTTCTTCTACTTATCTGGTTTTGATTTCAATAGTACGTGGTTGCTGTGCCTCGTGCTTGTGCTCTGCACCCTCATAGATATAGAGGTTGTTGATGAGCTGAGAACTCAGCTTATTCTTTGGGAGCATACCCTTTACTACCTTGCGGTAGAGAGCCTCCCAGCCGCGAACCTTCACCATGCGCTCTGGGCTCATCTCTTTCTGACCACCAGGGTAGAGTGAGTAGCTGAGGTACTTGCGCTCGGTCCACTTAGCACCAGTAAGTACTGCCTTCTCGGCATTGATAATGATCACGTTGTCGCCACAGTCTACATGGGGAGTGAAGCTCGCCTTGTGCTTGCCTCTCAAAATCTTTGCTACCTCACTAGCCAAACGACCAAGTGAATGCCCTGTAGCATCCACTACTACCCATTCCTTCTGTACGGTTGCCTTGTTAGCAGAAATGGTCTTATAACTCAAAGTATCCACGTTTATTTACTTTGTTATTTTGTTTTACAATCAAACTGGAAGTGAACAGCTTCGCCTAAGGTAAGGGCGTGAGTGCTAATCGTACTCCATTATACATTATAATATAGGAGTGGGTACCCGAACCAAGTCCAAGCCAATACTTCTCTCTTGATAATAATCGGCTTGCAAAGATACCAATATTTCGTTAAGTACCAAAGGGGCTTCCAAGTGTTGTCGAGTAAAGTTTTCGGGAATACAAATTGATATAGATGGGTTCTCAAAGCTATTCCCACTACAATATTTTACCATACGAAGCAATATATCATATATATTCAGAATGCTTTTCCTCCCAAAAAGGATGGATGGAACTTTCTAACTTCTTGCTTCATGTCGACATCCGAAATAAATTTCTTATAGTTTCTCCATGATTACATTGTTTTGCAGCTGGCAGCCCCTTTGGATTAGCTCTGCCTGGAGCTTCCGACTACGTCTCTCTTGGATACGGGGGATATACTCTGCCTCGAGCTCTTGGAGTAGCTGAAGCAAGCCTTTGCCATCAGTACGAACTACCAGAGGCATGTATAGGTAACGCTCTTGTTCGATGGTGCGAATGGGATAGAGTTGTAGCTTGAGCTCTTTCGCCTTAGAGGCAATGGTGACATTCCCATTGGGCTTTTGTAGGGCGATAGGGATTTCTGCATCAGTCCACACTGGCACGAGGGGAGAGAGGTAAGGATTGCCGATTTGTACCCAAGAAGTTGTATTGAGAGGGTCTTCACCTGCTTTGATTCCTTCTACTAAAATCATCGAACTCGTCCCAAAGCGACAGATGAGATCGTCCGAATCAATATAGCGTACGATTTCTTTCTCTGCACGTGCCTTGAAGTCTACCTCTAGTTGGCTGTTATACATGGAGCGACTGAAGCGACTGCCGATTAATTCGACAGAGAAATTTCCTGACATCACCTGCTTGAATAGGTTGGTTGCGGTACGAAATCGTACATAGCCATAGCCCATATCTGGTGTGCCGGTAAAAGAGTAATTGGTACGGATAATGTAGCCCGTATCGGATTCATTGGCATCAAATTTAGTCCACGTCTCGTTATTGACCTCGTAAAAGGCTGCACCACCTTCAGCATCGATGACTCCGAAGTGTGCCGCAAGCCCCATCGGGCGGGGTAGAGTATTGAGCAGATGTTCAAAGTCGGTGAGTGTGCGGCACTCAGCGAGTGCCCGCTTCATGATTACTCCCTCTTGATTTTCTACATCTCCTTCATAGCCTACATTGACATTGAAAGAGGCACTATTCATAATTGCAAATCCGAGACTATTGTGTCCGCCCCATACGGCAAGCCCAAGCGTGTCGGAGTCATTGACCAGCCCGATGTAGTGACCAAGAGGGCTTTCAAATCGACGCATGTGATTGTCATATTCTTCGGTGTCACGGAGTTTCCAGATGAGCGGGCGACCGTTATTGGTCACACGCCCAGATATTACCGCAGTGGTACAAGCGATTGCACCAGTACTAATCGATAGAAGTAGGACGAAAATACATAGTTTGACTTTCTGCATGTCAGGGTCTTTGATTATTTGGTTAGTAGTTCGCCAATAACATAGTTGCTACCACCTACAAATACCTTGGTGGCACCTTGCTCCGAGGCACGAGCAAGTGCGACGTCGTACGCCTCATGGACATTGCTTACCACCTCGCTATGGTGGATACCCACCTTTTGGGCAAGTGCTTGGAGCTCTGTAGCAGGGAGTGCTCGGTGATTTTGTGCTTGGCAGAAAACATAATAAGCACCCTTAGGAAAGCTAGTAACGACGTGCCTCACATCCTTATCTCCAGCCATGCCAATCATCATCACAAGTCCTCCGTTGCTCTGCCAGTCTTCTAAAGTCGTGGAGAGGTATGTCCAAGCATCGGGGTTATGCCCCGTATCGATTACGACCGTAGGATTGCCGGTTTCGAGTACCTCCAATCTCCCACGTAGCCCATAGTAGTTGAGCCTTTCCAATCCTCTTTGTAGGTATTCGTGTGTTACATCGTATCCCTGATTTTTTAAGATTAAGAGTGTCTGTAGTACGCCACCAAGATTTTCGATCTGGTAGCTACCCATGAGAGGAAGATGTAGCGTCCCGAAGTGATTGGTCACTACCTTATATCCGTCAGTTACTTGTGTGTACATTAGGATTTCCTCCTCTCTGTCTGCCATCGTCAGGGGTGATGATAGTCTTTCGGCTCGTGTTTGCACTACTTGAGTCACTTCCGCTACACTACTTCGACTAAGTACTACAGGTATGTGGGGCTTGATAATTCCTGCCTTTTCGCCTGCAATAGCAGCTAAAGTAGCACCGAGAAATTGGGCATGGTCATTGCTCACATTGGTGATGACACTTACCAAGGGGGTGATGACATTGGTACTATCGAGCCTACCACCCATCCCCACCTCAATCACAGCGATATCTACTCTCTCCTCTACAAAGTAAGCAAAAGCAAGAGCAGTGGTGAGTTCGAAAAAGGTGGGAGCGAGATCCTGAGGCATCTTGGTGCGTATCTCCTCTACAAATCGAATCACGTATGTTTCACTCACCATCTCGCCATTGATGCGGATCCGTTCCCGAAAATCTATCAAATGGGGAGAGGTAAATAGGCCAACTCTGAGTCCACTCTCAGCGAGTGCAGCGGCGAGCATCGTACTCGTGGAGCCCTTGCCATTGGTGCCTGCGATATGGAGCGTAGTGAGTTCTTTATGTGGGGAGCCACATAGAGCCAGTAACTTTTCTACTCGCTCAAGTCCTGGTTTGTAGCCCGATGCCCCCTCTTTCTCAAACTGAGGTAGCTGAGAAAATAGATATTCCGTGGTCTCTTGGTATGTCATAAATGCAGTCTTTAGATTCCAAATATAGCAATTATTTGCCCTAATCTAAAATATTGACCTTCCCCAATAATAAATAATGTACTTAACCCAGGAAATAGGAATGTGGAGTTGTATTTTATTTTAAATAACAAACCAAGGGAGTAAGCAATAGTAGGAGCAAAACCCTAGGATTGTCTGCTTTTTCAGGAATATCCGATTGAAGAGTGAAATCCCCCCTATAGAGCGACCAAATCTCCTCTATAGAGCGGTCGAATTTCCTCTATAGAGCAGTTAGATCTCCTCTATAGAGGAAAATGTTTCTCTCTATAGAGAGAATTTCTCTCCTCTATACGGGGGGTGAATAGGAAGTGTACGGAGGCTTTGCTATTAGTATATTGGGTAGTGGTGGAGTGTGAGAGATAATTATCGAAAAGTTTGGCTAATTAGTAATAAATACCTAACTTTGACCCCGAAAAGGTGATCGTAGCACATAGCCTATGCGTTACGGTTGAAAAGGGAACCCAGTGTGAGTCTGGGACTGAGCCCTCAGCTGTAAATTCTGTAGACAGCTTTGCCTTCTACAAGTCACTGTGAGTGAGACCTCCGATATGTGGGGTTGCTCATGGGAAGACTGCAAAGCAAATCAGCCAATTGGTGACGGAATGAGTCAGAAGACCTGCCTTTTTAGAGGATTGTTTTTTGTTTTCGGGGATTTGGAAACAAGAGCGCGACATTTGTATTAAGACTGAGTTTATTTGTGCTACTGGCGTGAAGCGTGTCTGCTTCCGTAGCGATGTGCCCTTGTTGGATGAGGGGGCGTAGTGGTACGTGGTATTTCTCTCTGTGTCTGGTCGTCTTGGTGTTTCTTTTATATCTCCCTGCAAAAAAGTGATGGTGACTGAATAGTAGATATATTGATACAAACCACGCTAAGAAGTACTAAGATGAAGACAAGAGAAGAGTACATTGAGAGCTTGAGAAAGCTCAATCTAAATGTATGGTTTATGGGTGAGAAAATCGACAACCCTGTAGACCATCCTATGATCAGACCATCCCTCAACTCGGTGGCCATGACCTACGAGCTGGCACAGCAAGAGGAGTACAAGGAGCTGATGACTGCTAAGTCCAACCTCACTGGGCACACCATCAATCGCTTCTGCCATATCCACCAAAGTGCAGAAGACCTAGTGAAGAAGGTAAAGATGCAGCGTCTGATGGGGCAGAAGACTGCTGCGTGCTTCCAGCGCTGTGTGGGGATGGATGCTTTCAATGCGGTGTGGAGTACCACCTATGAGATGGATGAGGCGTTGGGGACAAATTATCACCAGCGTTTCAAAAAGTATCTTGAGTATGTGCAGGAAAATGACCTCGTAGTGGATGGTGCGATGACCGATCCCAAGGGAGACCGCAATTTTTCGCCTTCTCAGCAGGAGGATCCGGATCTTTATGTCCATATCGATGAGATTCGCCCTGATGGTATTGTCGTCACGGGAGCTAAGGCACATCAGACGGGTTCGGTCAATTCTCATGAGCACCTGATCATGCCTACCTGTACTATGAGGGAGGAGGATGCAGACTATGCTGTTTCTTTTGCCATTCCGAGTGATGCCGAAGGGGTGACTATTATATATGGTCGCCAATCTTGCGATACAAGGAAGATGGAGCCTGAGGTGGAGATAGACTTGGGCAATTCAGAGTTTGGTGGTCATGAAACCCTCTTTGTGATGGATCACGTCTTTGTCCCCAACGAGCGCATATTCATGTGCCGTGAGTATCAATTCTCCAATATGTTGGTTGAGCGTTTTGCCGGCTACCACCGACAGTCCTACGGTGGCTGTAAGGTGGGTGTCGGAGATGTGCTGATTGGTGCTGCTGCCCTTGCTGCGGACTACAATGGTGTGCCTAAGGCGTCACATATCAAGGATAAGTTGATAGAGATGGTTCACCTCAATGAGACCCTTTATAGCTGTGGTATCGCTTGTTCGGCTGAGGGCAAGCCTACTGCTTCAGGCAACTATCTGATAGATATGCTTCTTGCCAATGTGTGCAAGCAAAATGTCACTCGCTTGCCCTATGAGATTACCCGACTAGCGGAGGATATCGCCGGAGGTCTAATGGTGACTATGCCATCAGAGAGCGACCTACACCATGAGGAGCTTGGTCCAATCATCAAGAAATACTTGGTGGGAGCTAAGGGGACGGCGACAGTCAATCGTATGCGTGTCCTTCGCCTTATCGAAAACCTCACGCTCGGTACAGCTGCTGTGGGCTACCGTACAGAGAGCTTGCATGGCGCAGGTTCGCCACAAGCACAGCGTATCATGATTGCTCGTCAGTGCAATATGGAGGCTAAGAAGCAATTGGCGAGGACTATTGCAAAGGTCGATACCTCCCTAGATCATCAAGGTAAGTAATAGGGAATGTCTGCCAATACTCAAATATCAAAAGAAACTGTTGCCACTGTGCTTGCAGAGCGTGTAAGACCTCGTCTGCAAGCGCATGGAGGTGATATCCATCTCCTCGATATTGTAGGGACAATCGTGAGACTAAAAGTGTCGGGCGCTTGCCAATCTTGCCCTTCGCTCAATGATACAATTGAGGAAGTAATCTTGCAGACTTTACAAGAGCGCTTAGAAGTCCCATCTCTAAAAGTAGAGGTGGATAGAGGGGTAAGCCAAGATTTAATCCATGAGGCTCTGAAGATTATTCGTAGATAAGTAAATATCATATTTCCAACCGATTGTATGGACTGGAGTAAGTTATATAGTGTTCCGCAGGTGACTGCGGAAGAGGCGGTTGCACACATAAAAGACAACGACCTCGTAGTCGTAGCACACGCAGCAGGTGCGCCTCAACAGTGTGTGGATGCGCTCATCAAAAATTGCGAAGCGTACCACAATGTACGTGTATTTCACATGCTCACACTGGGCAAAGGTATTTGTAATGACCCTGCTATGGAAGGTCATCTGCGGCATATTACCAACTTTGTAGGAGGGAATATGAGGCGGGCGATGGAGGAGGGCAGAGTAGACTTCTTTCCTGGATACTTCTCCGAGGTCCCGAGTCTGATGGTACCTGGAGCACTCTTGCATCCTGATGTGGCTCTGATACAGGTCTCTTTCCCCAATGCCGATGGATATTGTAGTTTTGGAGTTTCGTGTGATTATACCAAGCCTGCGACGGAGAATGCTGGGATTGTAATTGCAGAGATGAATCGACAGATGCCTTTTGTGGGAGGAGACAACCTCATCCATATCTCTAAAATCAATTATATAGTAAAGGGAGACTATCCACTCTACACCATAGCTCCCACCGAGATAAGAGAGGTAGAAGAGGCGATTGGAAAAAATTGTGCACAGCTCGTAAGAGACGGTGATACTTTGCAGCTGGGTATTGGGGCTATTCCCGATGCCGTACTACTATTTCTAAAGGATAAAAAGGATCTCGGAATCCACTCGGAGATGGTCTCTGACGGTATCCTAGAGCTGGTAAAGGCAGGGGTAATCAACGGCAGTCGCAAGCGGATCAATCCAGGGAAGATTGTCGCTACCTTCTTGATGGGCTCTCAGGCTCTTTACGACTTTGTGGATGCCAATGAAAGCGTGGAGATGTATCCTGTGGACTATGTCAATGACCCTTGGGTGATTGCGCAGAATGATAATGTCGTGAGCATTAACAGCTGTGTAGAGGTGGATCTGATGGGACAGGTGGTAGCGGAGAGTATCGGATTGAGACAGATTAGCGGACCTGGTGGTCAGGTCGACTTTGTCCGCGGAGCCGCAAGATCTAAGGGTGGTAGGAGTATCATTGCGATGCCTTCCACTGCCGGTCGGGGAGCGACCTCACGTATTGTACCGCTGATTACGGAGGGAGCAGCTGTGACGACTTCGCGCAATGATGTGGACTATATCGTGACGGAGTATGGTATAGCAAAGCTCAAAGGAAAGACCTTGCGAGAGAGAGCAAAGGCACTCATCGAGATTGCGCACCCAGATTTTAGGGCAGAGTTGGAGACAGCTTACGCTGAGAGATTTGACTAAATAATCTATTCTATTATAACATGCAACTATTTAAACTAAAGACAACTATTGATCGCTTTGAGTCATTTGCTGAGTTTGCCGAGGCTTTTGATTTAGGAGAGAGGGACTTGGTGATCACCAACGACTTCCTTTACGAGCCCTTTATGAAGGGATGCCACTTGAAGTGTCACTTCGTGATGCAGGAGCAGTATGGAGTGGGTGAGCCATCGGATGAGATGATGAATAAGATCCTCCATGATGTGCAGAAATGGACGTACGACAGAGTGATTGCTATCGGAGGAGGTACGGTGATAGACATCTCTAAACTTTTTGTCCTGAAAGGACTAAAGGACGATGTGCTACTTGCCTTTGACCGAAAGCTCGCACTGGAAAAGGAGAAGCAACTTATTGTAGTCCCCACCACCTGCGGAACAGGTAGTGAGGTGACCAATATCTCTATCGCTGAAATCAAGAGTAGGGGCACTAAGATGGGGCTTGCCGATGATGCTATCGTCGCTGATAATGCGGTGATTATCCCAGAGCTGCTGAGAGGGTTGCCCTTTAAATTTTACGCTTGTAGTGCTATTGATGCTTTGATTCACGCTGTCGAAGCGTATGTGTCGCCCAAGGCTAATCCATATACTGAGTTATTTAGCGAGGCTGCTTGGCGGATTGTCATTGACGTTTTCCGTAAAATCAAGACACGGGGAGAGGATTTCCGATTTGAGGTGATGGGAGAGATGATTATGGCGAGCAACTTTGCTGGGATTGCTTTTGGTAATGCCGGTGTAGGGGCTGTCCATGCGCTATCTTATCCACTGGGTGGAGCGTATCATGTCCCTCATGGAGAGGCCAATTATCAGTTCTTTACTGAGGTGTTTATGACTTACGAGCAGAAAAATCCTAATGGTCGTATTGTGGAGCTCAAAGAGAAGCTTGCTAAGGAGCTTCATTGTGCCCCAGGCGATGTATTTGTGGAGATGGACAACTTGCTGTCGGCACTTATCTCTAAGAATCCGCTCCATGCTTATGGTATGAAGGAGGAGGAGGTCGAGGGCTTTGCCGATGCGGTAATAGCTACTCAGCAGAGGCTCTTGGCAAATAACTATGTGGCTCTTACTCGGGATGATATCAGGGACATTTACAAGAAACTTTTCTAAACAATAATACTATACATTATGGAAATTAAGGAGATGGTGGCACTCGCAAAGGTGGCACAGCAGGAGTTTGAGAGGAAGTTTGATCAACAGAGCACCGACCATGTGGTAAAAGAGCTCTGCAAGGTGGTTTACGACAATGCCGAGATGCTCGCCCGAGAAGCTGTGGAGGAGACTGGTATGGGGCGTTATGAAGACAAGGTCGCCAAGAATCGCAACAAGGCTAAGGGGGTCTGGAGCAACCTCCAAGGCAAGAAGACTATGGGCGTAGTAGGAATTGAAGAAGGAACCGGTCTTATCAAGATTGCTAAGCCGGTGGGAGTCGTTGCCTCTATCACACCCACAACGAATCCTATCGTGACCCCTATGGCAAATATCGCCTTTGCTCTAAAGACAAAAAATGCCATCATCGTGTCACCTCATCCACGCTCTAAGAACTGCTCTACTCATACCATTGAACTAATCAAGGCGAAGCTAAAGGAGCTCAAAGTCCCAGAGAATCTGGTTCAATACCTCCCTAATCCTGGTCTTGAGGATACTCAAGAGCTGATGTCGCTAGTCGATGTCGTAGTGGCTACAGGAGGGATGGGAATGGTGCACTCTGCCTATTCATCTGGCAAACCATCATTTGGTGTCGGTGCTGGAAATGTGCAAGTAATCATTGATGAGAATATTAATGACTTCAACGAGGCAGCAGATATTATCATCAGAGGTCGGTCTTTTGATAATGGTATCATCTGCTCAGGCGAACAGTGCTTTATCTATCCAGAAAAATACAAGGAGGAGATTTTTGATGCATTCAAGCGCAACGGTGCTTACTTTGTCCCTGAAGAGCATCATGATAAGGTAGTGCAAACCATCTTCGTAAATGGCGCGATGAACCGCGATGTCGTAGGAAAGGATGTAGAGGTAATCGCCAAGATGATAGGGATTGAGATTCCAGAGGGGACACGCATACTTGTAGTGCCCGCAAAGGGTGTGGCTACGGCCGATCTTATCTGCAAAGAAAAGATGTGTCCAATCATGACCTGTCTTCCATACAAATACTTCGAGGAAGCAATTGCTATCGCCAACACTAATCTGAGTATGGAGGGAAGTGGGCACTCTGCCGGAATCCACTCCAATAATCAAGGTAATATCATCAAGGCAGGCAGTGAGATAAAGGTTTCTCGTCTCATCGTCAATGCCCCTTGCTCTATTACGGCCGGAGGTTCGATTCAGAATGGTTTGTCGGTAACTACTACTCTCGGTTGTGGCAGCTGGGGCAATAACTCAATCTCCGAAAACTTTACCTACAAGCACCTCCTCAATATCACACGCGTAGCACGTATGTCCAATTCTATCACCATGCCTACAGATGAGGAAATCTGGGCGATGAACTGAAGTTAGGAGCAGACTATTATGAACGAAAAGCCAAATATTCATACGCTGAATGATGTGGTCGTGCGATTTGCGGGCGACTCTGGAGATGGCATGCAGCTTACTGGTTCGATTTTTTCCGATGTCTCTGCGATATTGGGGAATCAGATATCGACATTTCCCGACTACCCTGCGGAGATTCGTGCCCCAAAGGGAAGCCTCGGGGGGGTATCGGGATTTCAGGTGCGTATCGGGACAGAAGGGGTTTATACCCCCGGCGACTACGCCGACGTATTAGTCGCCATGAACCCCTCTGCCCTTAAGGTAAATACCAAAAACATCAAAGAGACAGCAACCGTGATTATCGATAGCAGTGCCTTCGATGATGCAGGTCTCAAGAAAGGAGAGTATAAGACTGATAATCCTTTCGCCGAACTTGGGCTCAATCACGTGCAAGTATTGGAGGTCCCTATCTCCGAAATGGTGCGAGATGGACTCAAGGATACAGGGATGGACATGAGAGCTATCGACAGGAGCAAAAATATGTTTGCTCTCGGGCTTATCCTCTGGCTATACAACAAAGAGATAACTCCAGCGGAGACGCAACTGGCAAAGAAATTCTCCAAAAAGCAAGAGACGCTCAAAGCCAACCTCAAGATCCTTTCTGATGGCTATAATTATGGACACAACATCCATGCTACCACCACTACCTATCGTATAGAAGGGCGTGATCAGCAATCAGGTAATTATACCGATATCAATGGAAATACAGCCACTGCGTATGGTCTGGTCGCAGCCGCTGACAAGGCTGGATTGGGTCTATTCCTCGGGAGCTATCCCATAACCCCCGCCACAGATATCCTCCACGAGCTGGCCAAGCTTAAGCATCTTGGGGTCAAGACTGTGCAGGCGGAGGACGAGATTTCAGGAATATGTACAGCTATTGGAGCCTCCTTTGCTGGTTCATTGGCGGTGACCACGACCTCAGGTCCCGGACTCGCTCTAAAGAGCGAAGCACTAGGTTATGCTGTGATGACGGAGCTCCCTCTTGTGCTTGTCGATGTAATGAGAGGTGGACCGTCTACCGGTTTGCCGACTAAGAGTGAGCAAACAGACCTCTTACAAGCATTGCATGGGCGCAACGGAGAAAGTCCAGTAGTCGTGATAGCAGCTACTTCCCCAAGCGATTGCTTTGACTCAGCCTTTACTGCGGCCAAAATCGCAGTAGAATACATGACTCCAGTCGTATTGCTCACCGATGCTTTTATTGGTAATGGTGCCTCAGCTTGGAGGATCCCCGACTTGAGTACATACCCCAGTATCAATCCTCGATATGTACAGACGTACTACAAGGGAGAGCTTCCATGGACTCCCTACATGCGAGACGAGCAGAGCCTTGTCCGATATTGGGCTATTCCCGGGACAGAAGGCTATATGCACCGTGTAGGAGGCTTGGAGAAGCATTGTGATACAGGAGCAATTTGTACTGATCCGACCAATCATAATAAGATGGTGCACCACCGGCACGATAAGATAGCACGTATTGCAGACGATCTTCCGCTCCTCGAAGTGTGTGGGGATGTATCTGCCGACACTCTTATCGTAGGCTGGGGTAGCACGTATGGGCATATTCTCACAGCTGTAGACCAGTTAATCAGGTACGGGGAAAGTGTGGCAATGGTACATTTTAAGTATATCAATCCGCTACCTAAGAATACCGAGGAAGTCTTCAGGCAGTATAAGAACATTGTTGTCGTGGAGCAAAATATGGGTCAATTTGCCCAGTATGTTTCAGGGCAGATTGGCGGGCTCAATATCTTTAGGTACAATAAAGTGGAGGGGCAACCGCTCAAGGTCGAGGGGATTGTTGGTTATGTCCGTCAAATCATGGAAGGCAGAATAAATAATTAGTGGGTGTATATATTGCTATGAAGATAAAACAGGTAGTTGGGGCAAAGCCCAATGGTCTAAAATATGAGCCGAAAGACTTTAAGAGTGCTGCGGCTGTAAAGTGGTGCCCAGGCTGCGGAGACCACGCTATACTCAATTCACTCCACAAGGCGATGTCAGAGCTTGGCATCGCCCCCAGTGAGACCGTCGTCGTGAGCGGAATTGGCTGTTCGTCTCGTCTGCCATACTATATGAACACCTATGGTATGCATACGATTCACGGTCGTGGGATCTCTATCGCTACTGGAGTCAAGGTCAGTAATCCGGATCTCAGTGTGTGGTCGATTTCAGGCGATGGCGATGCCTTGGCAATTGGTGGCAATCACTTTATTCATGCTATCAGGCGCAATGTCGATCTGAATATTATCCTGATGAATAATAAGATTTACGGACTCACCAAAGGACAATATTCTCCGACGAGCGACAGAGGCTTCGTTTCCAAGTCTTCTCCCATGGGAACAGTCGAAGACCCCTTTGTCCCAGCCGAACTGGTGTTAGGTGCTAGGGGTAACTTTTTTGCACGTACTCTGGATGTAGAGCTAGGACTTACCAAGGAATGCATGGTGGCAGCAGCAAGGCATAGAGGAGCAGCCGTTGTAGAAGCATTGGTTAATTGTGTCATCTTTAATAATGGTATCCACAAGCAATACGCTGATAAGGCAGTGCGAGAGGAGATGACCATCGTTCTCAGGCAGGGCGAACCAATGATCTACGGAAAGGAGCGCGATAAAGGACTTATCCTTGATGGGTTTGAGTTAAAAAGCGTCACGATTGGAGAGAATGGAATTACTCCTGAAGATCTCCTAATCCATGACGCTACCACGAATAACCATGTGTTGCACTCTTTACTTGCGATGATGCATACGCAGCCCGGAATGCCGGTAGCTCTTGGCGTAATCCGAAGTGTAGAGGCACCAGCATACGACTTTGAAGTGACACAACAACTGGTTTTGGCACAAGAACAGCGTCCAAATCAGGATATACAGAAACATCTAAATCATCTCACTCGTTGGGTTGTAGAGTGAGTGATCCACTGCAGTCCTATGCTAATGAATTGTAGGTATGATATTGGATAACTGCAGAGATCGTTGAGGTGGTGGCATAGTTGAGCAACTGTGCCACCACATTCTTATATTATGTACATTACTGAGCGATAATACATCCATTAATATATTGTCTCTTCCCTGAAAAAGGACGATTGTTCTCAGTGAGGAACGATTGCCTGACTAATATTATGGTCTTGATACCCCGAATACCTATCGCATTGCTGACACAAGGCATCTCTTATGAGATTGTTCTTATTGGGGTTTAAGAATGGGTTTCATTGGTGTCGGACGAAAAAACTTTTAGAAATGTTTGGTAGAAAGAAATAAGTTGCGTATCTTTGCAACCAGTTTAGCTTACAACAATAGTCTAGAGAGGCGTGAATGCGTTGCAGAGCAGCATAATGGGCAGTTACCAGAGTGGCCAAATGGGGCTGACTGTAACTCAGCTGGCTTAGCCTTCGGTGGTTCGAATCCATCACTGCCCACATCAGTCCTGAGCATTTCAGGAGCGATATGCTAGACAGGATAGCCTGGACTATTTTGCGGAAGTAGCTCAGTCGATAGAGCATCAGCCTTCCAAGCTGAGGGTCGCGGGTTTGAGCCCCGTCTTCCGCTCATTTTATTTGCCTATGTAGCTCAGGGGTAGAGCACTTCCTTGGTAAGGAAGAGGTCCCGGGTTCAAATCCCGGCATCGGCTCGAGAGAATATGAGGGACAAGGTGCGTGGAGTGGAGAACGGAGAGTGAGATGTGCAAATAGGGAGCTCTGCGTAGTAGAATGGTAGAATACCTTAGAGTGTTGCTGTTGCTTCTGGCGTCTTGACTGAGATGTAATATAAACTCAAATATATTTTATTGTTATTGAACTATGGCAAAAGAACATTTTAACAGGTCTAAGCCCCACGTGAATATTGGTACAATTGGTCACGTGGATCATGGTAAGACTACTCTTACTGCTGCTATCACTACTGTGCTTGCGAAGGATGGTTTGACTGAGCTCCGCTCATATGACTCTATCGACAATGCGCCAGAAGAGAAGGAGCGTGGTATCACTATCAACACCTCTCACGTAGAGTACGAGACAGCTAACCGTCACTACGCACACGTTGACTGTCCTGGTCACGCTGACTATGTAAAGAACATGGTCACTGGTGCTGCTCAGATGGACGGTGCAATCATCGTAGTGGCTGCAACTGATGGTCCTATGCCACAGACTCGTGAGCACATCCTTCTAGCTCGTCAGGTAAACGTGCCTCGTCTAGTGGTGTTCATGAATAAGTGCGATATGGTGGATGACGAGGAGATGCTAGAGCTAGTGGAGATGGAGGTGCGCGAGCTCCTAAGTTTCTATGAGTTCGATGGAGACAATACTCCTGTTGTTCGTGGTTCGGCACTTGGCGCAATCAATGGAGAAGAGAAGTGGGAAAACTCTGTGCGCGAGCTTATGGATCAAGTCGATACCTGGATCCCACTTCCTCCACGTGATGTCGATAAGCCATTCCTAATGCCTGTAGAGGACGTATTCTCTATCACTGGCCGTGGAACTGTGGCGACTGGTCGTATCGAGACTGGCGTTATCAATACTGGTGATGAGGTTGATATCATTGGTCTTGGTGCTGAGAAGCTGAAGTCAGTAGTTACTGGTGTTGAGATGTTCCGCAAGATTCTTGATACAGGTGAGGCAGGTGACAATGTAGGTCTTCTTCTTCGTGGTATCGATAAGGATGAGATTAAGCGTGGTATGGTGCTCTGTAAGCCAGGGAGTGTGAAGCCACACTCTCGTTTCAAGGCTGAGGTGTATGTGTTGAAGAAGGAGGAAGGTGGTCGTCACACTCCATTCAAGAATAAGTATCGTCCACAGTTCTTCATCCGCACGCTTGACGTAACAGGAGAGATTACACTTCCAGAGGGTCAGGAGATTGTGATGCCTGGTGACAATGTAACCATCACTGTAGAGCTTATCTATCCAGTGGCATGTAACCTAGGTCTCCGCTTCGCAATCCGTGAGGGAGGTCGTACCGTAGGTGCTGGTCAGATCACTGAACTTCTTGACTAAGGATTAGTTAGAAGGATTGACAATAGTAATTGAGGCGCATAGAGTGGGTGGGAGTCCCTCTCTCACCCACTCCGATTGCCTCTCTTTGTATACGGGCATAGCTCAGCTGGTAGAGCACTGGTCTCCAAAACCAGGTGTCGTGAGTTCGAATCTTACTGCCCGTGCTTTTTTATAGGTATATAGATACAACGGTTATATGGCTAACCCAGAAAAGAAATCCAATTTCTTTGTAAGAGCTGGCTCTTACATTAGCGACTCCTTCAAGGAGCTCCGCTACAAGGTTACTTGGCCTACCAAGAAGGAGCTTTCGAGCAGTGCAATACTGGTACTATCTGCTTCCATAGTTATGTCGGTATTCATTTTTTTGGTGGACAAGGCGTTTGAATTTATCATGACAGGTATCTACAACTTCCTCATTTAATTATTAGGTGAGGATTTTTTAGCTACGTTTGGAGTTTATTTCAATGGAAGACCAACAGATGCATTACTACGTTCTTCGCACCATTACTGGAAAGGAGAAGGACGTAGAAGGGTATATTGAGAGCATGCGGGATGCTGTGCCTGTGCTTAGAGAGCATGTAGGTGAAGTCTTGGTGCCGATTGAAACCTACTATCAGCTAAATAAAACAGCTAAGGGTGGTAGGATTGAGCGTACCCGTCCTTATTACTCTGGATATGTGTTTGTGCAAGCTAGGTTGGTAGGAGAGACGAAGTTTACCCTTCGCCGTATCCCTAATGTTCTTGGATTCTTAGGTTCAGATGACGATCACCCAGAGGTGCTTAGCCAAAGGGATGTTGATGACATTAAGAAGCTGATTGACACTCTTCCTGAGACTCTGGACTATAGCGATTTGAACTTTATCGAAGGGGAGCGTGTCAAAGTGGTTTTCGGGCCATTTTCGGGCTTCTTTGGTGAGGTTACCGAGGTGCTTTCGGATCGCAAACGGCTCAAGATACTTGTTAAGGTGTTTGGACGAGAGACCTCGATGGAGGTGGATTTCGTGCAAGTGGAAAAGGAGAGTATGCCATAACTAGGGGGTAGACCTATTCTGAGGGTGATGTTACCTAAGTAGCGCAAGCTATTGTGGCATCCGAAGAAAGTGGGATCGCTGAGGCGAAAGCGACGAACCTATGTGCTTGTATGTACTTTTCTACGAGTGAGTTTTTAATAAGAAAAAGTGTTTAATCATGGCAAAAGAAATTGCTGGTCAGCTTAAACTGCAAATCAAAGGTGGAGCAGCTAATCCTTCTCCTCCGGTTGGTCCTGCGCTTGGTTCTAAGGGAATCAATATCATGGACTTTTGTAAGCAATTTAACGCCAGAACCCAAGACCAGGCTGGGAAGGTACTTCCTGTCGTCATCACTTACTATAGTGATAAGTCGTTTGATTTCATCGTAAAGACCCCTCCAGTAGCTGTTCAGCTCCTTGAGAAGTCTAAGAAGAAGTCTGGTAGCGCTGAGCCTAATCGTAAGAAGGTGGCTACCATTACTTGGGACGACGTAAAGGCTATTGCTAAGGACAAGATGCCTGACCTTAACTGCTTTAGCCTTGCGAGTGCAATGAGATTAGTTGCAGGTACGGCTAGGAGTATGGGTATCGCTGTGAAGGGCGCTTTTCCAGAGGATGTTGAATAATCAAGACCAATTGATGAATTATGAGTAAACTGACGAAAAATCAGAAGTTGGCCCTGAGCAAGATTGAGACTGGAAAGGTATACACTCTATCGGAAGCATCATCTCTCGTAAAGGAGATTACTACGACAAAGTTCGATGCTTCTGTGGATGTGGACGTCCGTCTTGGCGTAGACCCACGTAAGGCCAATCAGATGGTACGTGGTGTAGTGTCACTACCCCACGGAACTGGTAAGGAGACAAGGGTGCTGGTACTGTGTACTGCAGACAAGGAAACAGAAGCAAAAGAGGCTGGTGCAGATTATGTAGGTCTTGACGAGTATATCGAAAAGATCAAGGGAGGTTGGACAGACATTGACGTTATCATTACTATGCCATCAGTGATGGGTAAGATTGGTGCGCTTGGTCGTGTCCTAGGTCCTCGCGGACTCATGCCAAACCCTAAGAGTGGTACCGTGACCAATGAGGTGGGTACCGCTGTACGTGAAGTAAAGCAAGGCAAGATAGACTTCAAGGTAGATAAGGCAGGTATTGTGCATACCTCTATCGGTAAGGTGTCATTCACCCCCGATAAGATCGTTGAGAATGCTAGAGAGTTTATCAACACGCTTGTAAAGCTTAAGCCAAGTGCTGCAAAGGGTACTTATATCAAGAGTATCTTCTTGTCAAGTACTATGAGCCCAGGTATCAAGGTGGATCCTCGCTCCGTTGATGTGAAAGATTAACTAACACCAGAGAAAAGGAGACACGCATAGTATATGAATAAGGAAAAGAAATCATCAGTAGTTAGCGACCTTGTCAGTTTGGTAGGGCAGTATCCAAACTTCTACCTAGTCGATATTGAGGCGCTCCCAGCTGATAAGACAAGTAGCCTTCGTCGTCAATGCTTCGATAAGGGGGTAAAGTTGATGATGGCAAAGAATTCGCTCGTACGTATTGCGCTTACTCAGATTGATGAGGAGAAGTTTTCTCCAATCTTCGAGTATCTAAAGGGAAATACTGCTATCATGTTTGCTGAGACAGCCAATGTACCAGCTCGCTTGATAAAGGACTTTGCCAAGGAGAATAAGCCTGCGGATGCTGACAAGAAGGCTAAGCCTGAGCTTAAAGCTGCATATGTGCAAGAGAGTCTATACCTCGGTGCTAATAAGCTAGAGGAGCTTGTAAACGTGAAGAGCAAGGAGGAGCTTATCGGCGATATCCTTTCACTTCTCGATGGCCCAATCCAAGGTGTGGTTTCTGCACTGGATTCAGCTGGTGGTACTATCCATGGTCTACTCAAGACGCTCGAGGAGCGTGGCTGATTGACCATTGACAATAGAACTGACGTGGAGGAGACTCCATGAGATAAGATAAAATATTTTAGAGTATAAATACCATATTTACATACATAAGATTATGGCAGATATCAAAGCTATTGCTGAACAACTAGTAAACCTAACCGTTATCGAGGTTACCGAGCTAAAGAATATTCTTAAGGACGAGTATGGCATCGAGCCCGCTGCTGCGGCTGTTGCAGTTGCTGCTGGACCTGTTGCTGGTGGTGAGGGTGCTGCTGAGGAGAAGACTGCATTCGATGTAATTCTTAAGTCTGCTGGTGGCGCTAAGCTACAGGTTGTTAAGGCTGTTAAGGAGCACATGGGTCTTGGTCTAAAGGAAGCTAAGGATTTAGTAGACGGTACTCCTTCTAAGCTTAAGGAGGGTGTGGACAAGGCTGAGGCTGACGCACTTAAGGCTGCTCTCGAGGAGGCTGGTGCTGAGGTAGAGATTCAGTAATCTCACTTTGTTCTCCCTGTAGAATATACAGGTGATGGTTAAGAACCCACGAAAAAGAGTGTAGTGGGTTCTTAACCTTTTCGTGTCTTTGTTCGTTTTTGGCTTTTTAAGGTTTTTTATGTCCCCAAGAAATAGTACACAGAGAATAAGTTTCGCTTCGATTAAGAACCCTCTGGAATTCCCAGACTTTCTAGATATTCAGTTGCAGTCATTTCGTGACTTTATGCAGCTTGATACCCCTTCTGATCAGCGAAAAAATGAGGGTCTCTATAAGGTATTTATGGAGAACTTCCCTATCCATGACACGCGCAATAACTTTGTGCTGGAGTTCTTGGATTATTTCATTGACCCCCCTAGGTACACCATTGAGGAGTGCTTTACGAGAGGTCTCACCTACAATGTACCTTTGAAAGCTAAGATGAAGCTCTATTGTACAGATCCTGACCACGAGGATTTTGATACCTCGGTAATGGATGTGTACTTGGGGCAGATTCCTTACATGACCCCGCAAGGCACCTTTATTATCAATGGTGCAGAGCGTGTTGTGGTTTCTCAGATGCACCGCTCCCCAGGAGTCTTTTTTAGTGAGAGTGTGCATAACAATGGTACCAAGCTTTTCTCTGCTAGGGTAATTCCTTTCAAAGGTTCTTGGATAGAGTTTGCGACTGATATCAGCAATGTGATGTACGCTTATATTGATCGCAAGAAGAAGTTGCCTGTGACCACTTTGCTTCGTGCGATCGGTTATGAGGCTGATAAGGATATTCTCAATCTTTTTGGTATTGCCGAAGAGGTGAAGGTAACCAAAGCCAACCTCAAGAAGTATGTGGGAAGAAGGATTGCCGCCCGTGTACTTAATAGCTGGGTGGAGGATCTTGTAGACGAGGAAACCGGAGAAGTCGTTTCTCTTGATCGATATGAGATCATTCTCGATCGCGATGAGGAGCTTACGGAAGACAATATCGAGCGTATCCTCGAGTCTGGTACTAAGACCATTCTACTTTTGACTGAGTCAGAGTTGGGATTGGATTATAGTGTAATTACAAATACCTTGCAGAAAGATCCATCAAATTCTTTGAGAGAGGCCGTATACTATATTTACAAACAACTACGTAGTCAGGATCCCGTAGATGAGCAGTCTGCAATGGAGGTAATCAACAACCTTTTCTTCTCTGACAAGCGTTATGACCTCGGAGATGTAGGTAGATACCGTATCAATAAGAAGCTCAATCTTGAGATTGATGACAATATTAAGGTACTCACAAACGAGGATATCGCTTCGATTATCCAGTATCTTGTAGCTCTAAAAAATGGCAAAGCTGCAGTTGATGATATCGATCACCTAAGTAACCGCCGTGTGCGCACTGTTGGTGAGCAGTTATCACAGCAGTTTAGTATAGGTCTATCACGTATGGCACGCACCGTGAGGGAGCGGATGAATGTGCGTGATAATGAGGTGTTTACTCCTGTAGATCTTATCAATGCCAAGACTATATCGAGCGTGGTCAATTCGTTCTTCGGAACTAACCCACTCTCGCAATTTATGGATCAGACCAACCCTCTCGCTGAGATAACACATAAGCGTAGGCTCTCGGCACTTGGCCCTGGTGGTATTAGCCGTGATCGTGCTGGTTTTGAGGTGCGTGACGTGCACTATACCCACTATGGTCGTCTTTGTCCTATTGAGACCCCAGAGGGTCCTAATATTGGTCTGATTAACTCTCTTTGTGTTTATGCAAAGATTAACGATCTAGGCTTTATCTCAACACCATATCGTAAGGTAGTTAATGGTAAGGTAGACTTCTCCCCCGAGGGAGTACAATATTACACTGCAGAAGCGGAAGAAGATATGACAGTGGGTCAGGGGAATGCTCCACTCGATGAAAATGGGGCTTTTATCCGCGATACCGTTAAGAGTCGTTATGGCTCGGACTTCCCTGTAGTACCACCATCAGAAGTAGACTTGATGGACGTATCTCCGATGCAGATTGCTTCGATTGCAGCTTCACTTATTCCATTTTTGGAGCATGACGATGCAAACCGTGCGCTTATGGGATCCAATATGATGCGTCAGGCGGTTCCTCTTATCCAGACAGACGCGCCAATCGTTGGTACCGGTCTTGAGGGTGTAGTGATTCATGATTCTCGTAGTCAAATCACAGCTGAGCACTCAGGAGTGGTTGAATATGTGGATGCTACGGAGATCAGGGTACGTATTGATCGCACCGAGGATGAAGAGTTTGTCAACTTTGATGATAATCTTGTCGTATACAAGCTACCAAAGTTCCGCAAAACGAACCAAAGTACCACTATAGATCTTCGCCCGCTCGTGATGAAGGGTGATAAGGTGAAAGCAGGACAGATACTCACGGAGGGGTTCTCTACTCAGAATGGAGAGTTGGCACTTGGTCGCAATGTCACTGTGGCGTATATGCCCTGGAAGGGTTACAACTATGAGGATGCTATTGTACTTAGCGAGCGTATGGTACGTGAGGATTTCTTCACCTCTGTGCACGTTGATGAGTACAATCTCGAAGTGCGTGAAACCAAGCGCGGTGTAGAGGAATTGACTAGTGATATCCCTAACGTGAGTGAGGATGCCACTAAGGATTTGGACGACCGTGGTATCATCAGGGTCGGAGCTAGAGTCCACCCCGGAGACATCCTTGTGGGTAAGATCACACCCAAGGGAGAGAGTGACCCAACCCCTGAAGAGAAGTTGCTCCATGCTATCTTTGGAGAGAAAGCAGGGGATGTCAAGGATGCTTCCCTAAAGGCAAATCCATCTCTCAGCGGAGTGGTCTATAAGACCTATCTCTTCTCTAAAATAGCTAAGGGCAAGAATAGCAGGACTTCGACTCGTGACCTCAAGAAGAAATTGGAGGAAGACGAGGTAAGGGAAAAGGATGAGCTCCGAAAGGCTATGATTGCTAAGCTCTCAAAGCTTACTTCACGTAAGCTCAGTAGAGGAGTTCAGGATTATATGGGTACAGTTGTTGTCGCTGAAGGCGTAAAGTTTAATAATACTATCCTCGAACAACTCAACTATGAGGAGATTGGTTTTGCCAATTGGACAGAAGATGACAATAATAATAAGTTGATCAGTCAGCTCCTCAGCAATTATATCAAGAAACTCAAACAAATTGAGTGTGATTATCGCCGTAAGCAGTTCGATGCTACGCTTGGAGACGAGCTTCCTAATGGTATCATCCAAAATGCCAAGGTGCTCATCGCTAAGAAGCGCAAGATTCAGGTTGGAGACAAGATGGCGGGTCGCCACGGAAATAAGGGTATTGTATCCAAGGTCGTTCGCATCGAGGATATGCCGTTCTTGTCTGATGGTACACCAATTGATCTGTGTCTCAATCCACTGGGTGTACCTTCTCGTATGAATCTCGGACAGATTTTTGAAGCCGTCCTTGGCTATGCAGGCAAGAAGCTAGGCGTCAAGTTTGCCACACCGATCTTCGATGGGGCTACCCTTGAGGATTTGAATAAGTGGACAGACAAGGCGGGTATCCCACGCAATGGGCGCACTTACCTCTATGACGGAGAGACCGGCGAACGATTTGACCAGCCAGCGACAGTAGGCGTTACCTATTTCCTAAAGCTCGGTCACATGGTAGATGATAAGATGCATGCTCGTTCCATTGGTCCTTACTCTTTGATTACGCAGCAACCACTTGGCGGTAAGGCTCAGTTCGGTGGTCAGCGCTTCGGAGAAATGGAGGTTTGGGCACTTGAGGCTTATGGTGCGGCGCACGTGCTTCAGGAGATGCTTACCATCAAGAGTGACGACGTTGTCGGTCGCTCGAAGGCATACGAGGCTATCGTAAAGGGTAGTCCAATGCCTACTCCAGGTATACCTGAGTCGCTCAACGTACTGCTCAACGAGCTCAAGGGGCTTGGTCTAAGCTTCGAACTTCAGTGATATTCAGCACACCCTTATTGATATAAAGAAAGAGATATGGCTTTCATTAGAGATACAAAGATAAAGTCCAACTTCAATCAGATTCGAATTGGTATCGCTTCACCCGAAGAGATATTTGAGAATTCGTACGGTGAAGTTACTAAGCCTGAGACCATCAACTATCGTACCTACAAGCCTGAGCGTGACGGTCTGTTTTGTGAGCGCATATTTGGTCCTGTAAAGGACTATGAGTGCCATTGTGGTAAGTACAAGAGGGTGCGCTACAAGGGTGTAGTCTGCGACCGCTGTCAGGTCGAAGTGACAGAGAAGAAGGTGCGTCGTGAGCGCATGGGACACATTAAACTAGAGGTTCCTGTGGTACATATCTGGTTTTTCCGCTCTGTCCCCAATAAGATTGCGTACCTACTGGGTATTCCGGCAAAGAAGCTGGAAAGGATTATCTACTACGAGAGTTATGTGGTAGTACAGCCTGGTCCTTTTGAAGATCTTACTGTGGGTGATTTACTCACAGAGGAGGAGTACCTCGATCGCATGCGTGCCCTGCCTGAAGGTAATGCAGAGTTGGATGATGATGATCACGAGAAATTCCTTTCAGACATTGGAGCAGTAGCTGTGCAGCAACTACTGGCAAGGGTAGATTTAGACACTCTATCCTATGAACTTCGTGCTAGGGCCTCAAAGGAGACATCTCAGCAGCGTAAAAAAGAAGCCTTAAAGCGCCTTCAAGTAGTTGAGAGTTTCCGTGCAAGTCACGGCTACACTCGTCCTGAGTGGATGGTTTTAGATGTTGTACCTGTAATTCCCCCAGATTTACGTCCGCTAGTCCCACTAGACGGAGGTCGTTTTGCAACCTCTGATCTCAATGAGCTTTACCGCCGTGTGATTATCCGTAACAATCGTCTTCGTCGTCTGATCGAGACCCGAGCACCACAAGTGATTCTCCGTAATGAGAAGCGGATGCTTCAGGAGGCGGTGGATAGTCTATTTGATAATAGTGGTAAATCAGGAGCAGTAAAGAGCGACTCCAATCGCCCACTCAAGTCGCTTACCGACTCTCTCAAGGGTAAGCAGGGTCGTTTCCGTCAAAACCTCCTTGGTAAGCGTGTAGACTACTCAGCGCGTTCGGTAATTGTCGTAGGTCCAAACCTCAAGATGCACGAGTGTGGCCTGCCTCAAGATATGGCGGCAGAGCTATATAAGCCATTTATCATCCGCAAGTTGATAGAGCGTGGTATAGTTAAGACGGTTAAGAGTGCACGCCGTATCGTAGACCGTCGTGAACCAGTGATTTGGGATATTCTTGAGAATGTTGTTAAGGGGCATCCTGTGCTCCTCAACCGTGCCCCGACCCTCCACCGACTTGGTATTCAGGCATTCCAGCCTAAGCTGATTGAGGGTAAAGCCATTCGCCTACATCCACTTGCTTGTACTGCATTCAATGCCGACTTTGACGGAGACCAAATGGCGGTACACTTGCCACTCTCCAATGATGCTATCCTTGAGGCTCAGTTCCTCATGCTAGCTTCTCACAATATCCTCAATCCAGCCAATGGTACACCTATTACCGTGCCTTCTCAGGACATGGTGCTAGGTCTGTATTATATCACTAAGCTACGTGACTATGAGCGGGGTGAGGGTTATAAGTTCTATGCTCCAGAAGAGGCTCGTATCGCTTACAACAATGGTAAGATAGATATTCATGCCAAGATACAGGTATTGGTAGATGATTTGGATGAGAATCGCAATCCTATCAAGCATCTTGTCGAGACCTCCTATGGTCGACTCCTCTTCAATAGCAAAGTTCCGGCAGAGCTTGGTTATATCAACCAAGTGATAGGTAAGAAGAGTCTACGTACCATCATTGGAGAAGTGATTAAGTACTGTGGGATTTCGCGTACATCACAATTCCTTGATGACATCAAAGACCTTGGTTATTACATGGCATTCAAGGGCGGCCTTTCATTCAACCTCTCAGATGTGATTATTCCAGAGGAAAAGGGAGAGCTTATCCAGGAAGGTTATGAAGAGGTGGATGAGATTGTAGAGGACTTCAATATGGGTAATATTACCAATAACGAACGTTACAATCAGATCATCGACGTCTGGACCAATGTCAATAACAACCTCTCAGCCATCCTTATGAAGGAGCTCAAGGAGGACGACCAAGGCTTCAACCCTATCTTTATGATGATGGACTCCGGAGCTCGTGGTTCTGCCAATCAGATTCAGCAGCTCAGTGGTATCCGTGGTCTTATGGCTAAACCACAGCGTAGCGGTGAGGGCGCACAGACGATGGAGAATCCTATCCTTTCCAATTTCAAGGAAGGTCTCTCCGTACTCGAGTACTTCATCTCCACACACGGTGCACGTAAGGGTCTTTCCGACACGGCACTCAAGACGGCTGACGCAGGATACCTCACTCGTCGTCTCGTAGACGTCTCTCAGGATGTGATTATCACCGAAGAGGATTGTGGCACATTGCGTGGTATCGTACGTAAGGAGATCAAGGAGGGTAGCAACGTAGTCGCTTCGCTCTACGAGCGTATCCTAGGTCGTGTGTCCGTACACGATATCGTGCACCCAATCACAGGAGATCTACTCGTTGCTGCAGGAGAAGAGATAGATGAGAGCAAGGCGGAGAAGATCCAGAACTCTCCAATCACAGAGGTCGAGATTCGCTCTGTATTGACTTGCGAGAGCAAGCATGGTGTCTGTGCGAAGTGCTATGGACGCAATCTTGCGCACAACCATCTTGTCCAAAAAGGAGAGGTCGTAGGTGTCGTAGCAGCACAATCTATCGGTGAGCCCGGTACACAGCTTACGCTTCGTACTTTCCACGCTGGTGGTGTGGCAAGTACAGATACTATTGAGCGTCTGATCAAGGCGAAGTACGATGGTATTCTTGAGATAGACGAGCTACGCACAGTAGACGCTAAGGATGAAGAGGGTAAGTCATATAAGGTGGTGGTAGGTCGTCAGGCTGAGATGCGTGTCATCGACCGCCATACCCACATGACCCTCATTACAGAGAATATCCCTTACGGAGCTAAGCTCTTCATACAATCGGGTGCAGAGGTCAAGGCAGATGATGTGATCTTCGAGACCGACCCATTCAATGCGGTGATTATTGCTGAAGCTGCCGGTAAGCTACAGTATGAGGATGTCATTGAGGGTTCAACCTTCCGTATCCAGACCGATTCAAATGTGGCTGCTGGTCACTCAGACCGGATCATTATAGAGAGTAAAGATCGTAGCCTATCGCCAGCGCTATCGATTACTGACAAAGAGGGTACAGTGATTAAGACCTACAACCTCCCGGTAGGAGCCCATCTAACCAAGAAACAAGGCGCTAGTGTCAAGGCAGGAGATATCCTCGTCAAGATTCCACGTACCGTAGTCAAGTCAGGTGATATCACAGGTGGTCTACCACGTGTGACCGAGCTATTTGAAGCACGCAATCCTACCAATCCAGCCGTAGTCGCTGAGATAGATGGTGAGGTGACTCTCGGACGTGTGCGCCGTGGTAATCGTGAAGTGATAGTCACTAGCAGTACCGGCGAAGAACGCAAGTATCAGATTAGCCAGACCCGTCAGCTCCTCGTGCAGGAGAATGACTTCGTCCGTGCAGGAGAACCTCTGTCAGATGGATCTGTTTCACCAACCGATATTCTGGAGATACTTGGTCCTAATGCAGTGCAAAACTACATCGTAAACGGTGTACAAGATGTGTACCGCAAGCAGGGTGTATCGATCAATGATAAGCACTTCGAGGTGATTGTCCGTCAGATGATGCGCAAGGTAGAGGTCATCGACTCAGGTGATACCAACTTCCTCGAGCAACAACTTGTAGACAAGCTGGAGGTTCACGAGGAGAATAGTCGCCTTTGGGGCAAGAAGGTTGTGACCAACCCAGGTGATTCTACTCGCTTCTTTGAAGGGCAGATTATCTCAGCTCGCCATCTGCGAGAGGAAAATAGTCTGCTTAAGCGTGCCGATAAGAAGATTGTCGAGGTGCGTGAAGCTCTTCCGGCTACCACCAAGCAGGTGCTACAGGGGATTACCCGTGCAGCACTCCAGACCAATAGCTTTATGTCTGCAGCATCCTTCCAGGAGACACCTAAGGTGCTCAATAATGCAGCTATAGAGGGCAAGGTGGATAAGCTAGAAGCACTGAAAGAAAACGTCATCTGCGGTCACCTTATCCCGGCAGGTACAGGTCTCCGTGAGTACGACAAGATTATCGTAGCTTCTAAGAGCGAGATGGAGAGCAAGCGCCTCCTAGAGGCATCCCGTAGTGCATCTCGTGTGGAAGATATCGTCGTACCAGACTAAGCCCTACAACATACAATGACAATAAAAAGCCCTGCAAGCCTCACCGCTTGCAGGGCTTTTTTATTTATCCGACTCCTGATATTCTTACCTCAAACATCTCTCCTATATACCCCCTTATCTCCTCTATAGAGCGGATTGCTCTCCTCTATACATTTGTCTTGGCTCCTCTGTAGAGGAGAGCAATCCGCTCTATAGAGGAGATTTGCCTCCTATTTGATTCTGTCTTTTGCATTCTTAAAATGTCTACTATTTCAGGACGACTACCTCAAAAATTCTAACTACTCCCTACTAAATCAAACTCTTTATGCGTTACCTTCTTATTTTTTTTACCTGTACGTCTTTGTTATTTGGTAAATTTGTCCTACCTTTACCAATGATAACTAATATAGATACTATAGTGCCAAATACGTTAACCATAGTTATTTCGCAGAATGGAAGGGGGATTCTTTTAATACCGATAAGTTTTTAAGAATTGTAGGATACGTTTATCCTGCTAAATAGGCATGATCCAAAAACCATTCATTTCCATAATTATTCCTGCTTATAACACCGAAAAATATTTGCATAGGTGTGTGGCTTCGTTGTGCCAACAAACATTTAAAGACTTTGAAGCAATCATCATCAATGATGGTTCGACAGACCAAACTGGGCGTATAGCAGATGAGTGGTCTCAGAGAGACTCCCGAGTGAGGGTCATCCACACTCCTAACAGGGGTGTAGCTGAAGCCCGAAATCTGGGATTGCAACACGCACAAGGACGATATATTGGATTTGTGGATAGCGATGATTGGATAGAGCCAGAGATGTTTGAGAAGTTGGTAGAAGCAGCAGAAAAACATGCTGCTGATATTGCTATCTGCGGGCACATAAAAGAGACGGATGAGGGAGAGCTTATCCCATCCGAACAGATTATCGAGAAGTCTGAGGAGTGGACAGCACACGAGGCGCTCGTAAAGCTATTGATCGACTATAAGATTAAGGCCTATCTCTGTGACAAACTATGTAAGAGAGAATTATTTGATGGGGTGAGTTTCCCCACAGGACGGTTTATGGAAGATCAGCAAGTATTGCATAGAGTGTTTGAAAAAGCATCCAAGGTTTGCTACATTAACGAGCCCCTCTATCACTATGTTCAGCGCAGAGACAGCATTCTCGGATCAAGAAGTCTAGCAGTCGATATTGACTATCTATATTCTCAATTGATTTTTTTTCGTTACGTTGAAGCTTCTCACTCGTTCTCGATAGTAGAGCGTCTGGTACTTCGCAGCTGCATCGGATCAAATCTTCTCGGTGGATTTAGAAATCTCCAAAAGAAGCCTGACCCCGCTGCTCAAGAAGCGACAGAAGAGCTATTGAGTGCATTTAGAGATAGTGGCTTCTATCATTATCAAAGATATTCAATATTCTACAAAAACTTATTCAAGCTCGTAATGAAATGGGGAAGAAAAAGGATGTAAAAATTCTTTTGCCCGTTTTACTCTTTTGAGTTGCCTAAATTTGAGGAAATGTTGCACTTGTACATGGAATGTCTCCTCAAGTTGTGGAGTGAGAAGTATTTGGTGGATTGAGGAATGTTTGGTACCTTTGTGCCTATCAAAGTGTTGAGTGGCTTCGCCAGAGTGCTTCTCGAGGGTACTTCTGGTGGCGGTCAGTCGGTGTTTTGTGGCTAGAGCAGCGGCTCTATGCCTAGGAAGTCTCCATTTGCCTATAAACGTAAAGTGTACAGCATGTGGAATGCTTCGTGAGAAGTAATGAGTATAAATATTGTCTGAAGTATGGGCTAGAAAAGATGTTAAAGCCCGGCTTTCAGATTAATTTAACCAACTTTTTTTATGACAGATCCAATTTCGGACTATTTGACTCGCCTGCGCAATGCCATCATGGCAAAGCACAGAGTGGTAGAGATACCTGCGAGCAACATCAAGAAGGAGATGACAAAGATCCTTTTTGAGAAGGGGTACATCCTCAACTACATGTTTGATGAGAATGGACCACAGGGAAGTATCAAGATTGCGCTAAAGTACGATGTCGTATCTAAGCAGAATGCAATCAAGCATCTCGAGCGAGTATCTCGCCCGGGACTTCGTCGTTATGTAGGCTACAAGGATATGCCACGCGTGCTCAACGGGCTCGGTATCGCTATCCTATCCACTAACCAAGGTGTGATGACCAATAAGGAGGCAGCTGACCGCAAAATTGGCGGTGAGGTGCTTTGTTACATCTACTAATCACTTAATAGGAAAGGAACAAAGTTATGTCAAGAATAGGTAAGATGCCAATTTCTATCCCTGGCGGTGTGACTGTTACTATTAAGGACAATGTAGTAACCGTAAAGGGACCAAAGGGAGAGCTATCTCAGAAGGTAGATCCACGTATCAAGCTAACCCTTGAGGATGGAGTGCTCACCCTAGAGCGTAATGTGGATGACAAGGAGGAGCGTTCGCTTCACGGCCTTTATCGTTCGCTGGTGAATAACATGGTCGTTGGCGTGTCTGAGGGCTATACCAAGACACTTGAGCTCATCGGCGTGGGATTCAGGGCTTCAAATGAGGGTCAGCTGCTCGAGCTGGCAGTGGGCTATTCTCACCCAATTTTTATCCTCCTTCCAGATGAGGTGAAGGTGGAGACTAAGATGGAGCGCAACAAGGCGCCACTCGTATCCCTTACATCGGCAGATAAGCAGCTTCTGGGTCAGGTGTGTGCTAAGATCCGTACATTCCGCAAGCCTGAGCCATACAAGGGCAAGGGTATCAGGTTTGTCGGTGAGAATATCCGTAGGAAGTCCGGAAAGTCAGCAGCTAAGTAATCACACTTTTGGAAGGATAAGTAATCTATGATAACTAAGAGAGAAAGAAGACTAAAGATCAAAGCTCGTGTGCGCAAGCATACTCATGGTACAGCTGAGCGTCCAAGGCTTTCTGTATTTAGGAGCAATAAGCAGATCTATGCTCAGGTGATTGACGATGTGACTGGCAAGACCATTGTTGCTTACAGCTCAAGGAGCATTGAGGATAAGCTCACAAAGAGCGAGCTCGCCAATAAGGTGGGTGAGGCAGTGGCTCAGAAGGCTATCGCTGCCGGTATCGAGAGTGTGGTTTTCGACCGCAATGGCTATCTCTATCACGGTCGTGTGAAGGCAGTAGCTGAGGGCGCCAGAAAGGCTGGATTGAAATTCTAATACCGACCATAAATAGTAAGTAATATGAAGAGAGTAAACTCCGTAAATGGCCTCGAGCTGAAGGAGAGGCTAGTGGCGATTAACCGTGTGACTAAGGTGACAAAGGGTGGTCGTACCTTTACGCTTGCTGCTATGGTGGTGGTAGGTGATGAAAATGGTATCATCGGCTATGGTCTTGGTAAGGCCGGTGAAGTGAGTGTCGCAATCCAGAAAGCTACTGAGGCAGCGAAGAAAAACCTAATTAAGGTGGCTGTCCACAAGGGTACTGTCCCTCACGAGCAGGAGGCGAAGTTTGGTGGTGCACGTGTCATGCTCAGACCCGCATCTGAGGGTACTGGAGTAGTAGCCGGTGGTGCTATGCGTGCTGTGCTCGAGAGTGTAGGTGTGACCGATGTCCTTGCAAAGTGTCAAGGCTCTAGCAACCCCCACAATCTCGTAAAGGCCACTATCGCTGCACTATCTGAGATGCGCGACCCACTAGAAGTGGCAAAGGTGCGTGGCATCTCTGTCGAGAAGGTATTTAAGGGATAATTGAAAGAGTACATATATTATATATGGAGACTATAAAGATAAAGCAGGTGCGTAGTCGCATCCGTTGCCCCAAAGATCAAAAGGCAGCACTGGATGCACTCGGGCTGAAGAAACTCAATAGGGTGGTAGAGCTCCCTAAAAATGCGGCTGTACTCGGGAATATCCACAAAGTACGCCACTTAGTCGCTGTAGTAGAAAATTAATCGAGTGGACGACCGTGGGAGCTTCTACTCTCCCCGCAAAGCGTGTCGTCTGCGCATTTAGATCAAAAAAGTTAAGACATTATGAGCCTAACAAATTTGAAGCCGGCAGCAGGATCCACAAAGACTCGCAAGAGGATTGGTCGTGGTCCGGGTAGTGGCCTTGGCGGTACCTCTACTAGAGGTCACAAGGGTGCTAAGAGCCGCTCTGGCTATAAGCAAAAGTTTGGTTTTGAGGGAGGTCAGATGCCTCTCCAGAGGAGACTGCCTAAGTTCGGTTTCCGTAATCCTAACAGGGTCGAGTACGCTCCGGTAAACATTGGCAAGCTCGAAGAGCTCGCACAAAAGGGTATTACTGAGATTGGTATTGCAGAACTTGCCGCAGCAGGCCTTGTCCACAAGGATGCTCTTGTAAAGGTGCTTGGTATGGGCGAGCTTACCAGTAAGGTAAAGCTATCTGTACATGCCGCTTCAAAGAGCGCAAAGGAGGCAATCGAGAAGGCTGGTGGAGAGCTAGTGATTCTTTAATTAATGATTAGAGAGAGTAACCGATGAAATTAGTTCAGACACTCCGGAATATCTGGAAGATAGAGGATCTCAAACAGCGTATTATCACTACGGTGTGGCTGATTATTATCTATCGTCTGGGTACTCACATCGTACTGCCAGGGATTGACCCTTCAGCCCTCGTTTCGCTCAAGAATCAGACCGCCGGTGGTGTGATGGCGCTTCTGGATATGTTCTCCGGAGGTGCGTTTAGTAATGCCTCTATCATGGCTCTTGGTATCATGCCTTATATCTCAGCATCTATTGTGTTGCAGTTATTGGCTATCGTGGTACCTACCATCCAAAAGATGCAAAGAGAGGGAGAGAGCGGCAGACGCAAGATCAATCAGTGGACCAGGTACCTAACCATTGCCATCCTGTTTGTGCAGGGACCAGTGTACCTAATCAACCTCAATCATCAGCTTGCTGCTGCTGGAGCTTCTATGCCATCAAGTTTTTGGTTTAGTGTTTCCAGCACAATCTTTATGGCTGCCGGTTCGATGTTTGCCCTCTGGTTGGGCGAGCGCATTACGGATAAAGGTATTGGTAATGGTGTTTCCTTTATCATCCTTGTCGGTATTTTGGCTCGTTTCCCAGCTTCGATTGTGCAGGAGTTTTCACTCCGATTCAACAGCCCTGGAGGTATCTTCCTTTTCATTATCGAGGCTCTGATACTGTTGGTGGTGATTGCTGGTGCCATTATGCTTGTGCAGGGTACTCGTCGTGTCCCTGTCCAGTATGCTAAGCGCACTGTCGGTAATAAGATGTATGGTGGTGCTCGCCAGTATATCCCTCTGAAGGTGAATGCTGCAAACGTGATGCCTATCATCTTTGCTCAGGCGATTATGTTTATCCCAGTGACTCTTTTCCCCTCTATGACCTCTACCTCTACTTTTTGGCAGGGTTTTGTGACAGGTCAAAGTTTCTGGTATAACTTCATCTTTGCATTCCTCATCATCGTTTTCACTTTCTTCTATACTGCTGTAACCATCAATCCCGGTCAGATGGCTGATGAGCTCAAGCGCTCGAATGGCTTTGTCCCCGGAGTGAAGCCCGGTAAGGCTACTAAGGAGTACCTCGATAGTGTGATGAGTAAGATTACCTTGCCCGGAGCTATTTTCTTGGCAATAGTAGCTATCCTTCCTGCTTTTGCAAGGCTCTTTGGTGTATCAGCTGAGTTTAGTCAATTCTTTGGTGGTACATCTCTAATTATCCTTGTGGGTGTGGTATTGGATACCCTCCAGCAGGTAGAGAGTCACCTCTTGCAGCACCACTACGATGGTCTACTGGAGACCGGTAGAATCAAAGGACGCTCAGGTAATTTGTATTGATAAGCTGTCTAATAAGGGACGATTCGTAAGTGATGATAGGTCGAAGAGAGATATACCTGAAGGGTGCCGAAGAGATTGAGAAGCTCGCAAAAGCCAATCAATTGGTCGGTATGACCCATGGGGAGCTCGCTAAGCATATCAAGCCAGGGATATCGACTAAGGAGCTGGATACTATTGCGTATGAGTTTATTCTCGACCATGGTGCCAAGCCGGCCTTTCTTGGATATAATGGATTTCCCGGTAGCTTATGTACTTCCGTCAATGAGTATATAGTGCATGGTATCCCCTCTGACAAGGTCATCCTTGAGGAGGGCGATATCATCAGTGTAGACTGCGGAACTCTTCTCGATGGTTTTGTAGGCGATAGCGCTTTTACTTTTCCGGTAGGAGACGTGTCTGCAGAGGTCAAGGGGTTATTGCGTACCACCTACGAATCTCTCTATAAGGGGATAGAGGCGGTACAGGTAGGTAGGCGTATTGGCGACATCGGCAATGCTGTACAGACCTACTGTGAAGAGCGTGGCTATTCCGTAGTACGAGAGTTTACCGGTCATGGTATCGGTAAGAGTATGCACGAAGCACCCAACGTGCCAAACTTTGGTAGACGTGGGACCGGCGCTAAGATAGAGGAAGGGCTTTGTATCTGTATTGAGCCCATGATAAATCTTGGCAGCAAGAATGTGGTGATGTATGATGATGGATGGACAGTCCGTACAAAGGATCGTAAACCATCTGCACACTTCGAGCATTGCATAGCAGTCGTAGACGGTAAGGCTAAGCTGATGAGTACCTTTGAGTACATCGAAGAGACTCTTGGTGGACTTCCCTTTTGAGAGACAGGACTGTCAATAATAATATTTGAAGAGAGAAGAGTAATTTATGGCAAAACAACCCGCTATAGAGCAAGATGGTGTGATACTTGAGGCACTTTCCAATGCTATGTTTAAGGTAGAGCTGGATAATGGACATCAGATTACAGCCCATATTTCCGGCAAGATGCGTATGCACTATATCCGCATTCTGCCTGGAGATAGAGTAAAGGTGGAGATGTCGCCGTATGACCTTTCCAAAGGACGTATTTCGTATCGCTACAAGTAAATCATCTTGAAGCCGGTGCGCCATAGTACCTCGTGCTGAAGAGAGTCATTCTCTTCTGGCTGATGTGGATAAAGATAAGAGTAATACACGCCTCAAGTGAGAGCTGAGGTATAGTACAAGTGAGAGATTATGAAAGTTAGAGCATCACTCAAAAAGCGTACAGCTGACGACAAGATCGTTCGTCGCAAGGGACGCCTTTACATCATCAACAAGAAGAACCCTAAGATGAAGCAACGTCAGAAGTAATTATTACTTCTCGTGATAGGCTTCTTTTAGGCGGTTTTTTCAGAGTTTTAGAAAGACAACGTAAGAGAGTTACACGTAACTAATAACTAAGTATTATATGGCAATAAGAATTGTTGGTGTCGACCTGCCACAGAATAAGCGTGGTGCTATCGCCCTTACCTACATCTATGGTATTGGACGTAGTGCAGCAGCTTCTATTCTAGACAAAGCAGGCGTAGACCCAAACATCAAGGTGCAAGATTGGACAGACGATCAAGCTGCTGCTATCCGTGAGATTATCACTACTACCCATAAGGTAGAGGGAGACCTTCGTAGTGAGATTCAGCTTAACATCAAGCGCCTCATGGATATCGGTTGCTACCGTGGTATCCGTCACCGTATTGGTCTTCCTTTGAGAGGTCAGAGTACCAAGAACAATGCACGCACTCGTAAGGGTCGTAAGAAGACTGTTGCGAATAAGAAGAAAGCTACTAAGTAAGTTTAGGAAGAAAGTATGGCAAAGAAAACTGCTACTAAGAAGAGGAAGGTGCAGGTGGATCCAATCGGGCAAGCCCATATCCACTCTTCCTTCAACAACATTATCATCACCCTTACCAATAACCAAGGTCAGGCAATTTCACAGTCAAGTGCGGGTAAGATGGGCTTCCGTAGCTCAAAGAAGAATACTCCATACGCTGCTCAGATGGCAGCACAAGATTGTGCAAAGGTTGCTTTTGATGCAGGTCTGAGGAAGGTGACTGTGTATGTAAAGGGTCCGGGTAATGGACGAGAGAGCGCAATCCGTACCATCCACGGTGCCGGCATCGAGGTGATGGAGATTGTAGACGTCACTCCGCTTCCACACAATGGCTGCCGCCCTCCAAAGCGTCGTAAGCCTTGATTTCCCGAGGTACAACATACAAAAGAGAAATATATTAGAATGAGGCTACTGCGCAGTATCACAAATGGATCCTCCAAAATGGAGGAATTCCGACGCAGCTGTGCGTAGTGGTTCTCATGGTTACTAAGCAAATTTCAATATTTTACAATGGCAAGATATACAGGTCCTAAAGCCAGAATTAATCGTAAGTTTGGCGAGCCTATCTTTGGCAATGCCAAGTCTAAGAAAAATTACCCTGCTGGTCAGCATGGCAACTCACGCCGTGGCAAGACATCTGAGTATGGGTTGCAGCTGCGCGAAAAACAGAAGGCAAAGTACACCTATGGCGTCCTAGAGCGCCAGTTCCGCAACCTTTACGAGCGAGCTTCTCGTATGCCTGGTGTGCGTGGTGAGGTACTTTTGCAACTTCTTGAGCGTCGTCTCGACAACGTTGTTTACCGTCTCGGTCTAGCTCGTTCGCGCAATGCTGCTCGTCAGCTCGTTAATCATGGTCACATCGTGGTTGATGGTCAAATAGTTGATATCCCATCTTATACCGTTTCAGAGGGTCAGACCATCGGTATCCGCGAGCGCTCAAAGTCGCTTGTCGTGGTAACAGAGGCTGTACAGTCTTTCTCTCATAATCAGTATGCTTGGCTTTCTTGGGATGCTGCCTCTATGAAAGGCACTTTCCTACATATTCCAGAGCGTGCTGACATCCCAGAGACCATCAAAGAGCAGCTCATCGTGGAGCTTTACTCTAAGTAATGATGCCCCTTTTTCACATTTAATTTAAGAAGAGATATGGCTTTAATTGCATTCCAAAAACCAGAGAAAGTGGTTATGCTCGAGAGTACTCCAACGCATGGTAAGTTTGAGTTTAAGCCTCTCGAGCCAGGCTATGGCATGACGATAGGTAATGCTCTTCGACGTATTTTACTATCCAGTCCAGAGGGTTTCGCAATCAATAGTATCAAGATTGATGGCGTAGAGCATGAGTTTGGTACTGTCCCAGGTGTAATTGAGGACGTGACCAATATTATTCTCAACCTCAAGAAGATTCGTCTCAAACAGATTACCCCTGGGGAGGTTGCAGAGACTGCGGTCATTAAGGTGAGCGGTAAGAACCGTGATATCTTCACCGGTCAGGAAATCTCCGAGGGGCTAAAGAATTTTGAGGTTCTCAATACGGAGCAGCTCATCTGCCGTCTCGACAAGTCAGCTTCTTTCAATATCCAGCTGACTATAGATCAAGGTCGTGGTTGGATTCCAGCCTCAGACATTGCCGAGTCTTTTGATGATCCTCTACAGATTGCTATCGATGCTATCTACACCCCTATCACTAATGTAAAGATTTCGGTGGAGAATACTCGTGTTGGCCAAAAAACCGATTACGATAGACTTCTCCTTGAGATTGATACAGATGGGTCGATAAATCCCAAAGAAGCTCTTAAGGAGGCTGCAAGTATCATGATGCAGCATCTTGTGCTCTTCCGCGACGAGAATATCGATGTGGAACTTGAGAGCGAACAAGAGGATGAGTCTTTTGACGAAGGTATGATTATGACACGCCAGCTACTCAAGAGCAGGCTCTCTGACGTAGATCTGTCAGTGCGTGCTCTCAACTGCCTCAGGGCTGCTGACGTGGAGACTTTGGGGGATCTAGTAAAGTGCAGTCGCAGCGAGCTACTCAAGTTTAGAAACTTCGGAAAGAAGTCTCTAAATGAGGTGGATGAGCTCCTAGATCGTCTTGGTCTTACCTTTGGAATGGATGTTTCTAAGTACAAACTAGACAACGAGTAATTATAGACAATGAGACATAATAATAAATTTAATAGCCTTGGTCGCACCGCTTCACACCGTCAAGCGATGCTCTCTAATATGGCAAATTCGCTTATCCAGCATAAGCGCATTTTCACCACCCTCGCTAAGGCAAAGGCACTCAAAGTATATGTAGAGCCTATTATCACAAAGGCGAAGAATACCGAGAGTGTACATGCTCGTCGCGTAGTATTTCAAAAGCTACAAAATCGTGATTCTGTAGTAGAGCTATTCGGCCCTATTGCTGAGAAGGTAGGCGACCGTCCGGGTGGTTATTGCCGCATCCTCAAGACAGGACGCCGTCAGGGTGATGATGCGATGATGTGCCTTATCGAGCTTGTAGACTTCAACGAAAATCGTGTGAAGGAAGACAAGAAGGCATCTAAGGGTAGCAAGACCCGTCGTACCCGCCGCAGCAAAAAGGCAGCAGATGCCCCTAAGGCAGCAGAGCCAGTAGTAGAAGAGACACCAGCAGAGTCTGCTGAGTAATAATCTCTACGTGTAACTCTTACGGAGGCTGAAGAGAATTTTTATAATTCTCTTCAGCCTCTTTTTGTAGACCATACTTGTATACTATTGACAAGAATACATCTGGGAAGTGGAGTATTTTTGGTAGTTTTGTCTGTGAATGAATACAAATTTATTATTTACCATGAGAAACTTCGTTAGACGTTTTGTTTTAGTGCTTGTAGCTTTAGCTACAGGTTTGGTGGGGGTGTATGCTCAACGTTCATCTTCAAGGAGCTTCTCTGTCTCTTGGAGCGAGGGAGAGAGTAGTGTCTACGAGCTATTAGGACGCAAACCCCATGAGGTCAAGTTCAATTTATTTAGTACCACATTATTGCTTCGTCCAGAGTTGTCTTACGACTATACAATTAATCCAGAAGTCTCGGTCGGCAGTCGCCTCGCATTCGGTTTTGATACAGAGACAGGCGATGCGCTTGGTCGTTTCCAACTTTCCCCTTATGTACGCTGGCACTTCTATAAAGAGACAAGAGGCAATGCACTTAGAGGATTTTTCGTAGAGGCAAACATGGCTTATACCAACTATGATGGAACTAAAACTCATATGAATGAGCGAGAAGTTACTGAGTCGAGAGTGTCTGCATTTGGAATCGGAATAGGACTCGGCTACAGATGGATTACTCGTAGGGCATGGACATTTGAGCTTGGGGGAGTCCTTGGCCGTAATATCGTGTCTCCAAATGCTCCATCTGTGTACGGCAACTATGTCTTCTCCATCGGCAAGAGATTTTAATCCGAGATGATAGCAGCAATTACTTGGACACTGGATCCTATCATCTTCCAGTTAGGAGGAGCCAGGATTGGCTGGTATGGTGTATTATTTGCCATAGGATTGATCATCTTTGGTGGTGGAATCCTAGCGAAAATGTGGAAGTACGAGGGATTGACCGAGCAGTCTTACAACTGGCTTGTCGTGTACGTTTTGGTCGCAACAGTTGTCGGGGCTCGATTGGGTCACTGCTTCTTTTACGAACCAGAATATTACCTTGCCAATCCTCTTGAGATTTTCCAGACATGGAAGGGCGGTCTTGCAAGCCATGGTGGGGTCATAGGAATCATGATTGCTGTGTACCTCTACTCCAAGAAGGTGAGCAAGCAAAGTATGCTTTGGACCTTTGATCGCCTCTGTGTCCCCACTGGGTTAGTGGCAGCGATGATTAGGCTCGGCAACCTTGCCAATCATGAGATTTATGGCCATGCCACAGATGTGCCTTGGGCTTTCCGTTTTATCGACAATATCCCTCAATGGCAGATGGGTGCCGAGCCTATCTTCACTGCACCTTCACATCCTACACAGTTGTATGAAGCGCTGGCATATTTACTCACCTTTGGGGTCTGTATGTGGTTGTATTGGAAGAGAGATGCCTATAAGCACGAAGGGCTTATCTTCGGAGTGGCGATGATTATGATCTTCGTGGCCAGATTTTTTATCGAGTTTGTGAAGAATGATCAAGTAGGCTTCGAGGCAAATATGAATCTCAATATGGGTCAGTGGCTGAGTGTGCCATTTATCCTCATAGGTATTGTCTCTGTCGTATATAGTCTGAAGCAGCCGGTAAAAGAGTACCAGCGTGGTGGTAGCAGCATCTACCAGAAGAGATAAAATTAGAAACAGGATATCATAATGAAATATAATCTGAAAATAAATAATTCGACCTATTTCTTTGGGCAAAATGATAGGACTAAGACGTTTTTTGAGCACCTCTATCCTCTGCCACATGGAATGGCGTATAATAACTACCTTATCAAAGACGAAAAGAACGTACTGATTGATACAGTGGATGTGGATATGTCCGAGCGCTTCTTTAGACAACTAGAGAGCGCCCTCGATGGCGAGCCACTACACTACCTAATCGTACAGCACATGGAGCCCGACCATGCCGGTTCAATCGGTTTGGTCAAGATGCGCTACCCAGAGGTCGTGATTGTGAGCAATAAGAAGACCAAGGTGATGCTGGAGGGATTTGGATTGCCCACACATGATTTCATAGAGGTAGACGAAAAGACACCGCTCAACATTGGTAGCCGAGAGCTTCAGTTTGTCTTTGCTCCTATGGTGCATTGGCCCGAAGTGATGGTGACCTATGATCCTATGGAGAAGGTGCTTTTCTCCGCCGACGCTTTTGGCGCTTTTGGTGCTATCGATGGCGGATTTTGGGACTATCAGCACGATATGGCTACCTACCTGCCTGAGGCGCATCGCTATTACACCTGTATCGTGGGTAAATATGGTAGCTTTGTGCAGAAGACACTTGAAAGAGCTCTACAGTTGGACATCCAAATCATTGCCCCAGTACATGGTGTGGTATGGAAAAAACATATTCCAGAGGCGATGGAGCTTTATAAAAAGATGGCGACCTACGAGGCAGAGCCCGGGGTGGTCGTGATTTATGGCTCAATGTATGGCAATACCGATGAATTTGCAGAAGTAATCGGTCGGTCACTTGGTGCTCATGGTGTAGATCGTGTCGTGATGCACCACATGGGGCACTCCAGTGCCAGCCAAGTCATTTCAGACGTATTTAGATACAAGGGGGTGATTGTCGGATCTCCCACGTACAACAATGGTGTATGGCCTAGGGTAGAAGATGTGCTCAATCAGTTGAGTGAGCGTCAGATTCCTGATAGGCTTTACGCTGTTTTTGGTTCTGGGACTTGGAATCCCAATACCATTAAGCCATTGGAAGCCTGGTGTGAAAAGCAGAAAAATTGGGTTAAGGTAGCAGAGAGCCTCAAGTTTAGCCAGGCTCCTAGCCCTGACGACAAGGTGAGTGCTTGGGAGATGGGGCGTATTATGGCTGAAGCAATACTGAAGCAGTAAATATTGTTGTTTAGTTTGATGAGATGAGACTGATTATACAAGAAAATAAGGAGAAACTAGCTACTTGGGCGGCCAATCATGTCGCAAAGAGGATAAATGAAGCTCGGCCTACTGCAGAGAACCCATTTGTCCTCGGTTTGCCCACAGGTTCCTCGCCACTTGGGATGTACAGAGAGCTGATTCGCCTCAATAAGGAAGGGAAAGTGAGCTTTGAGCACGTAGTCACCTTTAATATGGATGAATATATTGGGATTCCACGTGATCACGAACAAAGCTACTACACCTTTATGTGGGAGAACTTCTTTGGACATATCAATATCAAGCCTGAGAATACTAATCTCTTGGACGGCAACGCCGATGATTTTGGTGCTGAGTGCCGGAGATACGAGGATAAGATAGCGAGCTATGGGGGTATTGACCTATTTATCGGAGGTGTGGGCGAAGATGGCCACATAGCATTCAATGAACCGGGCTCATCACTCACCTCACGTACACGTGTCAAGACCCTTACTTCTGATACAATAGAGGTGAACTCTCGCTTCTTCAACAACGATATCTCTCTAGTGCCTAAGACTGCCCTTACGGTAGGGGTAGGCACTATCATGGATGCAAGGGAGGTGATGATTCTTGTTAATGGAGCTAAGAAAGCTCAGGCACTTAAGCAGGGCGTAGAGGGCAGTGTCAATCAGATGTGGACCATTACTGCACTCCAAATGCACCGACATGGTATTATTGTAACTGATGAAGCAGCTTGTATAGAGCTAAAAGTCGGGACCTATCGCTACTTCAAGGACATTGAGAAAGACAATCTTTAGAGTTTAAATAATGACGAAGAGACTATTTATTTTTATACTGTTATTTAGCCTGTTCGCCACATCGACATTAGCGGTGGAGAGTGCCAAGGTCTATCCATCACGCCACGGAGTGATGGCGGGAATGACTCGTCGCACACTTGTGGCAATCCAACTTGACCAACCACTCCAGCGAGGTGAGACCCTACAGATTGATTATGCTATCCCTTTGGAGAGCCAGAAGTTGATAGAGCGCATGGAGCTCCTTGTGTCTGACTCCCTAGTGGTGCGCGATTTGGATGATTACAAAGGACGTGTGGACTACAAGAGCCTCCCTCTTAATAGTTGGCGACAAGCCACCGTCAGTCAAAAGGATCTTGGTAAGCACACGGTGATATACATCGTTGCTCATCTTGCGACTCCGCACCAATTCAGTATCAAAGATGTCCTTCGATTACGCACTCAGCGTGTCGCAGTCGATGGAAAGGAAGTCAAGATGGAGCAGATAGGGGATGAGACTTTTCGCCGTTTCTTCCGAGTTTATAAGCCACTTTTTGTTCCAGGTGATGGAGGAAGTAAAAACTACCGTATTCCTGCGATTCATAAGACCGCCAAAGGGACACTGATCGCTTTGGCAGACAGGCGAAAGTTTAACCAAGTCGATATCCCCGAGGATATAGATATTGTCCAGCGTCGTAGTTTTGACAATGGTCTTACTTGGACAGAGCCAGAAATTTTGATTGCCGGGACAGGTCGAGGCAAAGGCTATGGCGATGCCGCAATTGTCCAGACTAAGAGTGGTAAGTTGGTCATGGTATTTATTGGTGGTCCGGGTCTGTGGGGCTCTCGTCCAGATGCACCACAGCCCACCTATATGATGACGAGCGACGATGAGGGTGCTACTTGGAGCGAGCCTGCAGACATCACACACTTCCTCTATGGCAAGGATTGCTCCGACCCTGTCAGACGTGAGTGGTGGAGTGCCTTTTGTGCTTCAGGACAAGGAGCGGTCACTGAGGACGGTCGGATTATGTTTGTCGCTGCATTCCGCATCAATGACCAATATAAGCTCGATAATTACTTGATTTATTCAGATGATGAGGGTAAGACTTGGGAGGTCTCTGATCTGGCTTGCAAAGGTGGCGATGAGGCAAAAGTGATGGTGATGCCAGATCAGTCTATATTGATGAGTGTACGCAATCCTGCCAAGGGCAATCGTATCTTTAGGCTTAGCCACGACAATGGTGTTACTTGGAAAGCTACCAATGATTTCTCCGGGCTTCATGACCCAGCATGTAATGGAGCACCACTTTTGATGGAGCAAAATGGGATGAAAGTACTCCTACACTCACTTCCTCATGGCCCAAACAAACGGTGGAATGGTGCTGTATATGGCTATAATCCATATACTAAGAGCTGGAGTGATGCCGTAATTGTCAATCCAGGTATGAGTGCCTATAGCGATATGGTAAATCTCGGAGATGGAGCTATCGGTTACTTCGTAGAGGAGGACGATATTATGTCTTTGGTCTATATCGTCTTTACCCTCGAGGATCTTCAGACGATGCAGCAAGAGAAGTAGTAGGAGGTGTAACTTTATAACAGAAATCTAATAGTGGCTGGTATGGCAATATGCTGTACCGGCCGTTATTATTTTTGACCCTCCCGATTCTCGTGGATATCAGTCAATTGCACTTTGGGACAGAAAACTAATAGATTCCGACTGACCACTCTTGAGCGATAAAACCTGCCATTGACTTGTTAGCTTGTCCCTTTTCTACATCCGACATGATCGCTTTGTATATATAAATGCTCTTTTCTTGTGGGGATTGAGGAATGCCTGATACTGAAAAGGTTGAAAGTATCAATATATTGGGGGCAATGGTTAGTGAAATCCACACAATTGAGAATTAAGAATATTTGGTTGCGGAGATAATTAATAAAAAACTTTATTAATTATATCTTGGGCATTAAGGATATATTATGGTACCTTTGCCGGGGTATTACGAAAAGGTTGTGAAGTAGTTATGCTTTTGAATATGGAAATCTCAGAAGTAAACGCAGATAACCCTTGTGTTTTAGAAAAAAAGAAAGTTTCTGCCATAAGTGCTTGCCAACAATATCGTCATCAAAAGTTAGGATAGTTAGATTAGTAATTTAATACACTTTTTGTTAATCCAAGGTATGAATTTTTGTCAAAAGGATTGGCTTAAGGGCATGTGTATACTGCTCTTGAGTCTCTTGGCACCTGCGGCTTTTGCACAGACCATCACCGTAAAGGGTGTGGTGACTGATGCGACCTATAATGAGCCTGTGATTGGTGCCACTGTTGTGCTTGTGGGGGATAGCTCCAAGGGGATGCTCACCAATTTGAATGGTGAGTACACACTTTCGGGCGTGCCCTCTAATGGAACATTGCGTGTGTCTTACGTAGGATACAAGACCATCGAAATCCCAATCGAGGGAAGGACCACAATTAACATCACCCTGCAAGAGGATAATGAGCTTCTTGACGAAGTGGTGGTAACGGCACTCGGTATCAAACGCTCTGAGAAAGCACTCTCTTATAATGTGCAAGAGCTCAAGAGCGATGCCATCAATACGGTTAAGGATGCCAACTTTATCAATTCTCTAAGCGGTAAGGTCGCAGGTGTCAATATCACCAAGTCTTCGGCTGGTATCGGAGGTGCCACTAAGGTAGTAATGCGTGGTAGTAAGTCGATTGCGGGAAGCAACAACGTGCTCTACGTGGTAGATGGTATGCCCATCGGCAACCAGAATATCGCTGGCGATGGAGGGGTGTATGGTCGCCCCGGAGGAGGTGAGGGTATCTCAGACTTCAACCCAGATGATATTGAGAGTATGTCTGTGCTTACAGGTCCTTCTGCTGCTGCACTCTACGGTGCTTCAGCTGCAAATGGTGTGATTATTATCAATACCAAGAAGGGTGCCGCTGGTCAGCTGAGGGTCAATGTCTCTAGTAACACGGAGTTTATGACTCCCGGTGTGATGCCAGAGTTCCAAAATATTTATGGTAATCGCCCCAATAGCTACCGTAGCTGGGGAGAGAAGCTGGCTACACCTTCTACTTTTGACCCACGCAGCTTTTTCCAGACAGGATTCCAGACCATCAACTCTGTAAATCTATCCGGTGGTACTGAAAAGAATCAGACCTTTGTCTCTGTCGCTTCTACACACTCTAAGGGCATTATCCCTAATAATGAGTATTACCGTTACAACTTTACTGGTAGGAATACTTCTACTTTCTTTGACGATCGTCTCCACTTGGATTTTAGCGGTAGCTATATCCTGCAAGGCGACCAGAATATGATGTCCGGAGGCCGGTACTTCAACCCACTTCGTCCACTTTATCTCTTCCCTCGCGGTGAGGACTTTGAGAATGTAAAAGTGTGGGAGCGCCTGGATCCTTCCCGTAATATCATGACACAATACTGGCCTTATGGTGATCAGGGTGAGGACTTTGAGAACCCATATTGGATTGTAAACCGTGAGATGTTTACCAATCACAAGCACCGCTACATGTTCAATGCCAGTCTGGTGTATGATATTACCGATTGGCTCAATGTGTCTGGTCGTGTGCGTATAGACAATACTTATTCCGACAGACGTACTCGTTTCTACGCTACTACTCGTCCGCTCCTTACAGGAGAGGAGAGCTTGGAGAATGCCAAGGGTAGCTATGGACACACAGAGGAGCGCTACAAGCAGACCTATGCCGACTTGATGTTTAATATCAATAAGCAATTTGGAGAAGATTGGAATCTTACTGCCAATATCGGTAGTAGCTTTGACGATCACTACATCACAGGTATGAGCATCGGTGCTCGTCTCAAGACTGTGCCTAACTTATTCTCAGCCGCCAACCTTGACCCAGATAGTAGAAGTACCGGAGGAGAGAGCTACAGCCGCACTCGTAATATCGCCCTCTTTGCCAGCGCAGAGCTTGGCTGGAGAAGCATGCTGTATTTGACTGCTACAGGACGCTCTGACTGGGCTTCTCAGCTTGTCAGCAATGGCAAGACACCTGCAATCTTTTACCCATCTGTCGGTCTATCGGCAGTGCTGAGTGAGATGATGCAGATGCCACAATTTATCTCTTACCTTAAGGTGCGTGGTTCGTTTACCGAGGTTGGTTCGCCTATCTCAATGCAGGGTATCACCCCTGGTTCGATTACCTATTCTATGTCTGGAGGCCAGGTGAAGCCTATCTCTAGTTACCCATACCCAGAGTTCCGCCCAGAGCGTACACGTTCGTATGAGTTAGGATTGAATGGTCGCTTCTTCAATGGTACCGTAAACCTCGATGCTACCATCTACCAGTCTAATACCTACAATCAGACTTTCCGCCAGACCCTCTCTGCAAGTAGTGGTTACACGGACTTCTATGTGCAGGCGGGTGATATTAGGAATAGGGGTATTGAGCTGGCTGCCGGCTACACCAATACTTGGGGCAATGTTTACTTCTCTACCAACCTTACCTATACTCGCAATGTGAATAGGGTAATGCAATTGGTTAAGGGCTATACCAATCCAATTGATGGTACCAAGTTTGATATTGAAGTGCTCCAAGACCCTAAGTATATGCGCCCAGGTGACTCTATGAGCGATATCTTTGTGAGAGGTATCCTCGTAAAGGGTGAGGATGGTCGCTTTATCGAGGAAGGAGATGGTTATCGTATCGATAAGAGCCAATTAATCAAGGTTGGAAAGTCTGATCCAGACTTTATGATGGGTTGGAATAATACCATCAGTGCTTATGGTGTCACCCTCAACTTCCTTATCAATGCACGTGTAGGAGGACTAGTTTCCTCTGCTACTCAGGCTGCTATGGATGCATTTGGTGTGTCAAAGGTGACTGCCGATGCTCGTAACCTTGGCTACGTACTTATTGATGGAGAGAAGTATGACCCAGAGCGTTATTACAATACCATTGGTAATAATAGCTTAGCTGCTTACTATATGTATAGTGCAACTAATATCAAACTCCAAGAGCTATCCCTCGGATATACTTTCCCTAAGGCATGGTTCAATGGTCTCATCAACAACCTTTCTGTTTCTCTGATTGGTCGCAACCTCTTCTCAATCTATAGGGCAGCTCCATATGATTCAGATATGTCAGGTGGTACAGGAACCTACTCTGGAGGTGGTGACTATTTCATGCCACCAAGTATGAAGAGCCTAGGATTTAGCGTGAAAGTAGGTCTTTGATGTGTCACAAATAGATGATTAATAAAGATATGAAATATACAAAGCTAACAACAGTAGCACTGGCTGTGGCTGTAAGCGTGGCATCTTTGAGCTCTTGTACCAGGAACTTCCAAGATATTAATACCAACCCACAGCTCCCTAACGATGAGATGCTCTCTCGTGATGGTGTGCTCAACGGAGCATATATGCCAGAGCTTCAGAAGCAGATAGTCCCCACAGCAGTGGCTGGTGGCACAGATGAGGCTAATGACTATCAGGTGGCATACAACCTGATGACAGATAGCTGGATGGGCTACGTAGCACCAAAGGATGCCAAGTGGACAGGGCGCAACCTTACTCAATTCTACTTTGATACTGGCTGGACCAATGGTTCATTTGGTCTCGGGACTACAAAGGTATTTGTGCCATGGACTCAAATCAAAAAGTTGGCACATGATGGAGTGAACAAGAACGATCAGATATGGTCTATCGCTCAGATCTCCAAGATTTTAGCCATGCACCGTACTGCAGATAGATATGGAGCTATTCCATATTCCAGTGTCGGTAGTGGTTCGTTTGTCGTGCCTTATGATGCACAGGAGGATGTGTACAAGTCTTTCTTTGACGAACTGGATGAGGCGATAAACACCCTCTATACCTACAGCCTAAATACCCCTATCGTAGCACGTGCGAGTGACATTATTTACGATGGAGATGCACTCAAGTGGGCAAAGTTGGGCAATTCACTGATGCTTCGCCTTGCTATGCGTGTACGCTATGTAGACGCCAACCTCTCCCGTACTTGGGCAGAGAAGGCGATGACCCACGCAGCGGGTCTCATCGAGAATGTAGAGGATATTGCGGTACTTGACCATAAGGCAGGTATCACTACCCGCAACTCTCTCCATATCGTCGCTAATAGCTACGATGATACGCGTATGGGTGCGTCTATTTACTCTTTCATGAAGGGGTATGCAGACCCACGTCTGTCTAAGTATTTCACCGGAAATCTTGATTTCGCCGTGCCACCGGCTATCCCATCGACAGCAGGAGACTATGCAGGTGCTGCAAAGCCTTTGGTAGAGGAGTACTCTCCGACGTATATTTTCAAGGCTTCTGAGGTGGCTTTCCTCAAGGCTGAGGCTGCTCTCGCTGGATATAATACCAATGGAGGTACACCTAAGAGTCATTATGAAAATGGCATCCGACTATCTTTTGTTGAGAATGGTATATCAGAGAGTGCTGTCGCTGGATATCTTTCTTCTACCCGCTTGCCAGCTACATTTACGGATAAAGCTAATCCTAAATACAGTGCCGAACCCACTTCTAAGGTGACCACAGCTTGGGACAATGGGGATAGTGAGGAGGTAATGTTGGAGAAGATTATCACACAGAAGTATCTTGCTATCTATCCTGATGGTCAGGAGGCGTGGAGTGAGTGGAGAAGGACTGGTTACCCACGTCTGCTGCCTGCTCATACTTCTATCTCCAACTTTGGAGTGGTAGTCTCTGACGGACACAAGAATGGTGTCCGCTGTATCCCATATCCACAGAGCGAGCTCATCAATAATGCAACTCATCTACAAGAGGCGGTTAATAAGCACCGTGGAGGCAATAATACTGCGATTGTCAATGTGTGGTGGGACGTAAAACCAAAGAATTAATTGAGTTTTGAGAGAATAAACGATTATGAAGAAGATACATAACATATATGTAGTATCCCTACTGCTTGGTCTACTCCTCTCTATGGGAGCTTGTACCAACGTTCAGCCACTAGATTTAGATGATAGCGCACAAGCACAGCTTCTTGAGCGCGATACTAAGAAGTGGGCAGAGGAGAAGGCTGCGCACGATAAAAATCTGGCTGACTCGGCAAGGATAGCGGAGGAAAATGCTCGTCTCTATGCTGCATACCTCGAAGATCTCCGTGCTTACAAAAAGACAGATCATCTCCTGATGTTTGGTTGGTTCGCCTCTTGGAATCCAACCTCCCCAGACAAGACCTTCACTATGGATCACATGCCGGACAGTGTAGACTTTATCAGTAACTGGGGCCCTTGGAATAATCTTAGCGAGCCAATGAAGGCTGACTTAGCAAAGGTGCAAGCAAAGGGGACTCGTGTCACAATCGGTTGGATTATCGAAAATGTGGGTGATGGTGTATGGAATATCAAGCCACAGTTGCCAGATGACCCATACAAGGCAATTGATATGTATGTGCAAGCGCTTTGCGATAGTATTGCCAAGTACAACTATGACGGTATGGATATTGACTATGAACCGTCATTTGCTTCACCATTTAAGAATGGCAACCACTGTGGTGACTGGAGCGAGTCTTGGTCAGACAATAAAGCGCTTATCTCTTGTAGCGCAACAGAGAATAAGGAGCTTGAGAACTACTTCTTCCGTGAAATGCGTAAGAAGCTCCCAAAGGAGAAGATGCTTAACATCAATGGTTCGCTTGATTGGCTTGACCCAGAGGTCTATGACTGCTTCAACTACTTCGTAGCACAATCTTACAATAATACCGGTGCTAGGTGGTATAATTCAGTCTCAGCACTGCTCCAGAGAAAAGGTCTGAGCCCCAAACAGATTATTATCACAGAGAGCTTCCAGACCAATAAAGGCAATGCCGATCGCTTCGTAAACAACTATGCTAAGTACGCAAAGACGACTGTCAATGGCAATATTGGTGGTATTGGAGCCTTCCACATCAATGAGGATTGGCTACATAGCGGGTATAAGAATCTAAGAGAGGCGATTCAGGTGATGAACCCTGCTTTTAAGGAATAAATTTTAGCTAATCGTAAAGATATGAATATCAAGAATATTTTACTTACAGCAGTAGCCCTTACCCCCTTTCTCTCTGCTTGTAACTTGGCAGATGGTATTGGTGACGATGTCCAGAACACAATGGGGGGCGATGGAGCGAATGTAGTATATATGAGTTCTATAAAGGGCTCACAAGCCGTAGGTGTATTGGCGTCAGACCAAGGTTTCACCCAAGTGGTTACTCCTCGCTTGGCTACCCCGGCGGCAGAGGATACCAAAGTGACCATCGAGGTAGACCCATCAGCTCTTGAGGCATACAATAAGGCTAATAACCTAGCCTTGGTCGCAATACAAGCTGAGGATCTCATCCTCGCCAATAGCGATGGCATAGAGGGCAAAGGCAAGGTGGAGGCTACGATCAAGAAAGGTCAGCTATCTACCCCTGTTGTCGTCACTATGAAAAGTATTGATTCTACGAAGTATCCATACTCAGCAAAACTAGCTGCACCTATTACGATTTCGGGCGCATCCAACAAGGTTAAGGTATTGTCAGATCCAAAGTCTGCCTTTATCACTCTTAATCGTAAGATTGTGACCTCGGTACTCCACGTGGAGAAGTCGCTAGGTAACGGCTACACCCTTAACTTCGCACCAAAGGAGGATTACAAGAATCTTACTGAGTGGACTTTCCAGTACATCGTACAAGTACAAAATATCCACGGCAATAATCAAACCCTTGGCTCGCTTAGCGGCGGACATGGTTTCTACAATCGTGTATCTCAGACGAGTGGTTTACAGTGCAAAAGTGAGGGACGTGATGGTGACGATACTTGGACTCTCAAGCCTGTAAAGCAAGGAGAGTGGCTACATGTAAGCTATGTATATCGCCAGAATGGACTTGCAGGGAATATCTCATTCTATCTCAATGGTGAGCTACAGAGGACCTTCACCACTTCAGCTATGACTGTAGAGAAGGCTGGTTGGGGCTTTGGCAATAGCAACGTAGCAGACTACTATCTTCGTGAAGTCCGCTTCTGGAATAGGGCGCTATCTGAGGCGGAGATTCGTGACCGTTACTATCTCCCCGAGACAAAGGATGCTCCTGGACTAGAGGCTTGCTTCCCGCTTACACGCGAGAGCTATGATGAAGAGAAGCAGGCATTCCAAGACATTATGGGCAATTGGACATGGTCTATCACTGCTTCCGATGGTGCTCAATGGGGCTTTACGGATTATGTAGTATTCCCTGCGACTGCTCTTACTATTGAGGCACCACAACCCAGCGAGGAACCAGGTGCGTAAATCGACTTAGAAAAGAATAGAAATATGAAAACAAAGTATATCATATCGATAGCAGGAGCGCTACTAGCTTCAGCACTGCTTTTCTCTTGTAAGAATCCAGCTACAGAGATAGTTGAATTTGACCCTACTTATGGTTTAGATCCAGCTAAGACAGGGGTGGATATCCCTAAAAAATTGGATTACAATCCAAATAACATTGTTACCATAAGCACCAATCCTTCTGTGACTGTACAGCTTTTCCGCAATGCAGATACAGGTGAGATAAAAGGTGAAGGGAAGTTTGAGGTGGGTCTACGTATGCGTAGGGCACTGGACAAAGACCAGATGGTCAATTTCGTACTTGACAGATCACTCCTCTCTGAGTATCCAGAGAGTCAGCTGGGTTTTATCGATTTGCCAGAGGGGGTCGTTGAGGAGTTCTCGATTGTCATCCCTGCTGGGATGACCCAAGTCAGTAAGACTGTCACGCTCAAAGACATCACTGCACTCAAGGATATGCCAGGCTACCTCACCGCCTTTAAGATGGTCTTAGTCGATGCACCTGAGGGCTTGGTAGCATCGACAGTGGGCTACAAGGTCTTCCTTAAGATTAAGGTTGATGATGCCGTTAATCTCGAGCTGATTGATACAGACCCAGAGGGTAAGTCATTGCCATATTCATCTATCGGAGCCGCATCCAATTTCCGTAATGATAGAGCAGGGGCTGTTACCGATGGTTATTATGATCAGTGGTTCCCAGGCTGGGTGCCAGATTCTTGGTGGGTACAGAATAAGTCTGATAGCTGGCTGACCCTAAACTTTGAGACTGCCAGTGTGACAGGGTTCAAAATCTACACGCTTGATGCGGGGAATAAGAGCAAGACCATTAAGAGTGTTAGAGTAGAGGTTTCCACTGACAATGGTACTACGTACACAGACTTCGGGGTGATTGCTATTCCTGATGTCAGGAGGTCATTTAGCCTTAAGTTCTCAAAGCCAATGGCCATCAATAAGGTTCGCTTCTCTAGCTTTGATGGTTATAGCACCGATCCTAATGACCCATGGATTGACATCCATGAGATTAGGGTATTCTCTCAAAAGTAATCTGTTATAAGTATATTTGCCGAGGGGCTAGCAGGCATGGCTCTGCTAGTCCCTCGGTTTATTATTTGTAGTAAATGATATGAAGCAGATATTTTGGGTGCTGTCTCTCGTCGCTATTTTGGTTAGCTGTGGCAAAGAGCGACAAGAAGAGGATAAGCAATTGCCCTCCTTGGGAGAGCAGATTGTGGGGAAGTGGAAAAACCAAGAGGTTAATAATGGTGTAGAGTATTTTATCACCTTCCACTACGATCATACGATTTCTCAGGTTTTTGTTGATCCCAACGGACGGGCACGCCTCTACAATGGCACTTGGAATCTCGCTGACGACTCACTGACTATTGAGGATAGAGGCGGGGTCTATCGGATGCTGATTACGGAGATGATGGATAGTACTATGGTGATGGTACGCTCAGACTCCATGGCATTGGTCTTTCTCCGCTATCCAGATGAAGAGGAGTTTTTGCCAGCCCCTTGACCATAAAAGAGAGAGCCGCACATCAGATCATCTGATGTGCGGCTCTCTCTTTTATGATTAAGCGTTATTTACTCAGCCTTATTGTCGCTTCCGAGGACGTTCTTAATCTTGTGCATATAGAGATTTTTGAGGCTCTCACGTGCCGGGCCGAGGTATTTACGTGGGTCAAACTCAGCTGGGTTGTCTACGAATACCTTGCGAATAGCAGCGGTCATTGCGAGACGACCATCAGAGTCGATATTGATCTTGCACACTGCAGACTTAGCAGCGCGGCGTAGTTGTTCCTCTGGGATACCTATTGCATCCTTGAGCTGACCACCGTGGGTATTGATGATCTTGACCTGATCTTGTGGCACGCTTGATGAACCGTGAAGCACGATTGGGAAGCCTGGAAGTTTCTCCTCGATTTGTTCCAAAATATCGAAACGTAGTGGAGGTGGTACCAGATTGCCCTCCTCGTCACGAGTACACTGTGCCGGAGTAAATTTGTTAGCTCCATGGCTGGTGCCGATAGAGATAGCGAGCGAGTCTACACCAGTGCGAGTAACGAAGTCGATGACCTCCTCAGGCTGAGTGTACACGTGCTTCTCTGCCGATACCTCATCCTCAATACCGGCAAGTACACCCAACTCACCCTCCACAGTCACATCGTATTGGTGTGCGTAGTCTACGACCTGCTTTGTCAGCTTGATATTCTCCTCATAAGGAAGGTGGCTACCATCAATCATTACACTTGAGAAGCCCATTTCGATACAGCTCTTACAGGTCTCAAAAGTATCGCCGTGATCCAGGTGAAGAGTAATCTGAGGTGCCTTGGCACCTAGTTCCTTGGCATACTCCACAGCGCCCTGAGCCATGTAGCGGAGGAGCGTCTGATTGGCATAAGCACGAGCACCCTTAGATACCTGAAGAATCACAGGAGACTTGGTCTCCACGGCTGCCTGAATGATAGCCTGAAGCTGCTCCATATTATTGAAGTTGAATGCGGGGATAGCATAGCCGCCATCCACAGCCTTTGCAAACATCTCTCGAGTGTTTACTAGGCCCAAATCCTTGTAATTTACCATGTCTAAAATTGATAAAAAGTTTTCGTTATCTATTCTTACCCCTACAAAGGTACTAATATTTTTCTTTTATAAACAGAGAAAAAAGAAAGTTCCCTGAGTAAAAAATATGTGCTCCATTAGGGGAGTGTATTGATTAAATTCGCAATATCTTCATCGGTCGTGTCGTGAGAGGTGACAAGTCTAATCTCGCCAATGGCTTCATTCCAGTAGTAAAAGTGAAAATGCCGCTCTAGCTCTTCGCTGATTGCACGAGGGAGGGTGAGGAAGAGTTGGTTGCTCTCTACTTTTTGTGTAAAGTGTACGTAGGGCTTTTCGCTGAGAGCTTTGGCTAGTTTTTGTGCCATAGTATTGGCATGCGTAGCACACTCCAGCCATAGATTATCGGTGATGTAGGCGACGAATTGAGCTGCGATGTAGCGCATCTTGCTTGCCAATTGGCATGCCTGTTTGCGGGCATATCTAGCTTCAAGGGCAAGGGTAGGGTCGAAAACAATTACACATTCTGCACCCATTAGTCCATTCTTTGTCCCTCCTAATACCATCGAGTCTATACCACAAGCTCCCGAGACCTCGTCAATCGATTTGCCAAGTGCAGCGGCTGCATTGGCGATACGAGCTCCATCGAGATGGACTTTCATGCCATACCTGTGGGCGAAGTCGCAAAGCACAGTGAGCTCATCCGGGGTATAGATAGTGCCAAGCTCGGAGCACTGACTGAGGTAGATGGCTCCTGGCTGAGAGTGGTGTTCTACCCCGAAATTGGTCATATAGGGCTCTAGGAGCTGAGGTGTGAGCTTGCCATCGGGCGTTGGGATTTGGCGAATGGTGCAGCCTGTGGCTTTGGCTGGCGCCCCGCACTCGTCTACCGCAATATGCCCTGTCTCTGGGGTGAAAATGATATGGTAAGGGCGTGTGAGCAACTGGAGTGCCATGGTATTGCTTCCCGTGCCATTGAAGGTGAATAGGGCTACTGATGGACGAGCAAATAGCTCCTCTACCATCTTGGTGGCCTCGTCGGTCCATGGGTCAGAGCCGTAGCCAAAGGCGTGGTCGGTATTGGCTGCTGTAATTGCCTCTATGACGCGAGGGTGTACGGTCGAATTATTGTCGGATGCAAAGCTTCTCATGGATATCTATTTAGTTATTATCTGGACAAACTTAGATATAAAAACCGAGATGGTCATCATTGCTTATATGAAATATCAGATGAAAGTAACGCATTGGTAATGAATGTTGCCAGAAAGATGTACCTTTAGCAATAAATAGTTTAGTATTAATCACATCAAACAAAACCAGATTATGGCTTACATCTTTAAAAACTTAGTATTTGAGGGAGGAGGAGTAAAAGGTATAGCTTATGCCGGAGCCTTAGAGGTACTGCGGGAATACAAAATATTGCCTAAAATAAAAAGAGTGGCAGGGACATCTGCAGGAGCTATTATGGCTACTCTCATGGGACTAGGATACACTTCTAAGGAGATTCGTGACGTCTTTTGGGCGCTAGACTTCAAAAACTTTATGGATGACTCTTGGGGTATATTGCAAGACTCATCAAGGCTAATCAATAAATATGGTTGGTACAAAGGAGACTTCTTCCGCTCCTTTATCGGAAGCCTTATCAAGGAAAAAACCGGTAATAGTGAGACCACTTTTGCTGATGTCAAAGCGATGAGTAAGGAGGGCAAACCATTCTTAGATATTTATCTCATAGGTACCAACCTTTCGACTGGTTTTTCAGAGGTATTTTCGGCTGAGCACACCCCTCGAACCTGTATTGCAGATGCAGCTAGAATATCCATGTCTATTCCATTGTTCTTCGCATCCGTCAGGAATTTCCGAAACGATGTATATGTCGATGGAGCAGTGTTGGATAACTATCCTATTAAAGTCTTCGACAGAGAAAAATATGTGCGTAAGAATGCGCGTAGGACAGATTACTACGAGGTGATAAACGAGAAGAAAGAGAAGGAGAAAAAGAGAAAAATATCTGATTACGTGTATAATAAGGAGACGCTGGGCTTCAAACTATCGAGTAAAGAGGAGATAGCGATGTTTAGGGACAATGCCGAAGTCCCTCATCGAACGATTGAAAACTTCTTTGACTATACCTCAGCATTGCTCCATACCCTTATTGATGCACAAGAGAATACCCATTTACATAGCGACGATTGGCAACGTACCATATATATAGACACCCTAGGTGTAAGCGCTATTGATTTCAAAATCCAGAATGCTAAAAAACAAGAGTTGTTTGACTCCGGAAAGAGCTATACAAAATCTTATCTAGAGTGGTACGACAATAAAGAACCAAAAGCCAATAAGTAGACAAAGACTCTGCTATCAGCCAGATCAACCCGGACAAAACGAGGGGCTGGTACCTCACGGTACCAACCCCTCTTAAAGTCATACATTACTATTCTATTATCCTAAATTTAGTTTTACTTATTATCCGCTACGTCCCACCACAGGCGAGTATCGAAATTGTCTGCTCCCTGTGCTGAGATAGCAGCATTGTAATTCTCCATATTTGCCTCATAGTCATTGAGGTAATAGAATCGCCTGTAGGGGATATGCGATACATTAATCTTTCCAGCTTCTCCCACCTCTAGCTTTGGATAGTCGAGACGACGCCAGTCGCTCCAAGCCTCAATGCCATTCTCATTGAATCCACTCAGCCACCTTTGTAGGGCGATTTTATTGATCTTCTCCTCAGTAGAGCCTTGTAGCTTTATTGCGCCTTGGGCGAGATAGTCGGCGGCTGTCGTAGTCAGTGCGTATTTCTCTTGAAGTCCAGCAAACTCTTCGCTAGCTGTCAGTTGATCGATAGCTGCTGCTACCTGCTTATTCTCAAATGAGAGGGTAATAGCCTGGTTGTACAGAGCCTCTGCATCTGCTGTAATCCATCCCCGCACTGCCGCTTCAGCCTCTACCAATAGCATGCGTGTTGCAGAAATGATAGAGATCTTTGCATCCTTCTGTGTGATAAATGGGTGTAGCTCAGATACCTTTCCGGTGTAATTTCCGATTTTAGCACGTGGCGTACCAAATGGCACGGCGAAAAGCTCTCCACCAGCAGTAGGCTTGGCGTAAGTATATACTCGTGGATCCTTTAGTTCGATGAATTTATTGACTAAAGTTGCCGATGGATAGAAGTCCTTGCGCTTGCTTACGTAGTAGTTGTCGTACACAGGATTCATATTGACATCCTCGAGCGTGTACTGGTAGCACAGGTTGTCGGCATTAGTGACGATACCACCATCAGCATACGCTTTTGCAAAGCGAGCCTTTCCCACTTCCGGAGCGATATCGGATAGCTTAATCGCCATCAGCATGCGGATGGAGGCATTGAGCTTCTGCCACTTCGCAAGATTACCCCCGTACAGGATATCATAATAGCCATTGACCTGACCACCCTGCCCAAGGAGTGCATACGCCTCCGTGAGCTTCTTGTCTAACTCTGTATAGATATGCTCTTGGGTATCAAACTTTGGCGTGAAGTTCCCGTCATCTCCCAGAAGAGCTTCATCGTAGTATATCATACCGACGATGTCAGCCATGTGCATGTAATAAAATGCCTCCAAGGTCATGGCTATACCCAACTGTATATTATTGTCACCCATACTGAGCACTACCTCTGTATTCTTGGTCGCCTCGTCCGTATTCATTTGACGGATGATTTTGAGATTCTTGAGGAAGATCGTATAGTAAGTGGAGAGGTTAAAGTCCTTGATACCAAACTGAGTGTATTGCACATTCTTTGCCTCAGCAAAATAGTGTGGATAGAGCTGAGAGAACGGGTCATACATATCTACTTCAGGTGCTGGTGAAGAGGTATACACTACGAAAGTAACACCCTGCATAGCACGTGAAAAGAGATAGCGAGTATCCTTTGTGCTTGGGTTATTGGGGTCTACGTTTATGTCGCCAAACTTACCACATCCATTGAGTAGGAGTAGTGATGCGATCACTAATAGAGTATATTTAATTCTTTTCATATCTTTTGATCACGCTAATGGTTAGAAAGTAAGACCAATGGTAAAGCCATAAGAGCGAGTGGAGATAGACTGACCGCCCTCGACGTATCCATAACTAGAACCACTGATCTCAGAAGGATCAATATTTGGGGTGCCTGAGTAGATTAGCCATGGATTTTGTGCAACGAAAGAGATGCGAGCTGCGGTGAGACCTACTCCTAGCTTGTCGAGAAGGTCTTTCTTGAAGTTGTAGCCCACGGATATCTCACGTAGCTTTACATAAGTGGCATCATACACAGCCTCTTTCCAAATCTGAGGAGATAAGTCTTGGTAGTAAATCTGTGCGTCCAGATAGCCATCTACTGGGTTGCCATCCTTATCCACACCAACGAGGTGGATACCACCACCCTCTTCCACTGGATCGCGGATAGGTTTGCCCCTATCGTTGAGTCCTACTGTCTCCTGTAGGATACCCGAGCCTTTACCCCAGTAGTTGGTCCAAGATACTATGTTGCCTCCGATAGCATAGTCAATTGACAGACCGATCATAAAGCCGTAGAGATCTAAGGTCGTATTGAAACCGCCCGTAAAGTTTGGCTGTGCAATACCGAGCTCTATATCACTAGGATCTTGGTAGGGGCGAGGTTGTCCATTCGATAGGAATTCAAGGATGAGGTTGCCATCTTTGTCGCGTCGCCAATCATTACCCTTGATCACTCCGATAGGGCGTCCCTCGATAGCGTTGATGGAGATTGGAGTATAGAACTTAGTCCACCAGATCTGGTAGCTATCGTCATTCTTGTCGTTCTTCTCAAGCTCCACTAAGGTATTGACGTTGCGAGAGATATTGAAATTGACATCCCAGCGTACATTTTTCGTTTCGATAGGTCTACCACCCAGAGATACCTCAATACCTCTATTGCGGATCAGACCCGCATTAATCTTCCGAGTGGTGTAACCACTGGCGGGCGTCACGTTTTTGTCAATAATCTGATTGCGGGAGTCTCTGTTGTAGAAGTTGATATCTCCCCAGAAACGATTATGGAACATACGGAACTCCGTACCCACCTCGTAGGAAGTGGAGATCGTAGGCTGAATAGCGGGATCAAGTAGATTCTGGGAAGTACGCATAGTGGTACGTCCGTTGTACTTATCCCCAGTGAACAGGATCTGATTGATCTGATACTCCCTCATAGTGGATCCTACCTGTGCAGCCGAGCCACGGACTTTCCAGAAATTGAGCCAAGGAGTCTTTATCAGATTGTGCAATAGTACAGAGACACTGGCACCACCGTATAGGAAGCTATTGTAGTCCGGATGCAACGTAGAGGTCCAGTCATTACGTAAGTTGAGGTCAATATAATATGTGTCATCAAAGCCCAGAGTGGCGGTGCCAAATACGCTCTGATTTTTCTGCTGAATCAGCTCGTTTTCTCCTCCGGGAAGACCATTGGAGCTCTTGAGATTCCAGAAGCGATTCAAGAACATCCCATCGCGGGTGAAGCCCCTCACCCACTTATAATCGTAGGTGCGGTACTCCCCAAACAGCATGGCATCAAGGGTCAGACGATCGTCAATAAACTTGTCGCTGTAAGAGGCATAGCCTTGGTACTGCATGTCTTTGAGCGAAGATTGAGCCGTCCTAAACTGCTCAGTGGTGAGAAGCCCTTGAGGGATCTTATCCTCATTGACCTGTGAGCGGATATTGCCATTGACATTGGCTCCAACCTTGAGACCCTCAATAATCGTGTACTCCAAGTTCCCGCTAAATACGTTCCAAATGTACTCGGAGGTCCTATTCACCTCGTTTTGGAGTGCAAATGGGTTGGTATGGAATGCAGGAGTGAGGTCTGTAGGACTGTTGATGTTCCAAGTGCGGAAGCTCCCATCAGGGCGCTTGTAGTCCTTGAGGTCACGGATATTTACGTTGGTATTACCCCACTGCAGGTAAGATTGTAGAAACTCTCCAAACTCTCCATAACCCTCGACTGCTGCATTGTGATTGCGACGATAGGTCATCTTGTAGTCTAGCTTTACACTTAGCTTCGGTGTTACTTGGAAGCCGGAGAAGATGCTGAGGTAATGACGCTTTGCGTCGGAATTGTACTGGACACCCTGACGATCAACGTTGGTGAAGGAGATACGAGTATTATAGCCCTCACCAGCCTTGGAAAAGGCAATATTGGTGGTGTTGTTGTGTCCGGTGCGGTAGAGCTCCATGATATCCATGCCAAACTCCCAAGGAGCCTCCTGCCCGAAGCGTGGATCTGTAGGATCCCAAGCGTAGAATGGCATATATGGTTTGCCGTCAAACTTTGGACCCCAACTGGAGTCATCCCAATAGTCGTACATCCTCCGACCCTCAAACTGCTTGAATTCTACAGGCATCGTATCGTCCCAAGTAAATACATCGAGAGGGGCGCTGGCTCCGAGGTACCCACCACCGTATTCCTTTTGTATCTTGGCGTGTAACAGCGGAGTCTCGGCAGTGAACGTATGGCTAATATCGATTGTCGCCTTCCCACTCTTCGCTTTTTTAGTGGTGATGATGATAGCACCATTGCCACCACGAGAACCGTATAGAGAAGTAGCAGCGGGACCCTTCAATACGTTTACGCTCTCTACATCATCCATATTCACTGCATTAGAGTTGGTAATCACACCATCTACTACGTAGATTGGCTCGCTACCCACTGCATCTGTCAGAGATGAAGTACCGCGAAGGACTACCTTACCGGCATCAAACTTTGAGCCTGATCCTCCCACAAAGCGAACACCGGAGACCTTACCAACGAGTGCATTGTTGAGGTCAGTTTGGCGAGTAGTCTGCAGCGCATCAGCCTTAATCTCTTGAGATGCGTATCCGATAGACTTCTTTTGCCTCGAGATACCCATGGCGGTGACTACGACCTCTTCGAGAATCTCATTGTTGGGTAATAGTTTCACTATCATATTCGGAGTAGCCGGAACCTCTTGTGTAATGTAGCCTACAAAGCTGATTAAAAGGATCTCTCCCCTCTTGACATCAATCGTGAAGTCTCCATTCAATCCGGTCATCCTTCCGATAGAGGGATCACTTTTCACGCGAACAGCAGCACCAATAATAGGCTCTCCTTGTTCATCTTGCACCACACCCTTGACAGAAATGGTCTGCCCCAAGGCTGTCCCTACGGTCACGAGGAGTAGGGTGATAAGCAATACGATTTTACTTTTCATACCATTCATTTTGTAGTTAATAGTTATCAATAGTCTCCCTTCTTATATTCTTGATGTAATCGTTGTTAATTATCCGAAAAACACTCTCTTTGTGTTATCTGCTCGCTAATGTACGAAATTTTTTATAACTATCAATGTTTTGGTTATAATTTTAATGTATGAATTGATTTTTATGCTGTTTATCGTTGATATATCTGTGTTTGATGTATTTTAATTGTATTTTGTTTTGGTGATTAAGGAGTGTAAGTTTTGTTTAAGCAACAGTAATGATGTCTCCATTATTTATATCTGGAGAAAACAGCGTTTCAATGCCCGCAATAGATATCAAACATGACCGCTAATCGAGAAGCGGTCCACCTATCTCTATAGATCGCATGACCATTTAATATATACTAATTACGAAAATTAATATATACTAATTGGTATAATTAATATATACTAATCACATTGATTGATATATATTAAATGGTCATGTCTGATATAGATAAGGATGAAGGCTGATACCGAAAGGGTTGAAAGAATCTATAAGTTGCAGGCAATTGCTCACAACATATCAATAGAGCCTTGCCCTTTGGGAGATTATCTTCACAATATTTATGTGATTTGCTTAGGGGGGCGTAAGCTTTTGTCTTGGAGGAGTGGAGGGAAATTATTATCTTGCGCTACAATGGGGAGTTTCCTCATAATGGATATTGAAGCATATAAGAGATGATGACAAAGAGCTATTTATTTCCCGTCATAGCAGCTACGGTAGTGGCTATTTTGGCGACTTCTTGTGGTTCGCTTGCTCCACGCTGGGGAGAGAGTGAATTGGGTAGTAAGACTCCTGCGAATAAGCAGATATTATTGATTGGCACTTATACGGATGCCGGTTCGGAAGGGGTATATTCCTATACCCTTGATGCTGGGAGCAGGGTGCCAAAGCACACGGGGACCTTCGTCACGCCAAATCCTAGCTTCTTAGCACTTGATAGGGCTAAAAGTGTAGTGTATATTGCGAATGAACAGGATGAAGGGGCTATGGCGACCTCAGCACTTTTGGACACTCGTAATGGCAGGCTTTCGGCAATAAATAGTGCGTACACCCTTGGTAAAGGTCCGGCTTATATAGCCACAAACGGTAAAGATAAGGTAGTGACTGCAAATTATGGCGGAGGATCCATAACACTATTTGAGGTGAATGCTAAGGGCGAATTGGGCGCATCCGACTGGCATATAGTGCTTGGAGAAGTAGGTGTCTCGCACCCTCATGCTGCGCTTTTCAGCCCAAATGGCAAAGAGCTTTTTGTGCCAGATTTAGGGGCGGATAAGGTATTCCATTTCAATATCAATAGCACTAGTAATCCGCCCATTACGATTGGCGAAAATACGAAGAACTTGCCGACCGGAGTAGGACCAAGGCACATCATAATGGATAAGGTGGGCAAACATGCTTATGTCATCGCGGAAAAGAGCCCAAAGCTCTTTGTTTTTGAGCACAATGATGGGGATTTGAAGCCTATTCAGGAGGTTGCTCTTCAGTTGCCGTCTGGTAGTTTGGGACAGCACATAGCACTAAGTGAGGATGGGAAGTATCTGTACACCTCGCATACCGATGGAGCGCATGTAATCTCAATATTTAAGGTGGATAGAAGCAGTGGACGATTGACTCAAGTAGGGCGTCGGGAGGTGGGGAAGAAGCCTCGTCACTTCGCTTTTAGTCCTGATGGTCGCATGATGGCGGTTGCTTGTCGAGATGGCAATAAGATAGAGTTTTATCAGCGCGACCCCTCTACGGGTCTTTTGTCGCCCATCCGAGAGATGGGGTTGCAGGTAAGTCACCCTGCTTTCGTCTTGTGGGTCGAGCAGTTTTAAGGCGTTCTGAGTAAAATTGACGATATTTGTGCTCCCAAGTGAAACCGATCAAGATGGCTCATGGATAGAATAAAGCTGATTTCTGAAATACGGAGGAAGAGGAGCTTCCTCTGTGTGGGACTCGACAGCGACCCTCGCAAGTTGCCTTTGCATCTTGCACAAAATAGCGATGGAGTGCTTGCTTTCAATAAAGCGATAATAGATGCCACCGCCCCTTATACTGTGGCTTATAAGCCCAATGCAGCCTTTTACGAGGCGATGGGAAGCAAGGGTGTTGAGGCCCTCGAAGCGACCGTCACTTATTTGCAAAGTCATTACCCGGAGTGTCTGGTAATACTGGATGCCAAGCGCGGAGATATTGGTAATACTTCAGGCCTTTATGCTCGTGCGGCTTTCGAAGAAATGGGAGTAGATGCTATCACTGTAGCACCCTATATGGGAGTGGACAGTGTGGAACCCTTTCTCAACTATCCGGAGAAATGGGTGGTGCTCCTTGCGCTGACCAGCAACGGAGGCTCTTCGGATTTTCAGCAATTGGAATTGGCAGAAGGAGGCAGGCTCTATGAGCGGGTACTGATGACCTCTCAAAAGTGGGGTAATAAAGATAATATGATGTATGTCGTCGGCGCCACACGTGCGGAATTTTTGAGAGATGTCCGTAAGATAGTGCCCGACCACTTCCTTTTGGTACCTGGGGTCGGGGCGCAAGGTGGTTCGTTAAGAGAAGTATCTAAGTATGGAATGACACCGGAGTGTGGTCTTCTAGTCAATAGCTCTCGTGGGATTATCTTTGCCGGTAATGGTGAGGATTTTGCAGAAGTTGCCGGCGATAAGGCACGTGAACTACAAGAGGAGATGAGTGATTACCTGAGCCAATATGCAGGTATTTGATAAAAGAATTGCATGAAGTTTACAGCGGCAGAGATAGCAGAGCACTTAGGAGGTATCGTGGAGGGCGATCCGGATGTAGTGCTCAATGATTTTAGTAGTATAGAGAAAGGACAGCCCGGGGCGCTATCGTTCCTCTCCAATATGCAGTATGAGGAGTATTTGTACACCACAAAGAGTAGTGCGGTACTGGTAAACCTCGATTTCGAGCCTTCTCAGGAGGTGAAGACGACATTGATAAAGGTGCCGAATGCTTATACAGCACTGGCAGAATTGCTCAAACTTCGCAATGACGGCAAGGTAAAGTTGGTTGGAGTTTCTCCCTTAGCGGTAGTGGATCCGACAGCTCAGATTGGCGAGGGGTGCTATGTAGGGCCACTCGCCTTTGTCGGTCGGAATGCGGTTTTGGGTGAAGGGGTAAGGGTCTATCCGCAAGCTCATGTAGGTGCAGAGGTGCATATCGGGGCAGGCAGCCGAGTCTATCCGATGGCTGCGGTGTGTGACCGTACCGAGGTCGGGAGTCGCTGTGTGATTCACTCGGGAGCAGTGATTGGTAGTGATGGCTTCGGTTTCGCTCCGGATGCTGATGGGTACCACAAGATACCTCAGACAGGGCGAGTTATCCTTGAGGATGATGTAGAGATAGGATCCAACGCTTGTATCGATAGGGCAGTCATGGATGCTACAATCATCCGTAAAGGGGTGAAGATAGACAATCTGGTGCAGATTGCCCACAATTGTGAGGTAAAAGAACACACTGCCATTGCAGCACAGAGTGGTATCGCTGGCTCTACAGTGATAGGTGCGTGGAACGTATTGGCCGGTCAGGTCGGTGTCGCTGGGCATCTGAAGACCTCTGACCGTGTCACTTTGGCGGCACAGACAGGTGTATTGAGTGATATAAAAGAGGAGGGAAGCGTGTGGTTTGGCTATCCGGCTCAGCCACATATCAAGGCGATGAAAGCATCTGCAAAGTTTATACGACTGCCTGAAATGGATAAGGAGATTTTTGCGCTCAGACGAGAATTAGAAGCTCTGAAAGCTGAAATAAATAATTTGAAGAAAAATGGCGAAGAGTAACAAGAGCGAAGGGACTCAGAAGCAGCAAACACTGGGTGGCTCATTTGAGTTAGAAGGGAAGGGATTGCATACAGGTCTGAGCATTAACGTAAAGTTTAGTCCTGCACATGAGGGACATGGCGTCAAGATTTGTCGTGTAGATCTCCCGGACCGACCTACGATACCTGCGCTTGCAGAGTTTGTGACTAAGACTCAGAGAGGGACTGTCCTCTCCAACAAAGAGTTGCAGGTCAGTACCGTAGAGCATGCACTCTCTGCACTCTATGCTATGGGAGTGGACAACTGTCTTATCGAGGTCAATGCGCCTGAGATGCCAATATTTGATGGGAGTGCTTCTATTTATGTAGAGCATATCCGTAGGGTGGGGGTTGAGGAGCAGAATGCTGTCCGTGAAGTGTATGTGGTGAAGTCTAAGATAGAAGTCAAAGATGAGCAAGGTATTTCGCAGCTTACGATATTGCCAGATAACTCTTTCGGAGTACACGTCCTTATCTCTTTCAACTCTAAAGTCCTTTCCAATCAGTATGCGTCGCTTGAGGATATTTCAGACTATGCCGAAGAAATAGCCCCTGCTCGTACCTTTGTCTTTGTAAGGGAGATTGAAGCGCTGCTCGATAATAATCTGATCAAGGGAGGAGATCTCAACAATGCTATTGTCATCTACGACCAAGAGATGTCTCAAGAAAAGATGGACAAGCTTGCAGCTACTATGGGCACTGTGAGTAAGCCTGCTAACGAACTGGGCTACATAAACAGTGTGCCACTCAAGTACAATAATGAACCGGCTCGCCACAAGTTGCTCGACCTGATAGGAGATCTTGCGCTGATAGGGAGGCAGATACAGGGGCGTGTGATTGCCACCTGCCCAGGACACTCTATCAATACCAAGATGGCAAAGATGATTCGCAAGGACATCCGTCTCAATGAGAGCCAGTCTCCGCTCTATGATCCCAACGAAGAACCAGTGCTGAAGATCCAAGATCTCAAGGCACTTCTTCCACACCGCTACCCCATGCTCCTTGTGGACAAGATTATCGAGATTGGTCCGAATCATATCGTGGGAATTAAGAATGTAACCCACAATGAGCCATTCTTTATTGGCCATTTCCCTGACGAACCAGTGATGCCCGGAGTGCTACAAGTGGAGTGCATGGCACAGATCGGAGGTGTATTGATTCTTAATCAGATGGAAAATCCTGAGGAGTACTCCACTTATTTCCTGACGATAGACAACGTCAAGTTTAGGTACAAGGTAGTCCCAGGGGATACAATGGTGGTCAAAGTGACCCTAATGGGTCCGGTTCGCCGTGGTATTGCCAATATGCGAGGATTGGTGTTTGTAGGAGAGAAGCTGATGTGTGAGGCCGAGTTTATGGCACAGATTGTAAGAAACTCTTGATTTATGGGTAATAATAGTATCAGTTCATTAGCTATCGTACATCCCGATGCTAAGATTGGAAAAGGAGTAGAGATTGGACCGTTTTGTATCGTAGAGGAGAATGTAGAGATAGGAGACGGCACTAAGTTGCTGAGTGGTGCTATCTTGCGTTATGGCGCAAGGATAGGGCAGGAGTGCACCATCCATCCCTATGCTGTGGTGGGCGGTGAACCACAGGATCTAAAATTTAGGGGAGAGGACTCGGTGGCGATTATAGGCGACCGTACCACTCTCCGAGAATACGTCACCATTAGTCGTGGCACTGCATCTAAGGGATTTACTAAGATAGGTAGCGATGTACTGATTATGGCATACGCTCACGTAGCTCACGATTGTGAATTGGGAGACCGAGTAATCATCGGCAATGCTTGCCAAGTGGCAGGAGAGGTAGAGATTGACGACCAAGCCATACTCGGTGGCGGTACGCTTGTCCACCAATTCGTGCACATCGGAGCCCATGCGATGATTCAAGGCGGGACAAAAGTGACCAAGGATATTCCTCCTTACACTCTGATAGGCCGTGAACCGGCGATGTATTGCGGTATCAATATCGTGGGACTAAGGCGTCGCAATTACAGTAAGGAGCAAATCTATCTGATTAATGATATTTATCGCACGCTGTACAATCGTGGGCTCAATAATAGCAAGGCAATAGAGGTGATTGAGGAAGAATATGAAGAGATGCCCGAAAAGACAATTATCCTCGACTTCCTTCGCAATTCCCAACGAGGCATCGTGCGTGGCGGTTCGGTAGATTAATCAAATAAAACAAAGAAGAAATATGATATACCGTTTTGTGATGGTGAGCGATGAAGCTCCCGACTTTTTGCGAGAGGTAAGAATCGATGGGACTGCATCTTTTCGCGCCCTTCAAGATGCCATCCTCGATGCAGTAGGCTATACTCACGATCAGATTACGAGCTTCTTCATCTCAGACAAATCTTGGAAGCCTAAGCAAGAGATACTCCTCGTCGATATGGGGCTTCACGGCACAGACGAAGAGTATTATCTTATGGAAGATACCTACCTTGATGAGTTCTTGGAGGATGAAGGGGATAGGGTACTCTTCCAATTCGACCAGCTTGGTGATCGCTATTTCTATATTGAGCTCAAAGAGGTAATCCTCGGAGAAAACCTCTCCAAGCCACAGTGTACCCGCAAAAAAGGCAATGCTCCTAAGCAACACACCGATGTAATGGAGATGCTCGAGGCTCCTGCGAAGCCTAAAAAGACGGTCAAGATGCCATCCGCTCCTAAGGAGGAGTATGAGTTGGACGAGTTCGGTTCGGACGATTTTGACATCAACGAAATAGACGTCGAAGGATTTGATATCACCGAAGATAGTCTCGATTGACGTCACATGGGCAAACTAATCGTAGTGATTGGCGCTACGGGGGTGGGCAAATCGGCGTATGCCCTCCAGCTGGCCCAGCAATATCATACACATATCATCTCGGCAGATAGTAGACAGATTTATCGAGGTATGGAAATAGGCACCGATGCTCCCTCGCTTGAGGAGCGAGCATTGGTGCCTCATCATTTTGTACAGTGTCGTGAGGTATGGCAGTCCTATAGCGCTTCGGAGTGGGCGGTTGATGCCTTGGAGGTTGTGGAAAGAGTGATGGAGCAGCACTCTGTGCTCGTGATGGTGGGAGGTAGTATGATGTACCTTCAGGCTTTTCTCTTCGGGATGGATGATGTCCCTGCACCAGCAAATGGGGTTCGAGAGGAGCTTTGGCATATCTTTAATACGCAAGGAGTAACGCCTCTGCGAGCAGAGCTGCGGCAGGTAGACCCACAGTACTTAGAACGAATCGACCCCAACAATCACAAACGGATTATCCGTGCCCTAGAGGTTTGGCATACATCGGGACGACCATTCAGCAGCTACCATACAACTCCGATAGCAAGATCATTTCCCTTTGATATAGAACTACATTGGGTAGATCGTTCTCGAGAAGAATTGTACTCCCGGATAAATGCCCGTGTTGCCCTGATGATAGAGAGAGGATTAGTCGATGAAGCTCGAGCCTTATTACCCTATCGCTATCTCAATGCCCTGAATACTATTGGTTACAAAGAGATGTTTGCCTACCTAGATGGGACAATCAATCTAGAGGAGGCTGAGCGACAGATCTCCAAGAATACCCGTATCTACGCTCGTCAGCAATCCAACTTCTTTGCCCGATGGTGCACTCCCGAGAACCCCTTTCTATATAGAATAGTCACCCCATAGATAATCTTGTTCTAATGTATAATTGTGCCCCGATGAGGTCCGTCTGAATAGGCATGAGAGAGGAGCTGATTCCGTAAAATGGTATCAGCTCTTTTTTTTTGTTATATCCTGAGACTTTTATCAATACTCGTCACCTTTGTTGTCAAGGAAGTGATATTTAACACTTATGACCTTGCGATACAGATATTTTTATGTATATTTGACGATAAGAGTGAAAAATAGCCCGTAGAATAACTATTAAACCATATAATCAAAACTAATTATGGAAAGAACAAAATGGTATCTCTACCTATTGATGCTTTTATTATTGCTCTCATCTTGCGCCAATACCGATGAGATTCGCGATAAACTAAAGGATCATGAGAAACGTATCGAAGTGCTCGAGCAGTTGGTAAAGAAAGCCAATGAGAGTACTTCCGCATTGCAGGCTCTAATCGATAAGATGAGTAAGCAGCTGACTATCGTTAAGTATGAAGAACTCAAGGATGGTTCTGGCTATGTCATCACGATGTCTGACGGCAGCACCATTACCTTGAAAAATGGACAAGGAGCTCCTGCCCCGGCTATGGGTATCAAGGAGGACGAAGGCGTCTACTACTGGACCATCAATGGGGATTATCTACTCGATGCCTCAGGCAATAGAGTCGTCGCAAAAGGCAAGGATGGTAGTATCGGTATCACTCCTAAGCTGAGAATCAATAAAGATAATCAGTGGGAAGTGAGCTACGATGGGGGCAAAAATTGGTCGCTTGTACGTGATGAAAATGGTAATCCTGTCGTAGCTGTCGGCTCGGCAGATACCAGCAACCTCACTATCGAGAGTGATGGAACACACGTCATCATCATCTACAACGGTGTGACTTATCTGATTCCTCTTGCACCAGGGGGAGCGGTTGATCCCACCAGTATTTCGCTATCACCTGAGGTTATGACTCTTAGAGTAGGGGACACACAGACTTTTGCCCTCTCTTTTGAGCCCATCAATGTGACCAATAAGGAGGTGACATGGGCATCTAGCAATGAAGCCGTTGCCACTGTTGATAATGGTGTCGTTACAGCTCATACGATTGGCACTGCCGTCGTCTCAGCTGTATCCACGGTCAATGGTGTCAAGGCAGAGGCGACTGTAGAGGTGATTGCTTCGGCTGGTAAGTTAGCGATCGAGTATCTGACGGAGTACAATATCAACCCTGCCGGTGATGGTTTTGTCGCCAATCATATAGGTAAGGACAGCGGATACTTTACCTGGAGCCAAGCTATGGATCGCTTCTCTAAAGAGAAAAACTTCCGGATAGACAATGTGGGTTATCATCTGCCCACTTATGAAGAGTGGTGCTCTATCGTCCCAGCAGAGTATATCTATATCGGTATGCCACACGAGGATAGACTGGATAGCTCAGAGACAGTATGTGTCGGCGGTCAAATAAAAACCTATACTTCGGACTATAGATTTCCAGGAAATGGAATTGTCTATGCCGTACGACTCAAGGGCGGTGACAATGCCCAAAGGAGTGCTTGGAGGTATCAATACAGGGATAACTCGGCAGGAGAGGGTGAGAAGATGCTCGAAATTACCGTCCGCCCCCTTGCTGAGGATACATCTGTCTCTCTGGACGATGTCGCCAAAGAGAGCTACTGGCGGGGCAATAACGACGCAGATATCGTACGTCGGCTCCCTGCTGCCGGCTACAAAAATAAGGAGGGTGGAGATACCTTCTTCTACAACCAGTATGGTCATTACTGGTCTGCGACAAGCGAAAGTGAAGCGTTGGCGAGGTTTATGCTCTTTAGTGATTTCTTTGCCTACTCAAACTATGCGCACGAAAAGAAAATTCTCAATACCGTAAGACTATTCACAAATAACTAGACGAGCCATGAAGAAAAATATATACTGTTTATTGTTGTTGCTCCCTCTCCTAGTCTTTGGAGGGTGCACCAATCTTGACTCTATTTTACAGAGCCTAGACGATCACGAACGCCGCCTCAACGAACTGGATAGGATGGTCAAGGTGGCCAATGACGACGTCGTCAAAATCCGGAAACTCATAGATGCGGAGAGGGGCAAGGTAAAAATTGTTGCCTACAATCCCCTCGCTGATGGCAAGGGTTATCTCCTCACGATGAGCGATGGCAGTACCATGGTCATCGGTGCTACTAAAGATGGTGTCACTCCTGTCGTCGGGGTGAAGGAGTATACCGATGGCCTCCTCTATTGGGCTATCAATGGGGAATATATGAGAGATGCCCACGGAAATATGGTGGTCGCTGAGGGGCAGGATGGTCAAGTAGGGGCTACCCCTATGCTTCAGGTCAATACAGATGGTTACTGGGAGGTAAGCCTCGATGGTGGACGCACCTACACACTTGTCTTGGATGATCAGGGGCAGCCAATCCCTGCCAGAGGAATCACCCCGGAGGTCGATTTTTCGATAACTGAGACAAAAGATGCGATAATCATTACTTATAATGGTGCTACTTTTGTATTGCCAAAAAGTGATGTGAAACCCTTGATGAGCATAGTTTTTGATCCGGCAAGCTACACGATTACCGAAGGGCAGACACTCACTCTTAAGCCAATCTTATCTCCTGCCAATACCACCGAAACTGAGCTTACTTGGTCAAGTGGAGATGAGGCTATTGCCACAGTCACAGCTGAGGGAGTCGTCACAGCTATTGCCAAGGGCGAGGTCAAGATCACAGCTACATCTAAGCGAGGAAATGTCAAGGGTGAAGCCACCATCGTGGTACAAGCTCCCGGAGAAGACTCTCACCCCAAGCTACCTATAGAGTATGTGGCAGAGTATAATATGGATGAAGCCGGTACCGGTTTCGTGGCTTCTCACGCCAATAATGCCAGTGGTTACTTTGATTGGGATCGCGCTATGAGACTATTTGACAAGAGTAAAAACTTCAAGATCAATGGTCAAAAGTACTACCTCCCTTCCATGTATGAATGGGCGGCAGTGATACCTTTTAGAAATGTCTACTTTATTCCAAGGGAAGATGTCCTTGATACTAATGAGACTTTTGAATTTCAAGGGACAACCAAGAACCTCAAAGGGGATTACAGATTCCCGGGCGATGGTGTCGCTTATGCGATAAGATTTAAGGGCGATGGCGATCAACTTCGTAGCGCATACCGATTTGAGTACAAGGATAATCCTACCGGCACAGGCAAAGCTCTAGTCATCACCGCTAGATACCTTGGTGCGACCAATACTCAGGTGACGATTGATGATATTTCAAAACCAGAATATTGGTCCGCCGATGCGGATAAGAATATCATCAGAGTATTCCCATGTGCTGGATACAAGGATTTTGAAACAAATGGAATCCTGACCGTAAATGTATGGGGCAACTATTGGTCAAGTACACAGCATGACTCTGAAATGGCTCGCCGTGTGCTATTTGGTCCGGGGGATGCCACTTCCAACGAAGGTGCTAGAAAGATCAATGGTCGTTCAATACGACTTTTCAAGGGAGAAGATAACAACTAATGTAATAGACTAACGATATGAAAAAGCTAATATCATTACTACTGGTCATACCGATGCTACTCGCATCGTGTGTCAATCTCGACGAAATCAAAGACCGTTTGGAGAAGCACGAGGATAGGATCAAAAATCTTGAAGCCCTCGTCAAAAATGCCAATACCTCAATCGAGACGTTACAGAAACTTGTCGATGCTGAGGCAGGGAAACTCTCTATCACATCTTACGAAGCGCTTCCTGATGGCTCAGGCTATGTACTCACAATGTCGGATGGCTCTAAGATTACTTTGAGCAATGGAGCAGACGGCATAGCTCCAAATATCAGTGTGATTGAGAAAGATGGTGTCCTTTATTGGGCACTCGATGGAGAGTTGCTACTCGATGCTAAGGGCAATCCGATCCCATGTGAAGGTGCAGATGGTAAGGCTGGAGTCACTCCTAAAATTAGAGTGAGCCGGGATGGTGAATGGGAGATGAGTATTGATGGCGGTGTCACTTGGCAAAAGGTGTTGGATGAAAATGGGAAGCCTGTCAAGGCTGTTGGATCTGACGCTACAATTGACCTCAAGATCACAGAGACCGATGAATATATCACCATCGAATGGAATGGTCAGACTTTCGTGATCTCCAAGACTGCGGTGGTTGCTGTCGTAAGTGTCTCCGTAGAGCCAACCAGCCTAACACTTGTCCCCAATGAGACAGTAACCCTACAGGCGATAGTATTACCCGACAATGCCTCTGATAAGTCCGTGACATGGAGCTCAGATAAAGAGAGTGTGGCGACTGTGGATGCCCAAGGAGTAGTCCAAGCCGTGGCAGTGGGTTCTGCCACCATTACTGCCACGACTACCGATGGTCAGCACAAGGCGACTTGTACCGTAACCGTAGAAGAACCTACAGCCACCGTTAAACTGGCTATCGAGTATGTAGCTGATTACAACGTCAATCTTGAAGGAACAGGCTTTGTCTCTACGCACAGCAATACAGAGGCAGGAATTTTTACTTATGGTCAGGCGATGGAAAAGTTTGGTTGGGATAAGGACTTCAAAGTGAATGGGGTCGCATACCATCTTCCATCAATAGAGGAATTTAGAGGTATTGTCCCAGAGTATAATAGTGGCAGGAGTGTATCATTCAAATACGAAGACAAAAATACTGCCGTCTCCGAGGTGATTACTATTGCGGGTATAACGAAGACCTACACTGCCGACTATATCTCACCAGGTGATGGCAATGCCTATGGGCTACGCTTCAAGGGTGATGATGAGAGCCAGAGAAGTGCTTGGAGGTACGAATATCTTGATAACCCTGACTCCCCGGGATCAACAGAGAAGCCTCAAAAGATGCTCAAGATTACCGTCCGTCGTTTAGGAGGTTCAGATACAGGGATAACTGTAGAGACAATCGCAGATCCATCTTGGTGGGCTAGCAATAATACCAAGGATATCGTAAAGATTTTCCCTGCAGCAGGCTTTTTGCAATATGCAGGCGATGAGAATTTGACCAATGCGGGTACTCACGGTTACTACTGGTCAAGCACGGAGTATAACACGAGTAGCGCGAGGTCTATGGATTTCTTTGATCAGGGAGCTTATACCAGCTACTACTGGAATGGAAAGTCTTATAAATATAGCGTTCGACTTTTCTCCAATAAATAGGCTGTAATCCGGCTTATAGATAATACATGATGTGGGATGCGCTTGCGGTGAGCGCATCCCTGTTTTTATTTGACTAAAAAAAGCAAAGAATGTTATATTGTCTCAATTCATCTTTATTAACGATTTATAGATTTCCCTTTTCTGGAATAGGTTTTAGAGATAATAACCGTAAAACTTCCAAGGGAAATATTGTTTAGTTTAAAGATAATGGTGTACCTTTGCCCCGAAGGTCGGATAACCAAACTCGCTCTTTTTGAGGAGAAAGGTGTTTTGGATCGTCGTTGGGTAAGGAGACTCGCAGGAGTTGTGTCGTTTGTTTCTAGCGCACATTTCTCGTTTGTGAGGAGTGAAGGGGGAGATTCGGTTAGAAGTTAGGAGGAAGTTCTCAAGGAATATTTAACATTTTTATTTTGGTTATTTGCCGAAAAATGATTAGAGAGAGACTTATGCACTTGTTTATCTTGGCTAAGTAGTCTCGGGGCTCTCTGTGGTGCGTATATCGTTGCCACAGCTTTCGGATTTATACTGATATCAAATGCTGTTCCGTATTTAGGGAGCAGTGTTTGATATCTTTTTTTATGCTTGTGAGTGATTAGATGTGGTGTTTGAATTTTTGAAGAGATATCGACACTGCGAAAAAATAAGTTTTAGTGATTTGTTATGAAGTTCGGAAAATCCATTTGTAGTTTTATACTATTGCTTCTGATTGCACTGACGGTGTCTGTGGGCAGAGCTGATGCACAAAAGGTGGCGGTCAAGACCAATTTATTGTATGCCGTTACCACATCACCAAATCTAGCATTCGAATTTAGAACAGGGAAAAAGACTACGCTCGAATTGGGTGGTGGTATGAGTCTATGGAAGTTTGGCGAAAAGACAACCTTTAAGCATTGGGCAGCTCAGCCAGAGTTCCGCTATTGGTTCTGTGACGCATTCAATGGGCACTTCCTCGGTCTTCATGCGCATGGCGGGCAGTTCAATGTAGGTGGCGTTAATATCCCTATCGGCAACCTCTCAGATCTTAAGGACAATCGCTATCAAGGGTATTTCTATGGAGGCGGTCTCAGCTATGGTTACCAGTGGATACTTGGTCGCCATTGGAATTTGGAAGCTTCCATAGGAGGAGGTTATGCGCGCATTATTTATGAAAAGTTTCCATGTGCTAATTGTGGGCAAAAACTAGATGAAGGGGTACACAACTACTGGGGTATCACCAGATCGACCCTCTCTTTGATTTACGTCTTCTAAAGAAGGGGAGTGTAAATCCCAAAAAATTACAGAATACATAATATAGAAATATAGAGTGATGAATAAAACCGTAACTTCGCTGGTTCTCCTGCTTATGCTTCTACCTCAGATGCTCATGGCTCAGGAGAAGTATATGAATCAAGTCAAGGTGGAGGATGTGCGTGTCACTAGAGATGGTGATCATGTGATAGTTGGTATGAATGTCAATCTGGATGCTCTTAAGATCCGTTCCAATGATGTGATTCTACTCTCCCCGGCACTCCGTATATCCGGGACTAAGGAAATTGTCAAGATGCTACCCTCCATGCAGGTATCCGGTCGTACACGCAGTCTTGTGCTGGACCGTATGGCGGATACAGGTATTCCACGTGGATGGGCAGTGGATCCCAAGATGGAGTTTGATCGCAAAAATGGTACTCGACAGTCAGTCTCTTACATTCAGCGTATCCCCTATGAGAGCTACATGACAGAGTCCGAATTAATCCTCGTAGAGGCGGTACACGGCTGTGCCGACTGCTTGGTACATGAGGATGCGAAGGTGCTCCTCACCCCATTTCTACAGGATCCGGTGTTTGTCCTCTCGTACGTGACACCAGAGGTTGAGCCTGTTAAGGCGCGCAAGGATAGGCACTCTGCATCTCTTAATTTTGTAGTGGATAGACATGAGATTGTCCGCAGTTACAAGCAGAATGCAGGAGTACTGGATCAGGTAGATCGCGTAATTCGTGAAGTAAAAGGTAATAGCGATATCACTATTACAGAGTTTGCCGTTTCGGGATATGCGTCACCGGAAGCAAACTTTGAATACAACCGTGAGCTGGCAGGTCGTCGTGCCAATTCATTTGTCGATTATCTGGTCTCTACTCATGGGATACTTAGAGAGCAAATCAAGTCTGTTATTGGCTATGGTGAGGACTGGAAGGGTCTGGAAGAGGCTCTTCGCACCTCCTCGCTTCCTAATGCTAAGGCCGTACTTGACATTATTGCTTCTACCGGTAATCCTGATGCAAGAGATGCCAAGATTATGGCTCTGGACAATGGAGCGACATATCGCACTCTGCTGGATCGTTATTATCCGGCCTTGAGACGTACAGACTATGTGATTGCATACAATGTAAGAGCTTTTGATGTCGAAGAAGCTAAGGAGGTTATCAAGGTTAATCCAAAGCACTTAAGTCTTAACGAGATGTATCTTGTAGCCAAGAGTTACCCCGCAGATAGCAAAGAATTTAAAGAGGTCTTTGACATCGCTACTCGCCTTTATCCTGACGAACCGGTTGCCATTATCAATGCCAGTGCTGTGGATATCGAGGGAGGTAATTATCAGGCGGCTATTGAGCGCCTGAGTAAAGTCGCAAATAATGCAGCTGCGCTCAATAATATGGGTGTCGCCTATGCTAAGCTTGGAGACAGAGATCGTGCAATCGATTGCTTTAATAAGGCAATTGCTGCAGGAGATATGGAAAATGCCCAGAACAATCTGAAGCAGATATCTAAGTGAAAAATCGGAATAGAATTGCAGAGATAGTATAATATTGAAGTTTAACAAATTATTTGAAGTAACAAAATGAAGAAAATTTTTAGCATTGGGGCACTAGCAGTAGCTCTAATTATGGGGATGTCTTCTTGTCAGAAGGAAAAGATTAATTCTGACATAGTCGATGGTTCCACGCACGTTAGTGTCGCTCTTACTATGGCAAAGCCTAATGTTAGGGCTCTTCCAGAGGACTACAACCATGTGGGCAAGTGGTTTGGGAAGGATCAGATTAAGAGAATCGACATTTATGTCGTAGACGTAGCTAAGTCCACTATTGCTACCGGTCAGTTTGAGCTTGGAGACTTTGATGTGACCACCGCAGCACCTGATGGATCGACTCAGATTACATTGACTCCAAAGAAAGCCATCAAGACTACTCCTGGAGCTAAGAAGGTATATGCGGTTATCAACGCTACTCCAGAGGTTGCTGCTAGACTCTCTCAGGCTGATCCTGCCGAGTTTGACAAGAAGATGAAGACCGAGGCTATGGTGCTTGTAAACTCAGGTATGGACAAAAGTAAGTCTGAAACCTCTGCTAGCAAGTTGGCCAAGGTTGAGGGTCCAAGCATGGATGATTGGAAAGATATCATTGTGATGACCAACGACGCTGATAGCGATCTCACCGTTGAGGACAACGTGAAGGAGCAGGAGGCAATTGCTGGAACTAAGAATAGAGCCAAGGTTAATGTTTCTCGTGTTGTAGCTCGCGCTATCGTTACCGCTTCAGCAGGGACTTATGAAGTAAAGAGTACTGCCGGTACTCTCCTAGGTACTATTTCAAACATCAATTGGGTACTGGCTCAGGGCGAGGATCGTCTTTTCCTCCAGAGAAAAGCTGATTTTGTCACTCCTAGTTATTCTGTGAAACTCTCTGCTGATGAATTCATTACTACTGGCAACCTAGGTTACGACTATTCAGGTCTTTACGAGAACTATCAGCCAGCTCCTAATTTTGGTGGCACCAATGTTCCAGTCTTTGACCCTTATAAAAAGGATAATGTGACCGATCTAGGTCTTGATAAAAGATCTTACGCAGGTAAGTTCGTACTTCCTACTATTCACGTAGTCGGCGATACTAAGGAAACTTCTGGTTATACCAAGGGTAATACTGTTTATGTGTTGATCAGAGCTAATTTCACTCCTAAGGAGATGGCAGATGGTACCGCTTATACTCCTGGATCTGACTTCTATGTAGGTGAGACTAATGGCAAGTTCTACTCATCTAATGCCAATGCCAAGGATCCTGATAAGGGTGGTGTAGCAGGTCAGAAGAGCAGAAGGTATGTAGGTGGTAAGGTGCTTTACTATGCATGGTTGAACCCAGACAAGATTCCTGGCTGGATGAATTCTCCTGTGGTGCGTAACAATATCTACCACATCCAGATTAAGAGCTTCAAGACCATTGGTACCAACTGGAACCCACTATTCCCAGAGGATCCTAATACCCCAGATCCAAAGAACCCAGACCCAAAACCAGAGAATCCTGATGAGCCAGGTGATAACCCAATCAAACCAGAGGATCCATTGACTACTCCTGAGACTTGGATGAGTGTAGACGTGACAGTTCTTCCATGGGAGGTTCACACCTATGAAGTAGATCTAAGTATCTAATTTGTAATTGTAGTAAGATTTTGACGATGTATTTGGGGCGTCTTTGTTCCAATCCATCGTGAGTTGAGAAAAATAGTAATGGAGGAGGGAATGCCCTCTCATTAGTTAGCAGGGTTATCCCTCCTCCTTTTACTCTATTATTAGTTTTATTGTAAAGCTATTTGCGATGAATTTACGAAACAAGCTATTGATGATTGTGCTTCTAGCTGGAGTACTACTTGGTGGATGCAATATCATTTACGATGATCTATCTGGATGCCCTCAGGGCGTATATGTAAAATTCTACTCTAAGACTCCTTGTGCCGTAGATTCTACTTTTATCGGTCAGGTGTCCGATTTATATCTCTTTGCCTTTGACGATAAAGGCGTATTGGCGTCGACAGTCGCACAGAAAAACGTGACGTTGAGCAAGGACTACGAAGTGTTGGTTCCTGTCTCTAACGGACACTACACTATTATAGGGTGGGCAGGGGTAAATGGTAATTTTGAGCTTGGTTCCTTCGTTAATGGAGTGACGACCAAGCAAGATGTAATGCATACGCTCAAATCTCAGAATAAGAGAGCGGTTGCACTTAAGAGTCATCAAGTATGGCAAGGCGAGAGCCCTGCGGTTTTTCTAGAGGATCCGTCCACGGTTGGATCCATGTATAAGCATACTGCTATCAATCTGAGGGAACATACTAATCGTATCAATGTGGAGGTAGAGGTCCACGAATCTCTTCAGAATGCAGATGTTAATCCTCGAGATTTTGAAGTCGAGGTCGAATCTGGTAACGGGGTGTCCAATATCAATGGGACTATGCCACTCAATCAGACGATACTCACTTATCCATCTGAATTTAAATATACTGACTCATCCCTCCTCGCTCAGTACTCACTGATGCAGCTTAAAACGGGTTACAATAGTCAGATCACCATAAAGAATAAGAAGACCCAAGATATTATTTGGCAGGGAGACTTGATCGGAAGTATTCTGATTAAGAATAAGAATGTCAATATGGATTGTATGAATGACTTTAATGTCAAGTTCGTCATCAAAGATAAGTGTTTGAACTGTGGCACCTATATCTGCTGGGCTATTTACGTTAATGATTGGATGGTGCATAGTTACGAGATAGAGTTGGAGTTGTAATATTACCTCTGACTTGATATGAAGCCATCCTGTTTGCTCAGATTGTGAATATATACAGGTCGGCGGATAGATGTCGAAACACCATTGGCAAGGTTAGTAGTCAAATATCACATCACGATATTACAATAATAAATACGTAGAGCATGCTGAATAATAAAATAAAGTTAATCTCTTTTATCCTAATCCTGCTTTCTTGGGGGGGATGCAAAAGAGCGATAGACAATCAGACTCCGGATAATGGAGAACCTGTGGTTTATTTGTCTGTCAGCACGAGGGCTGCACATATTAATGGTGAGGAGTCCATAAATAAAGATGGTGTTGATTATGAAGACCATGTTTATAGTCTTGCCATGCTGGTATTTGACTCTCCATCGGGCAAGAAGATTGCTCATTACTATACGGAAAACGTTGGCACAGGAGACAAGACTATTGTCTTTAAATCTAAGTTTACTCCTGGCACTCGTGACTTCTACTTTGTAGGTAATCTGCTTCCGGATATGAAGGAGGCATTTGAGAGGGTAAAGAATAGAAGCGAAATGGATGCCCAAATGAATACGCTTCTTCAATTGCCTGATTACTACTACGATGGAGCCACCAATAAGAAGGGATTCCCCATGGCTCGTGTATACAAGAATCAAGACATTCCTCAAGGAGGTTCTAGCTATGATCCTATTCCATTCAAGCCGACAGTCGGCACGGTCAAAGAGGATTGCGCCAAACTCGTACGAGTAGTGGCGAAACTAGAGGTGATTATGGACGCTGAGGACGTAGACGATGTGGAGAAGATTGAGCTTATCAATGCGAATCGGAATTTCAGCCTACTCAAGAGTTCTCAAGTCTCTAGTGATTATCTTCCCAGTCATATAATGAAGCGGAAAACCGGGACTAATAACTGGCTGGCATACATGCCAGAGCGATTGATCAACGGAGTTGATTGGAGTACGGCAGGAAGTGATAGGAAGCCGATTAATTATTTCCGCATTACAGATAAAAGGGGCAATCAGTACGATATCCCTATCATCACTCGTGACGGCTCTATTCCAGGTGGAAAATATCTCCCATATGCAGAGGGAAAGCTGGTTGATAAGCCTGAGTATAGTGTTTTCAGGAATCATCATTATAAGTACGAGGTCAAGAATTTGCCTAATCAGATCGAGATATTCTATACCGTCCAAGCTTGGCAAGTGGTGAAGAAAGAGACTTATGTGGGCTACGGGTACAACGTCGAAGTCGATGCGGATGGTAACGGTTCTATCAGCAATACGATGCTCAATTGTGCACCACACAAGGTGGTTCTAAAGGCTCTTAATGATGCTTACTTTGACAATGATATCAATAAGAAGCAGATCTCTTTCACAGCCTTGCCTCAGGATGCCTCACTGTCATTTAAGATTAGTAAGGATGATGTACCTGTCGGTATGATCTATATGGATGTTCACTATAATGATGCTTCCACACCTGAGAAAAGATTCCAAAAAAAATAATTAGAAGATGCGTCATGAGAAATAATTTACTATATCTAACGATTGGATTGAGTTTGTTGTTGGGAGCATGTTCTAAGAAAAGCGTTGAACAGCCCGAGGGTAGTGATGCTCCGATAGCCATATCCGTGAGGGTCAATGACTTTACAAGAAACCTCTCTACTCGTGCAGTGGATACAGATCCGGGAAGTGCTTCAGAGCAGAAGATAGATAATTTATACCTCCTATTATTTGAGAAAGATGGTACCAATCCCAAGCACTATGACGTCTCCGGTGCCACATTCTCTGGGGGTACGTGGAGCGTTGCTGAGCAAAAGATCACCTTACAACTCACTCAGCGTCAGGCCGGGGAGCGCAAGGTCTATATCATCGCTAATGTAGATAATGCATTGAAGTCAAAGCTCAATGCTGTGACTTCCATCACAGACTTGACGAATACGGTCTATAGGGAGATTGCTACGCCTTGGTCTCCTGACATAAAGTCCCCAATCCTCATGTCAGGCAATAAGGAGCATAATTTCAAAACCAATTATCAGCTGAAGTTTGTGGAGCTAACACGTGCTGTCGCTAAAGTGGAGCTGACTATCAAGCTGACTCCTAAGTTCTACGCCATGGACGTCAATGCCATTAGGTATCGACTCGTTGATTGGGATAAGAGGGCTTATGCTGTTAAGCCCAATACTAAGCCTGACAATCTAACAAGCTCTGCTTCCACATTATTCCCTAATCTTATTGGGTGGTCTCAGTGGAGTAATACTTTGAATGCAACTCCGACTCCCGACTTCGGATTTGGATACAGAGAGATGGGAGGCAATCTTATAGAACTCAAATTGATTACCTATATCAATGAGCGAGATAGTAAGGGAGCCAAGATAGAGCTTGCCCTCTATCCCGAGGATGCAGGGATGTTGCCCCCACCGGAGTTTGGACCTGAGATTTATGTCCTTCCTTTCCCTGATAAGATCGAGAGAAATCATTGGTATAAGTATGATATTGAGATTTAGTATTTGATGATACAGCTCTTTAGAGATAAGGTATTTTAGTCTCTCTATGGGGTATCTTATGTGCGACTTAATTATTGACAAGAAATGAAACGTAACATAAAATTATTGACCACTTTCCTATTCTTCTGTGTGGCATTGTCCCTTGGGGGGAGTGCCGAGAGCAGAGGGGAAATGGACACCAGTACGACCTATAATTATGCTTCGGCTTTGGTGCCTACTCCGCTTCGACGGACACCTCCTCCTATAGTTCCTGTCGAGGTGGATAAGTATGCGACTCCGGTGCCACCAAACCAGCTCCAACCCGGGGAGAACCATAACGCTTGGGATATCACCCTGAAAATCTCTTCAGGAGCTGTGACGGTGCCCGTCGATGTGGTGATGGTTATTGACCAGTCTTCTTCGATGAAGGAGAATGGTAGACTTCTTGCAGCTATAAAGGCTGGAAAAGAGTTCGTTCGTAAGATGTTACCTAAGGGAACTGCAACAGAAGGCGTACGTGTCGCATTGGTTTCATATCATCATCAATTGTTTAAACGATCTGATTTTACAAAGAATGCAGACTTCTTGTGTAGTGAAATCGATAAGTTAACGCCTATTTGGGGTACGCACACTCAAGGCGGTTTGCATTTGGCGAGAGAGATTATGAAAACTTCTACAGCAACGAAGAAGTATATTGTTTTGATGTCGGATGGAAATGCTACGCAGCAGTATCCACTGAATAATCCACAAATGTCTGATTTTATTGGTTTGACGGGTGATAATAACAACCCAACTGACCTTGTTATTAGGGGAGGCGTAGCAAATCCGAAAGTTTATGTTGCAAAGTCTAATGATCCAGATGTAAAGTATCCGTCTCTCGCTTCGAAAGTGAGCCGATCCGACTATCCAGAGAGTAAGTATAAGTATGGTAATATTATGGATGAATACAATTTTGCTTCATTTAAGGGAGAGTCTGGACCTCTGGTATATGAACCAAAATTTGGGAAACCATATTATTATTATGCACCCACAAACGCCGCTATTAATGAAGCTACATTTGCAAAAGATGATGGTTATGAGGTCTTCACCATCGGTTATGACTTGGGGAGCTTTCAGCTTGCCATCAGAGCTTTGGAGCTAACAGCATCGGAACCTTTAGCTGATCACTTTTATAGAGCAACTCCTGAAGAATTGTCAGGAGCATTCAATAATATTGCTGAGAAGATCAATAAAGGTGTGCAGAAAGGTGCCGTTGTGGACTTGGTTGCCCCAGGCTTTATTATCAAAGATATTGAAGATAGCGGTGATGTGACTGATCGTGTTACTGTTTCGCAAGGTACAGTGTCTTATGATAAAGATACAAGACAGCTGAAATGGAATACAGGAGCCGTGCTCAGCTCTTCTGATGCGACTCTTACTTATCGAGTATATACGGGAGACGATGACCTAGAGTATAATGACTTTATCATCAATACCGAATCTACTAAGGGACCTGATATTGGAGGATTTGATACCAATACCGATGCTCGTCTTACGTACACCAACTCCAATGGTGAGCCTAACAAAGTGAAAGTGTTCCCACGTCCGACGGTCAAGCCCGGATATGGTGTGATCAAAAGACGGTATGTATTGGTGGATAGTGAGGATCACCTTCTCAAGGAGGACGGCTCTACCACCACAGTGCTGACTCAGGCAAAGCAGTTGAAAGCAGAAGACTATCACCTGCCTGTGGGTGGCGATCATATTGCGCCTAAATGGATTAAGTTGGATAAGAATATAGATGATCCGGAAAATCAGAAGTTCGCAATCGATCCATCTACCGAGCGTATTCAAGTCGGAGATGAGTACTACCAATTGGTCAATCGCTCCATCTCGGGTACAAGCACTAAGGGTACAGAAGTCGGCATCTATTGGAGGAAACCTATCAAGACGGTTTACTTCGCTTATGTCAAGGTCAATAACTATTGGATGGGAGGTACTTCCGGTCATGAGAATGAGTGGAATCTGAATTCCAACTGGACAGATAATAGGGTACCGCTTCCAACTAAGGATGTGGAGTTTGCGACAGCTGACAACAACAATGGCAAACCTGCAAAAGCAGATTTGCACTTGGACAATATGCCACAAAATAGCACTGAGGGTCGTGTCATTGGGAATTTGATCAACGCTTCGGATAAGGACTTGGTCATCACCACAGATAATCAACTCACGATCAATGGAAAGGTGATAGATGGCAACCCCGCAGCGGGTACTATCGTGGTGAAGTCGAGCAAGGATGTGCCTACGGGTACTTTGAAGTTCGCCAACCCGGCGCTTAATGCCAATGTGGGGGCTACAGTAGAATTCTACAGCAAGGCGTATGACTGTGCCACATGTGGTATGTATCGTCGCAGCTGGCAGTACTTTGGGATCCCTGTGAAAGAGGCAGACTTCCCGCTAAATGATGTCTCCGGAGACGAAACAATCAATCAGTGGGTAGAGCCATTCAGAGGAGATAAGTGGCAAAAGGCACCATATACTCCTGATACCAAGTTGAAGATGTTTAAGGGCTACGAGATTACCAATAGCAGTACTACCCAGCCCACTGAGGTCTACAAGTTCAATGGACAGCTCTATGTGGGTGATGCTAATGTGGATCTTTTGTACACAACTGGTGTCAATTATGCTGGAGCGAACCTTGTAGGTAACTCATATACGGCTGCGATTCATATCAAGGACGCATTGGATATCCCGCTTGGGACAGACAAAACTGTGTATCTATTTAATACCGGTACTCGTGACCAGTGGCGCAAGCTAGATGGAAGTACTGTTTCAGGCTATCAGGCAGGTCGCTATCTCGCTGTTCCTCAAAATACAGCAGGCTCGGGCAACCTCCCAGATCGAGTGCCTTCGATGCAAACCTTTATGCTACTTAAACAGGGTGCAGGGGCATCTGCTCTGAAGATTAAGTATGATAAACTGGTGAAGAATACCACTGTAAATGACGGTAATGGCAGTCAGATAGTCCTCCGATCCACAGGCGTAGAGCCTTCTGGGGCTCTGCCTACTTTGATTATCGATGTCTTGGGTGGCGGTTCTGCTGACAGATTGCACATCTTTGCTAATGAGGGTACGACGGCAGGATTTGATGATGGTTGGGATGGCCGTAAGATAAGAGAGGCAGAGATGGTTCAGCTCTATGCGATTGGTGCCAGTGATGACGAACAATTTGCCGTGTCTACACTTGCAGACTGGAATAATCTGGCTGTCGGATTTGATGCGCCAGTGGATGGGAAGTATGTACTTGAGTTTGCGCTCACCAGTGTACCTACCGGAGCTCAGCTAGTACTCCATGATCAGGAGACAGGGAAAAGTATCCTAGTAGAGAATGGGGCATCCTATACATTCCAAGCGAAGCAGGGAGAGTCGTCTACTCGCTTCATCCTTTCTTACTCAGGCTCATCGCTATCTACCATGGACGAATCATCATTGATAAGGGTGACTTCCCCTGAGACAGGACGAGTATTGGTGGGTAATAGCAGTAATCATGACTGTATGGTGTTCATCTCTAACCTCCAAGGAGAATTGGTAAGACAGATAGAGGTAAAAGCGCAGCAAACTATCGGTGTGGATAATCTTTCCTCTGGTATGTATGTCATTCGCCTCGAGAGTGCGTATATGAACGACGTCAGAAGACTAATGATTGATTAAAGACTAATAGCTGGATATACGATGAAGAAAAGTTATTTATATGTGCTCACGATACTGCTCGGAAGTATCCTGCTGAGTGGATGTCGGCAAGAACTCCGTGGGAATCTGGGAATGGAAGACCTTTCCCAACCCACAGAGAGTAATAGCGTGGTGACGATGCAGGGTAACCTCAAGGGTGGGCTACTTCGTATTGCAGTGGATGCCGATTTTGAAAATCGTAAAGGAGTTTGGATTGACCTAGATGGGGATGGCAAACGCTCAACCGAAGGAGTAGAGGACGTAAAAGTCTTTGGCTCTTATGCAGATTACAGGGTGACTTCCGGTATTAGAAAGATCAATCTACACGGGGATATTACATCGCTTCAGGGGGCATCGAATGGTCTGACTGAGATTGTAGTATCTGGTAATCCAAATCTTCGAGTGCTCAACCTGCCATCCAATCAATTGCGCTCGATAGACCTTTCTTCTAATCCCCAATTGGAGCGGTTAGATGTTTCGGGAAATCAGCTTTCGGAGATAAATCTTTCGGCAAATAGCCGTCTTGTTTCACTCTGGTGCTTCAATAATCAATTGGAAAAGATAGATCTTTCTCCTTGTCCAAATCTCGTGGTATTGGATTGCTCAGGAAATGGCTTGACGACTCTTGATGTCAAGGCGCAAACTAAATTATCCTCCCTTATGGCGTACAATAATAGGTTGTCGTCAATAGATGTTTCCCAGAATCTGGTTGTCCATAAGTTGTGGCTGTATGGCAATCGATTAAGCGAGACCGAGATACATCGTGTCATCCGGGATCTGAAGAAATCAATAAACGGAGATCTTTGGTTAAGTGTCGAGCCACTTCCTAATGATCTAAGGATGGTTGCCCTAGAAAAGGGTTGGAAGCTCTAAACGTGTAAACTTTGTATAGATCTTTTTGAGCACGAAATAACAGAGAAAATATTTAAATCCGTGTTGATTCCGCAAGTAGAGAGTTTTGAATGACTCTTCTGCCTGCGGAATTATAGTAGATATAGACCCCGTAAGTAAAGGATGCTGCTTTGTATGGCATACTTTTTAGTATGTATAAGTGGCAAAGAGGCTGTCCCTCGGGAGGGAGGGAATAAAACAATAGTATTTTCTTATCCCTGTAGGATAGATAATCAGAGCTCGATAATCGGGGATTTTTTGTAAGTTTGCGGTGAGGGGCGTAGGGTGTGGATTAGAGTATGATGGATGCTTTGAGAGCGTTTTGGGTGGCACAGACCTTGCCACAGACGCTGGTAATCATATTCATTACCTGTGGGATAGGTTTGTTCCTAGGTAAACTGAAGCTGGGGAGGTTTTCTTTGGCGGGGGCGGGGGTCTTTTTCTTCGGTATTTTTATGGCGCATTTCGGGGTACAGGTGGATCCCGTGATGATGCAGTTTTGTCAGAGTTTTGGGCTGGTGGTCTTTGTCTATGCACTTGGCATTCAGGTGGGACCTTCCTTTGTGGCTTCGCTAAGAAAGACAGGTTTGGTGCTCAATGCCTGGGGGATGGGTTTGGCACTTCTGGGTCTGTTTTTCGCTATTTTGATGACACTTGCAGGATTGGATAGTATTAGCAATCTGATGGGTGTTTTGAGTGGAGCTGTGACTAATACCCCCGCGCTTGCTGCCGCCCAGCAGGGTGTGGAGCAGTTGCATGGAAATAGCGCTAATTTGCAGTCTGAGCTCAATGATATGGCATTGGCGACAGCTATTACTTATCCTTTTGGCGTCGTTGGAGTAATAGTGGTATTGGAGCTATTGAAGGTGTTTTTCCCAAAAAAGAGTAAGGCAAAGGAGCCAGACCTCAATGCTTCCCGCCACCATGTGGGTGACTTTGTGATAGAAAATAGGGGTATTGTAGGTAAGTCTCTGAGGGATATTCAGGAGCATTTTCATGTAGATTTCTTAATCTCTAGGCTTAGAAGAGGGGAGGAGATATTTCAGCCCAATGCCGATACGGTGTTGGAGCTTAATGATCGCATGAGTGTGGTGTACAACGAAGATGACAGGTCGGCTTTGACGACGCTCTTTGGAAGCCAACACGAGGAGGTGCATCGAGATGATCATTGGGAAAATGGTAGCTCTAAGTTGGTACAGCGACGCCTACTTGTGACTAAATCGGAGTACAATGGAGCTACTTTGGCAAGCCTTAGACTAAGGAATGAGTATCGGGTCAATGTGACTCGAGTGAATAGGGCGGAGATAGACTTGGTCCCCGGACCCAAACTGAGATTGCAACTGGGGGATAGACTCACGGTCGTGGGTGAAGAGGAGGGGATAAATCGCCTAGCGGAGGATCTCGGTAATCAGTTGAAGCCTTTGGATACACCTTATATGATCAGTATCTTTGTGGGGATGGCTCTTGGGGTATTGGTGGGGATGTTGCCGATAGCAGTGCCCGGGTTGGATGGTCCGATTATGCTGGGCTTGGCTGGAGGCCCTATTATTGTGGGGATTTTGATGGGTGCTTATGGGGCACGATTACATGTGACTACTTATGTCACCCAGAGTGCCAATTTGATGATGCGTACATTTGGAATTACCCTTTTTCTCGCTTGTCTTGGTTTGGCTTCGGGGGCAGAGTTCGTAGCGACTTTGACTCAGGGATCGGGGCTTATGTGGCTAGGATTGGGTGCATTTCTGACGATTGTGCCAACGCTGATAGTAGGTATTGCGGCGATGCGGTATTCGTCTCTCAGTTATGGTACTATTAGTGGCTTAATCTGCGGTGTAATGGGCAATCCGATTGCACTTGATTATATCAATGACCAAATGGAGGAGGATACAGCTACTATAGGATATGTGAGCGTATATCCGTTGGGCATATTTGCACGGGTGGTATTGGCACAAGTAACAATCACTATATTACTAAGCTAGAGGAGATGAATAAAGGGAGCTTTTATAGCATTGAGCAACTGACAGCAGAGGAGATTATCGAGATTCTCGACTCTGCGGAGCTTTTTGAGCAAAATCCCAATCGGGATTTTTTACGGGGACGGGTGGTGGCAACTCTATTCTTTGAACCTTCAACACGCACACGCCTTAGTTTTGAGACAGCGGTCAATAGACTTGGTGGTAAGGTGATTGGTTTTTCAGATGCCAAGAATACCAGTTCGGTCAAGGGGGAGACGCTCAAGGATACAATCCAGATGGTCTCTGGGTATGCCGATTTGATTGTGATGAGGCACAACCTTGAGGGGGCGGCTCTCTATGCGAGCGAGGTATCGCGTGTGCCTATCATCAATGCTGGAGACGGGGCTAATCAGCATCCCTCGCAGACAATGCTTGACTTATACTCAATCCGCAAGACGCAGGGGACGCTCAATAATCTACACATCACTATGGTAGGGGACTTGAAGTATGGGCGTACGGTGCACTCGCTGATAGAAGGAGCTTCACTCTTTAGCCCGACTTTCTCTTTTGTTGCACCCCCGCAGCTGGAGCTACCAAGGGAGTATGTAGACTACTGCAAAGATCATGGGATAGTGGCAGATTACCACTGCGAACTGACTCCCGAGGTGATTGCCAAGAGCGACATCGTGTACATGACACGCCTGCAGAGGGAGCGATTTCTAGATGAGGAGGATTATCAGGCTGTGAAGGAGTCTTTTGTATTAGACAATGGTCTACTGGAGGGGGCTAAGAAGACGATGAAGGTACTTCATCCTCTCCCTAGAGTCAATGAGATTGCCCAAGAGGTGGATGATACGCCGTATGCTTATTACTTTAGGCAGGCGGTCAATGGTATGTTTGTGCGTGAGGCATTGATTTGCCGTGCGCTGGGGATTGAGGTAAGAGAATAATTAATATTATGGCACGTATTGAGAAGGGCGAACTGAGGGTACAAGCGATCAGAAATGGTTCGGTGATTGACCATATCCCTGTGAACCAATTACAAAAGGTAGTACATCTGCTGGGACTTTTTGAGCTTCCTTATCTATTTACCATTGGGCAGAACTACCTCAGTCAGAAGCTGGGTCGCAAGGGAATCATCAAGGTGGAGGAGAAGCATTTTACGCCTGAGGAGGTGAGTATGCTGGCGCTTGTCTCTTCGGAGGTGGTTATTAGCGTAATCCGCGACTATGAAGTAGTAGAAAAGATCAGGGTATCGTTGCCCGAGCAAGTAGAGGGGCAGGTAGTCTGCCCTAATCCTAAATGTATTAGCAATAATGAGCCCATGAAGGGGCTTTACCGTGTCATTGATAAGAGTAGGGGTACGCTGAAGTGCCACTATTGCAATCGCAAGATAGAGAGAGAAGAGATAATCATTAGTGAATAAAAATGTATGAAAAAAGGTAGTCTAATCACCCTCGTGGTGATCATTGTTCTAGTGTTGATAGGTGTCCGGTATGGCATCAAGTCTAACAACGAAATGGTATTGAAGCAGGAGACGGTACGTACGGCTTGGAGCCAAGTAGAAAATCAGTATCAGCGCCGTGCCGATCTAATTCCTAATCTGGTAGCTACGGTCAAAGGATATGCTGAGCATGAGCAAGCAACGCTTGAAGGTGTGGTAGAGGCTCGTGCTAAGGCGACACAGGTCACCGTCAATGCCGACGAGCTCACCCCTGAGGCTCTCAAGGCGTATACGGCTTCACAAAACGCCCTCACCCAAGCTCTTGGTAAGCTCATCGCTCTCAAGGAGGCTTATCCTGATCTTAAAGCCAACGAAAACTTTATGGCACTGCAGACACAGTTGGAGGGTACTGAGAATAGGATTACGACCGAGCGTATGCGTTTTAATGATGTCGCAAAGGAGTACAACACCTATATCAAGATGTTCCCCCGTAGTCTCATCGCCAATATGCTAGGATTTGATGCTCAGGCATACTTCGAGTCGGCACCGGGCGCTGAGAGTGCACCAGCAGTAGAGTTCTAGCCCAATGATTCGTCGCCTAGCATTGCTATTGCTTTCTCTGCTATCTATAGCGGGGAGTGCTAGAGAGTATACCCCAGCTGAAGTGCCCAATGTGCAGGTGGAGGATGCTCGCCAATTGGTGAGCGATCCTGAGGGGCATTTCACGGCAGGGGATCTTGCTCTACTCAATGAGGCACTTTACAATATTCGTGAAAAGCACACAGCTGAAGTCGTCCTTGTGGTATTGCCGGGAATCGAAAATGATGACCCTGAATACTTCTCTGTGAAGTTATTTGAATTGTGGGGTATTGGCAAAGCTATGGATGATAATGGTCTGCTGATACTTTATCGGTATGGCAGGTCAGGAGAGCGAATTATCCGTTTTGAGGTCGGGTACGGGCTAGAGGGAGTATTACCAGATATTACCACTAAGCAGCTTACCGATAGATACATCGTACCAGCTGTCGCGGAAGGACGTGATACTGAGGGTTTTCTACAAGCTTTTGGTGAAATAGATCGCTTATTGACAGAGGGATACGTCGCTGTAGGTGACAACGAAGAGTTTGGCAGGGATAGGGTGAAAGATTTCAAGAAAATGGGGATTGCCTATCTCGTATTCTCGATTTTTGTTGGGTTGCTCTATGGTGCTGGTCTCGCAACGCTTTGGAAAAGGGAAAAAGAGCCTGCTGAACAAGTCGGTGTCCTTCTGAGACGATATAAAAATCAGTGGTGGCTGTTTCTCATAATTCCAGCTCTGATATTCTTGTATCCGCTCTATTTGATATTAAAGCATAGGACTGAGAAGCGAATTGTGGATTGTCCTTCCTGCAATACCAAGGGAAGTGTGCGTCGGCTTAATAAGCCCGAAAACTACTCTTATCTCAATAGCGCTCAGAGGATAGAGGTCCAAGTGGGATCGGTCAATTATCCCGTGTATAGTTGCTCAGTATGTGGTTACCACAGGGTGATTAAGCAGCCTGTACTATTCACCAATTATAGCCAATGTTCGCAGTGTGGTGCCAAGACCTATTATCAGAAGGGACAGACGCAGGATAGCAGGTTTATCACCCAGACTTTTGTCTGTCTCAACTGCGGGAAAAATGACATCAGACGGCATCGTATCTCCGGTGGCTTTGGAGGCGGAGGCTTCGGCGGAGGCTTTGGTGGGGGAATGTCAGGTGGCGGAGGCTTCGGCGGAGGAATGTCGGGTGGTGGAGGTTCTACTACGCGCTTCTAAAACGATAACGAGAAAAGAAGAGTGGCTACGCATACCCTTATGGGGCAATGCGTAGCCACTCTTCTTTTCTCTTTTGACTATCTATATCTTAGTCCTCTTCGTTGTATGGTGCAAAGTCTTCTTTCGCTGCACCACATACAGGGCAAACCCAATCCTCTGGAATATCCTCAAAAGCCGTACCTGGTGCAATACCGCCGTCTGCATCACCCTCTGCTGGGTCATAAATGTAGCCACAAGGCTCGCAAATCCACTTCTGCATAGTCTTTGTATTCGTTAGAAATTAAACATCTAGTTATCCTACCGCCTCATGGCGATGCTCAAAGATACAAAAATAATGGATACGAATGGCGTATCTTTTCTCCCGCATATTTTTTGTAAGTTTGCGTATTACCAGATTGCTAACACAATATATACATCAAATAGAGCTATGGCGACAGAAGAATTATTGAAGACGGTTAGAGCAAAGGCAATGAGTTGGACTACACCTCAGTACGACGAGGCAACTCGCCGGGAGGTGCAGGCTCTTCTAGACAATCCAGACCCTACTGAGCTGATTGATGCTTTTTATAAGGATCTCGAGTTTGGAACAGGTGGCCTAAGGGGTATTATGGGGGCAGGTAGCAACCGTATGAATAGATACACGGTAGGTGCTGCGACCCAAGGTCTCGCCAATTATCTCATCAAGGAGTTTGGCACGGCGCAGCCGATCAAGGTGGCAATAGGCTATGACTGTCGTCACCACAGTTCGGAATTTTCTCGCATGGTGGCAGGGATCTTCGCCGCCAACGGGATTCAGGTATATCTATTTGAAGCACTTCGTCCCACCCCTATGGTGTCGTATGCTATCCGTGAGTTAGGCTGCCAGAGCGGAGTGATGCTCACAGCTTCACACAATCCAAAGGAGTACAATGGATTTAAGGCGTATTGGAGTGATGGTGCTCAGATGATTGCGCCACACGATCGTAATGTAATCAGTGAAGTAAATGCAATCCGCTCGATAGATGACATCAAGTTTGACGGCCCGGCAGAGCTTATCACTCTTTTGGGAAAGGAGATGGATGATAAGTTTATTGCTGAAGCACTTTCCAAGCGGCTATCGCCAGATGCTATTAAGCGTCAGAGCCAGCTCAAGATTGTCTTTACTCCACTTCACGGGACGAGTGGGCAAGTGGTTCCTCGCACACTGAAGGAGGCTGGTTTTAATAATGTCCACCCTGTCGAGGAGCAGATGTTGGTGAGTGGAGACTTCCCCACCGTAGTATCGCCTAATCCGGAGGATGCAGCAGCGCTTCAGATGGCGATAGATAAGGCTAAGGCGATCGATGCAGAGATCGTGATGGCGACAGACCCTGACGGAGACCGCATTGGCACGGCGGTGAAAGACAAAGAGGGCAATTGGGTGCTCATCAATGGTAATCAAACCTGTCTCTTATATGCATACTATGCTATTGAGAAGCGCCGTGAGTCGGGCAACCTCAAGGCCAATCAATACTTAGTCAAGACAATTGTGACTACAGACTTGATTGCTACGATTGCTAAGCGTAATAATGTAGAGCTATACGATACATATACGGGCTTTAAGTGGATTGCCGATGTGATTCGTCAGAACGAAGGTAAAAAAGAGTATCTCGGAGGTGGCGAAGAGAGCTATGGTTATCTGTGGAGCGACTTTGTACGCGATAAGTGCTCGGTCACTGCTTGTCTTATTTTTGCTGAGATAGCAGCTTGGGCAAAGGATAAGGGACAGAGTGTCTATGAGCTTCTGGAGAATATCTATTTGCAGTATGGCTATTCTCTTGAGCAAAATGTCTCAGTCGTACGCCCAGGCAAGAGCGGGGCAGAGGAGATTGAGCAGATGATGCGCAATTTCCGTCACAACCCTCCTGTGGAGCTTGCAGGTTCACGAGTCGTTGAAATTCTTGACTACGCCTCTCTGGAGGGTAAACTCACTGAGAGCGGAGAGATTTTTACACTGGACATGCCTACCACCAGCAATGTGTTACAATATCGTTGTGAAGATGGTACTAAGTTGTCTATTCGACCTTCAGGAACGGAGCCAAAGATTAAATTTTACATCGAGGTGCATTCTGCCCCAAAGAATCCGGATGAGCTTGATACCGCCAAGATCAAGTGCTCTGAGCGTGTGGAGCAGATCCGTATTCAGTTGGAGATCTAATATAGAATAGGGATAAGGGCGGCAAGGATACAAGTGAGCGTATCCTTGTCGCCCTTTATTTCTTTTGTAGTCGAAATGATTCTCTGTATCTGTGAAAAACCCTCCGTAGCCCGTGATATTGGGGCTGTAATAGGAGCAAACATCCAACGTCAAGGGTATCTCGAAGGCAATGGCTTCTGGGTTACTTGGACGTACGGTCATTTTTGCACGCTCAAGGAGCCAGGCGATTACCACCCTCATTGGCAGCAATGGAGTCTGGTACATCTGCCAATGATTCCTGAGCGATTTGGTATCAAGGTGATGGAGGATAGTGGGGTGCAGCAGCAATTTGGGATTATCAAGCATCTTGTAAGCCAGGCTACGGAGGTCATCAATTGCGGAGATGCTGGTCAGGAAGGAGAGTTGATACAACGATGGGTATTGCAGATGGCAGAATGCCGAGTGCCAGTAAAGCGTCTCTGGCTCTCTTCTATGACCAACGAAGCTATTATCAAGGCATTCCAAGAGCTCAAACCGGAGAGTGCGTATGTCAATCTATACCATGCTGGGCTAGCACGTGCTATTGGGGATTGGGTCTTGGGTATCAATGCCACCCGCCTCTATACCCTCAAATACCGCAAGAGCGGTGACCACAAAGTACTCTCGGTCGGGCGAGTACAGACCCCGACTTTAGCACTTCTTGTAGATAGATATGAAGAGATTAGAGACTTTGTTCCCCAGCCTTACTGGGAAATCAAGACCCTTTACAGAGAAGTGCTTTTTGCTTCCACTAAGGGGCGTTATAGTACAGAGGAAGAGGCCAAGGAGGTTATTGATAGGATTGCTTCTGAAGAGCTCACTGTCACCAAGGTCACCAAGAAGAGTGGTAAGGAGGGAGCTCCTAGGCTATTTGACCTGACGAGTCTTCAAATTGAGGCAAATAAGAAGTTCGGAATGACAGCCGAACAAACTCTTGCTGCAGTACAAACCCTTTACGAGCAGAAATTTGTTACCTACCCACGTGTCGATACCACCTATCTTCCTGATGATGTCTATGCCAATTGCTTGCCAACTGTGCAACAACTCTACCCCGCTTATGCTCAGCAATGCACCCCTCTCCTTCAAAGTGGTAAGCTGCGTAAACTCAAAAAGTACTTCGATAGCTCCAAGGTGACCGACCACCATGCGATTATTCCTACAGGGATGCTCCCAAGATTCCTCGACCAAGCTCACGGTCAGATATACAATATGATCGTATTACGCTTCCTCGCTATATTCTATCCCGATATGGAGTATGAACAGACGACTGTAATGGCGGATGTGGCAGGAATTGAATTCAAGGCGACAGGTAGAGTCGTCTCGGCTGAGGGGTGGAAGATACTCTACCAAAATCAAGATGAACCAAGCGAAGAGGAAGATGGAGAACCATCTGACAAACAAGTGATGCCTGTCTTTGCCAAAGGAGAGCACGGACCGCATAAGCCCGATTTGCTGACCAAGGAGACTCGTCCCCCCAAGCAATACACCGAGGCGACACTACTCAATGCCATGGAGACAGCTGGCAAGATGGTTGATAGTGAAGAACTAAGAGAAGCTATGAAGAGCAAGGGGATTGGACGGCCTTCTACCCGAGCAGCTATTATCGAGATCCTTTTTAAGCGTGGTTATATCGAGCGCAAGGGAAAAAGTATTTTACCTACACCGTTGGGTGTGGACTTGATCCATACCATTACTAATGAGCAGCTCAAGAGTGTAGAGCTTACAGGGGAGTGGGAGTATAAGCTCCGACTTATCGACCAAGGGCGGTATCGTCCGGATCAGTTTCTATCCGAGCTCAAGGAAATGGTACTTGGGTTGGTGCAAGAGGTAATCAAAACGTCCTAGATGCTCTAAATTCGACCTCGAAGTGCAATATTTATGAAGTATTGTACTTCGAGGTTGAACTCAGGGTAGAATAAAAACCGCCATCAGAGAGATAAAACTCAATGATGGCGGTTGTTTTAATTGTTCATGACAGTCAGAAACTATGGAAATATCAGAAGTTTTCTATTGATTCTGAGTTTTTGAAAACCCTCTTGCTGGGTTAATCTTTTTTTTTGTCCATAAAAATGAAAGTTGCAAAAAACAGCACAAATGTTACGCTTGAAAAAAAAGATTCCTTGTAAGGGATGCTAGACTCTGATAGAAGAGAAAGTACGACAGTACAAAAAACTGATATCAGAAAGAAAATAAGGTATTTCTTTTTCATAATAACAACTGTTTAACAGCGTTTGCAGCTGAAGCCCCAGCTGCTCCTCCAACAACGAGTGCTGCAGTGAGTTTCCATCCAGGAGGACCACAAAACACCCATCTAGCACCAGCTGCCACTGCACCGGCTACAGCTCCTCCAACATCTGAGACTCCGACTTCTTTCCAGCTAAAATCAGCTCTTAAGGTGTTCTCTTTGAAATAGTTATGCCAATATGAACAAGTATTAGCAGCAATGCTAGTTGCAGTTAGAACTACTGCAAGTTCTTCTTCGCTAAGATTGTTGATAGCTCCATCTTGTACTTTCGATATTCTATTTAACACAGACTCTATCGAGAGATCGGTGTCCTTCATTATAATTTCTATTTCATCAATAAATTCCTTTTGTTTGTCGCTAAGATACTTTGCATCGTCGGAGGTATAAAATACCATATCTTCGGTTTTCTTGCCATAGTTTAATAGGACAACATCATCGTATATCTCATTGAATTCCTCTTGTGTTATTACAACACCGCTTTCTGATCTTAGAGAAAGTCCAGGAATTTCATATTTCCCAATAGACTCAAAAACCTTCTCTTTTATGAATTCGTAAGATTCTGTATCCGTCATATCGGAACTTCTTAAAGTGGAGCCGTGTTGACTTATTAATAAATCAACAATTTCATTGTGTGCTATACCCATATGGGATAAAGCATTAGAGTTGTTTATCTCCTCCAAAATATTTTTGCTTTGTTTAGCACCTAGATTTAGTAGATCTTCCTCTTGTCTTGAAGAGCAAGCAGACACAAGCAGTGCTATAGCTATAAACACTGCAGCAAAATAAAAGGGTAGATTTCTCAAGTTCATACTTTATTACGTTTATAAGTGGATAAAAATTCAACCACAAATATACTAAAATCTATCTATTCCAAAAGAATATAAATGTGACACATTCCAACGTATTTTCCAGTATTAAGTGCAACACGGAGAGCATAAATGAGTAACCGCAGAATCTGGCAGAGAAGGGAATAAATATCTCCTCAAAAGTAAGTATATTTGTGCTCCAGAATAATTTTCACTCAAAATATTGATTATATGAAGATCAAACATTTAGTGCTTGGTGCACTATTTTCTATTCTAGTGGTACTGATGAGTTCTTGTGCCGGCAAGCTCAAGCCGCTTGATGCTCGTCAAGTCGTCGTAGATCCACAGCCACTCGTACTTCAGGGAGGGCGTGTACCTGTCACGATTACCATCACTTTCCCCGCTAAGTGGTTCAATAAGAATGCTGAGGTACGCGTGACGCCAGTCCTCAAGTATGCAAGGAGCGAGGCTTGGGGTACTACCTACAACTTCCAAGGAGAGAAGCTCCGAGGCAATGCTACGACGATTGCTTATAGCACTCCTACGACCGTTACAGTGTATTCAGACTTTAAGTACAAGCCAGAGATGGCAGAGAGTGACCTTGTGCTCATCTTTGATGCACGTATCAATGGCAAGGTAGTCACGCTTCCTGAGGTCAAGATAGGGGAGGGCGTGGTGGCTACCGAAGCACTAGCCAGCGCAGAGTTTGCTACTCCAGCGATTGCTCCGGATGCTTTCCAGAGGATTATCAAAGAGAAGTACGACGCCGATATTCACTTCCTTATTCAGCAGGCCAATGTGCGCAGCTCAGAGCTCAATTCATCCGATGTCCGTGAGTGGAAAGATATAGTGGAGAGTGCTGATATGACTCCCAATCAAAATGTCGATGTAGAGATTCAGGCGTATGCCTCTCCAGATGGAGGTCGTGAACTCAATGAAAAACTCTCTGCTCAGCGCGAAAAGAATACCACAGCACAGATTTCCCGTGATCTGAAGCGTGCCAAGGCGGATGTGCCTATGAGCGCTTACTATACTGCGCAGGATTGGGAAGGCTTCCAAAAGCTTGTGGAGCAGTCCAACATCCAGGACAAGGAGCTTATCCTCTCCGTCCTCTCCATGTACAAGGATCCCGAGACACGTGAGCGCGAAATCAAGAATATCTCATCGGTATTTAGCCAGTTGGCAGACGAAATCCTACCACAGCTTCGTCGTTCACGTCTCATCGCCAATGTGGAGATTATCGGTAAGAGTGATGATGAGATTGCAAACCTCTCTAAGAATAATCCTTCTAGGCTCAATGTAGAGGAGCTCCTTTATTCCGCTTCACTTACTGATAATACTACAGAGAAAAGCCGTATTTATACTCAGGCTACAGCACAATTCCCCCGTGATGCACGTGCGTTCAATAACTTAGGTGTACTAAGTTATCAAGCAGGAGACTACGCATCGGCAAAGAACTACTTCCAGAAGGCGGCATCTATTGCTCAACTCCCGGAAGTGAAGATGAACCAAGGACTTCTTCAGCTCCTGGATGGTAACCTAAGCGAGGCAGAGACGCTGATTGGTCAGGCAACCAATGTGCCTGAGCTAGGAGAGACTATGGGTCTTATCTATATGCAGCAAGGAAAGTATACTGAGGCTGCCAAAGCACTGTATGATGTAGCTACCAATAATGGAGTCTTAGCTCAGATCCTCAATAAGGACTACAGCCGTGCCGCTGATTTGCTAGGGCTTATGGATAATTTAGATGCCACCAGCTACTATCTCCAAGCACTCATCGGAGCACGTACTTCACAGACTGATTTGATGACGGAAGCCATCCGTAAGGCAGTTCAGCTCAATCCAAGTATGGCAACTCGATTCCTCAAGGATAAGGAGTTTGTGCGCTTCGTCGGTCAGAGCTTTTTCCAAAGTGCTCTGAAGTAAGCGATAATTTATTGACAACAAATATCAAAGAGGCTGACGTAGGTGCTTTGACCTACGCCAGCCTCTTTGATGTTTATAGGGTCAAAAAAAGCGAATGCTCCGAACCTGTCACAGGTTCGAAGCCTTCTGGAAAATCAATGATCTTAAACTAGTGTTCTTAGAGATAAAATTTAGTTGGTGGAGAATACCGGACTCGAACCGGTCGCCTCGACAATGCCATTGTCGCGCTCTAGCCAGATGAGCTAATTCCCCGTGAACGATGCAAACCTAAATAAATTATTTCAGATGACCAATACTTCCATTAGATTTTAAAAATAATTGTCTCAATGAACTAAATTGGACAATAATTACAATACAATAGATCAATATTATATGCGACCTCAATACTGTGTCCTCCTATAAAAATCAGTTCGCTGGCGTACTAGTAGAAAAAAGGCAACCCCAGACCTTAGATACCATAGGTCCGGGGCTGCTTTATAGGTCACAATGATGATGCTCCATACTTATTACTTATGAGACTCGAACATCTTCATATTCTGAATCCCGATATGGATAATCACCTCTTCTTTTTGATCTGCGATAATGAGCGGATCACGATCCTCATGGAAAACCATTTCCTTACCCTTTTTTTCACCTACTCTGGCTAGGTTTTCAAAGAGAGGGAGGTCAAATGTGTAGGGACCAGTCATTCCATCTTTGGCGTCATTGCGCTCAAGGATTATTTGTATCTTCTCATGACTCTTGTAGCTTGGGATATTTGTGACATAGTTACCATAGTACCAATCATATTCTTTTAGCTCACTTTTTTCTGAGCCACCGACCTTCAAATACCACTTGCAATGGTCTTTAATTGTTCCTCCCGTCTTGGTCAGAAATTTATTGGGCACGACCAACCTAAATGAAATATGGTCGAAACGACCACCAAATGGGTCGGTTTTAGGATATTGCGAGTAGATAACTGTCTTAAAGACGCCTGGTTTTCCAAGCTCTTTTAGGGTATAGCCGATAGGCGCACCTGGATTGTCTTTAGAGAGTTTGGCACCATCCTCAATGAACTTACGGACGGCCGAGAGATCCATGCTTGCAACGCTACCGAGTGCAGCATTACCACCGATGATGCGTCCCTTGATACTGGATTCATTTTTTAGATCATTAAAGGCAGTTTCGGCATTGACCCCGACCTTTCCTCCTACGAAGGTAGCATTGAGCTTAGCTTCAGCCTCGATTTTGCTCATCGTGGTTTCGATACCAAGGAGCAGCACACGTCCATATTTGACAGAGGAAACATAGACAGGACGGGTGTCTCCAAACTTCTCTTTGTAGTTAAATTCTTCCTTAAAGAAATCAGAGACCTTCTCAGGTTCGTCCAAGGTAATATCATAGAACACCTGCTCGACCTTGACGATAAAGCGATTTAGATCCTTTTTGTAGTCAAATCCGGCGCTCGCCTCTACAGTGTTGGCTGTACCCTTGTAGTTGCCACCGAGTGCGATTTTTAGCTGGCTGCTATTATGCACCTCTTCTATGGTATAGCTGGTGTAAGCGGGTGGGGTATCAAATCCACGGTTAATCAATTCATTGACTGCATCACGCACGCCCGATAGAGAGGGATTGTTGACTACAGTCGAAGTTTTGGTATTTGCACCCGTCAAAGAGATAGATAGAGTAATAGGCTTACGGACGCTGGCGATATTAATCGGGTTATAATCACCATTGACAACGCTTTGAGCATCGAGGAGCGCACCGGGGAAGAAAACCACATTTTGGTCTGAGAAGAGCATCTGATTCTCAAATGCCCTTGCCTGCTCATACAAATTATTCCCAGTGGCTCTGAGAAAAGAGACGTAGCTACCGCTTTGTGGTGCCCCCTTAAACTCTCGCTCCTCAAATGGAGTAATTTGCTGCACAGATTTCAGCGAAGCTGTGTAGTCATTGATCCCTTTCTCAAAGCTCTTGAAAGATAAAGACTCTGTGATGGCCTTTTCTGGTGCATCAGGAGCTTGTTTCCCTAGTTTGTCGCTGCAAGAGGATAGCAAGATACCTAATCCTAGAGTTAGTACAATCTTTTTGTTCATCTTAAATGTAATTGTTTGGTTTGAAAAAATCGATGGCAAAATTAAATCAAACCCCAAAAGCATACAAGAGGAATCGCACTAATGGGCGCCATTTCTGCACAGATTTAACGATTGTATGCCAAATTCGATGGGGATATAGGACTCTTCTCAATTATTTTAACGTGCCTCGGAATTCAGTGTTGAGGCTGAGGGAGCAGGGAACGTATTATGTATACGACCAAGCTCGAATGCCGACAGTGACGCAGTAGTGAGGTATTATACAAAGGTCTCATAGTCGGTTGCCGAGCGACCGAATCTCCTCTATAGAGCGGTCAAATCTCCTCTATAGAGCGGTCAAATCTCCTCTATAGAGCGGCCGAATCTCCTCTATAGAGCGGCCAAATCTCCTCTATAGAGCAGTCAGATTTGCTCTACCGAGCGATAACCTCTTTGTGCACTTGTACATGCCTGTAAAGCATGGATCAACAAACCGGAATCCTCTACTTGCAGAATTCAGATCAGGGTATAACCATTTCCAAATTGCCTTTGTCCCATACAAAGGGTATAAAAAATCGTAGAGCCGTACAATCTCACGGCTCTACGATTTCCCTATGTTGAGTGTAGGTCGGGGGTCTACTTGGTCGTTACGGGGTTGCCAGCGCCTATCCAGCCTACGATGCCACTATCGAGATTGATGACCTGGTAGCCTTTTTTAGCCAGCATTGCTGCAGCTTGTATGCTCCTCCTCCCTGTACGGCAGTAGACATATACCGGTTGTGACTTGTCGAGAGCTGAAGTGGCTTTTTGCATGAAGTTGCTCCCTGTGACATCGATATTCTGTGCTTTCTCGATATGCCCTTCGGTAAATTCGGCAGGTGTGCGTACATCTATTAGTTGCACCTTTTTGGTAGAGATAGCGTTTCTAAATGCTTCCACTCCCATATTCTCCACACCCTCGGGTGTGCTGCATGCCCCCATCAGAAATGATAGTAAACTCATCGTTATTACGTAAAAAAGTTTGTTCATCGTTTTATCGCTTTTGAAATAATTACTGCATATACAACATGCATTCTGCCACTAATGTTTATCAGGCAGGTCAATTCAAGCTTCAATCTATATTTATGAACGCTTCTTCTATTGCAGATAATTTTTTAATGTGAAAAATCTGGTCGTTTCTTTGTCTTTGTTTGTTTTTTTGTAGCTTTGTTGCGTGATCATTGTTAATGTGTTTTACAAACAAAATCTTTTTGCTATGTTTAAAAGAAAAATGTTATTGACTCTGGTGTCCCTCTTTGCTATTCTTGCATGTGGCACAACAAACGGGCAGGACAATAAAGAGCGGAGTAAGTATAACAAAAGAATAGAATTTGAAAAGACGAAGAGCTATTCTCTTGTAATTGATACATTAATGATGCCGGTGGTGTCATATCTGGAATACAATGAGGATTCGCATCGGTTGAGTCTGCTTGATGCTGGTAATAATCGTATTTGTACCTATCAATTGGGTACCCAAGGAAGTATTGACCCATCTGCGACTACTACCATTGGCTTCGGAGATCGGAAGTCGGGCTTTTTGAGATTCTCTGGTGATTCTATTTTATTTTTTGATGATAATGCTTCTAGCTTGCGCTTGTTTTCCCTCTCTGATTGGACAGAAAGGTGGAGTATTGCTCCCTTTGAAGCGATAGAGAAATCTGCTACAGCTCATGTAGAGGCGGGTAATGATATATCTACCTTTGATGCGCTATTTTATGGCATTCCATATCCCGACTATGCTCATCCTATGGTAAGGGTAGGGAGTAGTGTGTATACCCCTCTTCTGGGCTCAGAGCCATCTGAAATGGGTGTGCCTCTGGATGGACGCTTTGTGCCGTCAGTGGTAAGTATTGATCTGGATACCAGGGCAATCGACTACCCTGTACCATTCTCTCCGGTCTATGATGAGGGCAATTGGGGTGGAGGATTTTTCTTTAGGCACACAAGCATCGCTCCATATAAAGGGGAAAAGCTATTGGTGAGCTATCCGGCTGACCACAAACTTTATGCTTGGGATATCGCTGATAAAAAGCTCGATGGCGTATATGCTGGTGCCTATGATATAGAGCGTATCATGCCCAAAGATAGTACCGAGGAGTATATCAGGATGGAAGAAGAAGAGTGGGGCAGTACTCAACCTAGGTATGCGATGGTCGTATACGATAGGTACAGAGATTTTATATACCGCATTGCTACATTGCCGGTAAAAAGGGATACGGAAACAAATACTGAGTATAGACCTATGGTGATTATAGTCCTAGACGGACAGATGAACTATATAGGAGAGTGGACTATCCCCCATTCAGAGGCGTATGGTTTCCCCTCATTTTTCATGACACCCGATGGACTGAATATAGAACGTAAGAATGATGGTGATGATGACCATATTTCTTTTGATGTCTATGTGCCAAAGCTATAGCCTGTACATAAAAGATAGAGATATGAAAAAGATTTTTTACCTTTCCCTTATTTCGCTCCTTCCTTTCTCAGTATATGCTCAGCAGGGCTTTAGACAGGGGCAGGTAGTAACAGAGAAAGAGCTTGGTATCGCACCGGACTTTCAGACTACTACCAATTTTGACGTGATCGATCAAGCAAAATTGGTAGTGACGTATGCCGTGACCATGAATTTGGCACCGGAATATGAGGAGGGTATTTTTGAGGATGTATGGACTCTGGAGATTGGGCAGAAGGTTTCCAAGTGTTATAGTCAAGTCCTGCATAAGGAAGATTTAGATTGGACTAAATCGGAGACGTTAAGTGATAAACCTACATTGATACGAAATGCCTTTATTTATCCCACCGTTGGGGAGGAGGTGTATAAGTATTCGCCCTATGGCGGACGCAAGGAGGATATTGTCACCCTCAGACTTTTTGGGTTTGATGATGTCTATAGGTACGTGGACGATAAACCGGCTTTTAACTGGCAACTCACGGGAGAGAAAAAAGTAATCCTCGGCTATAACTGCCAAAAAGGCGTGGCTGATTTTAGGGGGCGCACTTACGAAGCTTGGTTTACCACCGAATTGCCCTTTCGTGACGGTCCTTACAAGTTTGATGGATTGCCCGGACTGATACTGGATATCCAAGACAAGGAGGGGCACTATCATTGGAGCTGTACGGGAGTGGAAGTCCCTAAGAAAAAGATGGAGATCAAACAATACAAGTGGAACTATGTCCCAACCGATCGAAAGTATGTGCGGAGACGTGTAGAGCGCGCTTATAAGGAAACTACGCAGTACCTCCTCACCACCAGAATATATCTGGTAGAAGAGGTCAATGGACAGTACCAGAGGGTGAACAAGTTTTCATTACCCTATAATCCTATCGAGCGAAATTAATCCCGCACTTTTGCATCTTTCATTGCCGACAGTATGAGGAGAATAGTATTTTTAGCCATCTGTTTTACATTGATGGCAGGGCGGCTCTTTGGTCAGACCACAATCGATGGACATGTCTTGGATACCCAGGGCAATCCGCTTGGTAATATCACGGTCCTTGTCCAAAACCCGAGCGATAGTACTATCCTCGCTTTTGGAAGCACCTCTCAGAAGGGGTATTATAGCGTCTCTCTTTATGCGACTTCTCTTTCCAAGATACTCGTTTCTATCTCAGGCTTGGAGATAAAGCCTATGGGGAAACAACTGGAGAATAAAAGTCAAACGGTAGACTTCTCTGCGGAGTTTAATGTAATGCAGATTAACGAGGTGGTGGTGAAAGCGAATAAAGTATGGCAAGAGCGAGATACGATCAACTACCTTGTCTCGAGCTTTACGAGTGCTAGCGACCTTGCCATCGGAGATGTGATAAAGAAGCTGCCCGGACTGTCGGTGTCTGAAGGAGGTTCTATCAAGTACAGGGGACGAGAGATCAATAAGCTGTACATAGAGAATATGGATTTGCTCAAGGGGCGCTACGGCATTGCTACAAAAAACCTCCAAGCAAAAGATATATCGGTAGTACAAGTGATAGAAAATCACCAGCCTATAAAGATGATGGAGGGGATTGAAATGAGCCATGAAGCTGCCATAAATCTCAAACTAAAGGAGGGTGCCAAAAATATATTCACGCTACAAGCTCTACTAGGGGCAGGATATGCTGATAAATTGCTTTGGCAGGAAGAACTGGTGGGTACGCTCTTTAACCGCACCAATCAAAATATTACCACCGTAAAAAGTAGCAATACCGGAGATGCCTCTTCTGCGGAAATTCCGGAATTGAGCAGTATCAATGAGATAGGAACCTTGGCAATGGCAGATGTAATTACGCCATCCAGCCCTCCTCTTAGAAAAAACAGATACTCAGACCAGACAGCCCATTCAATAGGCTCTAATCAGTTATTTAAGTTGAAGAATAATGCGGAACTGACGCTGAATGTTCAGTTTGTCAATAGCTTAGACCAATTGCGAAGCTATGCTTATACCGCTTATAATATCCCTAATGCCGGGATTGTAGTAATTGAGGAAGATGCGTCTGCACAGCTGAGAAAGAATACGCTCAAAGGGGGTATATCATATACCCTAAATCAGGATCATTACTTTGTCGGTAACGAGACTAAGTTTACGGCAGATTGGGTAGAAAATGTAGGTCAATTGGTGGGTAAAGAAGAGGTTGTGCAAAGGCTACAAAGCAAATCTTTGGCACTCTTCAACTCTACTCAATGGGGACGACGCAATGAAGCTAATAAAGGTTTTGTAATTCAGTTTGATAATGCCTATCGTATCCAGCCCCATAGCCTATATGTCCATCCCGGCCTATTTTCTGAGACTATGAATGGAGGAGAGGAGTACCAATCCACTCGCCAAGGGATCAGACGTGGTGCATTTACCTCTGCTTTGGAGGTGAAATCTATTTCGGCATTCTCCTTGGGAATGATTAAGATTGATCCTCTATTTTCTTTGAAGTTTGAGCATGAGACACTCGTTTCGGATATTTTGAAAAATAGTACAGTCCGGTTGCGAGACCATGCCCAGTGGAGCAATGATATGTCTGCTCTATTTTTCAATGGATCATTGGGGGCTAATCTGAGGTATAAGCGAAACAACCTCAGTATCGCTTTGGGTCTTCCCTTCTCCTATAGATATACTCATATAGGTTATAGAGGAGAGATGCAAGATAATACCAATCACCAAACAATTAAATTTCTCCCCAATATCAATATCACCGATAGATATAGAAATCTTCAGTGGGAAGTATCAGCAGCACTCCAAAACTTTACTCCAAGGATTGAAAGTCTTTACAAGGGCTATATCTTCCAAAACTACCGCACCCTCAATCGATATACCTCCAAGGTATTTGATACTAATACCTTATATACATCGGGTAGCTTAGGCTATAAAGTCGTAGATAAGATGCTCTTTCTTAATAGCGCCCTTTCATACAAAAGGATCTGGAGTAATGGCATTTTGTCCCCTTCCTTTGACGATCAACTTTCAGTGTTTGAGTTCGTGGAGTTTCCGAATAGAAGCGATGGACTATCTGTATCGCTTGAAGCGAGCAAGGGTTTTTACTTGAAGAATTTAATCATCTCTTTACTCGGATATTGGAGCACATCTCGCAGTGATATCCTCCGTCAGGGGATAAGTGCCCAATACTTTGGGAAGGGATATGGGCTTCGCTCTAAGGTGAGTATGGCACCTTTTGATTGGCTCGTCACAGACTACGTTATCCATTGGAATAGCAATAGTGGAAGCGATACCTCCGGAGGCTTTTTCGATACGATTCATAGCATCGACCAGTCTCTATCCCTCCTCTTTGATATTGCCCCTGGTTTGTCTCTCTCTGCCAAGGGAGAGCACTACTACAATAGCTTCACACCGGGGACACGTCATTTTTTCTTAGCCGATCTTTCGATGATCTACTCCACTAAAAAAGTGAGGTATCAGCTTGATTGGGGCAATATATTTAATACCGCGACCTTCTCGACATTCAAATATGGTCCGATGAGTACATTTTATTCGTTGTACCATATTCGCCCTTCGTCTATTCTCCTGACGCTACGCTTCAAAGTACTATAGGTCGGTGGGAGAGTCGAAGAGGTGGATTGTCGCAGTGAGAGGATATGCCGAAATAGAGTAGGGAGCTGTCGTTGATAGTGTCGTAAATGTGCTCCGATTGCTATTGACCTCGGTCACCTTATATACACGCTCTGTGGCTATGCTGAGGGTCTCGAAAGCGTGCGGCGGGATATTTAGCTCGACTACTTGTCGGTCGTTGCTAAAATTGACCACAACGAGGGCGACTTCATTTTCCAAAGCTCTCATAAAGACAAACAATCTCTGCTCCGCAAAGCTGCTATTGGTATAGGTGAGATCGTAGAAAGAGCCTTGGGCAAATATAGGTAGCTGTGCCGTATGGAGTAGCCATCGGTACTGAGGACGAAGTTCAAACTCCTTTCCTTTGAGCCAATCTCGAACACTCTCTACGCTCCAGTAGTCGAATATTGTGGTGCGTCCATCTCGCCCCGAGAAACCCTCGCAATCCATACCACTTTCTCCTAGTTCTTGCCCAAAGTAGATCATCAGAGGATTACCATCTATAAGTGCTGAAGTGCACATCGCAGGGAAAGCAAGTGCCCCGTCCCCAAGCACAAAGTCAGAGGCAATCCTTTGCTCATCGTGATTCTCCATAAAGCGTAGTAGGTGGTGCTTGACACGCTCTTGTGAAGTTAGTAATCTGCCAATCTCAGAAGTGCTTCCCTCTCCTTTGAGTATCTGTATAAGCTTGTCATAAAGTCCTACTTTGTCGTAGAGGTAGTCAAATCTCGCCTCTATGTATTCTTCGTATCGACTTGGCTGGTAGACCTCTGCGATAAAAAGAATCTCTGGATGGTTTTTTCGAAGCTCTCCAATCACCCAGTGCCAGAAAGAGCTTGGTACTAGTTCTGCCATGTCGCAACGAAATCCATCGACCCCCTTACTAGCCCAGTAACAGAGTATATCCAGCATCTTCCTCCATGTATCCGGGATTGGGTCAAAGTAGGTGTGCCAGTCGCCTTGTAGGTCGATGCCGTAGTTGAGCTTGACGGTCTCGTACCAATCATTTTGTGACGGAGTGGCACTAAACACGTCATTACCCGTCACCTTTGCTGGATATTCGGTGTAAGGAAAGTCAATATTTTCTTGTCCCCACTTGAGTTCTAGCGTCTGTCCGGGGAGGTAATAAAAGTTGTTGTTGGGTGCAAAGGCGACACGTGTATTATCGTCTTCACCGAAATCGTGAATATAGCTCTCTTTGGCATCGCTTCGATACGCCCTAGAGAGGTGGTTGGGCACAAAGTCGATGATGACTCCCATACCCTCACGATGCGTGCGCTGTACCAATGCCTCAAACTCCTTCATCCGCTCTTGTGGTCTGGAGGCAAGCTCAGGGGCTATATCGTAGTAGTCGGTAATGGCGTATGGCGAACCAGCTTCTCCCTTGACAACAGCGGGATGATTAGCCGGTATGTGGTCGCCGAAAGCAGTCTTGGTGGCGTGCTCTATCACACCCGTGTACCAGATGTGTGTACAGCCTAAGTCCTTTATAGCCTTTAGTCGTTCACTTGTAAAGTCATTTAGCTTACCGGCGCCATTGGTCTCGTAGCTGCCGTGGGGCTGATTCGTGCTATTCTGGTTGCCAAATAGTCTTGGCAGTACTTGATAAATGGATACCCTCCTTTTCATAACCCTCCTTTATACTAATTATTGTATATAACCTTGATCTAAATCCACTAATACTTGCCAAACAGTCTCACCAACAGCTTTGAGTGTCTCCTTGCTGATGTTGTCCATATTGTCGTTATGAGTATGCCAATAGGGAGGAAAGTCTCCATCGTAGTTGATGATATTGATGCAAGGGATGCGTAGATTTCTAATCACAAAGTAGTGATCATCAGTGATTGCCCCGCCCATCTTATTGATAAAATAGCGATCGTGTCCAAGTTCGGTGGCAGTACGCCAGATGTCTGTAATCCTATTTCCCGCTGCTTCTTGAGAGAAATATTCGCGGAGAAACCGTGCCTCCTTAGCCCCCACCATATCGAGAAGTATGCCAAACTTTGGCTGATAATCCTCTACGTGAGTATTTTGCGTCCAGTACTGTGTGCCGAGAGCCCAAGTCTCGGTACGATCAGTCGTATAGTCGCCAATCCAATCTGGCTGACCATAATCTTCTGCGTCGAAAAACATAAGGTCTACCCCTATATTTTGTAGTCCTACTTCTGAAAGTAGGCGAGCAATCTCGAGCATCATGCCTGGACCACTTGCACCATCGTCGGCTCCTGGGATGGGACGTAGGCGAAGCTCCTCGTTGCTCTCCCTATCAGCCCATGGACGAGTATCCCAATGGGCAAAAAGCATGATGCGATCTGTGGCTTCTGGTCGGTAGGTCGCAATCACATTTGTCGCTTCTAGCTTTGTACCATCGAAGGCTGTAAGGGTTGCTCGTTGCTCTATCACGGGAATGCCCAAAGTTTTGAGCTCTTGTACAAAGTATTGAGATGTGGCTCTATGCCCTTCTGTATTGGGAATGCGAGGGCCAAAGGCTATTTGACGCTCAATGTGTTTATAAGCGCTGTCGGGAGAAAAGGGCGACGGCTGGAGCGTACGAGTCTCTGCAGTCGCTTGATTGGTTTGATTATCTTTCTTCTCTTTACACGAGGCAGCACTGAGTGTCAGTGCTATGATTGTTGCCATCAATATGAGATGCTTATTCATCGGACTTTCCTAGATATCTAAGTTGTGAAATATTCTGTGGATCAAAGAGCTTCCGTGCTACAGCCTGTAAGCCTTCTGGCGTGATGCTCTCCAGACGAGAAGCAAGTTCTGTAATATCGTCATAGCGTCCCTTCAGGAGCAATTGGCGACCAAAGTTGAGAAATACCGACTCGCTCTCCTCTGTCCCCATTTGGGCTTGCCCAATTGCCTGCTTTTTCCAAGCTCGGAGGGTTGTGGGGGAGAGAGGGACTTCCCGTAGGCGATGGAGCTCATCAAGTGTGACCTTGAGCGCCTGCTCAGCATGCTTGGGGTCACTGCCAAAGTAGATTTGCCACCAGCCTATATCTGGGAGTGTGGTGAGGGAAGATTCTACTCCATATACCCATCCTCTTCGCTCCCTTAGCTGGATATTGAGCCGACTATTCATGCCAGGACCGGCAAGAATATTCATCAGAAGAGCAGCCTCTGTACGATCACGATCTGATAATGTGGGCGCACCACCTCCAATCAGAGTATTCGCTTCGTGGTTAGAGGTCTTTTTGATTTCCTTAAATAGCGTGATTTCAGGGACGCTTTGCTTAGGGTGTCCGTCGGATACAGGAAAAGGCTCCGAGAGCAGCTCCTCACATAGGGTGTCAAACCTCTGAGGTGATACCTGCCCCATACAGAAGAAAATCATCTGGGTCGGATGAAAAGCCTTCTGTATATAATCGATACAATCTTCACGGCATATCTTCTTGAGACTGTGAGCGTCACCCAGTATAGGATGAGCCATAGGATGCCCTGCAAAGAGACGCTCCTCAAAGTCATCAAAGATAAGGTCGGAAGGGGAGTCCTTGTAAATATTGATTTCATCTTCGATGACCACCTTTTCCCTCTCAAGCTCGTGTGGAGGAAAGTTGGCGTGGCGGATGAGATCATTGAGGAGCTCTATGCTCCGTCGAAGTTCGTGCCTAGGGGCTGCGGTGTAAACGAAAGTGGTATCCTTGGTCGTATAGGCATTGAGTGTGCCACCCACTCGCTCCATGCGGTTGATGATATGCCAAGCACGTCGTCGCTCTGTGCCCTTGAATAGAGTGTGCTCTACAAAGTGCGCCAGCCCAGGTAGCCCTCCAGGGTCATTCCTACTCCCTGAATGGATGGCAAAGCCAGTGTAAACCACCTTACTCTTTGAGTGAAGTAGTGCCACCTTTAGCCCATTGGAGAGATTATTTGTATTGTATTGTCTCAATCTAAAATCTTACTATCCTTATTTGAAATAGCCATTTTATCTATCTGGCGCAAATTTAAGCAATTAATCTCAGATGTGGGCTAGGGAACAAGGGCGGTTCCTATGGTGTTGTCTCGGGTTCTCTCTATAGAGAAACTCCAGTCTCTCTATAGAGAAACTCCGGTCTCTCTATAGAGAAACTCCGGTCTCTCTATAGAGAGGACGGCAAGTTTGTAGCAAAGAATATAGGAAAGGTTCTGATTTTTTTGGTAACTTTAACCGCCCAATGGGATAGAAACTAGGGAGGGCGTACAATTTGTATCCGCTGAACAGTTTTTTGGCGGTTTAATCTTAACTAAAGAAAAGGACTGAATATGGAGCAGGACAATACTCTATTGACACCAGGAGAGGAGAAAGAAGTAGCTACACCGGCTGAGGTGGAGCAGACGAATGAGCAGGCACCAGCGGTGGAGGTTGAATCCGAGGTTGCTGAGGAGCAATCGGTGGATACTTCTAAGCTTACGGCAAAGGGGCTACTTGACTATCTATCAGAGATGGTGAATAAGGAGGAGCTTCCTGATCTCCAAGATATGAAACGCCTCAAGAGATTGATCAATCATCAGGAGCCTTTAGCTTCGGACGAAGAGGAGCTTGATGAGACATCGGAAAATGGGGAGGAAAAGAGCGACGAAAACGATGACTTAGTGGCTCTTTTCATCAATCTTCGCACACGTTTCCATGAGCTTCAAGCAAAGAAGGATGAAGAGGAGAAGGCAGAAAGGGAGGAAAATTATAAGCGTAAGCAAGCTCTAATCTCTAGATTGGAGGCAAACCTCGACTCTACAGATGATTTCTTTAAGATTCGTAATGAGTTTGAAAATATCCGTAACGAGTGGAAAAACATCGGTCGTGTGCCAGAAAATCTTCGCAGCGAACTACTCTCGAAGTACTCAGCCCTCCTAGAGAAGCATTACGAGATTAACAAACTGAATAAAGCGGCTCAGGAGTATGACTTCAAGCACAATCGCACTGAAAAGGAGAGCTTCATCGAAAAGGCTAAGGCACTTGCCGATGAACCAGATGTGGTGAAGGCATTCAAGGAGCTACAAACGCTTCATGACTTGTGGAAGGAGACGGGACCGGTGGCACCCGAATTTCGCGAGAGTATGTGGAAAGACTTTAAGGATGCTTCTACCGTAATCAATAAGCGCCACGATGATTACTTTAAGGATCTTCGTGAGAAGGAGGAGCAGAATTTTACCCATAAAGTGGAAATCATCGAGAAGTTGGAAAACCTTCTCGTGACTTTGCCAAAAAATCGTGCCGGATGGCATGATTATGAGGAAAAGATGGAGGCTATCCGCAAGGAGTGGAAGGGTGCCGGACGTGTGCCAAAAGGTAAGCTCAATGAGGTGAATATGAGATTCCGTGTAGCAGTGGATGAATTTTATCTCCAGCGTCGTACATTCCTTCGCGAATTGAGTGAGGAGATTACTCCTAAGCTTGAGCGGATGCGTGAAATCGTGGCTGAAGCTGAGGAGCTTAAGGATAGCACAGAGTGGCAGAGTACTTCTGACAAGTTGAAGAATCTCCAAAAGGAGTGGACTACCATTTCCAAATTAGGGACACGTGTCGGCGAAGCTCAGAAACTATGGAGACGTTTCCGCAAAGCTTGCGATATCTTCTTTGAGCAAAAAAAGGAGAATTATACCCCTCCTCGACGTGCAAGCCGTGAAGATAATCTGGCTCGAAAGCAGGAAATAGCCGATAAGATTGAAGCACTTGAAAGACAAAAGTTGGAGGATCCTTCGGCTGAGCTTACTGCGATAGAAGCTGAATGGGCATCGGTCGGTCCAGTGCCTGATGATCAAAAAGGAGACGTCCTCAATAGATATTACGGTGCATTGCGTCGATTAAAAGGAGAAGGTGATAGAAGGAATACCCCTCGTCGTCACAACGAGCGCAGAAGTAATAACAATCGCCGTGGTAGCGAACCTCGTAGAGACTTCCGAGCTCGCGAGGTGGACTTCAATAAGGAGCTTGGGGCACTATCTTCCGAACAACTGAGCGATGAGATAATGAATATTGAGCGTAATATTACTCCGCTTGAAGAGGAGCGCTTACAGTATGAAAATAACATCGGGTTCTTCAATGCTTCGCCGGATAATCCAATGGTGATGCAGATACAGAAGAAAATCGATGATCTCACCGCTAAGATTGAGAGACTTCAGGCACGGAAGCAGGAAATCGTAGAGGCTGGAAAGAAATCTACTAGCTCTACAGAGGATGTTAAGACAGAGGAGTAATTAATTTGAGCAATAGTATGATGCCACGCTATCCCATGGGATGAGGCGTGGCATCACTCATTTAGAATGAAGGTACACTATTTCAATCCCGGTTATGAGGCGGCGGTAGAGCAAGGTATCAGCAACTATACACCTCCAAAGATGGTACGGCAGTTGCGAAAGGATCTTCAGACACTTCCGCTTTATTATGCCTATCCGGATGATATGGTCTACATCTCCACCCCATTGCCACAAGAACTGATGTGTGAGCGATTGGTGGTAGATAGCAGGCAGATTTCGGAAGTGCTTCCTTGGGGGTGGTCTCCAGAGCTGATGGGTATCTTTCCGCTGGTGGACTTACCCTATACTTTGGAAGAAATGAGGTCATTGGGGAGTCGTTGCCTTAGTATAGCTCTATGGCATGCTGTCTATAGAAATGCTCCTGATTTATTTTACTATACCCCTCCAAAAGTGGTGTCACTAGAGGACAATATAGAGCAAGGGGAGTGGGTACTCAAAGAGGATTTTAGCAGTTCGGGCAGAGGAATTCAATTTATATCCGCTTCTCAGAATCCCAATACGATAATTACACGTCGTTTGGGTCAGCAACCTCAAAAACGACTTTTTATCGAGCCTTTCTATCCTATTACTGAGGAGTGGGGCTATGAATTTTGGCACACAAAGGAGGGAGAGATAGGTTATCTCGGCCGTCACCGTGCAATTACAGAACGTGGTAGGTATAAGGGAAGTTGGTTGGATAGCTGTCCGATGGATGATCAGAGGTACATCGAAGCGTTGTATTCCGGGTTAGCTGACTTACCATTAGGATCTTATGAGGGAGTGATAGGTGTGGATACAGCATTGTATAGGGATAATGGGATGGAGCGGTTTGTCCCATGCCTCGAAGTAAATGTGCGTCCCACGATGGGCTATGTAGCCATCTGTCTTCGGCGTGATTGGCTCACAGAAGGGCAGGGTGGTCGCTTCATGATACTTACAAGAGAGGATGCTTTGCTCCAATCACTAGTGACCCCTAAGCCACTCTACCTATCAGATTGCAGAAAAGATCTCACTACTGGTCTCTATCCTCTCACGCCACTTCTCAATGACACATATTTCGTCGCCTGCCTAGAGCTGTCATAAACCACAACGATAAAGGGGCTTTAGTCCTTATTGACTAAAGCCCCTTCTCTTTTATTCATACTTGGTTTAGAAGCGGAAATTGAGTGTTGCAACGAATTTATGCTTATCAGTTGTTAGGTCACCACCTTTGACTGCCATGTGAACGTTGTCACGAATCTCCTGCCCATTAACCTCATCAACAATCATGCCTGTAGCACTACTACCACTAAATGGGTAGACTTTTTCGGTACGCTTACCATAGACATAAGCTAAATCTAGCGTGGTGCGACTGCTTAGATTGAGACCAACACCGGCTGAAATTGTCTGATAACTACGTGGTAGAACAAAGTCGGTAATATAGCCTGATGGGACATAGCTATAGGATAGCCCTTCGGTAGGCTCTTTACGTAGTTGCTCTGCCTTCATCGGATTGCCGGTAAAGCTGTATCCTGCGCGCAAAGCTAGCATAGAGATAGGACGTACCTCAATACCTAGGTGATGGCTGTGCTCTACTCCAAAGTCTTCTCTGATGAAAGCAGACTCAGAGAGTTCGTTACCTCCATTAGGAAGATATAGCTTGCTACTACCAAGATTGCGCATCTGATAGTCATAGCTCACAAAACCAAATCGACCAAGGAAAGCAAGTGCACTTATAGACAGTTTCCCAGGGAGCAGAGCTCGATAGCTACTCTCTTGATCAGAAATAGTCTTTGATACATACTCATCGCCTTGGAAAGCGGCATTGTTACCACTCGCCTTTGCCCAGTAAACTTCGTTGAAGTTCGCAAACTGGGGCAACATATAGGAGATACCGATGCGACCAAAGTCTCCGATTGCAGCTAGACCACCGATATTAAGACCGATAGAGGTCCCTTCTGTAGAGAGTCCTGTAGTATAATTGAGGTCGCTCTTGTATATCTGATTGTTGTAATTATCATTGAAATCCTCAATGTAAGTAGCTATCCTGGAAGTCGCGAAAGTATTAATCTTGAGTGTAGCACCGATATAGTATCTGTCTGAGAAGCCCATCCCAATGTTCATATCGTAGTTATTCCTATAGCCACTTTCTTGGACAGAAAGTTTTGAGGCAGCAGGCGTAAAGAGATGATAAACACCGGCCTGAGGATTGTACCCAATCTCTGTGGCACTATAAACTGTCCGATAGCGCTTCATCTTGCCCTCGGGTATCGCTGGATTTAGCGAAAAGGCTTCTATCCATCGAGCATCTCTTGCGATATCGATAATAGGAGTGATATACTTAGTATCCCAAGGGGCTTCGATACGGCTTGCCTCAAAAGCAATGTAGTCTGTAAGCCCATACTCAGGAGCAGAGTTGATCATCCCATAATTGCGACGATAGTCATAGTCTCTATTGTAGGTAAAACCCCAATTGATGTTCCATGAGTGATCGGTACTTCTTGATACGAGAGGAGAAGTGATACTAAAGTTATTCACCGTCCCAATCGCCCACTTATCACTAGTCGTGAAGCTGTCGTTTTTCCCAGTCCAGATAGAGTTTGCTATGCCCTGACCAGCTTCAAATGAAAACGATAGCGCTGAGGTAGTAAATAGACCACTACCTGCCGGGTTGATGGTAATAGCTGAAGCATCTGCTCCAAATGCCCCTATCGCTCCACTAAGAGCTTGCGCACGTGCTGTCCCAGTTAGTTCCTTTTGGGCATTACGATATGCATCTGAAGGAGCTTGCGCGCTTGCACCCAGCCCCACAAAGGAGGCTAGCGCAATGCCCAGCCCATATACTATATATCTTTTCATCATTGTCAAAGTCATTATGTAAATTATCGAGTACGACCAGAAGACCTTGTGCTACGAACGGTACCCCCGCTGTTGCCAGAAGAGCTACTTGAGCTACTGTTGCGGCTAGGGTTGCTGTAGCTACTATTTGAGCGAGTATTTGTGTTAGAATTCCAACTATTGCTCTCGTTGTTTGTCCTTCTAGGCACACTTTGATTACGGTTCCAGCTGTTGGAAGTCCCTTGATTGCGAGTTACGCTTCCGCTACGGTTGGAGCCACTATTGTAGGTTCCACTATTGCTATTGCGGTCGTAATAACCGTTGGAGCGTGTCTCACTCATACGTGTCTGTACTCCAGTGCCGAGCGCACGGCCATACTCGCTATTTGCCATAGAGCGGTCGTAATATCCGCCACTGCTTCTACCATAGGTATTGTAGTTGCGCCTTTCGTAGCGGCTGCTATACCTACCATCGTAGTACCCATCCCAGTAGCTATTGTATCCATAGTAACCATCCCAGTAGCCACCATAATAACCACCGTAGTAGCGACCATAGCGCCATGGTCTGCTATAGCCCCATCCATAATAGTAGCGTGGTGTATACCATGGATCATACCAAGGATCGTACCATGGGTAGCTCCAAGAAGACCATGGACTGTACCAGCCGTAGTAATATGGGCTGTGCCAACTATTGTAATAAGGGTAATAACCACCATGATTGATGATGATATTTACACCGCTATCCCAATCCCGACCGTAGTAGCTATTGCTCCATGGGTCATAGTAGTCGTAGCCGTCCATCACGTAGACCCGATCTACATTCTCCAGTACCACCACATCAGAATTGTTGCTGAATCGACGAAGTCTCTGGCTATATGTCCCACCCTTTGGGGTGCGATTTGTCGCCGAACGACCGTCGATTTGGTCAAGGTTTTGCTCCATCTCCTCAATGGTGACCTTCATATCACGGCGATTGTACCAATCAGTCATCTGCTCTTGGTACTCCTTCTCTGCTTTGAGTTGCTCTGCCTCTTGGGCAGCACGTTTTTCGGCTAATCGCTTTTCAGCAGCCTTCTTCTCCTGCTCCGCTTTTGCCCTCATCTCGCGCGCCCTAGATGGAGTGATATAACCATCATCTTGAGCAGCGATATTTGGTGCCATAGCTGGTGCGGCTAAAAAGAGACCCAATAGTCCTCCCACTATCCAATCAAACCTCTTCATATTTATCTCTTCTTTTGTGTTTAAAAATAGTCACTCATCACTCTTGTTTGTTAGGCAAGATACTATTAAATAGTAAACTTCACCCCTAGTCGGCACCCTTTTATATTATCTTAAGGGTCTTACTTATACATTTGATAGGAGTATAAGGCAAAAGTTTAATCAGCGCTCTCCCTTATTTTCTTGGGGTGAAATGGTAGGGCGGCGATCCTCTTCTGTCTCTGGTAGTAATAGGTTGAGTAGTACGGCGATGAGAGCAGATAGACCAATTCCTGAGAGAGTGAAGCTCCCCATCTGTAGTAGGGCTCCACCAATACCTGTGGTGAGTGTAACAGAGATAATGACGATATTTCGTGAACTACTGAGATTTACTTTGCTATTGAGTAGATTATTGATACCAGCTCCTGCAATTGTCCCGAATAATAGTAGCATAATCCCTCCCAATATAGCTGGATCAATACTCTTGAGCAGAGCACTCACTTTCCCTACTAGAGAAAAAAGAATGGCTGTGATAGCAGTGACCCTAAGCACCCGTGGCATCGTCACTTTGGTAAGAGACATTGCTCCAGTGACCTCAGAGTAGGTGGTAACAGGAGGTGCTCCAAGAAATGAAGCTGTAAGGCAAGCTAGACCATCGCCTAGGAGTGTACGGTGCAGTCCTGGGTCTTTGACAAAATTTTTCCCCGCAATTGTCCCTACCACATAGACATCGCCGATGTGTTCTATCACGGGAGCAATCGCAACGGGTATCATAAAGAGGATGGGTTCCCAGCTAAACTCTTTTGGAATAGTAAGAGCAGGGAGGGCAAACCACTTCGCTTCGGCTATCTGAGTGAAGTCGACATCAAAGAAGATAATATCTGTGAGATAACCCACGATGATGCCGCAAAAGATAGGAATCAACTTCATCAGACCCTTGGCGTAGAGCGTCACGACAATAGCCGTAATCAGAGAGACAATCGCCAGTAGCCAGTTCTCCTTTGCCATATTGACTCCTGCTCCCGAAAGAGAGAGACCGATGAGCATGATTACTGGACCAATCACAACGGGTGGGAAGAGCCGATTTATAAACTTAGTCCCCAGCAGTTTCACAAAAAAGGACATCAGGAGGAAGACAAAAGCCACTCCGACAATACCCAATAGTGCACCGTTCACCCCATAGAGTTCGGAGGCCGCAATCAAAGGTGCAATAAAGGCAAAGCTACTCCCAAGATAGATGGGGACCTTGCCCTTGGTGACTAGGTGGAATATCAGTGTGCCTATTCCAGCAGAAAATAGTGCTGCAGATGGGTCTAACCCTACAAGCAGGGGAACCAATACCGTGGCACCAAATGCCACAAAAAGATACTGTACACCCACGACTATTTGTCGCGCAGGGTTGAGGATTTCAATTGTATTTGCCATTATAATAAAAGAAACTAGAATATATTAAGTGGTTACTTGACGCAAAAATACACAAAGTTGACTGCTTTTCAGCCTTTTTAGTACTCAGAATTGTATCATCTCTTCTGTCAATTACTAGGATTCGCTATGCCTCACGTATTTCAAAATATTGCTGTCTCAATGTCCTGAATAACGTGAGCCTGTCTGTACTCATGGTTAATAATTGAGTTTTTGGTTGGATACGAAGCAACCATAAAGGGCTGATTCCATTTTGTGGAGTCAGCCCTTTTCTTTTTGACATGTAAACAATCCTAATTAAAATACTTTCTTGTGTTATTTCTTAGATGTTTTGATGTGCACCTTTATCTTTTTCATCGCCCAATCGTAATGGCTTGCCGTTACCGAAACACAGTAAGAGCCAAGTGGAGAAGTGCCTGTCCAAGCCAATGTGCCTTTGACAAAAAGTTCGTCATTAGAGTAACTCTCTATCAGTGCCATCACATCTTTATGGCTCTCTTTCAATTTTGTCTTTGCTTCCGTCAGCGATGTGCTTTGGTGCTTCTTCCAAAACTCCACGTTCATTGCGGGGTATGTCCTCCAATTATATGGTTCGGGAAGAAATGGCTTAGGTTCGCCGTTACTATTGGCCTGCACCCAATCCAACAGTAGATAATGCCACTCGTACAGGTGTACAAGCACATCTCGCAGGTTCTTGTCCCTTCCCCAATGCGTTTCCTTACCTGCCGTAGCCATCTCTTCTGCGAAAGTTGCCGACTGTTGTTCCCCGCTCATACTGTCGATGAGTTTCCACATCTTGTCAAATTGTCCGTTGGCAGATGCTATCAAATCTGCCTTTGTTGTCGATCTTGCCATAGTTTTTCTGTTTTGGATGATATTTGATTATTAAATTTCAGTGAAACGACTTTCAATAAGGGCAATTGGCTCCGCTAGTTTGATCAAAATTCTTCGACTCTGAGATCTCCACTGTCTTGTTCCAGGAGAGGAATTTTTTGAGGTTACTATAGAGATGTGCTGACGGAAGTCCCATTACATTGTGGTACGACCCTCGTATCTCAGCTACGCCGATGAGCCCAATCCAATCTTGAATGCCATAGGCACCTGCTTTGTCAAGAACCTGATACCTAGTAATGTAATATTCAATTTCATCAGGATGGAGCTCGGCAAATCGAATACTGCTCTCTACGCTGGCTTGATACTCTTTATCATGACTAAGGATACAATATCCGGTGATGACTTTATGCCATTGACCCGAGAGTTTTTCTAGGAAGCACTTAGCGTCTGCTAAGTCTTTGGGCTTTTCGATGATTTCTTCTCCTAAAATCACGATGGTATCGGCTGTAATGAGTAGCTCGTTTGGTGCTAGTGTTGATCGTAGATATTCTGCTTTGCGGTGTGCAAGGAGCTGTGGGACATCTTCGGCTTTGGTGTATTTGTCGTGATCCTCGGGGGCATGGCTAGGTCGGCACTCGAAGGGAAGTCCTAGCTGTGAGAGGATTTCGATGCGTCTAGGGGATTGTGATCCTAGTACGATTCGTTTGCCCTCAAGAAGATGAGCCAAGGGGTGTGATTTATCCATTTTCATACTACCAACCAAAAGCATGTTCGTCACACATCCAAAGCCCTTTTACCTTTAGAAGCTCTTCGAGAACCGCTCTCGCTACACCGTGCCCTCCCTTGATGGGTAGAATATGGTGGGCGATGGCTTTGGCTTCAGGAGAGGCATCTTTGGGCGCTATAGAGAATCCACAATATTTCATCACAGGAATGTCGGGAATATCATCACCCACAAAGATACATTGGCTACTTTTGATACCAGTTTTATGGAGAAAGTCTTCAAGCGCCTCAATCTTTAAGCTTGCTCCCATATATATATGCTTTACCCCGAGGTTGGCATAGCGCATGCGAATACTATCTGATATACCTCCAGAGATAATACCCACGGTGATACCTCTTTTGATGGCTTCACGGATGCCGTAGCCATCACGGACATTGACGGTGCGGGCTGGTTGTCCATTGGTGTCGAGGGCAGTTGTAACTTTAGAGAGGACACCGTCCACGTCAAATAGTACTGCCTCGATATGGCTAAGATCAATCGGGAAACTGCTCATGGATAATGGATTGGGTTATTACTTCATATATTCTGTGCGCATCACCCTGAAGTAGAGCGAGATGTCGGTCGATGGTCTTTTGGTCTCTACGGGTAGCAGGACCAGTCTGTACTGAATGAGGAGCATTGTCTATCGCCTTTGACAGAGTCTCCTCTACTAGAGGTGCTAGAAGAGAAAAGTCCAACCCTATACTCTTCATCACACGGTCGGCTTGGGCATATAGATGATTGACAAAGTTGCAGGCAAAGACAGAGGCAAGGTGTAGTCTCACACGCTCATCGCTAGAAAGAGGATGTACCTCTTTGCTCCCGAGGACATGTGTAATACGACCAATCATATTGAGGGTAAACTCATCTGTTGCTTCTGTAAATATGGGGATATCGGGAATGCAGAGGTCTCTATCTAGCGAAAAGGTCTGCATGGGGTAGAGCACGCCTCTATGCCTGATTGGGGCGAGTGCATTGATAGAGGTGCCACCAGAGGTGTGGAGCACTACTGAGGGATAGCCTATGGGGAAAGCTTTTGTCACCTCGGTAATCGCATCGTCCTTGACAGAGAGTAGCACGAAGTCTACTTCGTTAGCGACTAGCTTTGGTAGATTCATCACCTTGCTCCCTACCTTGCTAGCGAGTGCTTCTGCATTGGAATATGTGGGGCTATAGACTGCTACGCACTCCATACCGCCAGCTATCAAAGCAGGTGCTAAGTGACTGGCGACTCTCCCGCTTCCGATAAGGGCAAACTTACACTTCTCGCTCTTCATATCGACCTATATAAGTGCGCTCCCACTCGATCTCCCGTTCACGTGGTTTGAGCATATCCTCCTCAGCGACTTCGCCAATTCCGAGCACACAGAGGACTTTAAAACTATTGGGGAGATCGAGCTTGTACTTGATGTATTCTTCTGCTGTAGCTCCTTTTGGGGATGTGGTGTCTTCAATATGACACCAGCATGAGCCCAGATCATTATCGGTTATCGCCAGCTGCATATAGGAGGCAGCTACCGCACAGTCGGAATATGGTCGTGCGCTTTTGTTGCCATCGCTACAAACTACTATGGCGAGTGAAGCTCCTGCCAAGAATGAGCTCCCATGCTCACGGCATTCGCTAATGGTTTGGAGCATCGCTTTGTCTTCTATGACGATGAAACGAGTCCCTCTATTATTCTTGGAGGTCGGAGCTCTGAGTCCTGCTTCTAATATATCTTGAAGTACTTCAGGATTGATTTTTTCTTGAGCGTACTTGCGCACGCTCCGCCTTTTTCTTGTCAAAAATGTGGTATGTGAAAACATTATCCATTAACTAAGTTGAAAATAACTCTATCTGCATAGTCTAGTCCCTTTTCTGTCAAAGCAAAGCGATTGCCTATTTGCTCCAGCAATCCTTCAGCGATGCTCTCCTCTATCTTCTTTTGAGGTATGGGGAAGCCCTTCGCTTCCATCTCTGAGAGCGAAATCCCCTCTTTGGTGCGGAGGCGAGTGAGTAGATACTCCTCATAGGCCATTTCGGGGGAAATCCGTTCGTAGTTACGGGTTAGAAAGCCCGCATTGTGGAGTAGCTGGCTATTGTAATCGTTAAGAGAAGAAGCATTCCACGAGCGCCAAGAGTCCTGGTAGCTGTGGGCAGATGGTCCAAGCCCTATATATGGCAGACCTTGCCAGTAGCTGCTATTATGCCTTGAGCGATAGCCAGGCTTGGCATAGTTAGATATCTCGTACTGTTCGTATCCACCGAGGCTTAGTACTTCACGTACCTTATGTGCCATCTGGATGGATAGCTCCTCGGGAATCTCTATAAGCGAACCCTGCTCCCTCATCTCATAGAAAGGAGTGCCTTGCTCATATATCAAATCGTATGCTGATATGTGCTCGGGATTGAGGTGGAGAATGTGATCGAGATCTCGCCTAAGAAGGTCAAGATCTTCTCCTGGGATACTATAAATGAGATCTAGTGATATATTGGTAATACCTTCGCTGCGGAGATACCCAAAGAGTTCCTTCGTTTCTTCTGCATTGTGCCTGCGACCAAGAGTTTTGAGAAGCTTGGGTTGAAAGCTCTGCGCACCGATACTGAATCGATTCACCCCGTAGTTAATCAATCGAGCAATATCCATTTGAGAGACATCACCTGGATTGCATTCCATGGTAATCTCTACATCTGGTGCGACATCGTATGCGTCTCTAAGGGTTTGCAAAATCTCTCCAATATACTTATGATAGAGCATCGAAGGGGTGCCTCCTCCAAAGTATATGGTGTCAATTTTCTTTCCAGAGAGTTCATAAGATCTTTTTCGTGCCTCTATCTGTATAGCTTTGGTAAAACCGATTATCTGGCTACCACTCACCACGGAGTAGAAGTCACAGTAGAGGCACTTCTTTTGACAAAAGGGGATGTGTAAGTAGATGCCAGCCATGATACCGATCAGATATGATCTTTGATCTCATCAAGGGTGACTAATTTATTCATAATCGCGTATATCGTAAGTCCAGAAGGACTATGAATATTGAGTTTCCTCGCAATGTTTCTACGGTGCGTGATGATGGTATGAGTGGAAAGGAATAAAGTATCGGCAATCTCCTTATTAGTCAATCCCTTGACCACAGCGATGACTACCTCTTGCTCTCGAGGTGTGAGTACCATCTCGTTGGCGTCGTTGTTCTCTACCTCTAGTACACTCTCTATGACGTTAATGACTTCGTTTTCGTCATCAGTCGAGAGGATCTTTCCGTTGAAATGCTGGACTAGGTCAGCTTCGACCAGTGTAGTGCAATACGAGACAATTTTGAGCTCATGCCTCCCGAGTACCTCCTTGAAGCTGGGGATCATGGGAGCTGACAATATAGTTGGAGAAACAATCAGTAAATCAGGCACGAGAGCTTTCGTGGTTTCCACAAGCATAAAGGGATCTTTGAGGCGTTCAATGTGGAGCCCGATTACGTTTTGTATCTCTAGGATGCGTCCTAGATGGCATGCACTACCCTCATCTCCCAAAGCCATGAGTACCGTATAATACTTCTTATTAGCCATTAGAGTACTTCCTCCTCAAGTTCCTTGACTATTTGTATGAAGACGAAGTCCTCCACATCGTTGTGATTGTGGAGCTCTTCACTGCAGGTAAATAAGTCATGAAGTATGTTGTTGACCTTATAATCCGTCGCCATGGGGTAATACTTGATGAATATATTTTTCAGCTCCAGCATCTTTAGCTCTACTTGATCGTGCATCTTCTCAAAAGTACTAATCGAGTAGTCTGGATCTTTCGCACCTTCCATTAAAGCCTCAGCATAGGGAAAGACCACTTCATTTTCATACTTCATGTGTTGAAATACCTCTTGCTGGTATTCGTCAAAATACTTATTGATGACAAATTGGATGTCCTGAGGCGCTTCACCGACTGCCTCCATCATATTCCGCTTGATCTCGGGGAGCCGATAATCGAGGAAATAGCTATGGCTATTCCTTAGGAAGCGGATGATCAGAGGGAGAGACAGCTTCTTGTGTAGCTCTTGGGATCCTGTCCCCTCTCTGAAGAGGAGGAAGTGGACAATGAAGAGAAAGGTCTCTACGTCCACATCATATTCTTCACAAATCTCTTTGATTGTCTTTTCCCCCATCCCGAGTGGTATATCGAATCGGTAGATTAGGAGAAGAATCTTGTAATGGTCACTGACCAAGTCCGCCATCTTGGTGTGTGGCGAATAGTGTTTGCTTCTTGTCATCATATTAATAATAGCTCCCCACTTTATTGTCATTTCCGTCAAAGCCTACGATAAAGCAGTCTTTGTATTTCCCCTTTAGTTCCTTCTGTAGGCGTTTTGCCTCTTCTAGATCTTTGGTGTTATAGAGGGTATATTTGTAAAAATCTCCTTCCTTATAGCTCCGGACTACTTCTGTGTAACCCTTGAAGTGATTCGGGCTTAATTTTCTCTTATCTGCCAAGACTTGGATGCGATAGTAGATAGCATCGCTGTTTGTCTTTTCATTAGAGGCTTTAACGGTTTCTGAGTTTGTCTCTTTACTTGAACGCTCCGATAGTTTTTCTTCGTACTCTACTATTGCCTTGGCAATCTTATTGGAAAGTTCTTGACTCCCCTTTTTAGAGCGCATATAGTTTTCGTTTTCTCTATTGCTAATAAACCCCAATTCTATCAATACACTTGGCATCGCTACCTCACGAAGTACTAGGAACCCATCTTGCTTTACTCCCCTATTGAATAGCCCAGTACTTACCAATCCATCCTGTATGATATCGGCGAGTGCAATGCTTTGCTCCAAGTGCTTATTCTGTATAAAGTTGAATATAACATAGCTCTCACTTTGATTAGGATCGAATCCCTGATAAGTGACGGTATAATCCTTCTCGTAGAGGATAGCGGAGTTCTCTTTCATTGCCACACTTAGATTGTCTTGCGTACGGTGCAACCCAAGTACAAAAGTCTCAGCGCCGTGAGGAGAACTAGTCTTGTGAGAATTGGCATGGATACTGACAAATAGATCAGCTTTCTTATTGTTGGCAAAGACTGCCCTTTGCTTCAGTCCGATAAAGGTATCATCATCTCTCGTATAGTGTACGATGATATTGGGATTGAGAGCTTTTATCCTTGCCCCCGTCTGAAGGGCGACATCTAGTACAATATTCTTCTCCAAAGAATTGCGCCCCTTGGCTCCACTATCTTTACCACCATGTCCTGGATCAATAACCACCACAAATCGCCCTTTATTGTCTCGCGCTTCCGATATTGGGGCTATTAATACAAAAGCCAAGACCCAAAAAGCCCATCTACATACGTTACGTCTCATCTACTTATGTCTTTTACGCATCTTTTATCTTGCGAATTTACCTAATTCTCCGCTTCTCTCCAAAGAATAGCGACTATTTTACAAAAATTGAGAGGGGTGGGCAATTGCCCACCCCTCTCAATCTGACGATTGTCCTTTCCGCCCTATTTATACTTGCATAAGTGCTTGCTCAAGATCGTCGATGATATCCTCCACGTTTTCGAGCCCTATGGAGAGACGCACAAGCCCCTGAGAGATACCGGCAGCAGCACACTCTTCCGGAGTATATGGGCTATGGGTCATACTCGCAGGGTGCTGGATGAGGGTCTCGGTATCACCTAGCGATACGGCAATTGCACATAGTTTGCAGGCATTGATGAGCCTTTGACCAGCAGGCTTGCCGCCTTCAATTTCAAAGGAAATCATACCTCCAGGAAGCTTCATGTACTTATCAGCAAGCGCTTTGTATTTAAAGCTGTCCAGCCCCGGATATTCTACATGGGCAACCTTGGGATGATTGGCTAGGTACTCGGCTACCTTTTGGGCATTCTCAGAGTGACGATCCATACGGATAGAGAGAGTCTTCATGCCCCTTGAGATGAGAAATGCCTCTAGAGGTCCAAGGCATGCACCAGTGAGGTCTTTCACGCCAAGTAGTCGTACTTGAGTGATGTATTCAGCCGAACCGACTACAAATCCTGCAATCACATCTCCATGGCCATTGAGATACTTGGTGGCAGAGTGTACCACTACATCCACGCCATATTCGAGAGGACGACATAGATAAGGGGTGCAATAGGTGTTGTCTGCTACTACTGTGATGCCCTCCTCCTGGTGCGCAATCTGAGCGATAGCTTCTATATCTATCATCTCCATGGTAGGATTAGCGGGGCTTTCGAAATAAACTACTTTCGTATTTGGTCGAATAGCCTTACGTACCTCCTCTGGATCTGTCATGTCCACGAAAGAGACATCAATGCCATACCGACTAAGACCATGGCAAAAGTAAGCGTAGGTACAACCGTAGAGAGTCTTGTGTGCAATCATGTGGTCGCCCTGTCGTAGGAGTACCCATAGGGCAGAAGTGATAGCTCCCATTCCTGAGGCGCATGCGATAGCGGCTTCTGCACCTTCCAAAAGAGCTAGCTTCTCTTCTACTTGAGTGCATGTAGGATTGCCAAGGCGACTGTAGATATAACCAGGCTCCTCTAGGGCAAAACGGGCACCACCCTGCTCTGCATTGTCAAATACGTAAGTCGAGGTTTGGTAGATAGGTGTTGCCAGTGCACCGAAAGGATTCTTCCCTCCAACACCGTGTACTGCTCTAGTGTCGAAGCCATAGGCAGACTTCTGATTGTTATTGCTCATACTAAAAAATAGGTTGTGGTTTCATGTCGCGACAAATATACGTTTTTTGTCCGATGTACAAGGAATAAATGTGGTAGTTATTTTAGGCTGAAATAATAATGGAGAGTGACAAACACACGTCACTCTCCATTGTCATAGATTTTGTAAACTTGTCATTACTTATTAGCCAAGAGGAATTCCGCGATCTGAATAGCATTGAGCGCAGCCCCTTTCCGGATTTGGTCACTGACACACCAGAAAGTGATACCATTGGGATTGGTAAGATCTTTACGGATGCGACCGACATAGACCGGATCCTTGCCAGACAGAAATAGTGGCATAGGGTATTCTTTTTTCATCGGTTCATCAATGAGGACTGCTCCAGCTGCTTTGCGAATGGCTTCCCGTACTTGCTCTACGGTTAGTGGTTGCTCAGTTTCTACCCAGACAGCTTCAGAGTGCGCACGAAGCACAGGTACACGCACGCATGTCGCACTCACTGTGATAGGCAATTCCATAATCTTTTGGGTCTCATTGATCATCTTTAGTTCCTCTTTGGTATAGCCGTTTTCGGTAAATTGATCAACCTGTGGAATTAGGTTGAAGAGCAATTGGTAGGCAAACTTCTCCACAGTTAGCTCTTTGCCATCGGCATAATCATGTGCCTGTTGCTCGAGCTCCTCTATCCCTGACTGTCCTGCTCCGCTTGCACTCTGGTAGGTCGCAACGTGCACCTTTGTGATGGGTGATAAGTCGTTAATTGCTTTGAGTGGTACCAACATTTGGATGGTGGTGCAATTAGGATTGGCGATGATATTTCTTGGCGTTTCGAGCGCACGATGCGCATTTACCTCAGGAACCACGAGAGGAACATCTTTATCCATACGAAAGGCACTTGAATTATCAATCAAAATAGCCCCGTGTTTGGTAATCGTCTCGGCATACTCTCTAGAAGTATCTCCTCCTGCTGAAGTGAAAGCAATGTCAATCCCCTTAAAAGCGTCTCCGTGCTCTAAGAGTTCGACCTCAATTTCCTCACCCCGTACAGTATATTTACGACCAGCACTTCTTGCTGAACCAAATAGTCGGAGCGTCGTGTATGGGAAGTTACGCTCTACTAATAGTTTCATCAACTCTTGACCTACGGCACCTGAGGCGCCCACTATCGCAATGTTCATTTTGTATGATTAATCTAAAGGGTTACTTAATCCATTGGATTGGGCGTTTGCCCCGACTTATCAGGTAGTAGTTGGCTTGCGAAAATGGTTTTGTCCCGAAAAAACCACGATATGCAGACAGTGGCGAGGGGTGGGGTGCTTTGAGCACCAAATGTTTCCTCTGGTCTATCTGCCATTCTTTTCGCTGGGCATCACTTCCCCACAGTATAAAAACAATTCCTTCCTGATTATTGTTGAGTAGCTCAATCACTTTATCAGTAAAAATCTGCCAACCAAAGGAATGGTGGGAGTGAGGTTGATGCGCCTGCACTGTTAGAATGGTATTGAGTAGCAGTACTCCTTGCTCAGCCCAGTGCGTAAGATCTCCACTAGTTGGTGCTGGAAGTTGTAGATCGTCCGATGCTTCTTTGAAAATATTTTGCAGGGATGGTGGCAATGGAACTCTTTCAGGGACAGAAAAGCTGAGTCCCATTGCCTGTCCAGGGTTGTGATAGGGATCTTGTCCAAGGATGACCACCTTTACCTCATCAAAAGGAGTTAGATTGAAAGCATTAAATATTAAACGCGCTGGTGGGTATACTTCAGTGGTATGATATGCCAGCCTTACTCTGTCTGTGAGCGTTTTGAAGTAGGGCATATCAAAGTCAGGCTGTAGTACCGCTTGCCATGAAGGATGGATATCTACTTTCATGCTTCTTCTTTGATGATGGTCATGATATCTGTTGCGAGTGTCTTTGCAGTCTCATTGTCGCTGCTTAATACTTTCTCGCATATTTCACGGACATCGAGATCCGGGCGAGTATAAACAATCCGCTGGAGTGCATTATATATGATGGAGGGAAGATAAAAGTCAGACACAGTAAAATCCTCAATGATTATTGGTTTTAGCTCCCCAAATTGCTCCGCTGTCAGCCGCTCATCACTTGATAAGTGATTAAGTAAAAGGTATGGAACTGTCGCTGATGGCGTACTTGGACTATACCGCTCGCTGAATAGTGCCGAAAGAAGTTGGGAAGAGAAAGGGACAAAACGTAGTAGACGGAATACCAATTGCTCTGCAATCTCTAGTGTTTCGACCTCTGCTGATAGTCGTAAAGCTTGCTCCATCGTGAGCTCTTCAGGATGTCTAAGCATTAAGGAGAGTAATTTCATCTCCCGTACATTCTTTGACCACATAAGGTCGGCAAGCTCCTGTTCCTGTGGAAGTGTTTGAGCTATTTCTCGTAGTCGAAGCAGATTGACTCCAAAGTTGATTCCATAGTCCAGACCCATTTGTCTCTGGTAGCTGGAGGTCTCACCATCCATTGCTCGGCGTAATTGAAGCCTTAGTTGTTGAAGTGTATCGTGCCACTTTCCCTCGTTGTGTGTCATACGCCTAATCATCTAGATTGATTAGCTCCAGACCTCTCTCATAGGCCTGGTAGTTGCCTGTAATACTGTCAGAGTAGATAAGGCAGACTTTGAGTTGAGGTTGAGTCTCTAGTATCGCTTTACTTCGCTCCAATCCCATTGCCATAAAGGCGGTAGCCCAAGCATCAGCTTCCATACAAGAGGGAGCTACGACTGTCGCACTAAGGATATTTTGGTGCGCTGGCAGACCTGTGCGGACATCGATAGTATGAGCAACCTTTTGCCCATCAATGACCTTAAAGTTGCGATAATCACCACTTGATGCCATACCTTCCCCATCACAAAGATTAATGGCAAATGCAATCTCATTTACAGTAGAAGTGTTGTCTTCGATTGGTTTGTTGATACCCAACCTCCAGCACTTACCATCAGGATTGACACCCTTAGCGACAATCTCACCACCGATTTCTACGAGGTAGTTCTCCACTCCATTTTCTTCGAGAGTGTGTGCGACCAAGTCTACTACATATCCCTTGGAAAGCGAGGAGGGGTTGAGCTCTACTCTTGGATCCGCTTTGATGAGGGAGTCTCCGGTGAGGGCGAGCTTTTGCCATCCTACAAATGCTGAGATACTATCGATTTCCTCAGGTGTGGCTTCTCTCGTCACCCCTTTTTTAGTGCCAAATCCCCAGATGTTGAAATAGGGAGCACCTGTAATATCATATACCCCGTTCGTAATAGAGCTGACCTCTAGTGATTTTTCTACTACGGTTTTAAGCATATCGTCCATTAGGTATGCTTCGTTGCGATTGATCCTTGATATCAAGCTCGTACTATCGAATGGATTGAGAGAAGCATTGAAAGCGGTCATCGTACTATCTATCTCACGGGTGAGTGCCCTATCAGCTTGATAGGTGATGTTGTAAAGGGTGTGAAAACGTGTCCCGCTCTCTTTGAAGTATTGTGCCTCTTTCTTGCCACAACCCAATACTACCGGTATAAGTAAGATTAAAAGAAACGACCTAGATTTCATCTTTGATGATATAATTATTGCGGTTTGGCGACTGCCGTGCGAGCAGCTCTCCAAGAAATCCGGTAAGGAAAAGCTGAACACCCAGGACTATCGCTAAGATACAGATATAGAAGTAGGGAAGATCCGTTACAAGTCGGGCAGGAATGCCCTGTTGAAGCGCTACAAACTTATAGATAAGAATGCCCATAAGAGCGATGAAGCCTATTACAAACATTGCGCTACCCCAAAGTCCAAAGAAGTGCATCGGCTTGCGACCAAATTTGCCCGTAAACCACAGTACCAATAGGTCCAAATAACCGTTGACAAACCGACTCATCCCAAACTTTGTATGCCCATACTTTCTAGCTCGATGCTGTACCACTTTTTCCCCAATCCTGTCAAATCCAGCTAATTTAGCCATGTATGGGAGGAAGCGATGCATATCGTTGTAAACCTCAATATTCTTGACCACCTCACTACGGTAACTCTTGAGACCACAATTGAAGTCGTGGAGCTTGATGCCGGAGAGTTTTCGGACAGTGGCATTGAATAGCTTTGTGGGCAATGTCTTATTGAGAGGATCATACCTCTTCTTTTTCCAGCCACTGACCACATCAAACCTCTCCTCCACAATCATACGATAGAGCTCAGGTATCTCGTCTGGGGAGTCCTGTAAGTCAGCATCCATGGTGATTATTACATTACCACGAGAGTGTTCAAAACCCACTTGTAAGCCAGGAGACTTCCCATAGTTGCGGGTAAAACTGATTCCTCTAACATTTGGGTCAGCCTCCCTTAGTTCCTCGATGATTTGCCAAGAGTTATCCGTACTACCATCGTCAATGAAGAGGACTTCGTAGCTTACGTCCATCTTTATCACTACTCGATCAATCCAGCTGTGTAGCTCTCGGAGAGACTCCTCTTCGTTGTACAGAGGGATTAGAATAGTAAGATCCACATTGTTATTCATTATTTGTCGCTCCTCTTGATAAATAGTCCTACAATGTATATGTATATGAGCCCAAAGAAGAGCGCTTGGATTGCTATCGTGCTAGAAATCCTTAGTGGGGTGATGTTCTTTATTGAAGCAATCGCTTCTTCGTATTGTGTCCCATTTTGCTTTGCAATTTCTTCGAGAAGCCCAAAAGACTCCTCCATCATTGCAATAAATGTGGAGTCTCTAAAAAGGATATAAGTAACAACGAAGTATGAGATAAATCCAATCCCCAGAGCAAACAAATAAGACCACGAGAGATAACCCACTATCGGCATATAACCAACATTTCCACCCATGTGATGGTCTCTAAATCTAATCCCTTTGAGGTACAATGCGATAGGGACACCCACTATCGCAGCCAATAGGAGCAATGTGGAAAAGATTCCTAGTCGATACAGTAAAAGAGCCCCTGCTTGTGCTACAAATAGCAGACCGAGGCTCAGTCCTTCGTTCATCGCTAATTGGAAGAATCCTCTCCTCTGATCTAGTACTTTTCTAAATGGTTCTTTCTCTTCTTTCCAATCCATTATATTTCTCTACTATCCTAAACAAGGAAACCCTCTCAAGCAAACATGTCATTTGCCAAGAGGGTTTCGTCACTCTCAATCCCAAGATATACGCTCATAGATAGAGCATTTATCTATTTACTTTACCACCTCTCCCTTTATGGTCAGTACCAGTGGTCCCTTCTTGCCATTACTGTATACGGAAATCGTCTTGGTAAATGGATATACCCTACCGGTAGGATTGTATACTACGGTAATCTCGCCACTCTTGCCTGGGGCAATAGGCTCTTTTGTAAATGAAGGGGTAGCACACCCACAAGATGAAATCACCCTAGTAATGACGAGAGGGGACTTGCCTGTGTTGGTAACCACGAAGACATGACTTACATCTCCGTCACTTTCCTTAAATATACCGAAGTCATGCTCAGTCTCCTTCGCTTCGATCTTTGCTGCATTGCTATCATCCTGTGCATTTGCTACCTGTGCTCCAAAAGCGATAGCTATAGCAAATAGCAAGGGTAGTACAAGTTTCTTTACACAATTCATATTCTACCTTTCTTTCTAATTCAACAGACGATGACCAAATCTCTAGTCGTATCCTATATCATTGCTCATTCACTCTTTCGACTACTAAATAGGTGTAAAAGTTTAATTCACACTATTCAGTAGATTTTTCCGCCACAAATCTACCACAAAAATGGTATACCCACCAAATATATATAATAGCTTTGCGGTACAAAAAAGCTCTGGGATGTATTGGACAACATCTCAGAGCACCCAAAACCAAAAAACTTACAATCTACTAACCGTGTAAAACACGTAATGTGTGCGGCTGAAGGGACTCGAACCCCCACGGATTGCTCCACTAGATCCTAAGTCTAGCGCGGCTACCAATTACGCCACAGCCGCAAAATTATTCCTCTTAGAAAGCACCCTTTCCGATTTTGCTCAGCAAAGGTACCATAAATATTCTATACCGCCAAATTTCCCTGGATATTATGCAAATGTTGCTCTTCAGATTGCCTGAAAAGTAAAATTGACCGTCTTTAGCGTGATTGTAGGCTCTAAGTTGATAGTGGGAATACTACGAAAAACTCCTCTATAGAGGAGTCAAATCTTCTCTATAGAGGAGTTAAATCTTCTCTATAGAGGAGTCAATTCTTCTCTATAGAGGAGTCAAACCTTCTCTATAGAGGAGTTAAATCTTCTCTATAGAGGAGTCAAATCTTCTCTATAGAGGAGAGAGTTGTTATCTATATGGAGATTTTGCCCTATTACTCATACTTTACGATCCAGTATCTCTTTCATTACAATAGCAGTGCGAAGTTTATGCTGGATATTGCCGTCTAAGTGTATGATTTCTTCGGTGAAAGCATTACCACTGCTGGTCGAATTGTCTTCTAGTACTTCTACTATCAGTCGACCGCCCTCAATCTCTGTGGGGACATCTAGCCTTTGATAGCCTTTAGGTGTAGTACTTGGGCGGGATGAGAGAGGTCTGTCTCCTTTCACTCTCTTTGATCGAGCCTCTTCTCTCCATGCCTCTAGCTGAGCATCTCGTTCGGCAGTATGCTCTACCGCCTCCTCAATCTCCCTTCTCTCTTGCTCCTGATGCTCTTCGATCATCTTCTTGAGCCCATCGGATCCTTTCTTGAGAATGATGATGATGAGCCCTACCCATATTATCCAACTCATACGTTATATGCTTCCTGTCAAGTTGTTTTTTGTATCTTTGTTTTCCAAAGTTAGCTAAATAGTATGGGCTGACCAAATTGTGATCAACATAATGAGCAACAACAAAATAAACAATAGCAGTGAACGATCTAGCCTCCTCTACATGGAGACCTATGGCTGTCAGATGAATGTGGCTGACTCTGAAGTCGTGTATGCAATCATGGAGACGATTGGCTACGGGATGACTGAGAGGATAGAGGAGGCTGATGTGGTATTCCTCAATACTTGTTCGGTAAGAGACAATGCAGAGCAAAGGGTAATCAATCGCCTGGAGCAAATAGATGGTATTCGCCGCAAGCATCGTCCAAATATGATTATCGGCGTGCTGGGTTGTATGGCTGAGCGCGTCAAGGAGCGATTGATTGAGGAGCATCATGCTGACTTGGTGGTGGGTCCTGATTCTTATCTTGAACTCCCGAACCTGGTTGGTGCTGCCGAAGCAGGCGAAAAGGTGATGAATGTGGAGCTCTCGACTGATGAGACTTATAAGGATGTAATCCCCCTAAAGCTTGATGGTGTGCATATCTCTGGCTTTATCTCTATTATGAGAGGGTGCAATAAGTTTTGTAGCTACTGCATTGTGCCTTATACCCGAGGACGGGAGCGGAGTAGGGAGGTGGGGAGTATCCTTAATGAGCTGGAGGAAATGAGGCGACTCGGTTACCGAGAGGTGACATTGCTCGGTCAGACTGTCAATTCATATCGCTATGAGGCGCCAGACGGTGAGGTGGTTGATTTTCCTAAGTTACTAGAGCTTTTGGCAACCACAGCCCCCAATATGCGTATTCGATTTACCTCTCCCCACCCTAAAGATATGACGGATGAAACGATACAGGTGATGGCAAAGTACCCCAATATCTGCAAGCACATCCACTTGCCCTTACAGAGTGGTAGCAATACAGTACTTAAGGCGATGCGCCGTGGTTACACCCGAGAGTGGTTTTTGAACAGAGTGGCCAAGATTAGGCAGTTGATTCCTGAATGTGGGATTTCGACGGATATATTCTGTGGTTTTCATGCCGAAGGGGAGGAGCAGTTTGAGGAGACATTAAGTATAATGCGGGAGATTCGCTTTGATTCCGCTTTTCTCTTCAAGTATTCGGAGCGCCCTGGGACTTATGCAGCTAAGCATCTTGAGGATCACGTACCGGAGGAGGTGAAGCTCGAGCGACTACAGCGAATGATTGATCTGCAGCAAGAAATACAGGCGGAGAGCAACAAGAAGGATATTGGAAAAGAATTTACGGTATTGGTCGAGGGCTTCTCCAAGAAAAGTCGCGAGCAATACTATGGAAGGACACAACAAAATAAAGTGGTGGTGTTTGATAAAAAGGAACACCATATTGGCGAATTTGTCCGAGTAGTGGTGGACGAGGTGTCGAGTGCCACACTCTTGGGGCATGCTATTGAATCAAATCAAATACTAATATAATTTATGTCTGATATACACTATAAAAGAGTAGTAGTGGTGACTGGGGGCGCAGGATTTATTGGCTCTAATTTCCTATTGACTTTAGTCCCTGAGTATCCCGAATACTTATTTCTAAATGTAGATGCCCTTACCTATGCAGGGAGCTTGGCTAATCTGAAGGAGATTGAGCATGTACATAACTATCGCTTTGAACGTGTGGATATCTCAAAGATTGAGGAGGTGCAGGCACTTTTTCAGAAGTATAAGATTACTGATGTGGTGCACTTCGCTGCCGAGAGCCACGTGGATCGGAGTATCCTTGGTCCGCTACCTTTTGTGTATACTAATGTGGTAGGGACAGTAAATCTTCTACAGACTGCCTATGAAGCATGGAAAGGAGATGTCTCTAATAAGCGGTTCTTCCATGTAAGTACTGATGAGGTATATGGTTCGCTTGCCTCTGATGAGCCTGCTTTCGCTGAAAGCAATAGATATGATCCGCATTCTCCATATTCTGCCAGCAAGGCAAGTGCGGATCACTTTGTGCGTGCTTATCATGATACATTTGGGATGCCTACGTTGATTAGTAATTGTAGTAATAACTATGGCCCATTTCAATTTCCAGAGAAGTTGATTCCGCTTGTGATACGTAATATTATCGACCAAAAACCAATCCCAGTCTATGGTGATGGTTCCCAAGTGAGAGACTGGCTATACGTGTTGGATCACGTAAGGGCGATTGAGCGCATATTGATCAAGGGTAAGCCAGGGGAGACCTATAACATTGGTGGAAATAATGAGTTAAAGAATATTGACCTTGTAAAACTACTGATTAAGTCTGTCGATAGTATTATTGGATATCCCGAGGGGCACTCTCTTGGTTTGATTACTTATGTCGCTGATCGCCCTGGACACGACACCCGCTATGCTATTGATGCACGTAAGATATCTCGCCAATTGGGTTGGCAGCCAAGTGTGTCAGTGGAGGAGGGAATACAACGCACAGTATCGTGGTATCTCAAGCATCAAGACTGGTTGGAGTATATGACGAGTGGCGAATACCAAAGCTATTACGAGCAGCAATACGGTAATAGAGGTAATAGACAAAAGTAAAGCGAGCCTGAAGATATCTTCAAGCTCGCTTTACTTTTGTCGGGGTGGTGGGATTCGAACTCACGACCCCCTGGTCCCAAACCAGGTGCGCTAACCGGACTACGCTACACCCCGATATGTCCTACGCCTAAGTATTCCTCTCAAACGTGGTGCAAAGTTACACACAATATTTCAATCCACCAAATCTTTCTGCCCTTTATTTGTGAAGAAATTGCCCTCTATTGAAGCTGGACGACTTCAATAGAGGGCTAAGGTGTTGAAATAGTAAGAATTACTTATTTGTAGAGAAGCTATAAAGTTCGTTGCGTCCTTGATATTCGATTGTTTTTTATTTCCGATTAATATGCGACCGATGTAAAAAGAAGTAAGCAAATATCTAATCTTTACTCCGCTATCAAATTGAGAAGATATTGGGCGTACTCGCTTCCCTTGTACTTTTCGGCTGTGGTACGTATGCTTTCTTTGTCGAGCCACCCTTTGTTGAGTGCAATCTCCTCAAGATTGGCAACTTGGAGACCTTGACGACGCTCAATAGTACGGATAAATTCGCTCGCTTCATGGAGTGACTCAAAGGTACCTGTGTCAAGCCAAGCAAAACCACGCCCAAGGGGTTCGACGGTAAGTTGGTCTTCGGCGAGGTAAAGTTGATTGACTGTGGTGATTTCAAGCTCGCCACGATCTGATGGCTTCACCCTCTTCGTCACTTCTGCTACATCGGAAGGGTAGAAATAGAGACCAACGACGGCATAGTTGCTCTTAGGCTCTTTGGGTTTTTCTTCGATAGAAAGTGCCTTGAAGTTTTGATCAAACTCCACCACCCCATATCTTTCGGGATCTCGTACATAGTAGGAGAATACGACTGCTTTGCGCTCTTCCTCCACACGCCTTTTTGCCTCTTTAAGGGTGCGATCAAAAGACTGTCCGTAGAATATGTTGTCACCGAGTATCAGGCAAGCATCCTCTCCATCGAGGAAATCCTCGGCCAGTAGAAAAGCCTGAGCAATCCCTTCAGGGTGCTCTTGTACTGTGTAAGAAAGAGAGATGCCGAAGCGGCTTCCATCGCCTAGAAGTTTCTTGAAGAGCTCTTGGTCGTCAGGTGTAGTGATGACTAAGATTTCCCTAAGACCGGCCAACATCAGTACTGAGATAGGGTAGTAAATAAGCGGCTTACCATAGACCGGTAAGAGCTGTTTGGAAAATGGAATGGTCGCCGGATAGAGCCGAGTGCCTGCACCTCCCGCTAGTACGATTCCTTTCATACGCTTATTTGTCTAAGTAGTTTTCTATGTCCTGAGGAGAGGCGTCTTTAAGGATTACCTTCTTATCCTTGTCAAGAAGATAGATGGTAGGTAAAGCCCTGAGATTATAGAGACTCTCATTCCAAATCGCTCGATCGGCGTTAAATCCTGCAGTGGCGAAGTCGGGTATGATATTGAGTTTATTACGCCATTGAGCTTCATCGTCCTCTGTGTACATACAAAGCACCTTTAGTCCCTTTTCTACAGCTTTCTTGACGATGGCACTGGTATTGATAAATTCCATGAATTGCTTACATGTGTCACATTCGGGGTTGTAGAACATTAGGAGCATCTCATATCCCTTAAAGCTATTGTATAAGGTGTGTTCACTGCCATCAGGTGTAAGAAAAGCAAAGTCCTCGGCAGGGAGACCCACCCTGTTGCGATTGAATAGTGCCTTGCGATCCTCCAATCGCACTTGCTCTGCAGTATCTAGTAGCCCTTTTTTATCCGCTTCTTCCATTACGAGGAAGTATCTCTCTTCGTCGAATATTGGAGAATTTGGATGCCCCAAATAAAGTCTATTCATTTCTATGGCAATAGAGTCCATCTCATGTGTAGCCAAATCGAAGAAGGTGCTCATAGCTCTACGCTGCACATCTTCTCTAGCTTTACTCCCGATACCAAGCAGATCCGATAGCCACGCTTCCCTATCGGTGTCGTTGGCAAACATATCGATATCGATTTGCTCGACACCGTTGAAGACCCCATTGAGCATATATCCAGCTCTTTCGACAGGATCAACCATGATTGTAGGTGGGGTAGGCATTTGCGGAGCCTTAGCGGCAGACTTTTCGTCTTCGCTGCCATTAGAAGCACCACACGCCCCTAGTAGCAGAGCTATTAGGAGCGTGAAGGGTGTTGTTAATGTTGTTTTGTAACTCATTTCTTATACTTGCTAAAGTCTGAATTCTTCATTGAACCTGTCTCCTTGAATTGGCGGTGGAACTCAAAGCAGGCATCGAAGTGCATCTTGGTTTGTCCTTGGGAGGAAATCTCGAGGTACTCCCGGAGTTTCTCGCGATAGTCGGGGTGTACAACCTTGTTGATAATCTCTTCAGCTCGTTGGCGTGGAGACTTGCCACGAAGGTCTGCAATACCGTATTCGCTGATGATAATCTTTACAGAGTGCTCTGAGTGATCTAGGTGAGATACCATAGGCACAAAGCAGCTGATATCACCATCCTTTGCTACAGATGGAGTGGTGAAAATGGATAGATAACCCGAACGAGTAAAGTCGCCAGAACCTCCGATACCATTCATCATCTTGGTTCCAAGTACGTGGGTAGAGTTGATATTACCATAGATGTCTGCCTCAAGAGCAGTATTGATAGCGATAATACCGATACGGCGTGCAACCTCCGGGTTATTAGAATACTCTAGAGGGCGGAGGAGAATCTTGTCTTTGAAGAAGTCTAGATTGCCGTAAATCTTCTGGATACACTCACGAGAAACTGAGAGGGAGCAACCTGAAGCAAACTTTACTTTGCCCTTTTCCATCAAGGTAATCACAGCATCTTGGATGACCTCTGTATATACGTTGAATGGTGGTATATGCTCGTTCTCTCCCATTGCTCCGAGTACCGCATTGGCTACGTTACCTACACCGCTCTGTACTGGGAGAAACTCTGCAGGGATACGACCCGCTTTCATCTCCTCTTCAAAAAACTTCGCTACATTGGCACCAATCGCCTTGGTCACTTCGTCAAGTGGGGCAAATGGAGAGTCATCGTTGGGTTCGGAGGTCTTGACAACTGCTACGATTTTGGAAGGGTCTACTTTGACACATTCTCTACCAACACGATCATGGGGGTCGAGTATTGCGATGGCTTCACGGCGAGGAGGGTCTTGCAACTCGCATATATCGTGCATGCCACGGATGGCTTTGGGGTGACGATCGTTGAGCTCCACGATAATTTTATCTGCCAATCGGCAAATAGTAGGTGTAATACCCACCCCCGTAGTAGGTACAATCTCTCCATCCTCGGTCACTTCAGCTGCCTCTATGATGGCAGTATCAACCTTGCCTAGGAAACCATATCTTATCTCCTGAGCAAGGAGAGATAGGTGCATATCAAAGTAATCTGTCTCTCCGTTGTTGATGAGGTTGCGGAGATCTTTATTGGATTGGTATGGGGTGCGAAACTTTATTGCTTTAGCTCTTGCCAGCTCACCATCTAATCTGTCTCCAGTAGATGCTCCTGTAAACATGCCAATCTTAAAAGGTCTACCAGCCTCGTGCTCTGCTTTTGCTCGGCGAGCAATGGCAGCAGGAACTACTTTTGGGCAACCTGCAGGGGTAAAACCACTGAATCCAACATTGTCGTCGTGCTTTACGAACTGGGCTGCCTCATCAGCAGTCATAAATTTTAGCGCCATGATTTCTCTGTACTTATGCTAATGATTGTTTATTGATTATCTGCCACAAATTTAGCTATTCTTTTCCACATTCAAGTCTTGCTCTTCTTCTTTTCAGTGAATGCCTCGGGTCGAAGCAGTCCAAAGCCATCTAAGGATTGGCGGATAGCAATATTGAGGACAAGGACAATGGAGATTGTTGAGCACACTAAGTGCAAAACAATAATCATAATCTGGTAACGAATAGCAACATCGGGAGAGCTACCGCCAAGTATCTGTCCGACGAGCGTGCCAGGCATTGAGATCAGTCCCATCACTGCCATGGAGGCAATGGTCGGAGCAAAAGCAGTACGAAGAGCAGTACGAATAAATGGACGAGTAGCCTCCTCGCAGCTTGCGCCATTGCAAAGCATGTAATAGTAATGCCGCTCGCCAGTATTGAGCCCCTGAAATAGAGAGTTTAACCCAATTACATTGCTCCCAAGGATATTGCCCATCAAGCTACCACACATAGGAATGAAGTATCGACTCTCAAAGAGGTAGTCTATCTCCACCACAAATCTCAGAAAATAGGTGATGACTACAAATACCGCAAATAGTATCGAGACGTAGACACTAGGAAGAAAAATCTTCTTATTAAGTTCTACTCTGCCTATCATCTCGATGCTACATACTCCTACCATGATGAGAAGCCATGCGGTGTTAATCCAAGTATTATTCCAGATAAATAGATACTTGAGGTAGATACCCACAAGGAAAAGCTGCACTACCATACGGATGGCAGAGAGAATGATTGATTTGGTCTGCCCTGTATTATAGTAGAGATGTACGCCAATCGGGATGAGGAGTAGGCACAATCCTATGGCAAGGTTGGTGATGGAGATGTCTGCGGTATTCATACTCTATGAAGTATAATCTGTCGGTGCATGGACTCTGCTAGTTGAGTATCGTGCGTTACTGTCACTACGGTGGTATCGTGGAGCTGAGCTAGATATTGAATAAGTCGCTGACTATTGATATGGTCGAGCGCCGAAGTAGGCTCATCCATCAAGAGTATCTTCCGCCCTTGCAATAGAGCAGAGATAATAAGCATCCTCTGTCGCTCGCCACCGGATATTTTTTGGAGAGGTTCATCAAGTATGGATGCCGGAAGACCTAGTTTCTGGACGGCCTCTTCATATGCATGGCGGTTAAACTTCTTATTCCTATTAACCCTATACTTATAGGGCTCCTCAAACATCTCAAGCACGGTATTGTAAGGTAGAATTACCTCTTGAGGTAACCAGCCAATCATCGTCCGTATCTTTTGGATATGCTCAGGGGCTACCTTTAATCCATTTACACCGACCTCCCCTTCGCTAGGGATTGCCAATCCGACTATGCTGTTGAGGAGGGTGCTCTTGCCTGCACCGGACTCACCGACAAAGGCCACATGCTCCCCAGTTTTTATGGTCTCGCTAAGCCGGTCTATGATTAGCTTTTCGCCAAACTTAAAGGAGACATTACTAAACTCAATCATCACAAACTATTCTTGCAAAATTACGCCTTGAAGTCCAGCAAAGGTACCTATTTTATAGTGACAAACGCACTCAAATCTTTATTTGAGTGCGTTTGTCTTTTTGTCATAAAACAGTAGTTACTTAGCTAATTTTTCAAGAGCTACAGTGGTCTTGCGGAGTAGTGGATCTATCGATATTGGTTCGCCCACGGCGTGCTCCATCCACTGTTGAGGTATGATGCGACCATAGGTGAGCATCCTCGTCAGTTCGTTTGCGATATTTTTATCCTTCACCGCCTCCTCTATCTGGAAACTAATCAGGTGTCCGATAGGGTAGTTGGGAAGATAAAGTGGGTTGTCAATCATGTGTGAGTAAATAGCGAGTAGTGGCTCATCCTTGCCACCCAAAATATCAGCAAAATAGGTATTCCATACCCTACGAGCCTCTGTAAGTACCGCCTCACGAAGTTGTGCTGGAGTAGCATCGGGGTGCTGATAGAACCATTCCCATACCGCGATATCAACTAGTGAAACGCCCATAATCTCCATAGTCCCCCAGAAAGCATCCAACGCTTCCCAGTACTCATTCTCTGGAGAAGGATTAGATAGTCCAAGCATTTCTATGTCACGCTTCTGGAATAGAAATGCCACCGCCTCAGTGAAAGCCGTGTTTGGTACACCACTGAGCATATAATAGTCTACATCCTCCAGTGTCAGCACTTGCTCTACATTGTGCCCAAATTCGTGGATAGCAATATTGTAGCCCTTAAAGTCCATCCCCTCAGGTGTAATCCTAGTGCGGAGATGTGCCTGCTCTCCTCTCATCGTGGCACCCCAAGCATGTCCAGCTCCTCGAGATGGATCTACGACAATCTGTGATACTATTTTCTTCGCCTTAGCTTCGTCCCAACCAAGATTTACAAGTATGCGAGAAAGGTCTTTCCATACAGCCTCAGCATTTGGATACTTGGCTTTAGTGATGGCGTCCAACTCTGCCTCAGGGATACTCCCACGTCCCTTGAAGCCATTGTACCAGATATCATGTGGTTCGAGAGGCCGACCTAGGCGTTTGCTGATAAAACCAGCAACCTCCTTGACCTGAGGAGAAGAGAGAAGCCTATCAAATAACTTCACCACATCTGATTGTAACAACTCCATAGTACCTTCAAAGGCACGATGTAGCTGTGTTGGCATCTGAGGATAGTATTGATCTAGCTTTTGATGCTGTTGCATCGCCTTGAGGAGGTGTGAGTAGCGTATATCTTCCTCTCTGCTAGGATTTGTCAACTCATTGCCCGCTTGATACACTTTGTTGGATATAGGCTGCCAAGTTACCTCAGAATTATTGATAACCACAGCTGGGATATCCTGATTGACGATACGTTTCATCACCTCGTAGATCATTCGCTGCTTCTCCAGCCCCTTATCGGCAATAGCGTAGTTGCTCTTAATTTCGTCACGCAATCCCCAGTGGGTGATGAGCTTCATCCCAGTAGGAAAAAGCTCTTCGCCAGCCTCATTGCGTAGTTGATCCATACATATATTATAATCTGCAATATAAGCATCAGCCTCAGTCAAGGTTTTGGATACCTCCATCTTGAGAGATGCAGGCACTCGTGCAGCGAATAAGTCCCCTAGGCGAGCATAAGCCCACTCTAGTCTGCTCCATTTCTTGCCCTTTGCGGTCTTTTCTGCTAGCGAATAGGGTGGAAAGTTGAGTGCGGTCACAAATGCGAGTTTTGTAGCATACATGTCGTCCGAAAAGTGCGAGGAGACATCATAGCTTCCGACGATGAGGTCAATATCTTGTACGGGATCTCCACTCAGGTGCAGAGGCTCCTTGAGTTTTACATCAATCAGATTGTAGTGCCCGAGGAGTATCTCGTAGGTGCGAGAAAGGCGCTCAAATAGTAGCTTCCGAGCTGTGCCATCCTTAGCAAAATTGTCGATACAAAACTGCTGGAATACGTTACAATCTCCGTCTTCAGCATTCCAAAGCGTGGCAGCGTGCTTCACTCCTCTCTCCAGTAAGTTGAGATCGCTATCGCTGGGAAGTTGTGCCTTAATGGTCTCAATCGTCTTCATCTGTACACTTGAACAAATGGTGTGATTGCCTTCTTTTTCTTCTTGTGCTGCCATAGGGGATGTCGCCACCAAGGTGAGCGTAATAGCAGCCAGCCAATTCCAAACTTTCATCATAGATTCTAATGGTTTTGATTATACTCCCTACAAACATACAAAAATAATCAAATCAACAGCGGTTGATGGTCTAGCTTCGATTTCGTAAATACAAGTACTTTAGTCTTTAGAGTAGACCTATTTCGCTTTTTTTACTCGGTGTCACTCGACATTCTCAACTGAGAGACTGAATTCTCTCTACCGAGAGACTGGATTCTCTCTACCGAGAGACTGGATTCTCTCTATCGAGAGACTGGATTCTCTCTATCGAGAGACTGAATTCTCTCTACCGAGAGACTGGATTCTCTCTATCGAGAGACTGGATTCTCTCTATCGAGAGACTGAATTCTCTCTATCGAGAGACTGGATTCTCTCTATCGAGAGACTGAATTCTCTCTATCGAGAGACTGGATTCTCTCTATCGAGAGACTGGATTCTCTCTGCCGAGAGACAACCCCTTTGTCGCTTATTTGGTCTGAAACAATCATAGACCAGCATCCTTTACTGGTGGAATTGAGAATCTATCGTCTGCTTGCAGTTTCCAATATATTAAGTACATTTGCGGAACTTGAGGGTGGAGATAGAGTCTCAATATAAGAAATTATGAATTGATATATACACGAATAATAATTACAACTACTGATGAAAAAGACTTTACAACTTTGGATGGGTCTTATCGTGGTAGCGCTACTTGGTAGCTTTACCAACGCTGTAGCACAAGATCCTACAGTTCAGCCCCTTCCAATCGACAAGGACGTGCGTGTGGGTAAGCTCCCCAATGGTCTTACTTACTTTATCCGTCACAATGAGATGCCTAAAGAACGCGCTAATTTCTATATTGTGCAGCGTGTGGGCTCAATGCAAGAGGAAGACAACCAAGCAGGCTTGGCACACTTCCTTGAGCATCTTGCTTTTAATGGTACCCGCCATTTCCCTGGCAAGGGAATGATTAACTATCTGGAGAGTATCGGCGTGAAGTTTGGTGCTGAGCTCAATGCTTTCACCTCTTTCGACGAGACCAGATACACCATTAAGGATGCTCCTGTCAATAGGGAGGGGGTTATCGACTCGTGCATTTTGATTCTACGTGATTGGAGTGACGGTATCGCTCTGTTAGACGAGGAAATTGACAGTGAGCGTGGCGTAATCCAAGAGGAATGGCGCCAGAGCGAGAAGGGTAATACTCGTCTATTTACTGAGATGTTGCGTAGGATGTTCCCAGGTCTCAACTATGGTAAGCGTATGCCTATCGGTAATATGGATGTGATCAGAAACTTTACCTATCAAGAGCTCCGCGACTATTACCATAAGTGGTATCGCCCAGACCTACAAGGACTAGTCATTGTAGGTGATATTGATGTAGACTATGTCGAGAATCAAATCAAGGCTACTTTTGCTGACATGCAGGCTCCAGTAAATCCTGCTGAGCGTGTCTATGAGGAGGTGCCTGATCGCGAAGCTCCACTGAGCATCGTGTTAACTGATCCAGAGGCGACCATGAACTACCTCTCTATCTCTACTAGCTATGATGCTATGCCAAAGGAATACAAGGCATCAGCTATCGGGCTCTCCAACAACTTTATGACCAGCGTACTCAGTTCAATGATGAATACTCGTCTCGAGGAAATCGCTCAGAAACCCAATGCCCCATTTATTGGTGCAGAGATGGGTATCGGACCTGTTATGGGTCTTACTCAGACGGAGGATAATATAGACTTTACAGCAGTCTATGAGCCTAACAAGCATGAAGTAGCACTCAATGCCATCGTGGCTGAGATGAAGAGAGCTAGGGATTTTGGCTTTACCGCAGCTGAGTATCAGCGCGCAAGTGCCGATCTCGTAAATAACTACGAGAATAGTCTCAATTCCAAAGCCAATCGTACCAATACTTCCTATGCTGATGAGTACAGTAGTTACTTCACTAGCGGTGGTTACATCCCTGGTATCGAGGTCGAGTACCAACTGATGAGCCAGCTTGCACAGGGGTTACAGGTAGAGGTGCTCAATCAGATGTTTCAGCAACTGCTTAGCACCAACAACCTTGTAGTGCTTCTGATGGGACAGGAGAAGGAAGGAGTCTCTTTCCCAACCGAGGAGGAGCTAATGACTGCCTACAACAAAGCTCTTGACCAAGAGGTAGAGGCCTATAAGGATGAGTTCTCTGATGTCCCTCTTATGGAAAATCTTCCAACTCCTGGTAAGCTACTCAGTGAGGAGACAGATCTGAAGTTTGGTGTGACAAAGTGGACATTTGAAAATGGTGCTACGGTATACCTACTTCCTACCGACTATAAGAAAAATGATATTCGTCTCTATGGCGTAAGCCACGGAGGCTATCTACAGCTTGCTGATGCACTAGGGTCCGTCAATACACGCTCACTGAGCTTTGCAGATATTGCCGGTGTGGCAAACTTTGATAATACTGCACTTTCAAAGGTGCTTGCCGGCAAGACTGCCTCTGCAAGTACTTTTGTAGGAGCACTCAATGAGGGGATTAGGGGTAACTCATCTGAAAAGGATGTAGAGACTATGCTACAGCTGGCTTATCTGCGTATGACAAATATGCGTAGCAGCGATAGCGACTTTGCTGCACAGGTGGAGAAGTCTAAGGCGATGCTTAAGGCAAATGCTGCTGACCCGATGTTTGAATTCTGGAGAGCCATGCCTAATCTACTTTACCCAGGGAATATACTTCGCAAGCAGATGACTGCAGAGGAATACGATCAGATTGACTATGCAAAGATTGTAGAGGTTTACAAGTCTAGATTTGCGGACGCTAGTGACTTTACTTTCTTCCTCGTAGGTAGCTTTGACAAGGCTGCTATGCAGCCACTTTTGGAGCGCTATATCGGCTCTCTTCCAAGCACCCACTCAAAGGAGGCAGACCAGTCTGCTCTTGCTCCAAAAATGAATAGCAAGAGTACAAACAATCCTATCACCCTTATTGGCACAAATCCGATGGCTGCTTCTTTGGCCGTATTTGCGAATGATGGCAAGTATGGTATGAGAGAGAATATGGTTATCGACATACTTGGTGAGGTACTTAGCCAGCAGTTCTTCAAGAGTATTCGCGAAGACGAGGGCGGTACCTATGGTGTAGCCGTACAAACTGGGGTCAATGAGGCTCCAAGAGGAGAGCAAAACCTATTGATACTATATCAAACCAATCCTGAGCAGGTAGAAAAGCTCGATGCCAAAATCATGAGCGAGCTACAACTCATTGCTGATGGTAAGATAGATATCGACGAGTACTTCAATAAGACGGTGCTTAATATGGAGAAGAGTTATGATCAGAATATCCGGGAGAATAGCTACTGGCTCAATACTATTGTTGCCTACTTCTTCAAGAACGAAAACTTCCATGACAATTATCTGGAGACTCTCCGCGGCATCACTACCGCTGATGTGCGTGCGGCTCTTGCAGATATACTTGCTAATGGTCGTAAGCTGACTCAAGTCGGTGTGACTAAGTAAGAAGTCAATGCTCAATAAAACAGAGGCTACGCAACATAAAATTGCGTAGCCTCTGTTTTTCATTCTTCTATCGCTCCAAAAATAAAAGCCGGCGGATTGAGTATATATAACTTTTCCGTAGCTCGTGTCATGGCAGTATATAGCCAACGACAAAAGGAGAGATTGATCATCTCAGGAGTAAGATAACCAAAGCTAAGATACACCTCCTTCCACTGCCCTCCCTGTGATTTGTGGCAAGTCATAGCATAGCAGTATTTGACTTGAAGCGCATTGAGGTAGGGATCTTGACGGAGTTTTAGGTAGAGATCCCTACGGTTAGTAATGTATGGATAATCGCTACAGACACCATCGTAAAGTGTTTGACGTTGCTCAGGCGTGAGTGCAGGGGCTTGTGTAAAAAGGCTATCCATCAGAATTGGTGCTGAGATAAAACCTCCATTAGCATCTTGGAGCTCAGCTTCACGAAATGTAAAGCCATGGAGCTGGTGCTCACGACGGGAGCCAAGGACTTTGAGTATCTCGCCATTGGCAAGGAAGCTACTTGTGGGATGCCCTTTTTTATCTACAGGATGGAATAGGTAGTTATTACGCACGACCATGAGGTTTTCACCTGATACTATCTCCTCGTCATGATAAAGGGAACGGTAGCGAATAGCCTTGTTGTATTCTTCTGCATCCCTATTGGATCGGGTCACGAGAAGTGTCTCATCTTGTCCTACTCGTCTATATGAATCCTCTATCATCTCTGGAAGATCGTAGCTTGATATTATTTCTACCTCACCACCTATTTCAGGCATAGGCAAAAGGGGTTCAGACCAATCCTTACCTTGTTGTAAGTCTAAGATTCTACCTCTAAGTAAATAGCTGAGATAGACAATCTCTCCTCCCCGCTCTTGGCGCACGATATCTTTGAGAGCACCTTGATAGAGCCTAGAACAGTACCCCAGTAGATAATCGGGGTTGAGCGCAGGGCTGAGTTCGGTTCCGACAGGAGGGAGCTGGGCATCATCTCCTATTAAAAGTATCTTACTCCCCTCGATACTGAAGCAAAACTCGGTGAGATCGTCAAGAAGTCTTCCACTTCCGAATGAGCCAAAACCATCTCCCGAATTATTAATCATTGATGCCTCATCCACAATGTATAGAGTGTCTGCTTGGTGCTTATTGAAGTTGATTTCGTAAGTTTCAATTTCTCCAGAGATTCTCTGTCTGTATATAGTCCTATGTATTGTAAAAGCGGGATAATTGCAGTATCGTTCCAATACTTTCGCCGCTCTTCCTGTAGGGGCAAGTAGTACTTGGGGATGGGGTATACTTTGGAGCATTCTTGAAAGTGCACCGATAAGACTACTTTTACCTGTCCCGGCATATCCCCGAAGGAGAAATATGGTGTGATCTGTAGGGTCGACTAGGAAGTTTTCAAGCTCTTTTATCACCATTTGTTGGCTTTGAGTAGGCTTAAAACCAAAATAATCTTCTATATGAAGGCTGTTATATATCATATTCCCTGAAAATTGGCTATATTTGAACGTCCATTTCTGTGGAAGTCTGAATAAATGTTGTTACTTTTGTGCAGACTATCCAGATGTACATGGGGTTATAACTCTCTATACTGGAGCATTTTTATTGTTTGTGAATGCAAAATAACAAAATATATTTGATGGTATGAAGACTTTTGTGAAAATTTTGTTGGTCTTAGTCGTTATTGGTCTAGGATGGGCTGTATTTAACAGCATCCAAGTCCCGGTTAATTTTGATAAGACCAAGACTGCTCGAGAGCGTGCAGTCATTAAGGAGTTGATAGATATTCGTGCAGCTCAGGTGGCTTATAAACAGGAGAATAATGTGCACGCAGCTAACTTTGAGGAGCTACGCAATTGGCTTGAAACAGGTAAGGTGACTACTATCTTCCGTGTAATGGAGCTTACAGAGAAGCAACTCGAGGATGGTATGACAGAAGCAAAGGCTAATGCAATTGTGCGCAAGGCTATGGCTACTGGCGATTGGAAAGAGGCTGAGGAAGCAGGCTTATCTAGTATTGTAGGTGGTAAGCGAGTTTCTTTTGTGCGTGATACCGTTCCAGAGCTAGCTAAGACTGCTGTATTCAGGGATCGTCCTGATTTTGATGTGCAGAAGCTTGGTATTGTGCCTTTCTCTAACGGTGCAGTATTTGCAATGGATACAGCGAGTGTCATGACTTCATCTGGCTTTGTTATCAAGGTCTTTGAGGCAAGTACTACTTATGACGTGTACTTGGGTGACCTTGATAAGAGTGAGCTTCGTAATCTTACCGACAAGCAGGTGCAGATTGGTAAATATCCTGGTCTAAAAGTCGGTTCGTTGACCGAGATTAATAACTACGCAGGTAACTGGGAGTAACCCTGTACCTAGATGAATTAGAGAAAGCACACTCCCACACCTCGTATCGAGGTGTTGGGGCGTGCTTTTTTGCTGATAATAATGAAGGTGGGCAATATAATCACAATTAATCCAAAGCGAGAGGCTCCTTTTACTGCCGAAGTGGCATTAAATATGGAGGCATATTTAGTAATAGAGCGGAGGCAAATACATTATGCAGCACGCTCTACGGATGATATCTCTAGGGTCTACACTGCCTATGTGCAGATTGATAATCAAGCAGGGGGCGGTATGCAACAGCTTTTTTGGGAGTACCCTATTTTTGCCCTTCCTTATAAGAGCACAGAGATTTGTATTGCAGATAATAGTCCATTTGTAGTAGTCCCTCAGGATTTGTTGGGGAGCGCATCGATTGATGAATGGTTGGGTATCGCCACAGATTTTCGTGGCAGAAAAGTGATGTCTATTGACTTGGACGAAGAGCGTTCATCTATTATCTATACGGTAAGTCAAGAGCTCTTTGACTTTAGTCAGCGTTCCTTCTCTATTCCCTCTTATACCCACTCTGCAGTTCCCTTTGTGCAATTAGCAGTGACACTTACTCGTCGTGATATGCCACGTGTCGTCGTGATTCATCACCTTGGCGAGCATATTCACGTAGTCATTGCTAGTGAAGGTCGGTTACTGCTCGCAAATAGATACAAAGTGGCTAGCGACATCGATACGCTATACTATATCACAGCTCTATTTAGACAATTCAAGTTCAACCCTCACGATACACCTTTGATGGTGTATAGCTATGAGAGTATTGAACAATTGCTTAATCTACTAGGAGAGAGCAATAGTGATGTTAGGGTGAATAGTTACCCTTACTTATCCAAGAAATTTCAGCAGAATAGGAATATTGAAACTATGCACCAACAATTGGTATTGCAGTTATTATGCGTATAATCAGTGGTAAATATGGCAAGCGTCGGTTTCCTCTCCCTACAAGTTTCAAAGGTCGTCCTACTACCGATATGGCGAAGGAGGGTCTATTCAATATCTTAGCAAATAGAATAGATTGGGAACAGACCCGGGTACTAGATTTATTTGCTGGGAGTGGTAGTATCGGATTTGAGTGTCTTTCGAGGGGTGCAAAAGAAGTTTTTGCTGTGGAGAAAGATCCTCGGCATGCTTCATTTATCAAATCGGTAGAGGAAACTCTTGGAGACAACAATCATAAAGTGCAGACGAGGGATGCTTTGAAGTTTATTGAAGATGCACAGATAGACCAGCCTTTTGATTTTATTTTTGCAGATCCTCCTTATGCCCTTTCCAAACTACCAGACTTGCCAAGCATGATACTTGGTAGTAGCCTACTTGCACCCGATGGATTGCTCGTCGTAGAGCATCCTAGGGATATCAGTTTTGGTGATAACGAGCACTTTGTGGAAGAGCGAAACTATGGCTCTGTTCACTTCTCGTTTTTCACAAATTAGTAATTTTTTCAACAAACAGATGTTATGGGATTAATTGGTTCACTTATCACAGGATTTATTGCTGGTTCACTAGCTAGTTGGATTATGCCTGGTGGCGGTCGTCATTGGGTTGTTGATATTATCCTCGGCATTCTCGGTGGTTTGGTTGGCGGGTGGATATTTGACTTGCTTGGCATCCAAACTGGCGGTGGCTGGTGGATTAACTTAATCATTGCCATTATTGGTGCTTGTATCTTGATCTTTATCGGACGACTTTTCACAAAAAAGAAGTAGGATTTTCTCGTCATTGATGGGGTGGTAGAAGAGAGCTTCTACCACCCTTTTTTTGATATCTTTAAAAGTGTTATCTTTGCGCTTAGTATCAACAGTTCTAACCACAAATGTTTTTTAGACGGGTATGGCATACTCCAATAATGTGATGATAATTAGACATGAGCTTCTATCAAAGCTCGTGCGACTATGGCATGAAAGCCAGCTGGTTGAAAAGATCGATCAGATCCCAATAGAGATGATCCCAAAATTTGGAAAAGATAGAGTACGGTGTTGTCGGCATAAAGAACGTGCCGTCCTAAAGTACAAGATGCTACCTCTACTCGGTCTCGATATGACAGACGAGATAGATGAGCTTACCCCTCTATCGGAATATGCGAAGATTGCCTTAGAGCGCAAAGAGATATTGAAGCAAAATCTCCTGTGTGTGGTAGACGAAGCTTGTACTTCTTGTGTCGATATTAATTATGAAGTATCTAATCTCTGCCGTGGATGCGTGAGTAAGGCTTGTTACAATGCTTGTCCCAAGAAGTGTATTACTTTTAAGAAGAATGGTCAGGCAGAGATACAGCACGATGAGTGTATAAGTTGTGGTAGATGCCATGAGGCTTGTCCCTATCATGCCATTGTATATATTCCAGTCCCTTGTGAAGAGTCTTGCCCTGTCAAGGCAATAAGCAAAGACGAGCGAGGGATTGAGCATATCGATGAGGATAAGTGTATTTACTGTGGATCATGTATCAATGCATGCCCATTTGGGGCTATCTTTGAAATTTCCCAAGTCTTTGATATTTTCAAGGATATACGTGATGGCAAACAGGTCATAGCTCTTGTCGCTCCTGCTATTCTAGCTCAGTTCGATGCAGATCACCAACAAGTCTATGGGGCTATAAAGCAACTTGGTTTTTACGATGTGCTTGAGGTCGCCCAGGGAGCTATGGATACAGTGGAGCACGAGGGTCACGAATTAATCGAAAAGTTAGAAGCAGGTCAAAACTTCATGACCACCTCATGCTGTCCTGCATTTTATGAGGCGATAGATAAGCACATACCTAAGCTTCATGACTTCGTATCAGACTCCAAGTCTCCGATGTACTATATTGCAAAGAGGGCGAGGGTAAAATATCCTGACAGCAAGATAGTATTCATTGGCCCCTGTGTCGCTAAGCGCAAAGAGGTGCGTCGCCCAGGTCAGGAGGTAGACTATGTAATGACCTTTGAAGAACTTGCCTCTATCTTTGAGGGGATGGATATCGATCTACAAGTTCAAGAGCGGTTTACACCAGAGTTTTCATCAGTACGTGAGGCACATGGTTTTGCTGCAAATGGTGGCGTAATGGGTGCTGTCCAAAGCTATTTACGTGCTAACCCAACCACAGCTGATAAGGTCGATAAGATTTCTACGGAGATGATTAGCAACCTTGATAAGCGCACCCTCGCAAAGCTCAAGGGCTATGCAGCAAAGGGTAAGGCTGGGGGACAGTTTGTGGAGGTGATGTGTTGTCCAGGAGGATGTATCCATGGTCCAAGTGCACACAATGATATTGTCTCAGGGCGGAAGCAATTCCAGAAGGAGATAGAGACGATAGACCTTACCTATGCAAATCTTAATAAATAAACTCAGAGAAAGGGAGAGGTTGTCCGAAATGGATTTCCTCTCCCTTCTTTCTATGCCTGGAACCGAAATTGAAGAGATGGCAGGGCAGATGGCAAGAGAACGGTTTGGGTACACTGTGTATCTAAGGGGTCTTATCGAAATCTCAAATTACTGTCGTTGTAATTGCTACTACTGTGGCATCCGAAGAGGCAATAAAAAAATCGTGCGGTATCGTCTCTCGTACGATGAAATATTAGATACATGCAGGGTGGGGGTGGAGCTAGGGTTTCATACTGTAGTGCTACAAGGAGGAGAAGATCCATATTGGCGAGGAAAACATTTGGTTGAGCTTGTTTCCCAGATTCATCAGAATCACCCCAATATTACCATTACCTTATCACTGGGGGAGATGAACCGAGATGAATATCAAGCTCTATATGATGCAGGGGCTAGGAGATATCTATTGCGACACGAGACCATTGATTCCAACCATTTTCAACAACTCCATCCCAAAGAGCAGACTATTGAGCAGAGAGTGGAGGCACTCTGTGCGCTCAAGAGTGTTGGGTTTGAAACAGGAGCAGGAGGGATGGTGGGTTCGCCAGGTCAGACACTTCTGCACCTTGCCAAGGATCTTTGCTTTATCCAAGAGCTACAACCAGAGATGATAGGTATCGGTCCTTTTATTCCACACCAAGACACCCCCTTTCATCAATATCCAAGCGGTGGTCTAGAGCTCACACTCCGTATGGTGGCACTCTGCCGACTTATTTGTCCAAACGCCAATATCCCGGCTACCACAGCGGTAGCTTCGTCGGCTGTAGATGGCCGAAGGAGAGCCCTTGAGGCTGGAGCCAATGTGGTGATGCCCAATCTTTCGCCCCCTAAATACCGAGATTTCTATTCCTTATACAATAACAAGGCTCGAACAGGGAGCGAGGCGGCCGAAGGGCTCTCCTTGCTCCGTGCCGAGCTGCTTCAATATGGCTACACCACCCTGTAGTCACTATTTATTTTTCAGACCATGCAATACAATAAATATTCGTCCAAAGCTGAGGAGTTTATTCACCATGGAGAGATACTCGATAGTATCGCCTATGCCGAAGCTAATAAAGACAACATCGCTCTGCAGCGACAAATCATAGACAAAGGGCGACAAGCCAAGGGACTTGAACACCGTGAAGCAGCTGTCCTACTTTTAGCTTCAGGCCCAGAGATAAGGCGTGCTACAGCAGAACTTGCCAATGATATTAAGCATCGTTTTTATGGTAAACGTATTGTCCTCTTTGCCCCTCTCTACCTCTCCAATTACTGTGTAAACGGCTGTACCTACTGTCCCTATCATTTGAAGAATAAGAACATTCCTCGCCGTAAGCTTACTCAAGAGGAAATTCGAAATGAGGTGATAGCTTTACAAGATATGGGACATAAGCGTCTGGCTCTAGAGACAGGAGAGCATCCTCAGTACAATACAATGGAGTATCTCCTAGAGTCTATCAAGACCATCTACTCTATCAAGCATAAAAATGGAGCTATCCGACGGGTTAATGTCAATATTGCAGCTACTACAGTCGAAAACTACCGACTTCTCTACGAAGCTGGGATAGGGACTTATATTCTCTTTCAAGAGACTTATCACAGAGCCAATTACGAGGCTCTTCATCCTGCTGGTCCCAAAAGTGACTATGCCTACCACACGGAGGCAATGGACAGAGCTATGGAGGGTGGGATTGACGATGTAGGTTGTGGAGTACTATTCGGATTGAATACCTATCTGTATGATTTTGTCGGACTACTGATGCACGCAGAGCACCTTGAAGCTCGGTTTGGAGTGGGTCCTCATACAATCAGTGTCCCTCGAATATGTCCGGCAGATGATATTGACGTCGAAGATTTCCCCAATGCCATCCCCGACGATGTTTTTTTGCACATAATCTCGGTTGCTCGTATTGCAGTGCCTTATACTGGTATTATTGTCTCTACGAGAGAGAAAGAGTCTGTGCGTTCGGCGGCTCTTCATGTGGGGGTATCTCAGATCAGCGGCGGTTCTAGAACCACCGTGGGAGGCTATGCTTCTCCTTCTGAGGCCGAAAATTCGCAGCAGTTTGAAGTGAGTGATCATCGTACACTAGACGAAGTTGTTGCATGGCTGCTCGCACAGGGACATGTCCCCAGTTTCTGTACCGCATGCTATAGAGAAGGACGCACAGGCGATCGCTTTATGCAGCTTTGCAAGAGTGGTCAGATTGCCAATTGTTGTGGCCCAAATGCCCTGATGACCCTCCAAGAGTATGTAGAGGATTACGCTTCAACCACTACCAGGGAACGTGCTCAAGAGGTTATCCAAAGTGAGCTGGAGCAGATTCCACACCTCAAAGTGCGTGAAATTGCAGCAGAGAGAGTGAGACGCATCAAGGAGGGAGAGCGAGATTTTAGGTTCTAGCTTTTGTCTCTCTATAGGGGAGAGTTTGTCTCTCTATAGAGGAGAGTTTGTCTCTCTATAGGGGAGAGTTTGTCTCTCTATAGAGGAGAGTTTGTCTCTCTATAGAGGAGAGTTTGTCTCTCTATAGAGGAGAGTTTGTCTCTCTATAGAGGAGAGTTTGTCTCTCTATAGAGGAGAGTTTGTCTCTCTATAGA
>JAEWZH010000003.1 GCA_023395395.1 Bacteroidota bacterium | reverse complement strand
GTAAGCCCTGCTTGCACAAGTGTGAGAGCAAAACCTTGTGCTTACCTTCTGAGCGATAAATTCCTCTCCGCAATGTTCGCAGAGCTTCTTAATTGGTATCTTACTTCCTGCCATAATTAGTCATCATTTCGCCATGTTTTTGTTTCATACTGTATATTGGTGTCTCATCGTGTCGCAAAAGTCCAGCACCTCGGGAGGACAAAAGTGGGTGGAGTAGGTGTGCGGTACAATAGCGGTACAAAAATGAGCGCAAAAACGACTAAAATCGATGACGAACGAGTGTTTTGGATAAAACAAAAGGCACTCAAATTGAGTGCCTTAGTGATGGTTTGTGATGGTTAGTAATCGGGGATTACTTGCCGATGCAGAAGTTTTCGAAGATGGAGGAGAGGAGGTCGTCGGTGGTGACTTCGCCTATGACTTCTCCGAGGTGTGCTGTGGCTGATCTGAGGTCTTGAGCGAGTAGGTCGCCACTAAGCCCAAGTTGGATGCCATTAGTTACGGTATGGAGCGCATCTGCGGCACTTCGTAGGGCAGTAGCCTGACGGATATTAATGACCATCAGCTGGTTGTCTGCGACTTCAAGATTGCTAAAACGATCATGTAGCAATCGCTTTATAGTTTCTACTCCTTGCTCGCTACGTGCTGAAATTTCAACAGGATGGGAGAGCCCTTGCTCCTCCAGCCATATACGTGCCTTGGCAACTTGCCCTGATTGCACGACATCTATTTTATTGATAATAGGTTGAATTCGATTTCCTTCAACTTCTCTGCCAAGTGCAGTAAGGGTCTCATTCCAGCAACCAGGCGTATCAGAGGCATCTAGGAGCCAGAGAACAAGTTCCGCAGAAGCCGCCTTTTGGAGTGCTCGCCCAATGCCTATATGCTCAATCGTATCAGTCGTTTTCCGCAGACCTGCGGTGTCGATGAGCCGAAATTGTTGCCCTTCTATGTATAGTGTATCTTCGATAGTGTCTCGAGTAGTGCCGTGAATGTCCGAGACGATCGCCCTTTCTTCTTTCAGTAGACCATTAAGGAGCGTAGACTTTCCCGCATTTGTTGCTCCTACAATGGCGATAGGGATACCATTCTTAATTACTTCACTCTTTGAAAAGCTATCAGCGAGGTGCTCCACTTCCTGTATCATTGTTTGGCAGTCAGCTAGGAGCTCTTCACGGGGAACAAACTCCAAATCCTCCTCCGAGAAGTCTAGTTCGACCTCTATCAGTGAGGCAATCCGAATGAGTTGCGCCCTTAGTTCACTTATTTTTTTGTGAAAGAGTCCTTTCATCTGAGTGAGAGAAAGGCGAAGAGCAGCTCTATTGGTAGATGCGATCACATCTGCTACTGCTTCGGCTTGACTGAGGTCCAGTTTGCCATTGGCAAATGCCCGTCGGGTAAATTCGCCCGGCTCAGCCAATCGAGCACCTGAAGCAATGAGAGCTTCCAGTATTATCTTAGAGATAAAGGGGTTGCCATGACAGGTGATTTCCAGCTGATCCTCTCCTGTGTAGGAGTGTGGAGCTCGCATAACAAGCACAATACAGTCGTCTATGACACTACTATCCTTGGGGTCGTACAGCCATCCGTATAGAGAGGAGTAGGGGGCAGTATCTACTAGAGAAATCCCCATCTTAGCCGGACGAAAAAGGCACCCTACAATCTCAAGAGCTTTGTCCCCTGAAATCTTAATCGTGCTCTGGGCACCCACACCGTGTGGCGTGGCTATAGCACAAATGGTATCACTAAAGTTTGTCATCTCCTCCGTAGTCAGCAGTATGGTGGCTTACACAACGTCATTATATGGTACGAAGAATCCACCCAGAGCGTCCACCTTTCCCCAAACGGGATACCCCAAAACGCTCAGGATGAATTCTAGAAATCTTATTTGCTCTTGGAGTCTTGCTCCAGAGTATCCCCTCGATGGAAGATTACTTCTTACGATTACCGTAGCGGCTGCGGAACTTGTCCACACGACCAGCGGTATCCACGAGGGTAGCTACACCTGTATAGAATGGGTGTGAGCTACTTGATACCTCCACCTTCACTAGTGGATAGGTAACGCCATCAATCTCAATTTCCTCACGTGCATTTACGCAAGAGCGAGTGATGAAAATCTCTTCATTTGACATGTCCTTAAACACCACCTCGCGGTAGCTCTCAGGATGAATACCCTTCTTCATTATCTTATATTCTTTATTGGTTTGCTTCTAAACTCTCCAAATAGGACTGCAAAGGTACACACAAAATTCCACATTCCCAAATTAAACTTATTCCCGGATAGGACGAAAACATGACACGACTTTTTGCTCAAGGGAGCTGTGTATTAGCTCACGACCTTAGATCGGTTTGGAGTAGGGGGTAGGGGTATTGCGCTGGAGGGGGTCGAGGCGGGAAGCGACGTAGCGGAGGAATGGGGATCCTGGAGAGGCGAGTTGGATACCGTCTTGGGTGAGGAGGATGAGTCCATCACCTTCCAGCTCTGCCATTTCAATGGGATTGTAAGCCGTGGCTTGGCGTACCTCCTCGGGTGTCTTATCCACGATACCGGCTATGTAGCTCCAAGAGATGCGTTCGTTGCACATGAGGGTATTGATTACTTCACGGGTGATTTGTTCCTGCTCAGTTAGGAGATAACCACGGAGTATTGGTAGCTTGCCTTGGGAGATGCTCTGGAGGTAGGTGGGTATGTGCTTGGTATTTTGTGTGTAAGCCGAATTTAGCTGTGAGATAGCCGACACTCCAAAGGCATAAACCTGCCCTGTCGTACGACGGGTGCAGTACCCTTGGAAGTTGCGGTGCAGTGTATGGCTCTTTGCCGCTTGATGTAGTTCGTCTGTCGGCAATACAAAGTGATCCAGCCCTATCTGTAGATAGCCACTATCCAGCAGTAGGCGGCGAGCCCTATCGTACATCTCAGCTTTGGTTTTGGCAGTGGGCAGCCCTCGGTTCTCTAGGAGCTTCTGAGCAGGGAACATGCTCGGTACGTGAGCGTATGAGAATGTGACCAGACGGCTTGGTCTTAGGTCGATTGCCCTTTGTATTGTTGCTTCAAAGCTCTCAGGTGTCTGTAGGGGAAGCCCATAGATAAAATCGAGATTGAGTGGCACGCTGTGATTAGAGAGGAGCTCTCGAACCTCCTCTATCGGCATCATCGGTGGGATGCGGTGTACCGCTTTGAGGACTTCGGTCGAGAAGTCTTGTACCCCAAGGCTCATTCGGGTAAATCCAAGAGCGAGTAGTGTCTCATATCCTTTGCGGTCGAGGTGTCCCGGGTGCCCTTCGATGGCTATCTCTGGGCGCTCTATGAGATCAAATCGTGAGGTCAGTTTGTCTATCACTTTCCCTAGTAGCAGAGGTGCAGCGAGGGTCGGACTACCACCACCGAAGTGGATTTGTGCAATCTTGCGGGAGGGGTCGATGCGCTCGGTGATGAGATCTATCTCTCTAAGGAGAGCTTGGAAGTATTCTTCGTCATCCGTTTCTTTGCTCCTCAGATACGAATTACAGCCACAGTAGTGGCAGAGCTGTTGGCAGTAGGGAAAGTGGATGTAAAAGGAGAGCTGATTGGGTTGCTCCCTGTTGGATTGATCAATACCTACGATAAACTCCCTTTCACCGACGCCTGTGTGGAAAAAATTAGCCGGTGGATAGCTGGTGTATCGAGGGACGGGGACGTTGTATTTGGAGAGAATGTCTTTCATTGAAGCATCTTCTGAGGGTTGTAAAACCAGATATATATAGTGGTTAGGATGCCCAACATTAGCGAGGCGATGAATAACCCATTGTAGCCACTAAGATCGGCAATTTGAGAGAGCCCGATAGAGAAGAGCATAGAGCTAAGGTGTGTGACGACAATCTGGACGGTGAAGTCCGTCCCCTCACGCCCTTCACGGACGAGGTCCATGCTGGTGGTGTAGACGAGTGTCGCTGCCATACCGTAGGTGAGCCACACGAGACCGATACCTATATATATTAGTATTAGAGAGATGTCGTCTGTGAGCATACCACCTGAGTAGGAGAGAAGGAAAAAGGTCGAGGTGCCTACAATCATCAGCGCTACGATACGGTGCATCCACTTGCGGCCGATGTGTTTGATCCCCAACCCCGAGATGAAGGAGCCAACCATCCCTAGTGCGGTACCAAAGATGCCGACCATAAAGCCGATAGCCTTCATTCCGTAGCCAAAGTCTACCATCATAGGTCTGAGGTTGGAAAGCAAACCAATGATGCCTGAATAGAAGAGTACTAGGAAGACAATGTGCTTAACTATTCCCTTTCGTCCAAAGAAGGTAAACATATCCCGAGGCTTCGCTTTGGGTCGGCTGGTGGACTGCGAAGGTTGGAGTTGAATGTGCCTATTCTGTAGCAATGGGATAAGTGCTACCAATACGAATAGCGCCACGAAAGGGAGCATGTGGTGCCAACCCAGCTTGTGAAAGAGCACCAGCAATAGACCGCTACCGACCATACTGCCAGCAAATGAACCCATAGACTGCATACTATTGAGCAATCCACGGTCGCTCGAGGCGAAAGAGCGGGCAGCGAGGGCATCGGTGGCAATATCCTGCGTTGCCGACATGATGAATGCGAGCAGGATAAGACCGATGACGAGTACAGGTTGTGTCTCTAGTTTGAGGAGTGCGACGCTTAGGATAATGACAGCATACAATATCTCCGAAATCACAATCCACCGCTTGTAGTCTACTACCTCCTTGGTGTGCCTATCTACGAGAGGCGACCAAAGAAACTTGATGATCCACGGAATCTTTATGAGCTTGATGAGTGCGATAGCAGTAAGGGAGTAATCGCCCTGACGCATCAGTATCGGAAGTATAGCCGAGAAAAAAGCCATCGGTACCGATTGGGCGGTGTAGAGCGTAAAGAATGTCCCTAAGTTGTATGCCTTTTTGATACCCATTGATTTGGTCAAAAGTCGTAGGAGATGGTCAATCCAAAAGTACGTGGTCGTCCGGGCTTACCCATCTGTTTGGCTCCTACGGTATAGAAATAGCCTAGATAGTTACTATCCATAAGGTTGCTACCCCAGATAGAGACATTGGCACCCATGCCCTTGACCGATACCGAAGCATCGAGGAGGTGGTAGAAGCTTTGCTTCACTGTATTATTTTCGTGCCAAAACATATCACCAATGCCTTTGTAGCCGAGGTGAAGGGAGATACTCTCGCTTATAGGACTCTTAAGAGGTATACTGTATTCAGTATTGGCTGCCACTGTATGTCGAGGGACAAAAGGGAGAAAATTTCCCTTGAATTGATCGGTATTGGTAAATACAGCGTGAGTAAATCCGTATGCCGTAGAGATATTCCACTGCTCAGTGATACGAGCTTCGAGTGCAGCCTCTATACCCTTGCTTAGCGTGCTCCCCGCATTGTAGGTCGCTTGTCCCAGCCCAGGGATAGTCTTATTGAGTTGCTTGTCCTTGGTGTCGATGGCAAATAGTACCAGTTCGGCATAGAGACGTCGAGGGAGGAGCCACCCCTTGGCACCTATCTCATAATTCCAGCTACGTTCAGCATCATAGCTGCGGTCTTCATCACCGACATAGACTGTGTTGAATCCACCAGAGATATATCCCTGAGATACCGTAGTATACGCCTGAAAATCCGGGGTAAAGAAGTACTGTAGCGATGCTTTGGGGGTGATGTGTGTAAAAGGCAAAGTATTATCGTCATCTACCTTCTTATTCCCTTGGGTTTCGGAGTACTTAAGGCGAGCTTTCTCGTAATCCAGTCGAGCACCTACCTCTAGCTTTAGTCGCTCCCAAAATGTAAAGGTAGACTGATGGTAGAGCGAAGCACCCCATGTAAGCTCATCATTGAGTCTATGTATCTCTACCGCACGTGGTAGCACCATCGTTACATCTACCGTGCGATCAATCTTTTGCTGAAATCCAAAGACGCCCAAGCTCCAGTTGTACCACCCTCTATTCTTGCCCTCCAGTGTGATTTCCTGAGAAAATAGCTTTTGTTTCTCTCCCTGCAGTACGTATGCGGCATTTACTGCAGTGCCATCTTGGTCTACATCATAGAGCGCATCTACGAGGTGTGCAGAGAGCTGACCACGGAGGATAAACTTATCCCCATGATGCGTAACGAGCAAACCGCTGTCGTACATCTTGCGATCGTATTGGCTCTTGTGGTCGAGATTTGCAGGTGCTACCGTCATTTTCTCCGTATCTACCGCTCCATAAGTAAATGCCCCCTGTCGGCTGATGTCGAGGCTATTGGTGAAGCGTACCATGGTATGGACATTGGGCGACCACTCTAGTTTGGCATTGAGCGCGCCCTGCTGGGCACGATCCGACATGCTCCCATCGAAATCATTGGGGATAAAGCCCTTAAAGAATCGATAATTGCCTGAGAGCGACAGCCCCCAATGCTCACTCAGTCTATTGAGGTGAGCTACCCGAGTATCTACTTCCCCGAGCGTACTGCCATTGAGGCGAATGGTAGTCCCTTGATGCTTGAAAGGCGAACGGGTATGCACCAAGATGATACCTCCCATGGCATTCCTGCCAAATGTGGTGCCTTGAGGACCACGTAGAAAATCTATCCGCTCCACATCATTAAGGGCAATATCAAAGGTAGACTTTTCAAAATGTGGGACTCCGTCCACATACATCACCACCGCAGGACGAAGCTTAGAGCCTATACCTCTAACCAGCACCGAAGAGGTGTGAGGCGTATCGCGGTCTATCATTATGAAGTTGGGAATCATCCCGGTGAAGTCTTTGAAGTTAGATACTTTGCGACTCTCCAGTACGTTCATATCAATAGAGGTAGAGCTCAGTGGCTGAACCTGTAGCTTGGTTTGCTCCTTCACACCCCGGACTACAAATTCGTCCAGTTGGTAATAAGTGAGGGAATCTAGCCCCTCAGCGTTTGCCTCTGCAAGATTAAATAGCGTAGCGCCAGTCAACAAACAAAAAGTGGCTAAGTAATGCAATAATGATTTCATCAGAATATACTGTAGATTATTTAGTAAAAAGCAGCTCTCTGTACTTCGGCATAGGCCATATAGTATCATCCACCAATAGTTCTAAGTGGTCGATGTGGTAGCGAATGCGCTCTAGGTAAGGACATACTTTTCATGCCTTTGGCTACTTCGTCAGCTGTCGAGCGGTCTATCGTCTGTCGCTCTTCGATACACTTGGTCAGTGCGACATAAGCGCCCGCAGATATATAGCACTGCATCTTATCCAGCGTAAAGACATCGCTGCCAAAGTAGTCAGACAATTTGCCTTCAGGTCGCTGAGCCGTTACCGGTGCCTGATTAGCAGAGTTGAGTACGGAAGTAAATCGCTCTCTAGACATAAACGAAATAGTGATTAGCGCAAAACCTTAAAATATTTTGTCGCAAAGATACATAATTTCATAGAGACCATATCAGCCAATCCCCACTAATTACGCCCGATTTACGCATTTGTACTACTGATGACAATGACCTTGAAAGCTATCTACTTGGAGTGAGATTGGTCGAGCATAACAGACAGCCGTATGCTTTGCGTAAACCGTTGATGTACAATCCTTCCCCTTGCGACCTATCTTCCTTGACCTATTTCTATACCATCGATGACCATTTAATATATACTAATTTGCGCGATTAGTATATACTAAATGCGTCAATTAGTATATATTAAACATGAAAATTAGTATATATTAAATGGTCATCAATGGTATAGAGACGGGGAGAATACATTAGGATTATGGGTCGTTATCGATACTGTATCGGGATAGGATATATCTATCAAAAAAAGACACAAAGACAAATTGGTAGTTTGCCTTTGTGTCCTTGCTCTTGTTGGTTACCTATGCTCTATAGTTGTTCTCTACGTTTGCAGACAATCTGTTTGTTGTATGAGAGTTTAATCAGTTGGTAGCGGTTGGCGCCCACTTGTGGGACAATCTTTGTGTAAAAGATGTGTATTTTGGGGAGATCTTCCTCTAAGGTGCTCGTGCCGAGCACTTCAAAGATATAGTCCCCGACACGAGGGTAAAGGTGGATACGGTTGCCCTCCTTGAGTTCGATAAAGCTGAAAAAAGTGTTCCACTCGTCATGTTCACTGAGAAACTGTGCTAGAGGGAACAACGTATTACGGATGGAGAGAGAGTCCACATGATCCGTTTTGACCACAGGGACATATATGGATGCTCCGGACTTGGTGCGCATAGCAGTCCCTTCGTCATCGAGATAAAATGCGCCATCATTGGTGTAAAATCGGAGTATAGGACGCCTGCTATCTACCCGCACTGTCATCTGATGATTGGTAGGTGATACATAGGCGCTGACTTTCTTGGCGTAGGGGATTTGGCTCTTGATGGTCCGCTCTACCTCGGTGAGAGAAATGGGCTGGGGTAAGGTGTCTTGGATGGAGACAGGGAGTACTGCCATGATGTCGTCTTTCTTGAGGAAAGCATCTTTTTCTATCCCTGATACCTTGACACGTGTGAGATTGGGCTGGATGGCGTACCGTGCACGTCCCTGTAGGGCGATGTACCCAAATACCAATCCTCCGAGGAGTGCTGTAGCGAAGAGCCAAAGGAGAAGTTGTAATAGTTTACGCTTCATAAGTTCACCGTCTTGAGGTAGTCTCGCACTTCGGGCAAGAGGTATTCGATGTCACCAGCCCCCATCATAACTAGGACATCAAACTGGTGCCTCTTGAGTTCTTCAATTAATCCAGCTTTGGATACACACGCTTTTTTTGGCGAAGTGACATGCTCCATTACGGCTTCGGAGGTAACCCCCGGTATTGGTTCCTCTCGGGCTGGATAAATGGGAATCATGATGACGTTATCCACCACGGAGAGGGCTGCTGCAAACTCTCTGAGGAAGTCTGCTGTGCGGCTGAATAGGTGTGGTTGGAATACCACTGCAATCTCTTTGTCGGGATAAAGCCGACGGATAGAGGTGAGTGATGCCCTGATCTCATCTGGATGATGAGCGTAATCATCAATCATAATGGGATGATTGGGCTCATTCAGCCAGCGCTCAAACCTACGACGACTGCCAAGGAAGGAGGCGAGACCTGCCCTAAGCTCTTGCTCTGTGGCGCCGAGATATTGAGCAAGGGCGAGTGCAGCAGTCGCATTGAGCACGTTGATTTCAATAGGCGTGCCTATGAGCAGTCTCTCGTAGCAGCCACTCGGAAAGTGCCAATCGAAATAGAGCTGATCGCCCTCGTAGTGGATATTGCTGTAGTAGTAGTCGCACGCTGTCGACTTGCCATAAATCCGGAGATGAAGCTGGGATCGAAGTGGTTGGAGCTGTGCTTCTTCATGGAGTAGTATCAGTCCATCGTCCTTTGTCTTCTCTGCAAATATTTGAAATGCCTCTCGGTAGGCTTCAGGAGTGCCGTAGATGTCGAGGTGATCCGGCTCTGTGCTGGTGATGATGGTGTGTGTGGGGGTGAGCTGATGAAAGGAGCGATCGTATTCGTCCGCCTCAATCACGACGTAGGGGCTCTCCTCGTGGAGGTAGAGGTTGCTCCCTGTATTTTGTGAGACTCCACCGAGGAAGGCATTGGTGCCGATATGGGATTGCTCAAGGAGGTGTGCTAGGAGGGTACTGGTGGTGGTCTTGCCGTGCGTACCTGCTACACAGAGAGCCTCTTGCATACGAGTCACCGATCCGAGGACTACAGCTCGCTTTACCTGTTCGTAACCATGACGGTCGTAGTATTGACGGATATGATTGTCCATGTGGATAGCAGGCGTATAGACCACCAGCACCTCATTGGGTGCTTGGAATGGTGCCGGAATTAGTTCCGGGCTATCCTCATAAATTATTGATGCCCCCGCCTCCTCCAGTGCCCTGGAGACTTGGGATTGGGTGCGATCGTACCCACCTACTTGATTGCCCTTGGCTAGGAAATAGCGAGCGATAGCACTCATGCCAATGCCCCCGATACCGATAAAGAAATATCTCTTACTCATCTCGTGTCTTATCTACTTTTTTCAACAACAATCCTTTCAATCTCATCTACGATGGTCTTATCAGCATCGGGAAGAGCCAGTTTGAGGGCATTTGCTCCGAGAGCGGAGAGCTGTTGGTTATCTTTTAGGAGTTCGAGTGCCTTGGGTATTAGTTGGCTTTCGGCATCTTTGTCCGGGATCATAATGGCAGCGTTTTCGCAGACAAGTGCTTGAGCATTCTTGGTTTGGTGGTCTTCGGCGACATTAGGACTGGGTACGAGTATCGAAGGCTTGCCGAGCATACAAAGCTCTGAGATAGAGCTCGCACCTGCTCTCGAGATGACTAGATCTGCAATGGCATAAGCGTAGTCCATTCTCTGGATAAAGTCGGTTACTAGGATATTACGACCCTCCAAACCCGCCTCTTTGATGGCTTGCCGAGCAGCATCGATATAGACTTTACCGCACTGCCAGATGACTTGGACGTCTTGCTCCTTATCAGCAATTTGTGAGAGAAAGGCGGTGACGCTATTGTTGATTGTACGAGCACCTAAGCTACCCCCTAGGACGAGAAGGGTGCGTTTATTGGGATTGAGGGTAAAATGCCGGTAGGCTTCCTCTGCATGTAGGGGAATATCAGTGAGTTGTTTGCGTACGGGATTGCCTGTAAGTATCAATTTTTTATGAGGGAAGAAGCGCTCCATGTCTTTATAGGCTACACAGATGGCAGAGGCTTTCTTTCCCACCAATTTATTAGTTTTGCCGGCGAATGAATTTTGTTCTTGTACGAGGGTCGGGATCCCTAGCTTATTTGCCTCCATCAAGGTGGGTGCACTTGCATAGCCTCCCACACCAATGGCTATCTGTGGGCGAAGTCGCTTGAGTTCGCTCCGTATTTGGAAACGACTTCTGATCAGTCTATAAAGGGTCTCTACAAGTTTGATAAGGTTTTTATCTCTGCTCAATCCTTGTACCGGTAGCAATATGATGTCGTATCCTGCGGCGGGGATTTTCTCCTCTTCCATACGCCCCCTTGCCCCTACAAAGTGTATGATACATTCCGGGTATCTACGCCTAATTTCGTTGGCGATGGAGAGTGCGGGGAAGATGTGCCCCCCTGTGCCCCCACCACTGATGACTACGTTTGTCAGCTTTTCACTCATAATTGATTTGTTCGTCGCTGTCGTTTAACTCTTTCATTTCGGGTACTACCTCAGGGATTACGGCAGTATTCCCCGATACTTCGGCTAAGTGCTTGTTGGCTCTCTCTTGATTGCGTTTGCTCACAGAGAGGAGAATACCGAAGTACATGCCGGTAACCACATAGCTCGAACCTCCCCGACTGATGAAGGGGAGATTTTGCCCTGTGATAGGGAATAGCTGTACATTGATCATCATGTGTAGGATGGCTTGTAGCGTGATGATAAGTCCAATGCCCAGTACTAGGAGCGTCTGGTACACGCTGGTGGTCTTTCGCCCAATGCCCCCAGCCGCAAAGAATAGCGCTAAGTAGGCGAGAATGACAGCCGTAGCGGCGAGGATACCGCCCTCTTCGATAATAATACTAAACACAAAGTCGGAAAATGCCTCAGGGAGGGTTCCGTGGCGCATCTCACTTTTGCCGAATCCGGTACCGATGCCGTGACTATTGGCAATGGCTTTTTGAGCCGCAACGATTTGTTGGTCTACACCGTTGATGTACTTGTAAGTCTCTCTATTGATGGGTTTGCCAAACTGAGATATGAAGCGCTCAATACGGGCTGATCCTGTGGCCAATCTATTGCCGTCATTGTCTTTGGCGCTTGGTATGATGGCCAGTACCACGATCAAGAGGGCTAGTCCAGCTAAACCGCCAAATAGCAAGCGCCGCATCCATTTTCTATTCGCTCCTCCGATTAGTGCCATAATGTAGACCACCGCACCCAGAATGGCTGCCGTGGAAATATTGTCTTTTGCGATGAAAAGGCAGATAAGAATAGCAGGAACAAAAATGATGAAGAAATTGCGTTCTGTCGCATGAAGTCCATCCTTAAACCTAAGCCTAGAGGCAGTGAAATTTATCAACGTAAGTCGGACAAGCTCGGAGGGCTGGAAAGAAATGCCAAAAAATACCAGATGACGGGTGGCATCATTGAGCGTGGCACCGAAGAAAGGTACCAGTACGAGCGGAATTACCGACAGGATTAGTATGTGTGGGGCGTATGTGCGAAATACTTTGAGTGGCACAAGTGTAACCGCTATGCAGACCACAATGGCGAGTATCATATACACCATGTGTTTGCCAATAACCATAAAGAAACTATTGCCCTTGTACCATGCTTCAAATGCGTCTGTACTACTGGAGGTAAAGACAATCCAAAGACTGATGGACATTAAGAATAGCATAATCGCCCATATCGCTTTGCTCCCGCTGAATAGTTCTTTGGGGTTCCACCAAGCCCGCTCTTCGCTTGGTAGTATAGCTCTGTTACTTTGCTCCTCCATCGGTTATTTTATCTTTGATAAGTACGTGTCCGCCCCACTCGAAATAGCTATAGCTCTCTTGCCCGTTTTCTATCTGTACTTTTACCGGTAGGATGTATCTATACCCTTCTTCATAGGAAAAGCCCTTAATGGTATATATTGGGGTTGGTTCGGTTTCCTCTATGATTGTACGTATAGAGGAGAAGTCGTACTTCTCTATCTTGGGAGGTAAAGTCCAAGTGATGAAGCGTCCGAGGAGATCCTTGTACTCTTTTACAATGATAACCCTTTGTTGTAATTCAATCGGTGTGGCATCAGGCTTGGAGCAACTCCAAAGCGCAGAGGCTACCAGAAGTATAAGTATTATCTTCTTAATCATTTTGCTTTCCCTTCTTTCGCTATTTCTTCGATACGATGCTTTACTGCCTCCATCTGCCATAAGGGTGTCGAAGTGGCACCGCAGACGCCTACGCTATGCACCCACGCAGGGAGGGGACGAGTAATCTCCTCGGGAGAAGAGACAAAATAGCTATTGAGATTGGCTCTCTGCGCAGTATTGAAAAGTACTTTGCCATTGCTACTATGTGCCCCTGCTATAAAGTAGACCCAGTCCATCCGTAGAGCAAAGTCTGTAATCTCAGGTACTCGGTTAGAGACTTGGCGACAGATAGTATCAAAAGCCTCCACCTCTACTCCACTAGCGACAAATGTCTTGAGGAAATTTCCCAGCTCGGCAAATCGATTCATATCCATAGTGGTTTGGCTAAAGAGTGCAACGGGTCTCTGAGGGTCTATTAGCTTCTTTGCTTCCTCTAGATTTTGCACCACTATCGCCTCTCCATTGGTCTGTCCTACAAGTCCATTGACCTCGGCATGCCCTTGTTTGCCAAAGATGACTATCTGTGTTCCCTTTCCTCTAGTCTCTTGGTACTTTCGACTGATCCTTTTCTGTAGTGCCAGCACCACGGGGCAGGTAGCATCTACCACTTCAATCCCCAAGCGCTTTGCCTCGGCATACACCTTGGGTGCCTCTCCATGAGCACGAAAGAGTACCCGCTTGCCTCTTAGTTCGGGCAGACGATCGTATGTAATAGAGTGGAGACCACGCTTCTTGAGTCGCTCCACCTCCTCCCCATTATGTACAATGTCACCCAGAGAGTGCAGTGGCTGGCTATTTTTAAGTTCTGACTCTGCCTTGCTGATGGCTGTAATTACACCAAAGCAAAAGCCAGAGGCACTATCAATCTCTATCGAAAGCTCTCCTGTGTCATTGCCTCTGATGACCCGAAAAACGACATCTTCTACCAGTTTCTGTTGCTCTTCACGAGTGAGATGACTATTGTCCAGAAGTATTGCATCTTCAGCCTGACGTAGCGGATCCGTAGCTCGTGTGCTGTCAATGCGGTCACGCTCGGTTACATTTTTCAGTATCTCCTCATAGTTTACCTGATCTCCCTTGGCAGTCAGTTCTTTGTAGCGTCGCTCTGCCCTTACTTCGGCGGAGGCTGTGACGAAAAACTTGAGCTCGGCATCGGGCATCACCACAGTACCAATATCCCTGCCATCCATCACGACCCCTTTATTGGCAACCCACGACTGCTGCTGAGCAACCAGAAATTTTCGAACCTCAGGGATAGTGCTGATGGGACTCACGTGGTTGGAGACTTCAAGCCCCCTAATCTCTCGCTCTACATCCTCCCCGTTAAGGAGCAAGTGTTGTCCACTCTCGGTGTGCCCAAAAGCGATCTCCACCTCCCCAAGTCTCTTGATAATCTCAGGGGTATCTGGTTCTCCCTTCGTCCAAAGCCCTTTCCTAAGCGTCCAGAGCGTTACTCCTCGGTACATAGCTCCTGTGTCTACATACGTGTATCCCAGGCGCTTCGCTAGAGCTTTGGCGATAGTGCTCTTACCACAAGACGAATGCCCATCAAGTGCTATATTGATTTTTCTCATACCTTCTATCTGCTATACAGAGACAAATCTACCAAAATATGTGATAGTTATCTACCAAAATATTCAAGCGTCAATTCCGTAAATAGGTATGTCTGTCGATGAAAAGACAAGATTCCTCACCCAAGCGAAAAATTGATTTCGTACTCAGTGCGAAACCTAGGGTCGGCTCATATTTGTTTCCTTGCTAATACGATTACAAGAAAATACTATTGATGATTTATCCCCTTCTAGAGGTTTTGAAATTTAGTAATAGTGGCTTCCTGGATAGTATTTCAAATTACTTGTGTTATTAAAGCATTATTTCCAGAAAAAAGATTACATTTGCGACCTAACCCCCATAGAATATTACTAATATGACTGAATCTGAGTTTAGAGATTTATTTGATACTAATCCCAAAAATCTACAGTACAAACAACGTATTGTAGAGTATTTGGTGGAGAATGGACCAGAGACCCTTCCGGTACTTGCCAAGCATCTGGAGGTAAGTGTGCCCACGATTAGCAAAATGGTGGGTGAGCTCGTGGATCATCGCTTGTTGAGGAATTTTGGAAAGTTGGAGGCAACTACTGGGCGTCATCCCTTCTTATTTGGGCTGACAGATAAGGATTACTTTTTCCTAGGGGTAGACTTCTCGGCATCGCATATGAACTTTGTGCTTATGGACTTCTCCGGCAATCAGGTGCAGTCTAAGATGGATGTGCCTTTTCACTTTGAGAATACCCAAGGATGCTTAGACACGATTAGTACCATGGTCAATGATTATCTAGACCATGAAATCACAGTCCCCCGGACCTCTGTCGTGAGTATTGGCATCAATATCATCGGCCGGCTCAATCCCCATACAGGATATAGCTATACCAATTTTAACTTCAATGAGGTGCCACTAGCTAAGCGATTTACGGATATTTTTGGCATACCTACCTATATAGATAACGATGCGCGTGCTGCTGCTTATGGCGAGTATATGCTGCACTACAAGTCAAAGGGAGAAAATCTACTTTTTGTAAATGTTACTTGGGGTCTTGGTCTCGGCATCATCATCAATGGTGAACCTTATGCAGGGAAATCGGGATTTAGTGGAGAGTTTGGACACACACATTGCTACGAAAATGAGGTGCTTTGCTATTGTGGCAAGAAAGGATGTCTCGAGACTGAGGCTTCAGGATTGGCGATGCATCGAAAGTTTACCGACAGGGTAAAAGCAGGGGATCGATCTATACTTCTTGATGAAGGAAAGAAGATAGAGGAGGTTACTCTCGATGATTTGATTGAGGCGACACGGAGGGAAGACATGCTATGTATTGAGATTCTCGAGGAAGTAGGAGAGCAATTAGGCTTGCACCTCGCCAATATGATCAATATTTTTAATCCTCATGTAGTGGTGATTGGCGGACCTCTTGCTGAGGTGGGAGACTATTTGATTCAGCCAATTCAGAGTGCTATCCGTAAGTATTCCCTCAACATGGTGAATCAGGATACAGAACTCAAACAGTCTATTCTCCTCCATTATGCAGGAGTGATGGGCGCTTCTCTGCTGGCTCGAAAAAAGGCGATTGCTTCGCTTACAGACTGAGCCCCTAGTGGTGCATTAATAAGATACACCAACCAGACTCTACTTTTGAGTTTGGTTGGTGTCTTTTTGCTGAAAAATATTTGCATAAATAAATATTATTAGTTACATTTGTATCTGAATGTTATTTATAATATTTACATATGTAAAGAATGGCTAGAGATATACGTTGCCCACAAGAATGGGGGCGTTAGGTAAGTAGTAGTGAGCTGCTGGATGACGTGGAGACATCCAGTGGCTTTTTCGTTTGTGCTCTGTGACTTTACCAATCTCCAATCACATAATATTAGTATCTTTGCGCCGTAGAATAATTATAGATATTTTAAGATGATTCAACTAAGCGATCTAGCAATACAGTTTGGTGGACGTACCCTTTTTCAGGATGTGAATATGCAATTCCTCCCTGGGCATTGTTATGGTGTGATTGGTGCTAATGGTGCAGGGAAGTCTACGCTACTGCGTATGATTAGCGGTGATCTTGAACCGACACGAGGAGCGATTATGATGGGTCCTGGCGAGCGACTCTCTGTCTTGAGTCAGGATCACTTTGCTTTTGACGATAAGACGGTAATGGATACCGTGCTCACAGGTCATACAGTGCTGTGGGAGATTATGCGAGAGAAGGATGCGCTATACGCTAAGCCAGACTTTAGTGATGAAGATGGTATTCGTGCAGCTGAGCTTGAAGAGAAATTTGCTGAAATGGAGGGTTGGAATGCAGAGAGCGATGCAGCTCAATTGCTTTCTGGACTTGGTGTGAAAGAGGAGTTTCACTATCAGATGATGGCAGACCTCAGTGGTAAGCAAAAGGTGCGTGTGCTACTCGCTAGGGCTCTATTTGGAAAGCCCGACAATCTCTTGCTTGATGAACCTACCAATGATCTTGACCTCGAGACGGTGCAGTGGTTGGAGCAATATCTGTCGGAATTTGAAAATACTGTGTTGGTGGTCAGTCACGACCGCCACTTCCTTGACTCTGTATGTACCCATACCGTGGATATTGATTATGGCAAAGTGCAGCTTTTTAGTGGTAACTATTCTTTTTGGTATCACAGTAGCCAGCTAGCTCTGCGCCAGCAACAGCAACAAAATAAGAAAGCAGAGGAGAAGAAAAAGGAGTTGGAGGAATTTATCCGTCGCTTTAGTGCCAATGTGGCTAAGAGTAAGCAGACCACGAGCCGAAAGAAGATGATTGAGAAGCTCAATGTAGATGAAATCAAACCTTCTACTCGTCGCTATCCTGGTATCATATTCACCCCAGAGCGTGAAGTAGGCAATAAGATACTAGAGGTCAAAGGACTTACCGCTTATGCTGGTGGTGATGGGGAGCAGACATTACTCTTTGAAAACCTTGATTTCAATGTAGAGAAGGGCGACAAGATTGTGTTCCTCTCTCATGATCCCAGAGCGATGACCGCTTTTTTCCAGATTATCAATGGGAAGGAAAAGCCAGCTTCAGGTACATTTGATTGGGGGCAAACTACCACGACGGCTTATCTGCCTCTCGACAATAGTGCCTACTTCAATACTGATTACGACCTGGTGGAGTGGATTTCACAATTTGCCAAGGATACCAATGAGGTATATTTGAAAGGTTATCTTGGTCGTATGCTCTTTAATGGCGAGGAGCTGAAGAAAAAAGTCTCTGTGCTCTCGGGAGGAGAGAAGATGCGTGTGATGATTGCTCGTATGATGCTCCAGGATGCCAATGTGCTGATTCTCGACACGCCAACCAATCACCTAGACCTCGAGAGTATTCAAGCTTTCAATAATACCTTGATCAATTATCCAGGAGTAGTACTATTTAGCAGCCACGACCACGAGTTTATCAATACGGTAGCTAATCGAGTGATAGAGCTCGGTCCACACGGTATTGTAGATAAGATGATGAGTTATGACGACTATATTACTGACCCGATCGTAGCGGAGCAGAAGAAAAAGATCTACGGAGAATAGTGGATAATGTATGTATAAGGTAGGTATTGTCGGCAGTGAAGGGTATGCAGTAGGAGAGCTTTACAATCTCCTGATTAATCACCCTGATGTGCACGTGGAGATGATATATTCACCGCTTCGAGCAGGGATGAGTGTAGCGGAGCTTTTCAACGACCTCAATAGTATGAGGGTACTTCACTTTACTGATAGGCTAGAGTTGGAGGGTCTTGATGTGCTATTCCTTTGCCTACAGAGTGCTGCATCAAGGGAGTTTCTCCACCTCTTCGATATTCCAGAGGGGTTAAAAATAATTGACTTTTCGCAGGAGTTCAGGCATACCAAATTTGAGGAGACGGGGTTTGTGTATGGTCTATCGGAGGGTAATAGGCGAGCCATTATCAATGCTACCCGAGTATCGGTGCCTGGCGCCTTTGCTGCAGCTATTCAGACCCCTTTAATGCCATTAGCGAAACACCTTTTGCTAAATAGTGAGATTCATGTGACGGCGGTGGCAGGGAAGACCGAGGCACTTGCTCGACCTAAGCCAGAGGTGGGGATTACCTATGATATGCTTTTTGATAATTTCCATGTCTTCCGCCCGCTTGAACACCATCATATCGGAGAGGTAAGACGCACGCTCAGGGAGTTTCAAAATAGCTTCGACTCCGAGATTATCTTGATACCTATGAGGGGTAACTTTACTCGCGGTGTGTACACCACGATGTACCTCGATTGTCCACTAGAAATAGAGGAGATACGTAAGCTATATGAGGAGTATTTTGATGATCACTCCTTTGTCCATCTTGTGGATGAATATCCCGATGTGCGAGATACGGTCAATACTAACGAATTGCATATTCACCTATCTAAGCATGGCAATAGACTCCTAATTGTGAGTACTATGGATAACCTGATGAAGGGGGCAGCAGGCTCAGCAATTCACATAATGAACCTAATGCTGAAGTTAGTGGAGACTACAGGTCTCAATGTAAAGCCATCTGTCTTCTAAATTATTGATTGTAGATATTTGGGTAAATAATTTTTATTTGCTATCTTTGCAATCGCTTGCTGATAGGGCGAGATGGAAGTGTGGGTGAGTGGCTGAAACCACCAGTTTGCTAAACTGACGTACGGGTAACCGTACCGGGGGTTCGAATCCCCCCGCTTCCGCAATAAAGGGTGTAGACCACGAATGTGGTTTACACCCTTTAGCCGTTTTGTAGCGTATGGCTTTAGAAGGCAAAGCCGATACCGAAGCGGAGCCCACGGAGTTGCGCATTTGGATGGTCTCTATGGGTCAGACGGAAGAAGTAATCGAGCCTGAAAAGTTGTAAGATATTCCCCATTCCGACACTCATTTCTATATAGGGCGTTTGATTGAGCGGAGACACCCCTTGAGGGAGAACAAAGAGTCCTTCGTTTGGGATTGAGGGGTTGTTTTTGTTGCTTAACCAGCCGTATAGAGCGTGTACAGAGATCATTTCGCGGAGCTCTAAATGTCTGATGAACGGGATTTGATTGAGTAGTAACCCCCTCATATTATAGGTGGCATGGAGTGCAACGTGCTGATCGGTCACAAACTCAAATGGGCGGAGGAGGTGAAAACTATTCTTCTCGATCTTGATTGGCGATATATTGGGCGAGCTAAGGAATGGAAAAGGGACTTGTCCCCAGACTTTGGCAAACTCCGCCCGCCAGTCCAATTCGCCCAATAAGGAAAGTTGGGTGCGCTGGTAAAGCGAGAGGGTAGTCTGATGGAAGGTATGAGTACTTCCAAACCACTTTGAGGGGTAGGCGTATTCGTGCCTAAGGGAGACGGTGATATGATCATTCGTGCGCTGAAGGGCAGACTTGCGTCCACTACGTGTCTTATAACCTGTGACGCCAGGGGAGTAGGTAATCTCGCCACTCAATAGAGTAGTCGTAATGTCAGGGATAGATTGTAGCCAACCACCATCCTTTATTTGTTGGTAAACGAGAGACCCTGCAGGTCGATCTTGGACGTATCGCCACTGGGCAGTTATGCCCCATCCGCTCTCCCTATCGTGTGTATAAGTAATCTGATGTCTCCTCTGGTAGCTACGAGTCGAAAATCCAGAGGTGCCAATCATCGTAATTAGATCATCCTTGATGCCGGGAGAGACTCCGAGAGGGAAGAGATCATACTCAGTGGTAAAGCTGAGGTCATGTCGCGGGTATTCCATGAGGTAATTTTCCTTAGGGATAAATGAATACCTCACAGTGCCGGAGTACTTCCACTGTCGATCCCTCGTACCGTAGGCGCCATATCCTTCAAGGAATATCCTTGGATGAAGATGTGCTGTAGTACTCAGTGAGAGACGGATCCTCTGTCCTTCAATGGGGTTGGTTCCAAAGAAATTACGGATGCTCCCAATTTCGAGGCGCTCTTTACCACCCTTTGTTTTCCATATAGGAAACATCCCGGTGGTAAATAGCTTCATGCCTTCCTCAAATATCTTAAATCCTAGTTGTTGTCGAGTCGTTTTTAGGGTGGTGGGCAGTTCTCCTTCCGCCCTGGTGAGCGGGAGTCGTCTATCTCCTATGAGGCTGGGCGTGTAGTCGTCGGAGGGTAGGAGAGCGTAAGCAATCGCTTGGTGTGTGTATATCTTGGAGAATAAATCGTGAAATTTAAAGGTGGCAAATATCTCTTCCCTGTTTTTCATCCACCTGCCAGATGGCAGTTGCTCGTACTCATGAATGAGCCTCAGACGATCTACAAAGTTGACATTTTGTGTCAGCACAATCTCTATTTCACTCCTCTGCACAGCATAGTCTGTTAGATTGATATATAGCGTCCCTGTAAAGCCTCTACTCTTTTGTGTCGCAGGTGTAAAAGAAAGTGTGGCGCATCTATTGCCATTGATCACGACAGTATCTCCCAAATAGTAGTGGTAATTGGCGATGGCAAAGAGAGGATCTGTGGGGCTGACAAATTCATTGAGCAGTATGCCAATCGTATTGTCATAGATATCACTTTCCTTGAGGATTTGAGAGAGAAATATCTCGGAAGTGCCGTCTTCAAAGGCTTCTTCGAAACCGACAAAAAAGCTATCTACGAGCTCCTCTTTCTTATTCCCCTTGACCACATAGAGCTGTTCTCTAAGCGAAAGAGGAAAGACGGGGAGACCAGTAAAGACAGATTGGTCGTTATTATTCATTAGGTGTTTGGCACTTCCTTTCCGTATGAGTGAGTTTTTGGGAACTTCGGTGCCGTAGAGCGTGCGCTTTTGGTATTTCGACATGGGAGGCATTTCTCCGGCTCTATTCACCGCTTTTGCTGCCATTACTTTCTGGATTAGCTCCACAGCAGGGTTGCCTCTCCGCCTGTATCGAGACTTTTTCTTTGTCACCACCTCCACTGTTTCTAGTATTGTATTTTGCCGTGATAGGTGGATGGTCAGAAAGTCACTCATCACTACAATCTGCTTGGGTTGGTACCCAACAGATGAAATCTTTAGTAGCGATTGGTGTGGAGCTCGTGCAACGAAGACGCCATCATTGTCAGTCACCACTTTGTCCCCATTTTGTATGCTGATGAGTGCGCCCAGGATAGGTGTATTACTGATGCTATCGAGCACAACGCCCTTAATCTTATCTTGTCCCCAAAGACTTTGGGAAAAAATGAGTAACAGAAATATCGTGGTCAGTAGTCTAGGCATTTGGACTTCTCATTTCATCAATCTGAAAATCTCCACAAAGTTAGGAAATTTAACGCACTAATTGGGTATAATAAGCATCCTTATTTGTACATCTGGTAAAAAATGAAGAAAGGAATAGTTATAGCGATTTCTGCCCTAATCTTGGTATTGGGACTGCCGAGTTGTGCCAGTTTGTTTGGAGCTTATGAGCTCAGGCATCAAATCAATTTGCTAGAGCTTGGTATGTCTAAGGAGGTGGTGATGAAAGGGTTTCAGTTTAATCCCACCTTTATTTCTCGCGAGCTTGTAGATGGTGTGGAGCAAGAAACCTATACCTACAAAGGGATAGCACCAAAAGGGTCTTTCTCGAGCTACTATATGCTGTATCACCGCACCTTTAGGGAGGGGAAATTGGTAGCTATCAATAGTGAAGAAGACGTTGTGCGCACAGAGATGGTCAGTAAAGAGTAGGGATAAAAGGTGTAGGTATCTGACCAAAAACTCCTCGGTAGAGGACATCTCTCCGCTCTATAGAGCCGTCAGGACAGCTCTATAGAGCGGAGAGATGTCCTCTACCGAGGAGTTTTTATTTATCCTTTTATTTGAGAGAATAAACGCATCTTGAAGTGACGACTTTTGGGTAAATTTGCAGTCTAATGAGAGTAGATATCCTGACCGTACTGCCCGAGATGCTGGAGGCTTTTGTATATACCTCCATCCTCAAGCGAGCCCAAGACAAGGGGCTTGCAGAGATTTATCTGCACAACCTTCGCGATTATACTGATAATAAGTGGCGCCGAGTGGATGACTATCCTTTTGGCGGGGCTGCTGGTATGGTGATGCAGATAGAACCAGTAGACAATGCTATCAGTGCACTAAGGGCTGAGCGAGCGTATGATGAGGTGATCTACACATCACCTGACGGGGAGATGCTGACTCAGCCATTGGCAAACACCTTATCTTTGGCGGAGAATATCATCATTCTTTGCGGGCACTACAAGGGTATCGACCACCGCATCCGTGAGCACCTCGTGACACGTGAGATTTCCATTGGCGACTTTGTCTTGACAGGTGGAGAACTCCCTGCAGCTGTGATTACTGATGCCATCGTACGATTGATTCCTGGAGTGTTAGGCGACGAACAGAGTGCGCTTTCCGATTCTTTTCAGGACAATCTACTGGCTCCCCCAGTCTATACTCGCCCCGCAGAGTACAAGGGCTGGGGCATCCCTGAGGTGCTCCTTTCGGGCAATCCTGCCAAGATTCATGCTTGGGAGATGGAGCAGGCACTGGAGCGTACCAAGCGCCTTCGCCCCAATCTATTAGAGAATAGAGAATAACAATAGATATTACAACTGACCATGCTTGACAAGATCATTATTCTGGACTTCGGTTCACAGACCACACAACTCATTGCACGTCGTGTGCGTGACCTAGGGGTTTACTGTGAGGTTTATCCCTATCACCACATGCCCCAAGCCGAAGAGAGTCTGAGGGGTGTCATCCTATCAGGGAGTCCCTATTCAGTGTCCCAACCTGAAGCATTTAAGATCGATCTGGCGGAGCTTCCTTCAGTACCACTTCTCGGGATCTGCTATGGCGCTCAGTTTATCGCTAGTCAGCTAGGCGGCAAGGTAGAGCAGTCTGCGACTCGGGAGTATGGTCGTGCCCACATGGAAATTCTTTCTGAAGACCCATTGCTACAGGGACTCTCCGAGGGCAATGTGGTGTGGATGTCACACAGTGATACCATCACTCAACTCCCTGAAGACGGTGTGCGACTTGCCAAGACTGAGTCGATTGCCAATGCGGCTTATCGTATCGAAGGGAAGCAAGTATGGGGCGTACAATTTCATCCCGAAGTGGCACACTCTGAGGAGGGCAATAGGTTGCTCGACAATTTCCTCAATATCTGTGGCGTGAATCGTGATTGGTCACCAGCTTCTTTCGTCGAGAGCACGGTAGCAGAGCTCAAGGCGAAGCTCGGCAACGATAAGGTACTACTCGCCCTTAGTGGTGGCGTAGACTCGAGTGTGGCAGCAGTGTTGCTCCACAAAGCTATTGGTGCTCGGCTCACTTGTATCTTTGTAGACCATGGTCTGCTGAGGAAGGGGGAGTTTGAACAGGTGCTGGAGATGTACAAGCATCTTGGTCTCAATGTAAAAGGCATCGATGCTAAGGCATATTTCCTCGATAAGCTCGCAGGGGTGAGTGATCCAGAACAGAAACGCAAGATTATCGGAAAGGGCTTTATAGATGTCTTTGAGGGTGAGGCTAAGAAGATTGAAGATGTGAAATGGTTGGGTCAGGGGACGATTTACCCCGATGTGATTGAGTCTATCTCTATCACAGGTCAGGTGATAAAGAGCCACCATAATGTTGGCGGATTGCCCGAGAAAATGAAGCTGCAACTTGTCGAACCCCTTCGTCTCCTCTTCAAGGACGAAGTGCGTAAGGTGGGTATCGAGATGGGTATGAAGCACGAGATGATTTACCGCCATCCGTTCCCAGGTCCCGGGCTTGGTATCCGTGTGCTTGGTGATATCACTGCTGAAAAGGTACGCATACTCCAAGATGCCGACCATATCTTCACCTCACTGTTGAGAGAGTGGGGACTATACGATCAGGTGTGGCAGGCAGGAGCTATTCTGCTACCGATCCGTTCGGTAGGAGTGATGGGCGACGAGCGCACTTACGAGTATGTCTGTGCACTCAGGGCTGTGACATCAATAGATGCGATGACAGCGGATTGGGCAAAGCTCCCTCATGAATTCCTTGCTAAGGTTTCCAATGAAATCATCAATAATGTGCGTGGAATTAACCGTGTGGTCTACGACTGCTCATCCAAGCCACCAGCCACCATTGAGTGGGAATAAACAACGAATAAATACAATAAAGAAGTGGCTACATGGGGTAACCCGTGTAGCCACTTTCGTATTATTCTGCATTTCCATCAAGTATACAGGAAATTAGGTAAATTTGGATCCACAGGTCAAATATTATTATGAAGATTATGAAACGGAAGTTGAACATACTGCTGTCCCTTGTTGGCTTCTTTCTTGTTATTCCCAGAGTTTGTGCACAGACCCCCAAGGGATATACAGAGCTTATTGGGATGACTCTCGATGCAGCGGATAGCGCAGAGAGTATCGAGCAAAGAAAAGAAACCCTCAAGATGTTTGATAGTGCTTTTAGACAATATCCCGATAGTATTGAATCAGAAGGGCTCTATGGAGCATCTGTAATCGCCACTGCATTGGGAGAAAAGGATAAAGCATTCAATTATCTAGACCAATTATTAGTTCAAGGGAGAGATGAGTATGGTTTTTACGGGTGGTACCACATAATCTATGGTGAGGCGCAAGAAGATTTTAGTGGCCTAAAAAACGATGCTCGATGGGGATCTCTGATGGCTCAAGCTCGTTTCATGCAAGTAAGATTTATGGAGCAATTAAAGAGGAGTGAAGAGGAGTTTTATCTCACTAAGTCATACGGGAAAGAAGAGTGGTCGGCATTAAGTGATGAAGAGCTATACAGACTGCTTCGGGGAGATAGCCAATACCTAAATAAAATAGAGAGAGAATATTCTTTGTCGTTTATGGTAAATGATTCGACGAAGACTTCGTTTTTTGTCTTTTTACCTCAAGGCTATGATCCGGAAAAGCGATATCCGTTACTATTCTTTTTGCATGGGGCAGTAAAACACAATCTATTCTCAGATTTTCTTACTGAAGAAGAAGTCCGTCTTCAATGCGGTAAATTTATTTCAAATAGTGCCGCTAAAAGTGATGTAATCCTTGTTTTCCCAAAGGGCAATAAGCAGTATAATTGGATGAACCCAGATGATGGCTTTTTTATGATTCCCGCGATACTTCGACAAATCAAACAGAGTATAAATGTAGATGATAATCGGGTATTTGTTATGGGGCACTCTAATGGCGCTACGGGGGCTTTTTCTTATATGATGAAGCAACCATCGGACTTTGCAGGCTTTTACGGATTTAATACTTATCCTAAGGTGTTCACAGGGGGGACTTTTGTGGAGAATATCTTGAATAGATCGTATGTGGCTATCACGACAGATCTAGATTATTACTACCCTCCAAAGGCAAATGATACTCTAACCTATCTGATGTCCCAGATAGGGGCTGACTATAGGGAGTATCGATATGAGGGATTCCCACATTGGTTCCCTTACCTTGATGAGTCAAAGCCTGCGGTGGAGACAATTTTTGAGGATATAAAAGCTAGGACTCGTAATCCATTTCCACCTCGGATTACTTGGGAATTTGACGATAATAAATATGGTACTATTGATTGGGTTACTGAGGCGAAGCTGGATCCCATTGAGACTAAAGCTAAATGGCACAGTGACGCACTGAATTTTGATATTACCGAATGGTTGGAATATAACGAAGGTGATAGTCTTATAGTAGTACCAGTAGAGAAGAAAGCTTTTGACTTCCCCAGAGCTTCAGGGAAGTTCGTTGCAGAGTATGCTGATAATACATTTAGAGTGCAGAGCTCTTGTATAGCTTCATTCTGTGTCAATATCTCTCCTCAAATGGTAGATATGAGTAAGCCGGTAATAATCTATTGGAATGATAAACTCTGCTATTCAGGGATAGTCTCTATTGATCGGAATTTTATGCTCCGGAACTTCCAAGAAAATAGGGATAGAAAAAGCTTGTGGGTAAATAGAATTTGTATACAATAAGCTTTGTAAAATAAAAAGAGAGAATGAAGGCTACGTACTTAGTTGTGTAGCCTTCATTCTCTCTTTTTAGTGTGCTATTTAGTCGAGGAGTTCTTTGAAACGAAGCTCCCACAAGCGATAGAAGCCTCGGGTGGTGGCATCACCACTATTTGCACGTTGGCGGAATAGGGTGCGGATTTCTTGCACTTTCATGAGGATGAGCGGAGCCACCTGATAGTTATTGGGGGTCGCTGGCATGAAGTTGGGGCGGAAGAAGCTATGATCGTGATGCTCTTCCGGGTGGTTCATGCACTGAGGTATGTAGGTAAGCATCTCCCATGCTTGCTGATCTTCGGCAGAAAGAGAGTTGTTGCCAAACATTTCATCGGCTCCCTTGATGCCTGTGTAGGAAATCAAGTTGCGTAGGGCAACCTCTTCAAGTGCGGTGTCGATAGTGGAGAGATTTTTCCCAGCGTAGGTTGGGGCAAATACTTCACGAACGAAGTCGGATAGGTAAGCATCAAGGGTGTACTCTTTACTCTCAATGACACCAAGTAACCTGTAGTCGGCAAGTAGATTGGAGATGACTGATGAGGGGATCAGGCGCTCCATACGCCAACCATCTTTGTAGCCCGATTGGTCGTACCTCTGCTTCAACTCCTCTGTGAATAGCCAATCTCCCATCTCTCTTACTTGTTTGAGACTCCAACGGAGAGCCTCCTGCTGCTTCGCTTTGGGGATATAGGTGACAGGCATCTCACCATCGCCTTGCCGATTCTCGAAATACACCCTCCCGCCTACGTATGGTACGACGTGATGGACATGGCGGAAAAATTGGCTCGCAATCTGAGCATGTGCTTCATAGAGGTCATCGTAGGTCTCTCCTGATTGGTGTAGCCACTGCTCAAAGTTGTGGGCAATCACTTTGAGGTTGGAGATACCGTAGTCGCCTGCTTTGATGTGATTGTCGCCAAGGTCTTCAGTCTGATCCGTAGGGTCGAGTGTATTGAACTGCTGGGCTCCGAAGCTGTACATAGGATCGTTGGACTTTGCCATAATCCACTTATCTAGTACCTTAGCCTCTTCTCGATAGTTCTTGACATCGGGGATATAGCGGTAGCCCCAGTTGATGGCGTGGATGTCGTAAACACCTATCAGAGGCGGAGTGAGCTTTACGCCACGCTCCACATCGCCAGGTTGTGCGATATAATTATTGCGGGCATAGTCCATAATGGATGGAGTGGTGCCATACTTTTGAGTAAACTGCGGGTCGCGGAGCTTCTCAACTGGGAAGGAGTAGCTTGCCCCCATGTTGTGCATCAACCCTAAGGTGTGCCCAATCTCATGGGCGGCTACGTAGCGCATTGCTTCAGCCATTACCTCATCGGGAAGGATATTGGTGCGTACTCGCTTGTCTGCAGCTGCTGTTTGGGTAAACCGCCAGTGATGGAGGAGTGAAAGTACGTTGTGGTACCAGATGACGTCGGCATTGAGAATCTCGCCGCTACGTGGATCAATAAAACTTGGCCCCATGGCATTGGCAATACTCGTAGTAGCGTACTTGACGCAAGAGAAGCGGAGGTCATCTGGGTCAAAGTCAGGGTTTTCTTCCTTATTGGGATAAAGGCGAGCTTCGATGGCATTTTTAAAGCCAGCAGCTTCGAAAGCGGTATTCCAGTCGTTGATGCCGTCCATCACTGCTTGCCTCCACTTCTCAGGAAAGACGGTATCTACATAGAAGACAATCCTATGGAGAGGCTCCACGAGTTCTCCTCTATTATAAGCGAGTGTATCGCTAGGCTCTAGGCGCCAGCGGTGGATAATCTGGAAGTTTTCGATCTTATCCAACTCCGTGGTGAAGCGATTGCGGTTAGAGGAGAAGTAGCCCACACGATTATCCTGTAGGCGTGGCTTCATCGGTTGGTCAGGAAGTAGCACCACAGAACGGTGTACTTCTATGGTATAAGGTCTATTATTCTTACGGTATGAAAAGACACTCTTTACCTCCACATTCCTTGGAAAGCTACGTGCCGAGGATATATAACTCGAGCTTCGTTGCATGCTTCCAGCTATCTTGCTATCCTCTGCTGGGTCAATATTACCCTCTCCACCGAGAAAGAAGTCGGTGACATCAATCACTACGTTATTACCATTCTCTGCTTCTACTTTGAAACTCGTGAGGATCGGTTCTTCAAAATTACGCTCAAAGGATGGCGAAATGGGGTCACCCTCATCCACGAAGTCGCGGGTCTGTATAGTGTACATATAGACTTTGTCTCCTTGTTTTCTGAGGCGAACCATAAAGGGCTCGCTTACCATCTGACCTGCGACTGCGTCTGTGGTATTGGAAGTGCGAGAGATGCGGTTGGAAATGAGTAGAGGTTTGCCCCAAATAGAGTCGGAGAGCTCAAGGTAGAGATTGTCTTTTTTCTTAATCGTCACCATAAGCCCGCTATCTACCTCTGCCTCCTTGATGAGGTCTTGGTATTTTCTTGTCTTATCGTCTGGAGCCTCTTTTGCCCTTGCTTCGGCTTCTTCCTTAGCTTTTTGTCGCTTGCTCTTAAAGAGCTCTCCTATCTTTAGCTCCGTTTGAGCATGGCTGAAAGTAGGAGAGGCTATTCCCAATCCGATGGTCAGTAGCAGTAGTCCGATAATCTTTTTCATTTTTCCTTATTGATTCCTAATAACTGTTCAGCAAAACCGATTCCGTATGCGAAGTGTTGCACATAAGTTGCTACTACGGCATTGATAGCTAATTGGAGGGGTTCTCCCTTGGTATAGACGTCAATGACAATGGCAAGGATATAGGCAACAAGTATTGCACAAAGAGTAGCACTCCAAGTGAGTAGCACTGCTATATTAAATAGTATAAATAGGGTCGGGAGTAGATGTACTGCTTTGAGGGTGCCAGGATGGTATTTGTTGAGGACTATCCTCGCTCTTCCGCTATGGCGTATCTGGCGGAAAAAATCGGCAAATGTCCCTCTTCGCTTATGATAGACCCATGCCCCCTCAAATAATTCTGATTTGCCTCCAACTTCGAGAGCCCTCATGCTGAGATCCAGGTCTTCGCCATAGCGCATACCCCTGCGAAAGCCCTCTAACTGTACGAATAGCGAGTGACGAATCCCCATATTGAAGGTGCGGGGATAAAACTTATCCACGCTACCTTTCTTCCCTCGGATACCACCAGTCGTGAGGAATGAAGTCATCGAATAGTCTATTGCTTTCTGGGTAATCGTGAAGTCTTCTCTCGCCCTGTCTGGTCCACCCCATAGGTCGCAATTACTGTTTCTCAACGCTTGCTCCAAAGACACCATATAGTGGTTGGGAAGTACCGCATCGCTATCGAGAAAGATCACCCACTCACCTTTCGCTGCATCAGCACCCCTATTACGAGCACCACCAGGTCCTGTATTTTGTTGCGTGATATATCGGATAGGGAGGTCAAAACTCTTTACAACCTCCTCGGAAGGGATTGTCGAACCATCCTCAACCACGATAATCTCATAGGGTGTTTCGCACTCATCCTGCTGAGTAAAGGAGTAAAGCAGCTCTCGTAGCTCCTCAGGCCTGTTGTATATAGGTATGATAAAAGAAAAATCCATCATATCTCTCTCGTTAATGCCGCCTCAAACGCCTCTAGGTACTTTGGGTAAAAGTGTTTCCAATCAGCCCTCTTTGCCAAAGCCATCGCTCTTTTCTTGCTAGTGGTCACGACCTCTGTATCGAACGAACTGAAGTGACACAATTTACTAGCGATGGTCTCGGCGAGCTCTTCAAAGTTGTCATCCTCTCGAGGCAGGGCTTTGACCCCAAAGCGGAGACAGTTCTTTTCGTTGGTATCCATCGCCCATACGCCGAAACCGGCCTTATCGGTAGTCAGAGTTGGTACCCCGAATGCGATGCTCTCTAATGGGGTGTAACCCCAAGGCTCGTAGTAGCTGGCAAAGACCCCAAAGTCGAGCGCAGGAAGTAAGTCGTAGTACTCTGTATTGAGTATCCCATCAGCCCCATCTAAGTAAGCTGGGAGGAAGATAGGATAAATCCCATTACCCCAAGAGCTCGCCAATGAGTGCAGGTGTGCTAGGATAGGATTGCCCAGCCCATCGTAAAGCTCATGCGTAAGGTAAGGTATCTGCATCGGCATAGTCAGCTCCCCCTCGCTTTTTAGCGCTGCTAGAAGTTCGGCACGTGGCGCCCCGGACCAGCTCGGAACTAAGATGAGGGCTACGATATCCTTTTTCCGCTCCTTAGTAGTGGCACGGCGAAGGGCATCAATATAAATATCCAGCCCCTTATTACGATATTCGCTTCTCCCCGAAGTGGCTACTATAAAAGCATCCTCCGATAGTTGTTTCCCATAGAGTTTCTCTGCGAGGGTGATGATGGATTTCCTTCCCGACCGTCTCAGGCTAGACCGCTTTTGTCCTGATGGGACAAACCTCTGTTCAAAGCCATTATAAAGCACCACATCAGGGCGCTTGTCCAGCAATTGCCCCGCCTCTCTTGCGGTTACTTCGCTCACCGTCCCAAAGGCATCTGCTGTATGAGCTGCAGCTTTCTCCACCTGATGTTTGCATATCACACCGAGTTCAGCTGCCATCTGATCGCCATTATAGTTGTGCATCTGGCTATAGAGTGGTTTGCCATTGCCTGCTATAGATCTTCCGACAGAGGTCGCATGGGTGATGAATAGACTACGTACCTCGGGGTTGGTCATCTTCAAGTAGAGTAACCCCATTCCTGTCGTCCACTCATTAAATATTGCCACAGAATGCTCGCTCGGTTGTAGCTTCACCATGGCAGCCATCACCTTTGCCACTGCTATTGCAAAAAGACAAGATTCATCGTAGTCGCCATAGCCGATATCCCCTCTGATGCCATACCGCTCCCACATCTGAAAGTAAAGCGCATCCTTTTCCTCCCACATTGGGGCAAAATCCACAAGTGCTACACGTGGTTCCCCAACCACATCCCAGGTGCCGACGACCACAGGAAGGCCGCTCTCGTCGCTAAGTGCCGTTGCGAGTTCTTTGTCGGCTTTTTTTTGAGAAGGGCGAAAGTCTGCCTGCTTCTCTTTGAGCTTGGGTCCGATAAATAGAACATAATGCTTCCCATGGTGCTCCACCATGGTGGCAGCACGAGTGCTGAGTACCGTATATATTCCCCCCACTTTATTGCATACCTCCCACGAAGTCTCTAGGATTAGGGAAGGCTGTATTTTATTACTCATATCTCTAAAAAGCGACTGAGCACCTTCTTGGTCATTACCCAGAAGGTGCTCAGTAATTTAACACAAATCGTTGACCTACGAGGATTCGAACCTCGACAAACAGAACCAAAACCTGTTGTGCTACCATTACACCATAGGTCAGTGCCACCTAAGCCCTCGGACAAAGGCACTGCAAAGATACTAAATTATTTCAATTGTGCAAACGAAGTGCCTATGCCTTATTAGTCAGATACTTTTAAACGGTATGATGTGAAAAGGGTTGTCTTTCTTAATCTATTCTATAGTGTCTTTCCCATCCTTTATATGGGCTACAAAACCATAACTCTTCTGTATTCTTGATATATGGATTAAAAAGTCAAATGTGCTACTAGCAGTAGCAATTCACGCTTTATTCACAACATCATCGTTATATGCTCTTCCTCTTTACTAATATCATTTACTTCACTTCCCAAGAGGAGAGAGAGTCGAGATAGGCTTGCAGGGTGAGGTCTGGCTTCTTCTCTTGCGCAGAAATTACCTGATTAGTCACCTCTTGGTCATAAGTAAGCCCCTCCACTTTGCGGATGATACCTAGTGCTATAGGCAGCTCAGGATTGAAGACATGCATCATGCCGAGCATAGAGTGGAGTGCAGGGCTCTGGGTCGTGGTATCGTGTACTAGGATGTCCTCCTCCGTGATGCCATTCTCCCCGATGGTGACACTCTTTAGTTCCAATCCATCTAGGATGAGCCCCTTATTTCTCTCCTTACCGTAAATCATCCTTTCTCCATGGCGTAGAGTGATGGTGGCGTCGGCACGTATCTCTCGGTCGGTATATTGCTTGTGGGTCCCGTTGTTAAATATCATACAGTTGACCAACCCCTCCACGATGCTCGCTCCTTTGTGTGCGGCAGCTTGGACGAGAATTTCTTGAGTCATCTGCATGTCGATGTCAATAGTCCGAGCAAAGAAAGTTCCTCTCGCCCCAAAAACAAGTTCGGCAGGGATGAAAGGATCCTCGACAGTCCCTAGAGGAGAAGACTTGGTGACAAATCCGCGGTCACTCGTAGGGGAGTATTGACCTTTGGTGAGCCCGTAAATCTTATTATTGATAAGCATCATATTGATATCCACATTGCGTCGAATCATGTGGATAAAGTGATTGCCACCAATAGCCATACTATCGCCATCGCCCGAGATGAGCCATACACTCAGGTCAGGATTTGCCACCTTCACACCAGTGGCGATAGCGGCACCTCGTCCATGGATGGTGTGCATCCCATAGGTATTCATATAATAAGGTAGGCGAGACGAGCAGCCTATACCACTCACTACTACCGTATTGTGTGGAGCTATTCCTATCTCAGCCATTGCCTTGTGGATTGAATTGAGGATGGCATAATCGCCACAGCCAGGGCACCACTTTACGATAGCGCTACTCTTAAAGTCCTTTGCTGTATAGGTGAGACCTGAAGGTACTGGACCAACAATATTATTTAGTTTCATAGCTTACATCCCTCCATTTTTAATGATTTCACCATCTAGTATGTGGAGTAGATAATCGGCAAGCTCTGCCACCTTGAGTGGCTGCCCCTCCACTTTGTTGAACTTATATAGGTCTAGCCCCTCTAGCATACCTCCCAGGTAGGCGGCGAATTGACCCGTATTCTGCTCTACCACAATCACTTTCTTGTGGCTACGGATTACCTCCTCTGTATTTAGAGGTAGAGGATTGATGTACTTGAAGTGCGCCATAGCAATCTTTCTCCCTGCCTTGCGAATTTGCTCTACAGCGGTGAGGATATGTCCATAGGTGCTACCCCAGCCTACTACGATTACCTCGGCATCACTATCTCCAATCTCTTCGAGTAATGGAATGTTATTGGCGATCTTCTCGATTTTTTGTTTGCGATAGCCTACCATACGTGAGTGATTGCGGGGATCAGTGCTTATGGCACTTGTCTGACTATCTTTCTCTAACCCTCCTACACGATGGGTGTAGCCCTCCTGTCCGGGGATTGCCCAGTATCTCACAAAGGTCTCAGGGTCACGCATATAGGCAGTCCATGGTGTTTCGTCTTTGTAAAACTTCTCCACGTAATGTGGTTGAATATCTGGATATTCTGAGAGCTGAGGAATTCTCCAAGCTGAAGCACCATTTCCTAGATATGCATCTGTTAGCAGTACTACTGGCGTCATGTGCTCCAATGCTATCTTGCATGCTTCAAATGCTGAGTCGAAGCAGTCGCTAGGAGTCGTGGCAGCAAGCACGACCAGCGGACTCTCTCCATTGCGACCATATAGGGCTTGTAGAAGGTCGGTCTGCTCACTTTTGGTAGGCAAACCTGTCGATGGCCCTCCGCGCATCACATCGATGAGTACGAGTGGTAGCTCTGCCATCACTGCAAATCCTAGAGCTTCACTCTTGAGCGCCAGTCCAGGACCAGAGGTGGAAGTGACGCCCAAAGCTCCAGCATAGGAGGCTCCAATAGCAGTAGAGATGCCAGCAATCTCATCCTCTGCCTGCATCGTCTTAACTCCAAGTGGCTTCAACTTCGCTAGTTCGTGTAGAATATCAGTAGCAGGAGTGATGGGATAGCTTCCTAGAAATAGTTGTATACCAGCCTTCTCTGCAGCAGCTACAAGCCCCAGAGCGGTCGCTTGATTGCCACTTACCTCAGTATAGTGCCCCGGCGCTTGAGCTGTACCTTCGATACGGTAGGTCTTAACGGAAGCATGGGTATTGTGCCCATAATTATAACCATCTGTGAGTACCTTGAGATTCGCCTCAAGTATAGAGGGTTTCTTGCTAAACTTCTTGCGCAGCAGCTCCTCTGCAGGGGCGATATTCTTATTGTAGAGCCAGAGTATCAGACCAAGAGCAAACATATTCTTGCTCCTGTCCATTGCCTTTACATCCATGTCAAAGTCTTTCAGACTCTCCTTGGTCATCTCGGTGATGCGGACACTCAGGACTTCAGTATGGGTTAAGCCTAGTTCCACAAAGGGATTTTTAGTAGTGAATTCTCCTTTCTTCAGTCCCATATCATCAAAAGCAGACTCATCTATGATGATGACCGCATTACTTTTGATATTCTTGACGTTTACTTTAAGTGCAGAGGGATTCATAGCTACAAGTACATCGGCGTAGTCGCCAGGGGTATAGACACCAGTAGTGCCTATGCGTACTTGAAAACTCGAAACTCCGCCCAGGCTACCTTGGGGAGCTCGTATCTCTGCAGGATAATTGGGAAAAGTCGAAATCTGATTACCTAAGATGGCTGAAACATCTGAGAAGAGCGATCCTGTTAGCTGCATGCCATCTCCCGAATCTCCTGCAAAGCGTATCACCACGTCATTGAGAACCTCCACGGTTGGTTTCTCTTTCATAAGTTGGAGTGCAATAATATTCAATAATCAAGATAGGAGGCTCCATACGGAGCTCCTATCCAAGTTGTCCTTATACATTTCTCAAAGGTACCCATTATTATGTATTGCCACCGCTATTTATACATTGTTATGCAACAATGTTGGCAATCCTTTTCTTTATTTGTAAAAATTTATGTGGTAGGATTACGCTTGCTAGGTCAGGCTTGCACTTCATAGGTACCAAATATAGCCATGCTCTCAGTAGAGCGAAAGCTTTTATTCTATGGGGGAAATTCTTCTCTTAGAGTATGTCCGGAGGGGGATACATCTCGGCTAAATCTCGTGGCGGTGCGAATTACTCCTTGGGGAGCCAGTCGGCGATGATGCGTAAGACTTCGGGAGCGAAGCCTGGTTGCAGGTAAAGATACTCTTGTGGTAATCCTGTCTCACAGAGTAGAAAGAGGTGATTGAGTCCTTCGACTTCTACAATAGTGACCTTTTCGGCTTGTCTAGTGAGTTTTCGGATGGCTCCTAAATTGGCTATTGCTTCTACTTGCATGTCCTTCGAACCATTGATGGCTAGGATAGGGCAAGAGATTCGGGGAAGATACTTTGTGGGCTCGGTACGGAGAAAGCCCTTGTAATAGGGAGTCATTCCATTGAGATTAGCTGTAAAGAATTGATCGGACTCTACCATCTGCTTGGTCTGTGCACGCATATCTTCCTTGACCATCGGGAGGACTTTGTCAAAGTAAGTACGCATCAATAGAGAGTCTTCGCTTCTGCTTTGGGTATTATAGGCAATCTCGCTCATGACTTCTTGGGTCACCAGTCGGAATGCTTCTGTCTCCTTTGGATCTATGAGGTGTGCCATCATCACTTCGTTTTGGTACACGATAGTTTCTATCCCTGAGACCCCTGGTGCGGCAAGTAGTACGATGAAGTCGGCAATCTTAGGCGTCTCTGCTGCAATCATCTCTGCAATTAGCCCTCCTTCGCTATGCCCGATAATACCTATTTTGGAATACTGGGTCTCATTGCGCAAGTATTGAGCTGCAGCAACCGCATCATCTCGCAAGTCTGAGAGCATAGAGGCAGCAAAAGTCCCCGTGGATTTGCCTACGCCTCGTTTGTCATAACGCAGTACGGTGTATCCCTCTTTGGTCAGATAATCGGCGATTTCGTAGAGGGGCTTGTGCTGAGCAATCTGGCTATCTCTATTATTGGGTCCACTCCCAGCGACCAAAAGGATTGCTACTGGCTTACCTCCCTCTTTGGGTGAGGTGATAGTGCCCGAGAGTATGACATCGCCCGACGTGATACTCACTTCTTTGCTGTTGTAGGGAAGGAGTTCTTCCGGTTTATTCATCTCTTCACGTGCGAGATCGAGCCTTAGTGGCATACCTCTCTGCACAAAGATGCCTTGGATGGTATCATTCTTTAGCGTGCCTTGGTAGCGAGCACCAATGGCGGTGCTCTCAAAAGTAAGTTGCTGTGTGGCTGTATCGTAGTCGATACTGCTGATAGCGATACCTGTGGCTCCCTGGTCAGGGCTGTCCAAGGTCGCACTCAATTGGTTGTCCTCTTCTGTGATGTGTAAGACGAGAGTGAGCGCATAGGCTGAGGTCACATTGAGTTTGCCTCGCCAACTCCCAGCTATCTGCGCATGGCTTGCGAGCGAAGTGAGAAGGAGGAAGAGGATGAGTAGTTTACTTTTCATTGGATAGAGAATAGGGTGCATCTTGTATGTTTGTACCACGATTGTAGTCTGGGTCGCTGCTCATTTTGAAGAGAATCTTGCCTCCTTTGAGTAGTTGAGTATGAGTGAGGTAATTGCGTTCCCACTGCTTGCTATTTATGGAAATGCCATTGATAAACCTCGTGTCGGCTCGATTGCCTGGAGCTGAAAGAGTAAGCTTCCTGCCATTGGGAAGATGGACGACCACTTCTTCAAACAGTGGCGAACCAATCACATATTCCAAAGTGCCTGGGCAGACGGGGTAGAAGCCAAGAGCACTGAAGACGTACCAAGCAGAGGTCTGACCATTGTCTTCGTCACCACAATAACCGTCTGGGGTAGGGGCGTAGAGCTTCTCCATCACTTCCCGGACATAGTATTGGGCTTTCCAAGGTTCGCCAGCATAGTTGTAGAGATAGATAGCATGTTGGATAGGCTGGTTACCGTGTGCATAATTACCCATATCCACAATCTGCATCTCCCTAATCTCGTGGATTACAAATCCGTAATAGCTATCGTCGAAGAGCGGTGGCACAGAGAAGAGACTATCCAGCATCTGCACGAAGCCTTTGCGCCCACCCATGAGGTCTATCAGACCCTGTGGGTCGTGAAAAACGGACCAAGTGTAGTGCCAACTATTGCCCTCCGTAAAGGCATCGCCCCACTTGAGGGGGTTAAATGGGCTTTGCCAAGTGCCGTCCTCATTTTTCCCGCGCATCAGTCGATGCCCGGAGTCGTAGAGATTTTTGTAATTGAGAGAGCGTAGCCTGTAGATACCTATCTCTTTTTCAGACTTTCCAAGGGCTTTCCCCAGTTGGTAGATAGACCAATCGTCGTAAGCATACTCGAGGGTACGGGCAGCACTCTCATTGATGCCGATATTGTAGGGCACGTAGCCGAGCTTATTGTAATATTCGTGTCCAATGCGTCCGGTAGATTTGACCTCTGGGTGTACGCTGTGGGCACCATGCACTACTGCCTCCCATAGGGTCTTCATATCTTTTGCTCCAACACCCTTGACAAAGGCATCAGCAATGATAGAAGCACTGTTATTGCCAATCATAATGTTACGGTGACCCGGGCTGGCCCATTCTGGTAAAAATCCACTCTCTTTATAGGTATTGACCAATCCCTCTTGCATCTTCTGAGCCTCCTCGGGATAGAAAAGATTGAGCAGAGGGAAAAGCGATCTGAAAGTGTCCCAGAATCCGGTATCCGTGTACATATAGCCTGGGAGCACTTCTCCGTTGAAAGGACTGTAGTGGTAGATATTCCCGTTGCGATCTATTTCGTACAGACGACGAGGAAAGAGGAGCGAACGATAGAGCGTGGAGTAGAAGGAGCGGATGTTATTGATGTTGCTGTCTCTGATTTCGAAGCGACCGAGGAGAGCATTCCACTCTTCTTCGCCTTCAAAGACAATTTCTTCAAAGCTCTTACACTCTACCTCTTCAAGATTGATCAAAGCTTGCTCCGGGCTAATAAAAGAGCTTGCTATACGCAAAATGACGTTGCTCCCTTTCGGAAAACTAACGACTAGCGTGGTGCTATCCTTGGAAGCGACCACAAAGGAGACTTCGCTCTTGATGACGAAGTAATTTCGGAAGTTTTCGGGTACGCCTCCGCTGTTCTTGGTACTGTAGCCCGTAATCGTCTTGCCCTCGATATCTACCGTGATAGAGCCTTTCTCATCCATGACATCGATGACGAGGTGATTCTCCTTGTATTCGGGATACTGGATGTTGAATATTGCGCCTCGCTCTGTGGGCGAAAGTGCTACACGTGTGTCATGATCGGCAAGATAAACACTGTAGTAGTGGGGCTTGGCTACCTCTGCTTTGTGAGAAAACCAGCTGGCTCTTTCCTTTTGTCCAGATACGGGCTCTCCTGCTACGGGCATTATGGAGAATTGACCGTAGTCATTCATCCAAGGGCTAGGCTGGTGTGTTTGTTTGAATCCCTGTATCTTATTGGCGGTATAGGTGTATTGCCATCCATCTCCATTCTTTCCTGTCTGTGGTGTCCAGAAGTTCATCCCCCAAGGGCGAGCAATAACGGGGTAGGTATTGCCATTGGATAGCTCGTAAGTAGACATCGTGCCCATCAAGACGTTCACGTAGTCCAGAGGTTTGCTTTGTCCCTTAGCTACAAGAGCGATGAATAGTGAAAGGAGAAGGATGAAATGCTTTCTCATGGATGAATATTGAGTTGAGGTCGTTGCTCTTCGTAGGATGTGAAGCGACGGTTCAAGATGATAGTTGCCCAAGCCTTTGCCTCCTTATTTGCTTCATCTGGGTCGCTCTTCAGATGATACCATTCAAGCGGAGGTACGATTAAGGTTTGTCCTGGTCGCAGATTGTCTGGATCGGGTATGCTATCGACATTGGCGATGTAGACATAGACCCAGAAGAGTGCATTGTCGTAGTATTCCCTTGCAACGGCAGCGAGCGACCCTCCCTTAGGTACTGCTATCGTGTCTAGTGGCGCTAAAGGTGCTATGGGCTGATCCGTCACGGTAGTATCTTCTAGCACTGTAGGTGACTCTATCGGTGCCATCGGAGGCCGCACTTGTCGCTTAGGATATAGGATATAAGCTCCAACGATAATAACCAAGGCAAGACCAAGCCATAGCCACCGAGCTTTGCTACTCTTCTTCTCTATTTGTACCGGAGCTACCATTGGTACGACCTCTGGAATGATTTCAGTCTCTGCCGCCGGTACAGGAGCGGGCAGTTGTTGGGCTATAGCGTATTGAAGTACGACATCATCAATGGGTCTATTCAGTCTTACCTCTATCTCAGGGAAGTCGATGTCAGCTCTCAGTTTAGTCTCGCTATAGACGGAGAAAGGAGCGTTTAGGCTTTGTGTCAGCGCTGGGTTGGGGATGAAATTAAGTAAGAGGACACCGGCGACTTCTTCTGTGACAAAGAGGTCCCCTATACCGAGGAGTGTCACCCTTCGCCCTTTGAATAGCCCCTCCAACACCTCTTTGAGTTCAGTGGAGAGAGTCAGAGATACCTCTCCTTCATCCCATCCGTGGAGGTCTGAGAGGTTGGAGGTAAAGTCCGAAGAGAAGTAATCGTTTGGTGGCTGAGGGTCTAGCGTTGTATAGTGTCTGGCATCGAGGAGATATTCAGCAGGCTGATAGGAGAGCGAGATATGGGGAGGTATAAGCACTCGTCCCTCCTCTTCCTCAAGGATATATTCCATGTGGAATATAGGTCTAAAGACTCCTATTGCGGGAATCTCAATACTTGTCCTTTCCTGTAACCGCGACAGAATTAGTGCCTGGGCTTTATTCAGAATCTCCTCGCTATGGCTCATACTAGCTTTCCAATAGTGTCAAAACCGTCTGCTTCAATAATCTCTACATCATAGAATGCCCCGATTATCAATTCCTCATCCGTAGGGACGAGTACCTCAGGGTCTACATCGGGCGAATCATATTGAGTACGCCCGATATAATATCCCTCCGATGCTCTATCGATGATGACCTTTTGGGTGGTACCTACCAGGCGCTCCGACTGTTGGAAAGCAATCTCTTGCTGAATGTCCATCAGTCGTCCTAGGCGTTCTTGCTTCACCTCTGGGGCAATCTCATCTGTATAGTGCTGGTACCCATAAGTCCCCTCCTCGTGAGAATAGCTAAAGGCACCCATGCGTTCAAAGCGAACCTCTTGCACAAAGTCAATCAACTCCTGATACGCCTCCTCGGTTTCTCCCGGATGCCCAACCATAAGGGTGGTGCGAAGATAGATCCCTGGCACCTCCTCTCGTATGCGTTTGATAAGGGCGAGTGTCTCCTCCCTGCCTACATTGCGGCGCATAGCCTTGAGGACCGGGTCGCTTATGTGTTGGAGTGCAATGTCGAGGTACTTACATACCTTGGGCTCTTCACGAATGATCTCCAATAGTTCATAAGGAAAATGATTGGGATACGCATAGTGCAGCCTTACCCATTCGATGCCGTCAATCTGACAGATGGCACGAACCAATTGGGCAATTCGATGCTCCTTATACAGATCTAAACCATAATAAGTGAGGTCTTGTGCAATAAGCTGTAGCTCCTTTACTCCTCGCTTCGCTAGCCCCTCGACCTCCTCGAGTATCTCCTCTATTAGGCGAGACACATGCTTCCCCGTCATCAGTGGGATAGAGCAGTAGGCACAAGTACGGTCGCAACCTTCCGAGACCTTGACAAAGGCGTAATGGTTGGGAGTAGAGAGCAGTCGAGCATCAGCAGGAGAAGTATGGTATGCCTTGCCGACCTCTGCGAGGAGACCTTTCCAGTTAAACTTCCCATACCACCCATCTACCTCTGGGATTTCAGCCTTCAATTCTTCCATGTAGCGCTCACTCAGACAGCCCATCACGAAGACCTTCCCTATACGCCCTTCTTTCTTCCCCTCCACCAGTTGCAGGATGGTATTGATGCTCTCTTCTCGAGCAGCCTCAATAAATCCACAAGTATTGATGACAACAATCTCCCCTTCAGGAATCTCGGCATCATGCTCTACCTGATAGCCATTGCTCGCAAATTGTCGCATCACCAGCTCCGAATCCACAAGATTCTTGGAGCATCCCATGGTGATGACGTCTACTCTATTTTTCCTCATTTTTCACTGAATAGAGATTCTACAAACTCCTGCTTATTGAATAGTTGTAAGTCCGTCATCTTCTCACCCAGTCCTATGTACTTCACTGGAATCTTGAACTGATCCGAAATGCCCAGAACTACACCTCCCTTAGCGGTGCCATCTAGCTTAGTAATAGCTAGCGCAGTCACATCAGTAGCTGCAGTAAACTCCTTAGCTTGCTCATAGGCATTTTGCCCGGTCGAGCCGTCGAGTACCAGTAGCACCTCCTGAGGGGCATCAGGCAGCACCTTCTTCATCACATTTTTTATCTTGGTCAGTTCGTTCATCAAACCCACCTTATTGTGCAGACGCCCAGCCGTATCTATGATGACGACATCTGCATTGTGTGCCTTGGCACTTGAGACAGTGTCAAAAGCCACCGAAGCAGGGTCACTTCCCATCGCTTGCCTCACTACTGGCACGCCTACACGTTCGCCCCAGATGACCAACTGGTCTACAGCAGCAGCTCTAAAAGTATCCGCTGCACCGAGCACCACATTGTAGCCCGAACTCTTAAATTGGTGTGCTAGTTTACCAATAGTCGTTGTCTTGCCCACACCATTGACCCCTACCACGAGGATAACATAGGGGGTATGCTCCTTTTCAATGGTAAAAGCAGTGCCATCCTCGGTATTATTCTCTTGGAGCATCGCAGCGACCTCCTCTTTTAGAATCGTATTGAGTTCGCCGGTACTTACGTACTTATCTCGTGCCACACGCTCCTCGATGCGCTTGATGATTTTCAGTGTCGTAGGCACTCCTACATCGCTGCTTACGAGTGTCATCTCCAGTTCGTCCAGCACCTCATCGTCTACCTTAGACTTCCCCGCTACACTGCGCGATAGTTTCCCAAAAAACGACTCCTTGGTCTTCTCCAGTCCGCTATCCAGTGTTTCTTTCTTTTCTTTTGAAAATAGTCCAAAAAATCCCATATCCCTATTAGTCCATCCTATTTAGATAATCCTCTACAGTGTATGCTCTGAGTACTTCGAGCGTGCCGTCCAAATGCTCGATGCAGATGGAGGGGTGGTGGATGCCGTTGAACATATTGGTTTTCACCGAGGTGTAGTGCAACATATCCTCAAATATCAATAAGTCGCCCACCATGGGTTCGTCAGCAAAATACCAATCCCCCATCACATCTCCACTTAGGCAACTATTCCCACCGATGCGGTACTTGTGCGTGTGGGTATCTGTCTGCTCCTGCTCTGCTCCTCGCACCCTTGGTTGGTACGGCATCTCGAGGCAGTCGGGCATGTGACAGGTAAATGAAGCATCCATCATCAGAGTGCGGATACCATGGTTTTCCACAATATCCTCCACCGTCGCTACCAGGTAGCCCGTCTCCCATGCAAATGCACTCCCTGGCTCTAGTATGACATGCAGGTGTGGGTACTTTGCCTTGAAGTCTCTGAGCAAACCGACTAGGTGCTCGATGTCGTACTCCTGATGAGTTATGAGGTGCCCACCTCCGAGGTTGAGCCACTTGGCTCGCTTCAGGAGGTGGTCGCACTTCGCCTCGATATTCCGCAAAGAGCGTTCCAACTGATACGAATTACTCTCACAGTGGGTGTGGATATGTAGTCCCACAAGCCCCTCGGGGAGCTGGTCAGGTATCTGCGAGACAATTGCCCCCATGCGGCTTCCGGGAGCAGCCGGATTGTAAAGCTCTGTGCCTACCTCGCTATACTCCGGATTGATCCTAATACCGCACTCGATGGGGTAATCTTTGTAGTCCTTTACTCTGGGGTAATACCTCTCAAACTGTGCCATACTATTGAAGACGATATGGGTGCTACAATCCATAATCTCTTCAAACTCTATGTCCTTGTACACAACTGCATAGGTGTGGGTGCGATTGCCCATTTTGTCTCGCCCCATGCGGGCTTCGGCAAGTGAGCTCGCAGTCGAAGCACTGATGTACTCCCTAAATATTGGGAATAACTTCCAAAGGGCATATGCCTTAAATGCCAATATGATCTCCACTCCTGCTTCCTGTGCGACATACCGAATGCGCTCGAGATTGGCGCGAAGCTGTTCCTCCACTTGCACATAAGCAGGCGTGCGCAACCGACCGGGGAAAAAGTGGTGTGGGTCACTTCCCATTAACACTTTCTCCTTGAACGTATATTCATTACTCATCTCTCAAAACTCATATAATCTGCTCAAAGATACCAATATTATAAGACTGTTGCATCTCATCCTTCGGCAAAATCTTGAAGGATTGGTAAGCCATCTATGAGAATAGACTTTGGGTATCTTTTCGTTATCCTCTACTGATTGAATCTAATAGGTAGATTCATTGAACCATCTATGTATCAGCATCGTCTGTCCTCTATGGATTGCATGACCATTTAATATATACTAATTTATGTATTTAATATATACTAATCATCAAGTTTAATATATATCAAATATGCAGGTTAGTATATATTAAATGGTCATGCAATCTATAGACACCGTTTAGGGGTTCCCTAGATTTAGGTCATGTCTGATATTGCCGGCGACCAACGCTTTCACTGAGTGTTTTATTGTCTGATCTGAGGGGATCTGTGTGTTTGTATGTGATAATAAATGTTAGGGGCTTGGTCGTGTGTGTGATTTGATATACCTTTGTGTACATATATGAGGAGGAAGAGTGCAGAAAGGATAAATAGACTTAGTGCGCTGCTGATGCTGACCGTGATGGTTTGGCTTGGTGGGGCACTTGTGGCGCATACGCTTTCGCACCATCATCTTCACGATCACCTCCATGCCGAGGCACATTCAGGAGATATGGAGGATGAGCAGTGTATGTTGCTTGTCTTTGTCTCTTCTCCTTTTTCTGTCGTAGCTGCCCTTGATGTCCCAGATGCTGCCTATGTGGGGAGCCTTGTCTTGGGGATAGATTGTGCGGCTACTTTGTTTTCTGGACAATCTGTCCATCCCTCTCTACGTGCTCCGCCCATTTGCTAATCACTCGAAAATTGTGATTGGAAAATTGTAGTTGGCGGCTGCTTATCCGGTGGCTCTACATTCAATTAATGAGAGCTGTGGTTTGTGGTTAAGGTCGGTCGCTGATTGACTTTAGAGCATTTTCAAAATGATATATATTTATGAGAGGCTACTTTTGGTGGTCTCAATCCTGCTGTTGCTGACGGTTGGGGACGTACCTGCGTCGGCTCAAGAGCAGGGGCTTCGCCTACAGGTGGTAGACGAAGAGGGTTTCCCTCTACCTGGTGTTACCGTCCGCTTTGCGGAGCGTGGGACTGTGAGTGACCCCAAAGGGACGGTGACCATTCCTACAGATTTGAGCCATCATCAACTTATCACATTTAGTTACATTGGGTTTGAAAATCAGAGCTTTACTCTAGCTGTACTCCAAGCTCTTTCTCCACGTATCGTGCGGATGCGACTGTCAGAAGAGCAGTTGCACGAGCTTGTCGTGACTGCCGAGAGCAATCCTATTCGTCGTGAGGCCGTGGGTCAAAATATCTCTGCTCTCTCTCTGCATGAGGGGGTAGGGAGTAGTCTCGGTGAAGTGCTGGAGGGCTTGCGTGGCGTGAGCCTCATCACCACAGGAACTTCGGCAAGCAAACCGGTAATTCATGGGTTGCATGGCAATCGCATCCTAATCCTCAATAATGGCGTGCGCCATACGAGCCAGCAGTGGAGCAATAGCCATGCCCCTGAGATCGAGATTGCTCAGGCGGGGCGAATATCTGTGCTTAAGGGGGCTGAGAGTGTGCGCTATGGTGCCGATGCGCTTGGTGGCGTGATACTGGTAGAGCAACGAGCGCTACCCTATCACTGTGAGTCTCTTGTAGGCGAGGTGACGCCCTATTTTCAGAGCAATGGACTTGGTTTTGGGGTCTCTGCCGGACTGGAGCACAGCTTCGGGAAGCAAGGCGAGTGGGCATGGCGCCTGCAAGGAGATTATGCCAATAGCGGAGATAAACGAAGTGCCAAGTATCTCCTCAATAATACCGGTCATCGTGCCTGGAGTGGTCAGGGGACTATCGGGCTGCAAAATGCTCGACTGCAACTGGAGCTCTTTATGAGTCATCTGTGGGAAAAGGAAGGGGTCTTTTTCGGGGCACAGATGGGTAATGTAGATTTATTGAGAGAGCGCATAGAGGCGGGACGTCCTGCGGAGGAGGTGATTACACCTTTTACCCGTCATATCGACTACGGTTTTCACAAGGTCGCCCATACACTGGTCAAGCTCGAAGGGCACTATCATATTGATCGTTACCATACCTTGCGGAGCCAAGTAGCTTATCAACGCAATCAGAGAGACGAGTATCATCTTCGACGCAATAAGTTGAGCGCAGTACCGGAGATGGCGCTTGTGTTGCATAATGTGCAAGGCGAACTGCAGTGGCGATACAATGGTAAGCGAGCGTGGAGTGCCGAGGCGGGATGGCTGGGGCGCTTTACCAACAATTACAATACCCCGGGTACTGGCGTGGTGCCTATGATTCCCAATTATACCGAGGGAGGAATTGGGGGGTATGCCCTCGGAAAGTATGGCCGAGACCATTGGGGTGTCGAGAGTGGTGTGCGCCTTGATGGCAATCGCATCGAGGCGGTAGGGATTAATTATGACAGTGAACCCTATGGCGGAGTGGAACGCCAGTTCAACATCACCTATACGCTAGGGGGCTACGCAGAAGTGACTAAGGGGCTGACCCTCCGAAGTCAGCTGGGGACCGCTTGGCGCTCTCCACATGTGGCGGAGCTCTATAGCAATGGACTGGATCAGGAGAGCGGTATCTATGTCGTGGGTCAAGAGAAGCTGAAGTCGGAACGAGCACTCAAGTGGATTGCTTCGCTTGGCTATAGCCATGAGTACTTCCAACTGGATGTCGAGGGCTATCTACAGTGGATAGATCATTATATTTATCAAGAGCCTACGGGAGAAGTGCATCGCCTTGTTTCGGGAGCTTATCCGCTCTTTCGTTATAGGCAGACATCTGCTACCCTACACGGCGTAGATGCGGAGGCGACTATTTCCCCATTTAGCTGGCTTAGTTACGATGTATCGGCCGAGATGATTTGGGCTGCGGAGCGGAGTACAGGACGCTATCTCCCTTTTATCCCACCACTGAGAATAGGTCAGGAGCTGAAAGTCGATTTTGCTAGAGGATATATCGCACTAGAACATAAATATGTCGCTGAGCAAAAGCGGTTTGATCCAGATACCGACCTAATCTCTTTTGCACCCCCTGCTTATCATCTATTTGGACTCCGAGCCAGCTATGAACAGCCACTCCAGGAGAGGAGCAAACTCACTTATACCTTTTCGGTAGAGAATTTACTGAATCGGGAATACAAAGAATACACTAGCAGAGCACGCTATTACGCCCATGACTTGGGCATTAATGCTCGCTTTGCGGTGCGTTACCAATTTTAATCATCAAATAAAAGTCGTATGAAGAAGATTTTTTCGCTGCTCGGACTGAGCATGCTACTCCTAATAGGAGGGTGTAAGCCAGAGACACCCAACGATGAGACCAAGGAGAAAAACCACCAAGATACCCATAGTCTGGAAGTGGTATTCACTCCGGGGACTATGGAGGGAGACAAGTTTGTCGCAGACAAAAATGGTAAGGTGCTGAAGTTTTCTGCCGGTGTCGATACCAAATGGATACAGAGCAATAAAGTGGAGCCTCTACCCAATGTGCAGTACTTTGTGGAGATCAGACACTACAGTGCCGGTGGAAGCCTGATTAATGGAGAGCTTGCAACCAATGGGGAGGACAAAATCCATCAGCATTTCTTCGTGCCTATGGATACCGGAGACCTCCCAATCTCCCAGATTATTGACTACCGATATCTAGATACCGATCCTTGGGATGCGCCAATGACTACCGATAGCAAGGTAATCGGAAAGGAAAATCCCCTTGGCCTCAAGGGAGTGATGACCTTCAAGACCCCAGGCATGAGCCTTGGCATCAGACTCAGGCTGATGCATGGTCGTGCCACAAAATGGAATAGTAAGGGCGAGGTGTCGCCATTTTACAAGCCGGGGGTTTGGACTGCGAATGCTCAGTATGATGTCGATTTTAAGTTTAATGTAGAAGTACTAACTAATAATAATTGATTATGATGAAGAAGATAGTTACACTATTTGTTGCAGCTATAGCACTTCTTGCCACTTCATGTAATAACGGTAAGGAAGAGCTAGTAGCACCGATTGAGCAGTTCGATATTGCTAAGATTGAGGTCGTTGCCATCGAAGGACACCTACATGGTAAATATGGATTTCATGAGACAGCAGACCCTGTAGGGCAGGTCTATATGAAGCGATTTAGCAAGTTCGTTTTTGAAAAACAAGCAGATGGCACCATGGCACTTGCTCCTAATTCCGAAACCGCACTTCGTGCGACCGGAGGCGTAGGTCATGGAGAAGAGCATGCCGATGCACACGAAGAAGAGCACCATCACGATGAGTCTGAGGCAGGCTCTGTGTATGGTATTTGGATTGACTACTTTGACTCCAAGGGTACTAAGATTACCGAGAAGGTATTAGGTGGAGACAATGGTAAGCGACTACAGCACTTCTTCGTGCCAAGAGAAATCAAGCCGACTTTTGATGGCATCCAAAGCGCAATCGATCAGCACAAAGATGTCAAACAATTCATGACCTACATCTATTGCGATACGGATCCTCTTACAGCACGTATCAAGGATGGCGCTCCGGTATCGGGTGAGAAAAACCCCATAGGACACAAGGGTTATCTAGGTTTCTTTGTCCCTCGTAGCCAGTTTGCCCTCGATATTATTTTGAGCGACGTGGGAGGCAAGACCAAGAGCCCACAATTTTGGAACACTCCTTCGATGAACCAACCGATAGTGAAACTTACTATTCCTGTCGTCGTCTACGCTCATTTTGAGGAGACGATAGAAAACGACAATATGGCTGATCTTACAGATGCCGACCGCAAGTACTTAGAGGCAGCTGCCCGTGCCTATGGTATTACTATTGATCAAGCTCTACAAGCACTGGTCAATCGAGTTGAAGGCGATGTGCCACCCCACAGCGATGCTGGGTATTGGTTTTAATAGCAACAAGACTGCAATCATCAAATTTGAGAGGCAACCTTCGGGTTGTCTCTCTTTTTTGTACGTTTGCCAAACATATCAACAATTGTACAGATACGATTATGAATAAATACATTATTCGTTTAATGCTATTTGTGACTACAGTGCTACTTGCAACCAGTGCGTTGGCTCAGAATTATTCGGGAATATTGATGGATAAGGGGAGCAGAGATCCTGTGGATCTTGCCACAGTGATATTGCTTTCTAGTGATTCCACAGTACTTGCTGCGGTGACATCGGATGAGGGAGGATATTTCTCTGTTACCGCTGAGGACGCCAAACGGCTTCAGGTTTCGCATATCCTATATGAGACCGTGCGGCTAGAGTTGTCTAAAGGTTTTCAGGATACCATCTACTTAGAGCAGAAGTCAGAGCAACTGTCGGAATTAGTTGTAAGGGCTGAGCGTCCGATGATGAAGTTGCTGGAGAGCGGTATTCCGAGTTACGACATCGATGTGCTCTTTGCAAAAAGTTCTGTGACTACAGCATACGAGATGCTGAGTAAGTTGCCGGGTATGAGCATGGAAAATAATGTGCCAGTATTGGTGGGAACCAATGGATACACGCTAGTGATGAATGGAAAACCCTCCAATATCCCTCAAGATCAGTTACTCGAGATGCTCAAGACTATTCCTGTGCAGATGGTGGCGAATGTAGAGATTTCTTATGCCCCTATCGCCAAGTATAGGGCTAAGGGGGCTTCTATCAATATAGTGTTGAAACAACAGTCTAAAGACAAAAGACTGAGCGGACTCTCGGGTCAACTATTTGGAGCTTATGTCAATGAGTATTATAGTCGGTATAACCTAGGCGGAAATATTTCCTATAGTGATGTTAGTGGATTCTCGTTGACCGGCAACTATAAAACTGCGTGGGGCTCTTCGCTTACTGATATGACTGTGGATACTCAGCCGTTTGGAACTAATGGCGGGTATCATATCAATAACCATGGAAAGTGGACGGGTCCGGATCGTACTGTCTTTGCAGACCTCTCGTACGCAAAGGATAAACATAATGTGTCTGCAAATTACTATGGCTCATTCTCTCCAAATGATAGATACATAGAGCAGGATAGGAGGAGTCCGGATCCTCTTGATCGGGTTCAGTATTCGGTAGCTAATACTCATCATGCAGCCTTGGAATATGTCTATAATGACCACTTGATGTTAGGGGCTTTTTATACCAATTACAATGGAAGTAAAGATGTTCAGTACGGACTGGAGCGTGCCCCCTTGCCTACTAGAGCCCTGGCTTACTTCATGGATCAGAAATCCCAAGTGTTAGGCGGACACATAGACAATAGCCACAATCTGGGTAGTGGTTGGGGGATAGAGTATGGAAGTAAGTTTTCGTTCTCCAATACCATTAATCATCAGCAACACCGAGTAGCACAAGGGAGGCAACTCTCAGATGAGTCTGTAACAAAGACTAATCGAGAGTTACTTGCGGATGCTTACGTGGGTATAAAGAAGCAGTTTTCCCATGGGCTGAATATGGGTATTACTCTTGTAGGTGACTATGCTAAGTATTTTGGACATGAGGAAACCTTTCAAGTTATCCCTCAAGCCAATCTAATGTATGTAATAGCTTCCAATCATATATTACAGTTCACGATTGATGCAGAAAAAAAGTCCCCTGCCTATTATGAGCGTGAACCTTTTACCACGATACATAGTGAGTATCAGCAGTGGCAAGGCAATCCAGACCTCCGACCCTACTTCTCTTACGAGGGGCAACTCGTGTATATTCTGAAGAATAGATACATTTTTCTCTTAGGAGATACGTATGAGCCTAATTCCTTCGCACAATTGATGTATCTTGACCCTAAGATTAATCAGATTGTGTACAAGACATGGAATTGGCATTATCGCAACTCTCTCAGTGTCGCAGCAGTACTCCCGCTACCCCAGACTACTTGGTGGCAAGGGAAACTTACTGTGAATGGACAGTTTAATTCTGCAAAAATGGATATTCCCTATGCAGAGCCACTGGAGCGCAACCGTTTTATGCTCTTTACTTCGCTGACCAACGATTTTGTCATCAGTGAAAAATATAATTTTTCGGCTGGTGCTGACTTTAGATATATTACTGGTGGTATGCAAGGGATTTATATCTTTTCCGATATTATTGGTCTTGATCTAAGTGCGAAATGGGTGAGCCAAGATAAGAAGTGGAGCGTGACGCTCAATGGAAATGACTTATTGAATAGGGCTACTCCAAGGATTAGGGTAGACTACAGTATCCATCAGTTTGACTTCGTACCGAATACCTTTGGACGAAGTGTGTCATTGGATCTCCGCTATACCTTTGGTAGCTTTAAGAGTGAGAAGAGGCCTACACAACTTAATACAGACCGCTTTGGGATGTAAATCGGATAAACAACTTCAGAATTTGAGGTCGGAAGTCGCTATTTTTGGGTAACTTTGCGAGCGTTGGTAGGTGTATCCCTACCTTTTTACGTATTACAACACAATTGGCAGGAGGTTTATTTATGAAGCGCGACGCAAGATATATCTTTGTGACTGGTGGCGTGGTGTCGTCATTGGGTAAAGGTATCGTGGCAGCATCGCTCGGCAAGTTATTGCAGAGTCGTGGTTATAGTGTCACCATCCAGAAGTTTGACCCATACATCAATGTAGATCCAGGTACGCTCAACCCTTATGAGCATGGTGAGTGCTATGTGTCTGAGGATGGGCATGAAGCAGATCTTGATTTGGGACATTATGAGCGCTTCTTAGATATCCGTACTTCTAAGGATAATAACGTCACATCTGGTAGAATCTATCAGAATGTGATTCAGCGAGAGCGTAAAGGTGACTTCCTCGGAAAGACGGTACAGGTCGTGCCACATATCACGGACGAGATTAAGCGCAATGTAAAGCGCTTGGGGGTTACTGGAAAGTATGACTTTGTGATTACGGAGATTGGAGGTACAGTAGGTGATATCGAGTCACTGCCTTTCCTTGAGAGCGTGCGTCAGCTCAAGTGGGAGCTAGAGGATAAGTGTATGGTGGTGCACCTGACTTATGTGCCCTATATCAAGGCAGCAGGTGAGGTAAAGACGAAGCCGACTCAGCACTCTGTAAAGCAATTGCAGGAGGAGGGTATTCAACCTGATATGCTGGTACTCCGTACGGAGATGAAGCTCGACGAGAGTATCCTCACCAAGGTCGCACTCTTCTGTAACGTACCTAAGCGTGCGGTGGTACAGAGCTATGACGTGCCTTCGATCTACGAGGTGCCTCTGGTGATGCAAGAGCAGAATGCAGATGAGGTGTTGCTGAGGAAATTTGGCATGGAGGTCGGTCCGAAACCTGAGATGGAGGATTGGAAGGCTTTTATCGACCTTAAAAATAAAGCGACTGAGGAGATAAAAATCGGACTAGTGGGGAAATATGTGGAGCTCCCTGATGCTTATAAGTCGATTGATGAATCTCTTCAGCAGACTGCTATCTATAATGGTAGGAAGCTCAATCTCATACGCCTACAGTCGGAAGAACTATCAGAGGACAATATTGCACACGCTCTAGAGGGAATCGATGGAGTGATAGTAGCTCCCGGATTTGGACAACGTGGAACGGAGGGCAAGCTGGTAGCTCTAAAGTATTGTCGTGAGCACAATTTACCAACCCTCGGTATCTGTCTCGGTATGCAGATGATGGTAGTGGAGGGTGCAAGAAATGTACTAGGTCTCGAGGGAGCAAACTCTTCGGAGATGGAACCAAATACCGCTTACCCTGTAATCGATCTTATGGATGATCAGAAGTCTGTGGTAAACCTCGGTGGTACGATGCGACTTGGAGCTTATGATTGTCATCTAAAGGAGGGCAGTAAGGTCGCTGAGGCGTATGGCAAGCTCGATATCCGTGAGCGTCATCGTCACCGCTATGAATTCAATAGCAAATATGAGGAGGCCTTTGAAGCGGCAGGCTTTGCGCTTACCGGCAAGAACCCGGACAGTGGGCTTGTAGAGGTGATTGAGCGCCCTGACCTTGATTGGTATATCGGTGTACAATTCCACCCGGAGTATTCTAGTACTTTGCTTCATCCTCATCCGCTCTTTATGTCCTTTATTCAGGCATCCATAAAGCACTCAGAGAAATAACATATTACAATCATAGATGGATAAAAATACAATCACAGGCTTTGTGCTGATGGGACTTGTGTTGGTGCTCTTTACTTTCTTGGGGCGACCATCACAAGAGGAGTTGGAGGCACAAAAGCGATACAACGACTCGATTGCACAGATTCACCAGCAAGAGATAGCCGAGGCAGAGGCTATAGTCGCCCAGCCTAAAGTAGATGATGCTCAGTTTGCAAATCTATCACCGGTTGAGAGAGACTCCATGATGCGGTTACAGACTGTTCAGACCTACGGTGAGGTAGCTGGTGCTGCCAGTGGTAGCGAGCAGACCTTTGTGCTAGAGAATGACAGTGTGGCATATACCTTTAGCACCAAGGGAGGTTTCTTAGTCGCTAGTGAGCTAAAGCAATACAATGATTACTTGGGAGCACCGATTCGATTGGTTCGCCCCGAGGATGCTGATTTTGGTTTTAGCTTTGTCACTCGCTCTAACCGTGTGGTGAGTACTAAGGAGCTTTATTTTGTGCCCGAGCAATTGAGCTCTTCTCAGTTGAGGATGACCCTCACGGCCGATGGGGGTCAGAAGCTGAGTTTTCTCTATACCCTAGGAGAAAAGTACTTGCTAGACGTCCAAATAGAGAGCCAAGGTTTTGATCAAGTAATGGCGCTCAACGCACCATTTCTTGATGTTACTGCAAGCCTCCCAATCTACCAAAATGAAAAGGCCGCCAAGACTGTCCAGCGCTACTCAGGCATTGCATACGAGACCGCAGGAGGCGATGTAGAGAAGCTCAATGCCAATAAGAGTGTGGACGAGAATGTTAGTGGTCGCACCAAGTGGGTTGCCTTTAGAGACATGTTCTTCTCCTCAATCTTCTATAGTCCTAATGGATTTGAGTCCGTGCAGCTAGTGAGCGACGTGTTGGAAGGGACAGATGGTAAACTGAAGCAGCTGGAAGCTAAGTACGTGCTTCCTGTAGGAGCTGAGACGGTTAGCCTCAAGATTTACACTGGACCAAATGATTATAACTTATTGAAGCATATCGATAAGCAGCTCGTCGGAGACACTCACTTAGCCAAGGTGGTAGAGATGGGTGGATGGTTCCGCTTTATTAATATCTGGTTAGTACAGCCCGTCTTCAACTTCTTGGAGAAGTATATTAGCAACTATGGTCTGATTATCTTACTGCTCACCATATTCATCAAGCTCATATTGATGCCATTGACCTATAAGAGCTTCCAGAGTCAGGCAAAGATGCGTGTACTAAAGCCTCAGGTAGATGTAATCAATGAGAAGTTTCCTGGGGATGAGAACATGATGAAACGCCAGCAAGAGACTATGGCACTCTATCGTAAGGCTGGGGTAAACCAGATGGGTGGTTGTTTGCCGATGCTCCTGCAGATGCCTATCCTGATGGCTATGTATCAGTACTTCCCCACCAGTATCAATCTTCGTGGAGAGAGCTTCCTGTGGGCTCAAGATTTATCCACCTATGATGATGTAATTAATTGGGGCTTTAATATCCCTTTGATAGGCGATCATATCAGTCTCTTCTGTCTATTGATGACCGTCACTCAGGTGGCCTACATGAATATTACTCAAGCGACGAGTGGCCAAGCACAGATGCCGGGGATGAAGATGATGCCATGGATTATGGCGATTATGCTCTTCTTTTTCCTTAATGAGAATGCAGCGGCACTGAGCTACTACTATCTCCTCTCTATGCTTATCTCTATTTTCCAGACACAGATATTTAAGTGGGGTACCAACGAGGAGAAACTCCTCGCACAGCTAGAGGCTAATAAGAAGAAACCTAAGAAGCAGTCCAAGTGGATGGCTCGCCTCGAACAGATGCAAAAGGAGCAGGAAAAGATGCTCCGTGAGCAAAAGAAGGGCAAGTAATCTCCCAAATATAAAAGCAGAGGGGCTACGCAAACGCTTGCGTAGCCCCTCTGCTTTTATGTCTTGTCTAGAAGCGTTTATCTATCTCCTTATTCGTGAGAAACGAGAGTGTGCTCTTGCCATCGGGTGTAATAAGATACTCAGGGAGTGTGAATAGTTCAGAGAGGAGCTCTTGCGCTTCTTCGGGTGTGAGCTTTACCTTGCCTTGCTGGATTTGGAAACGAATCAATTGACGAAGTAGCCCCTCCAGTAATATATCCTCACTACTCTTCGCCGTAGCTTGGCACTCCGATAATATTTGATGCAGTAGGAGCTCTTCGCCACCTGCGTTGATTCCGTCAGGCACAGCATTGATTGTAAAAGCATTTCTCCCCATATCTGAGATGTCAAATCCGAGCTTGTCGAGTGTCTCTAGGTGTTGTCTCAGCTCTTGTGCTTCCTTGGTCCCCAGCTCTATAAGCGTAGGGAATAGCAGACGGTGTGATACCAAGCCGCCTATCTGTAGACGTCTCTTCGTCCGTTCGTAAAATACCTTGTACCTTACCCTTTGTAAATCGGCAAGTGCTAAGCCGTTAGGATGGGAGAAAACTGCATACCCGCCATAAAGCAGCGGGACAGGGACTTCAAATCCGTCATCAACCTGTAGTGTCGATAGATTGGGCAACTTCTGAGGTCGAGGTTGTCCATTAATCCGCTTTGATTCGAAATCTTGGTAAAACTTATCCCAATCCGAAATATCAGGCATCTTGAAGTCATTCCCGGGGAACTTAAGTGAAGTCCCTCCTCCATTCATTTTACTCTTCATCGTGAGCTCAGGAGAGATAGAGGGGGGCTCAGGGAAAAAGCCCCCATCAGCCTTTTGGGTAGCTACGGGAATCTCTACCCTTTGCTCATCAAAATCCAGCGAGGGCACTGCTGCCCCCATCATCAGAATCTCCCTTACTGCGGAGTAGAGTATCGAAGCAATATCTGTCTCCGCCTCAAACTTTATCTCCGTCTTTGTCGGTGAGATATTGACATCAATGCTTGACGGATCTACCGAGAAGAATAGAAAATACTCAGGCGCCTCTCCTTCAGGAATCAGTCCCCCATACGCATTCATCACCATACGATGGAAGTAAGGGTGCTTCATATAACGATCATTGACAAAGAAGTATTGTTGAGCACCTCTCTTGCGGGATGCCGAGGTCTTTGTAACAAAACCACGGATATGTACTAGAGGAGTCTCCAGATCCATTGTCAAAAGATGGTCGGCAAGCCGCTTGCCAAATAGGTCTATGATACGTTGTTTGGGAGAAGTCGGATCCAGTTTGAGCGACACTATTTCATTGTGCCTGAGTGTAAATGAAATATCGGGGCGAACTGCAGCTACATTCTGTACTTCACTGATGATATGCCTAAATTCAGTGTCATCAGTCTTGAGAAATTTTCGTCTTGCTGGGACATTAAAAAATAAATGTTTTACCGAAAAGTTGGCGCCTACAGGGCAAACCACAGGCGTGCTCCCTGTCACCTTAGAGCCCTCCAGTTCTACTCGTATCCCTTGTTCGCTATCAGCGGTACGAGTCTGTAGCGACACGTGTGCTACAGCTGCAATCGAAGGGAGCGCCTCACCCCTGAAGCCCATCGTCGTGAGGGCAAAGAGATCTTCTGCCTGCCGTATCTTACTCGTCGCATGCCGCTCAAAAGCCATCCTGGCATCCATCGGAGCCATCCCCCTACCGTTGTCGATTACCTGTATCAGGGTCCGCCCCGCATCTTTAATCTCTATCCGGATATCCGTAGCACCAGCGTCTACCGCATTTTCCACCAACTCCTTGACTACAGAGGCAGGGCGCTGTATCACCTCGCCGGCAGCGATTTGATTGGCGATATTATCGGGCAAGAGCTTGATGAGGCTATCCATTTATCCGAATAAACTAAATATATTGTTAAATCCCTGGACGATATACCTCCCGATGCCAGTCCCTAGATTCTTAAATAGCCACATCAAGAGCACCACCCCGAGTATCAGTATGATAAGGGAGGTGCGATTGCGCTCAGCAAAAGACCTGTCTGTTACCATCTCCTTGCTGTACTTGGCCAGATGATCCGACTGTTTGCGAAACGACCCTTTGATGTCCTCTTTGATGTCCTCTGCATTGATGTCGTCATCAAGACCATACTGACGGCGCACACGGCGCCGACGCTTCTCATCTGCCTCCTTTTTAGGATCGTAGAAGCGGTACACGTACCTAAACTTACTCGGCTTTGGTTGCTTATAAAAGTTGCCTATCCCCATATCTGCTGTCCTCAAACTTCTTCTCAACAAAGATAGCAAAAAAACGGTGGCATTGCTCTCGACTCCAATATTTTGGCCTTGCTTCCTTCTATATGTACGATTCGCCACAAGGGCGGATCACATATTAGGTAATGCCCACCCTCGTTGGAGGTCGGTTTGGATAGACACAGTTCTCCTTTGCTCCCCACTTACCCCGCCAAGGTAGATTTGCTGAACCATTGTGCACTACTTGATGACCGCTTTGTATAAGTCTATTGACCATTTAATATATACTAATTATATCAATTAATATATACTAAATGAATGGTTTGATATATATTAAATCTACAAATTAGTATATATTAAACGGTCATCCATTCACTACAAACAGGGCAAAGACTCGCCGACTAAGGTTCAGGTTTTATCCCTTGTCGTTTTATTTGTGAGGCGTGCGAACCGTCACGAGGGTGTGTCGTGTACAATAGGGCGAGTAGGAGAGATATTTATCGGTGTGCATTTGCCTCACAGTGGAAACAGTCTCAGAGACACGGTGCTACAATCTTTGGTGTGGAACAATGCCATTGGGATATTGATTAACTGACGAAGTGTCTTGGCGAAGTGTTGCTCGAATCCCCAAAAAGGGTTAGATTTGTGCTGCGATGTTGCACCACGTGTAGATTACTTACACTGTACAAATATTTATACTCTCGCAAGGGGTGCCGCACTGGAGCTCGCTCCGGAGGTAGCTGAGATAAGACCCTTCAAACCTGTACGGATAATTCCGGCGTAGGGATGCGATGGTTGGAGCCGTTGATCGGAGTCCTACTAATCTTTTTTCTTATCCATTTATTGAGTAGCATAGATATCAATTCGCAAGAGATCTCGTGTGGTGTCTTTACGAATCATCAAATGGATAATAAATTATGTCAATGGCTAAGACTTTTACCAAACAATGGCTAAGAGGGCTCATAACCCTATCGATAATGTGCGCTCCTATCGTGCTCTATGCTCAGGAACCGGTACAGATGGATCATGATTTGGAGGAGCTCGTCATCCTCGGGACTCGTCCCGGAGAGCGCACACCAATCACCAAACAAAAGATAGAAGTAAAAGCACTTCAAAAGAAGAGCACTGCTTGGGATATCCCATCTTTATTGCAGGGGACACCTTCGCTCGTCACTACTAATGAGAGCGGGGTATTTGGGGGTTACACCTACTTCTCTATCAGAGGGGTCGATCCTACGAGGGTGAATATTACGGTCCATGGTATCCCCGTCAATGACTCTGAGAGCCAGACGGTATTTTGGGCCAATATGCCCGACTTCGGTGCTCGCCTCCAGGATATTGTAGTGGTTCGTGGAGCGGGAGCATCATCATTTGGTGCAGGTGCTTTTGGTGCTACTATGGATATGCAGACAGCTACACCTGACCGTAAGTCAGGTGGCAGTATCGGTACATACTGGGGCTCTTTTGGGCTCAATCGTAATGTGCTGAACCTAGAGACGGGCAAACTACGAAGTGGCTGGAGCCTCAATGGATACCTCTCTTACATCCAGAGTAAGGGGTATGTAGACCGCTCAGGGGGTAATGGGCTTTCCTACTTCGCACAAGCTCGGTATGAGGCAGATAGGTTTGATTTCCGTCTCATCCACCACCGTGGAGTGCAGCAGACGGGGATTGCGTGGAACGGACTGGAGCCTTGGCAAGAGGAACACTTCGGACGGAAGTTCAACTCCGCTGGTTGGATCAATCCCGATGAGACAGACGCCACGAAGCATCGATTCCACAATAATACCGATAATTACGACCAGAGCCATACCTACGCCATATTCCGTCGCTTCCCAGAGGACAACTTCAAATACGAGGTGACCCTCCACTATACTCGTGGCAAGGGCTACACCCATGAGTATCGTACAGGGCGCAGGTATCGTGAATATGGGTTGGTACCGGCTACCGATAAACGCAAAAATGCGCTTATCAGGGAGAAGTACTTGGACAATCACTTCTTCGGAGGTAATGCCAACTTGGGCTACACGCTCGAGGGTGCGAGACTTTCGGCCGGGATTTCTGCCAATCATTATAAGGGTGATCACTTCGGTCTGCTCCCTTATGTCGCTGATCCGACAGTGGTTTATACGCCCAACCAAGAGTATTATCGCAACTTCTCCACCCGCACAGATGCTGCCATATATCTCAAAGGCGAGCTAGACCTCACCGACCGGCTGATGCTCTACGCCGATGTGATGTATCGCCATGTGTATGCCGTGATGAAGGGATCTACGGATAAGTGGAGCGACCACGAGGGTAAGCTCGATATCCTTGACTATAAGTTGCCATATAACTTTATCCTCCCCAAAATAGGGCTACACTTCCGACCCAATCACGAGAGCAACCTATATCTGTCGGCTAGCACAGCAGGGAAGGAGCCTAATCGTAAAGTCTACACCGAGAGTCGGCAGTATGATGCAGAGGGTAATCAGATCATGCCACAGCCCGAGTACATGCTTGATATTGAGCTTGGAGGAGACTGGAGCCATCGTAATATCTCGCTATTTGCCAACCTCTATTATATGTACTACAAAAACCAACTGGTGCAGAATGGTAAGATGAGTGACGTGGGCGAACCGCTCCTCATGAACGTCCCCAAGAGTTTCCGCGCGGGGCTGGAGTTGGGTTTCAATTGGGTCATCACCCCTCAACTGATTTTAGCTGCCAATGGTACGATTTCTCGGAATAGAGTACTGGAGCTGACCCTCATCGAAGACAATTATACTACTGAGAAGCCCGAAGTGACACAGCTGACCAATACCCCTCTAGCTCTGAGCCCTGAGTTGTTGCTTAATCACTCTTTCACTTGGGTGCCTTTGGAGCGTCTTTCGTTGGCACTCAGCGGCGTCTATGTCGGCAAACAATTCCTTGACAATTCGGGCTTTGAGAGCCGCGCACTACCCGCCTACTATACAGGCTCATTTATGGCTAATTATGCTATTCCTTTCGATAATGGGCAAGAGCTGGCACTGCAGTTACAGGTCCTCAATCTATATAATAGTGCCTATGTGACCAATGGTTGGTCGGAGGGCTATGCAGAGCTGGTCGAAGGAAAGTTACAGCACAAGGCTTGGACGGGTTATTATCCTGCAGCTCCTATTCACTTTGTTGCAGGGGCTACACTCACATTTTGAGGGTGATTTCCTTGCCTATATATTGGATTTTAGCTATCTTGACGTCGTTTTTAATAGCACACACAATAAATGAACTTTCGTACGATGAAGAAAACTCTTTGGAAGGTAGCACTCACTCTTGGTGTTACTGCTATAGGAGCGGGCGTCACCGCTGATGCTTGTTCGGATCTGATTGTAGGCCCTAAGGCATCTACCGATGGAAGCATCTTTATCAGCTACGCAGCTGATAGCCACACCCTCTATGGAGCCCTATATCACTGGCCTGCTGCTACATGGACAGCAGGGGCTATGCTCGATGTGACTGAGTGGGACACTGGTCTTTACTCCGGCAAGATTACTCAAGTAGGGCACACCTACAATGTCGTGGGCAATATGAATGAGAAGCAGGTTGCCATCACAGAAAGTACTTGGGGTGGATGTGATGTCTGCCAGAAGACGGAAGGTCTGATGGACTATGGTAGCCTCATTTACATAGCTCTTCAACGCTCTGCGAGTGCTCGTGAAGCCATCAAGGTGATGACAGGGCTAGTAGATACCTACGGCTACAAGAGTAGTGGCGAATCCTTCACCATCGCCGACAAAAATGAGGTGTGGATTATGGAGATGATTGGCAAAGGGGCAGGCGAAAAGGGTGCTGTATGGGTAGCCATCCGAATCCCAGATAATGCCATCTCTGGCCACGCCAATCAGGCTCGTATTCAGAAGATACCATTCAATGACAAGGAGAATTGCATGTATAGCCCTGATGTAGTGGACTTTGCTCGCAAAAAAGGTCTCTACAAGGGTACGGATGCTGACTTTAGCTTCCAGAAAGCATACAATCCATACGACTTCAGCGGTCTTCGTGGTTGTGAGGCACGGGTGTGGGCTTTCTTTAATCGCTTTGCAGATGGTATGGATAAGTACCTCCCTCTAGTCATGGGCTACGAACCTGATGCCGAACCTATGCCGCTATATGTGATTCCTAATCGAAAGCTATCGCTTGCCGATGTCCAAAACATGATGCGTGACCACTACGAAGATACGCCAATGGATATGACCAAGGATCCTGGAGCAGGGCCTTACAAGGTACCTTATCGCTGGAGACCGATGAATTTTGAGGTGGATGGTCAGACCTACGTCAATGAACGAGCCATTGCTACCCAGCAGACCGGTTTCGTGCTTGTGGCTCAGCTCCGTAAGGATCTTCCTGACTATGTTGGAGGTATCCTGTGGTTTGGCGCTGATGATGCAGATATGACGCTCTTCAAACCGATGTATGCCTCGATGACCCGGGTGCCATGGAGCTTCAGCGAAGAGAATGGCTCGATGACGAAGTTCTCATGGACTTCAGCTTTCTGGATGCACAACTGGGTGGCCAATATGGCGTATGGTAAGTACAGCTATATGATTCAAGACATCCGCAAAGAGCAACAGAGAATTGAGGGACAGTGGCATTCTATGCGACCAGTAGTCGAGAAGCAGGCTATAGAGATTGCTAAGACTCAGGGGGAAGCTGCCGCAGTGGAGTTTCTCACCAATTACTCTTGCAACATCGCTGACCAGTCGACAGCTGATTGGAAAAAGCTGGGGGAATACCTGATGGTGAAGTACATCGACGGTAATATTAAGCTGGAAAAGAATGGTAGGTTTGTCGAGGAGAATGGTCTTGTCGTCTTCCCAGCCCAGCCCGGCTATAGCGAGCAATACTACCGACAGGTGGCAGAGGGTGATAATGTAGAACACCTCAAGGTGCCTGCAACCAAGTAGTAGATTAATAACCAACATGATAAGTGGTTATACAGTGCTGACTGTATAGCCACTTATTTATTGTTTGGTATATTTCTCACAATTATATTTTAACATTCATTCTATAGTCAGATGGCGTTGAAATGCTATCTTTGTGGCTCATTTAACAACTAATAGATTGTATCGAAATGATAAAGATGTTTTTAGGGGCAATGGTGACCCTTCTTGCTATTACCATGCAAAGTTGCAGTAATGGCGATTTGCCTAAGCAGGGATCTCAGAATGATTATGAGTATTCCTTTGAGGTCTCAGCACCCAGTGGCGATGTTCACTTGATTTTCTCTCCGACCTCTGATGGCTCTACGCCACTGCTTGATGGCGCAGAGAGCAACGACAAGTCAGGTCACTTTTATAGGGAGATTACAAATAGTAAACACCAAGTTTTTCGTATTACGACCAAACAAGCACGCAAATTTAGCGTCAGGGTGGATGTCCTAAAATTTAGTTCGGGTGGTACATGGAAGTTTACTGAGAGGCGCAACGGTAAGGTGATTAGCACAGAGCAACACACCTTCAAAGGAGGATACGACGAAGAGTATAAGACGTATACAAGCAGTACTCTATAAATGAAGAGAGGCTACGCAGACCATTGCGTAGCCTCTTTTATTTATGGGTTTTTCCTACTTCGATCCCGCAGATGTATTTACTTTTTTGTAAGTTTGCCCGTACATTGCATTACAATAATTATATGAATAATAGCTTTAATCATAGGCAAAAAACTATATTGATAGGCATTACGGCTATCGTTACGTTGCTGATGTTTTACTTCGGCTTTAATTACCTCAAAGGGATACATGTCTTCAGCAAAAGTGTGACTTACTATGCCACCTTTGACAACGTCCAAGGGCTAGATAGATCTACTAAGGTATTTGTCAATGGTTATCGTGTGGGCAACGTCCGCAAAATAGACTTTGACTATAGAGGTTTTAATGGTGCTGTAGTAGAACTGGCGCTCAACTCCTCGCTCAAGATTCCTCGTGGTTCTAAGTTGCTTATCAAAAATAACCCTCTTGGAGGAGGGTCGATTACCCTCCTATTGCCTGAGGAGATTAATGATTATCTCTCCAAGAATGATACTATCAGGGGCGAACAATCCACAGATATGATGGCGAAACTGACAGAAGAGCTTATCCCTAACCTCAATGCTGCCATCCTCTCCCTCGATACCCTTGTGGGCAGCGTAGGTGGATTGGTCAATAATCCTGATATTCCAAAGACCCTTGCACAGCTCAATGCTACGACAAGCGCACTTCAAGGATCTTCAATGAAACTTAATCATATGATGGATCACCAAGTGCCAGCGATATTAGGAAATGTAGAGCGCTCTACACAGTCTATCCAAGATGTTGCTGGTCAGGTAGCTGGAGCTGATTTTGAGAAGACGCTTGCAGACTTTACTCAAGTAGTGACTGACCTTAGGAAGCTCTCGGGACAATTGGCAAAAGAAGATAGTAGTCTCGGTCTACTTCTCAATGACAAGGGGCTCTATCAGAAGCTGGACGCTGCGGTGCACTCTGCCGATAGCCTACTAAAGGATATTCAGAAAAACCCTAAGCGCTACGTCAGCTTCTCGGTATTTTAGTCCGGTGTATTTATGGAGTAACAGCTTCCAATGGTTTGGGTAGTTGGAAATTTTTGTGTACCTTTGCCCCACGTTTTGAGAAATATATAAGTTATTAAAGGATAGAGTAATGAAGAGGACATATCAACCTTCGGTAAGGAAAAAGGTAAATAAGCATGGCTTCCGCGCTCGTATGGCTACTGCCAATGGTAGACGTGTACTTGCAGCTCGCCGCGCTAGGGGACGTAAGAGGCTTACTGTATCTGCTTAAGAGGTAGGCACATAGGGGGATTATCTAAATAATGGGCATACATCACTAGATGTGTGCCCATTATTTGTTTTTTTGTAGGGAATTGCCAAATTCCATTGATAGGAGTGTCGGACTGAGCCTATTGAGAGGAAAATACGCCACAAATTTAGACCAATTACCGTGCGGTAGATAAGCAAGATCTATCCCTAGGAATAAGTAAAATTATTCCTTCGCGTACACCTCATCTATAGAATAATCTTTGGGGAGCTATAGCTTCAAAGTTACTTCTCAAGAAATCTATTTCTTGGGTTGGCGTATGTAGTGTGGCATTTCATTGGGAATGACCATTGAGAGCTCGATGAAGCCTGCATAGACGCCATCTTTGTACCAAGGGATCTGGTAAATGAGTTTGCGACGCTCTCCTTTGGTAATAGTATACACGTGTTTCTCTTCGGTTTCCATCAGATGCTGGAGTAGGGAGCGTGCAGGTTCGGGGTGGCAATCGAGTACATTAGCGCCTATGAGCGACTGTCCAGGCTTTAGATTGACCTCTCGTGACTGCCCGTTCATCTCAATAATTTTGCCCTCTTTGTCGCATATCGTGATGGCGATATCTGCTTCTTCAAAATATGGTATCATACGATATTATGTATAAATGTGTAGTACAAATGTAGGAATTATTGGTGATAAATGGTATCTTTGTAAGTGTGGGCAAGGGGGGAGCAGCCCCATTGATGTCCTAATTGACCTATTGACGATGAGAAGTATGGCTCAGACAGATAATCTCTATTGCGTGATATTGGCAGGCGGTGTGGGCCGTAGGTTTTGGCCTTATAGTAGGAGAAGCTATCCCAAGCAGTTTTTGGATTTTTTTAATTCTGGAAGAAGCCTTTTGCAGATGACTGTGAGGAGGTTTGAGAAGATGTTGCCTATGGAGCGCGTCTTGGTATCAACAAACGAGATTTACCGAGACATCGTACGACAACAATTACCGGATCTTCCAGAACAAAATATCCTCTGTGAGCCCAACTCTCGTAATACAGCTTGTACTATAGCTAGTGTGGCAAGGCATCTCTATGCACGCAATCCAGAAGCGGTGATAGCGATTACACCATCCGATCATCTGGTGACGGACGAAGCGGTCTTCTGTGAGCGGGTGCAGCAGGCTTGGTGCTATGCGCTTCAGAATAGTATGATTGTGACGATTGGCATCAAACCGACTTACCCTGAAGTGGGCTACGGATATATCCAAGCTCTGACCGAGCGACAATATGATTGCGCATTAGAGGAGGGGAGTTGTCATCCTGTAAAGACCTTCATTGAGAAGCCTAATGCAGAGATGGCTAAGGTGTTGGTGGATAGTGGCGAATTCTACTGGAATGCTGGTATTTTCGTTGCAAAGAGCCAAGTGGTCATAGAGGAGGTAGAGGAGCATGCCAAGGAGATTGCTGAACGACTCTATGCTAAACCTGAGGTATGGGGGACATCTGAGGAGTACGATTTCGTGAAGGAAACTTTCCCTTATTGCCCCAATATATCTTTTGACTATGCGGTGATGGAGAAATCGCAGAGGGTGGTGATGATTACCGCTGATATGGGATGGAGTGATGTGGGTACTTGGTCTTCGACCTATAGATTGACGGAGAAGGACGCTAATGCCAATGCCACTGTGGGTGAACATAAGCACATATACAACGATAGCCAAGGGAATCTAGTGGTGATGGACAATCCTAATAAGCTGGTAGTGCTACAAGGTATTCGAGACTTACTAGTGGTGGAGAAGGACGATGTCTTGCTCGTATGCCGTAGAGGCGAGGAGAGTAAACTTCGTCAGGTAGTACCTGAGGCGCAGAGCCTAGGGGATCACTATGTCGACTGAGATGACGGAGGGAAATGGCTATCCATTGGATAGCATAAGGATGACCGACATTCAAGAGTCAGAGCGCCCTCGAGAAAAGCTCCTGACTAGTGGTGCTCGATCGCTTACCAAGACGGAGCTTTTGGCGATACAGATAGGGACTGGGAGGGTAGGTGCTAATGCTTTGGAGATGGCACATCAGATACTGGAGCAAGCAGATCACAATTTGTACAACCTATATGGTATGCTCACTAGCGGTCTTGAGGTAGCGGTAAAGGGACTAGGCCCGGCAAAGATCGCTAATATCATCTCTTGCCTTGAGATAGGTTATCGCATGAGAGCCGACAAGCAGGAGGTCGAGAGTGAACGTAAGCGGTTAGATAACAGCGATAAGATTTATAATTACATCTTCCCTGAGCTTTATGACCTCCCCCATGAGGAGCTTTGGCTCATTTTACTTGATCAGCAGGGGATGACAAGAGCTAAGGTACGTATCGCCGTGGGAGGTATATCGTCCTCTACTGCCGACTTGAGGGTAATTCTTCGCACGGCACTGCGTATGGGACAGCCAGCGATGGCCTTGGTGCATAATCATCCTGGAGGAGGATTAGAACCGAGTAGGGACGACGATGATCTTACTGAGCGACTGTACAAGGCGTGTAGAATGGTAGGGATTAACCTTCTAGATCATCTTATCTTTACCGACAATGGATATTATAGCTACTTCAATAATGGTCGTTTTGAGGGTTGGCTGTAGAAGAGTGCGATTTTATGGAATGTGAAGTTACTTGCCCTTATTGTGGGGCGATATTGAGCCTCCCTAAGTCTAAGGATAGGGATGGTAGTCTACGGATTGTTTGTGATGAGTGCAAGCGACCTATTGCGGTCTATCGAACTGCTGCTGAGGCTCTCCAACATCGAGAGCGAGGGGTAAGGTCTGTGAGTATTGAGGCAACTCAATTTAATCAAGACACTACCTATCTGGAGGTGATAGAGACGGAGTTTACCAAGCCGCAGAATATACAAGTCCCCGAGGGAAAGAGTTTGTTTGGTCGTTTCAATCCCAAGAGCACTGCTCAATTGCAAGTGCTGACCGCTGACCCCAGTATTGATCGCCAGCATGCTTATTTTATCCTAGGGAAAAAAGGTAAGCTGGAGGTGATGGATAATGACAGCATGACAGGAACTTTTGTCAATGGAGGAGAGATTGGTAAAGGGGAACGACGTCGCCTCTCTAATGGTGATGTGATTACCTTTGGAGCAACTACTGCTATTGTCCATCTTGCTGGGGCAGATGATGATGAGGGAGACTACCATTGGAGTTTATGACTAAATTTTGACTTTGAGATATAATAATAATCCTCACCTTTCCAATTCCCAAGTGAATAGGTGAGGATTATTGTTGTTAATTGGGTCTGTATCTGCTATCATTGCTTTTTTATAGTCAAATAAGTATTTTGAGATTAAACGAAGTTCCCTTGACAATGTCTTATCTATTGAAATGATGTTACAAATTAAATTATGTGTTCACTAATGCGACGTTGGTTAATAATTATTGTGGTGAGTATGCTTGTTGGCATAAGTGCTGGAGCTCAGACCACGTATTCTATTAAAGGAAAAGTCATAGAAAAGCAAACAGGGGAGGCCGTAATAGGTGCTGCGATAAGAGTGCTGGCAGTCCCTGATTCGACTTTTGTAAAAGGAGCTTCTACCGGGACTACTGGAAGATATGATATTACAGGGATAAAGGATGGAAAGTATATCCTGCATGTCGCCTTTATGGGCATGTCGCCCGTCTACCACAATATTTCAGTCAATGGTAGTGATCTGGAGATGGGGAGTATTGAGCTTGAGGAGGCAGTGACTCGCTTGGATGTGGTTGAGGTGACTGCTCAAGCCAACCCCGTGACCGTCAAGCAGGATACTATACAATTTAACGCTAGCGCATTTAAAACTCGACAAGGCGCCAATCTGGAGGAGCTACTTCGCCGTATCCCTGGGATGGAGGTAGACGATGAAGGTAAGATATCTTATAACGGGGAGGCTATTGAACGTATCGAGATGGATGGTAGGGACTTCTTTAGCAATGACCCTCAGATGGCGACACGCAATCTCCCATCTGATATGATTAAAAACCTACAGGTGGTAGACAAGAAGTCTGAGGAGACCCGTCTCACTGGAATGAATGATGGAGATAAAGTGAAGGTGCTTAATCTCGAGATAAAGGAGGATAAAAAGAAAGGTGTAATCACCAATGCTACAGCGGGATATGGAACGATGGAGCGCTATCGAACCAATTTGTTGATGAATATATTCAATAAAGATGCTCGCTATACGATTATCGGGGAGTTGAATAATACGGATGGTGTCCAAAGAGGTCGTGGTGATCGTGTCACTCGACGTATCGGCACCAATTACGACAATGTATTCCTCAATAAGACACTCAAGGTAACTGCCGAAGCCTCTCTGGATAGCAGAGACAACATCAATAGTGGCAGGGTGCGTACCGAACAGCTATTGGGTGGCGAGAGTAGAAATGTTGAGAATGAACAAAGCTATAGCTTTAATCGCAATCAAAGAGCTGGAGCCAATAGCCGTATTGAATGGAATCCTTCCAAAAAGACTATGCTTATCTTTGAGCCTTCGGTACAGTTTAATTGGGGCAATAGCAATGGAAATACCAGCTTTGAGACGGTCAATAATCTAGGTAGTCAGATCAATGAGGGTACTTCAGTGACTTCATCGAAGAGTCAGGGGTACGATCTTAATGCTCGTCTACACTTTAGCCAGACTTTCAATGACCTCGGACGCAATCTATATACACAGTTTTTCACGAACTACAGCGATAATAGAGGTGATGGATTCAATAATTCTGTGACACGCTTCTTTAATGGAAATACTGATCAGCTGATGGATCAGTACAACGATAATTTTAGTAATAGCTTCCGTATTAGTTCACGAGTATCTTATCTCGAACCATTTAATAAGCGGTGGGCTCTACAGGTGGGTTATCATTTGGATTACAACAAGAGAGAAAGTAATCAATCCACTTACAATAAGGATGCAGGTGGGCTCTACACACTTCTCGATACTGATTATTCTCGTGGTTCACAAAATACATCTCTTACCCAACAGATACAGACTAGGCTAAGATATAGCTTTGGCAAAAGTAGTATCTCGGCAGGCTTTAGCGCCAATCCTACTTATACCCATACTGTTTCTAGTCAGGGAGGGGTAGTAAATTTTGATAAGGAGCGCACAGTGTGGAACTACTCCCCAAGTGTGATCATGGATATTCGTCCTACTGACTCCCTCACTTTCAATCTATTTTACAATGGTCGTACTTCCCAACCAACTATGGAGCAGCTCAATCCTGCTACGATTATCCTCTCTCCTTTGGCGCAGGTCAAAGGAAATCCCGACCTACTTCCCTCTTTCTCTCACAATGTGTGGGTCAATACCAACTTTAACAGGCGATCTGCACGCCAGACCTTTAGTCTCAATGGAGGATGGAGCTACACTCAGAATGGCGTTGCTTCTAAGCAGACGATCGATCCAGCTACAGGCGTGCGCATAACCACCTATGATAATATAGATGGTAACCAAAGTCTCCGAGCTGGCTTTATGATTAACACTCCGATTGGAGGTGCTCGCTCCAAATGGACAAGCTTTACCTTTGGTCATCTGATGTACTCTAAGGATAAGGGCTTTGTCAATGGGGAGCTCAATACGGCGGATGTATGGCAACCCAATCTCTCTCAGCGTATCTCGTGGAATGGCTCTTGGGTTCAGGCTACGGTGGGTGGATTTCTCGCTGTTCAAGATGTGACAAATAGCTTTTCTACTCAGCTTGATAGGCGTACCTGGGATTATAATACCTATGGGGAGGCAATATTCACAATCCCAGGTAATATTTCACTCAATACTAAGTTGACTTATCAAGATGCAAAAGGATATGATGATGGCATCAAGCGTAACTTTTGGCTTTGGGATACCTCTATCAGTTGGTCATTTCTCAAGGGTAAAAATGCAACGATTGAGCTATCGGCATACGACATATTGCAACAGCGCACCAATTTTCAACGCCGTATCACAGCCAATAGTATCGTAGACAGGGAGTATAATGGAATCACTTCGTATGTGATGCTCTCCTTTACCTATCGATTCAATAACATGGGAGGTGGTGTTGTAGCCAGTGACCCAAGCCAGCCTAGACGTGGATTTGGCCCTGGTGGTGGACGTGGTCGTTTCTAATTGATAATACTTTCTTTTATACAACGAGTGCCCACAGCCTACTAGGTAGATTGTGGGCACTCGTTCAATATTCTATGTCAGGAGAGGTATCAGAAAGCAAACTGTAGCTGTGCACGGATCTGGTGCCCCTTTTGCCCTAAATGCATCATCTCTGAAGGTACTGTGTAGGTGTAGAAGAGCTGGGCACGGCAATTGCCGTAAAACCATTTGTTGACCCCCAGTGTAGCACTAGTGAGTGACGCATCGTTGAAATTCATATCGGTCTTGAGGTAGTCGCCACTGATCACAATATCGTATCTCTTTGGGAGATGCACTGTGGCTGTAAGGTAAGCTCCCATCCCTTCTATACTATTATCCTTGCCATATAAGTACTCAGCCATTAAACTGATGGGTTTGTAGTCAGCAATAATTCCTGCGCTCACTCTATGGCGAGTATAGAGTTCTCCGACCTTGATTCCTTTGTCAGCACCCATCGCAATATGCTCGCCACCCATATAGGAGGTGTGGAGAGATAAGCCTTGGATCGGACGTATGTAGAGCGATCCACCAAAGCTCTTGCCTAGCTTTATATCTTTAGTATTCATCCCCTTGCCATTGAGCACCATGAGGCGATAGGTAACGGTATTATCCCATAAATCGCCAGAGAAATCAACCCCTATATCACGTCCAGCTGTGCCAGAGTATAGGGGATCCATCCCAATACCGGCGAAGTAAACGATAGGGTTTGTGCCTCCGACAGCCGTCGGATTGAGGAATGGTGCTACTTGATTTTCGTGAGAGAAAGGGGTTTTGAATTGCCCTACCTTTATCCTAAACTGGGGTACGAAGGTATATTGCATATACATATCCTTGAGCATCACAGGACTATTAAACTGGATGGTGAGTCCCATTTTCCAATTTTTTGTGATGTCGGCGGATCCAAGTAGCTCTAGCCTTGGAACGGAGAAGGAGCTGATAGTCTTACCTGACGAAGGCATGGTTAGATCGGCAGTGATCATCCCATAGCCTGCAACAGTGATCCTATCGGCAAAGGTCTCTTTCTTCTGTGCTGCTGCTGAAAGGGTGCCTAGTAAGGCAATCAGAGCAAAAGTTAGCATTCGTTTCATAGGAATAATGAATTAATTATGTTGATGATAAATATTGGGTTCTCTCCAGCGACAAAACCACAATTCTAGTAAATCTGTTAGAACAAATAGGATAAAACCTGCAATGCTCAGTACTATAATCCCCCCATACATATCAAGGTAGTCAAATCGCATCCATGAGTCAATGATAAAGTAACCCATGCCTTTGTCGGTACCATAGGTCTCAGTGACAAACAATACAGATATAGAGGTGCCTATCGCAACCCTGAGCGTGGATAGGATATCAGGCAATGTCGCAGGAATAAGTACGTGGTAGAATAATTGCCATGGACTAGCCCCAAGGGACGTGGTGATGAGAAAGCTCTCACGAGGGATATTAGCGAGACTATCCCGCACATTGACAATCACCTGAAAGAGTATGATGAGCACAATCATTGTTACCTTCCCACTATCTCCTAGCCCCGCAATGAGCATCACTATTGGGAGAAGTGCCAGTTTGGGAATAGGGTAAGCGAGATAAGTAAAGGCACTCATGATCCGACCCATCCCACGCCATCTATACATAAGCCAAGCAATGAGGATGCCTATAATGAGCGCAATGGGTAACCCTATGAGTAGCCTTCTAAGGCTTGCCCATAAGTGGCCAGCCATACCACTAGAGAGAAGCTCTGGGAGATGGCTGTAAACCTTGTGAGGTGCTGCGATGATGCGATCCCCGAGCAGGAGATAACCCATTAACCATAATAAGTTAATCAACAATGCACCTACCACTATACGGTAGAGTATCTTACGTCCTTCTCTTCTCATCGCATGTGCTGCACTCTATTAGTGAGCGAGTCAATCTCCTGTGGATTGTGGCTCACGAGAATGGTAGTTATCCCTAATTCCTCTTGGAAAGATCGAAAAAAAGCCCTCCCTTTTGCTGCTGTCTCTGTGTCAAGTGCGGAGAAAGGCTCATCCATCAGAAGCAAATCAGGAGATTGTACAAAGGCTCTTGCCAACGCCACTCGTTGCTTCTGCCCACCTGACAATTGGCTGGGGTATCTACTCAGTAAATGCGCCACTTCGAGCTGCTCTACTATCTTAGGTAATTTTGAGGCTCGAGGGCATTCTTTCCCAAAGCTCTTAGGCAGGAGAATATTCTCCTTTACACTTTTCCAAGGCAATAGTCCGAAGTGTTGTGGTACAAGGGCAATGGAATGCACCCTAGGATTGGGTTCATTCCCATTGATTAGTACTTCTCCCTCATAATCCTGAAGTATCCCAGCTAGAATATGTAGAAGGGTAGACTTACCACTACCCGAAGCTCCGATAAGTCCGAGCACCTCACCATCGGCGATAGAGCAGTTGAAGCGTTCTATTGCCTTGGTAATACCTCCACGACTGTGATAGGAGTATGATAAATCTTTAATAGATACCACTGTACACCAACCCCTCTCCCTTATAGTTTACAGGTACAAGCTCTTTAGCCTTGAGCCACTCGATGGTCTCTTTAATATCTTTTTGACTTGGGAGTTCAGCATGGGTATAAGTGGGTAGTATCACTTGGTGTACTAGCTCGGTTGGAATACCAGCCTCCTCTGCCAATATCTCCTGCCATTCCTCTCGAGGATGTGAGTTGATGTAGTCTACAGCTAGATTATATGCCTCTAGAAGCGCCTCGATGGCAGTTCCTTTTTCTTCTAATGCTTTCTGGCTAAATATAGTACCTGTCACAGAAATTCCCAAATCTCGAGTAGAGCCCAACGAAACAAATCCCTTTGCCTTAGAAATCGTAATGAAAGGATCCGGAAATACAGAAGCATCTACTTCACCCCCTACCATCATCTCCATGCGGAGGGGAATCTTATTGACTTCTGGTTTCTCCACCTCATTAGGTAAAATTCCGGCTGCCTCTAGCATCTTGTCTGTAGTGTATTCGATGACTGTATTGCGAGATACAGATACATTTTTACCCTTTAGGTCTGCCATTGATGTTATGGTAGGTTGAGCCATCATCTCGAAGTATCCATCGTGCTTGACTACGAGTGCTAGAGGTAAACCGGCGGCATGCTGAATAGCAGCTCCCGTGTAGTCTGTGATCGTGCCATCTACTTGTCCGCTACGAAAAGCTGCATCTCGATCATTGGCGGAGAAAAACTTGACAATCTCCAAATTCACGCCCAAGCTATCTGTGTAGCCAAGTTGCTTCGCCAGTACGTAAGGGATGTAGTCAAGCGACGACATCGCGCCTACCTTGAGTACCTCACTTTTCTTTTTCTCTCCTCCGCACGCTACAAAGAGCAGCGCAATCGTTACAAATAATAACTTCTTCATACTTCTTTCTTTTCACTGATAAATGGGATTACTTCATTGAAGGCGTCACCTTCACGATCTTCCTCAGCGTAGAAACCAAGAGGAAAAAGAGGCAGTTCTGAAAGTGATTCATTGAGGGTCTCTTGAAATGCAGGTAGATTGCGTGTATAAAAACACCATAGGCGTTCTCCCTCACCTGTCACTTGATAGGCTAGTAGAGCGAGATTGTTTTTCTCTAGTGCGGGAATCAACGCATCCTCTAATGTGGTCATTTGCCTAATAATCTCCTCTGTCGGCATGCCAGATCTATCTCCATCATAAGTCCATGTGACATCCACCCTGATAGGGTATTTCCCCTCCGCAAGAGCTTTGGGCATCTCATCTCGTATCTGTAGAAATCTCAGCATCCTTTCGTCTCGCTCTCCCGAGAGATATACCGAGGTCATATTCTTGCTAATCCGTGCCATTGTTTCTTCGATAAGCGGCTAATTCAAGTGAATTGATAATGTTCTGAGTAATTATGTATAGTGTGGGGATGAAGGCAACTTTGGGATCCAAAAATGTAATGGCTAGCCAGATTGCAAAGACTGTATTCTTTTGCCCAAGCGTCTGTCTGCCATTGACTACTCGTTCTCTGGTCCAAGAAGCACACCTACCCCCTAAAAAATATAGCGCTAGTGTAGTCATCATCGTAATCAATACGAGGAGTCCTGTGTATCTGATGGTGAGTTGTTCGCTAGTGACAAAGGTGTGAATTGCGCTACCCATGAGTACCATTATATTAAAAGCCCATATCCAAAAAGTCCAGCTACTTAGCTTAATCATTTTGTCGTGAACCTTTGGGAGTAAATACCTCACACCCCAAGCAATGACAAGTGGTAAGATTAATAGCGTCGATACTTTGCCAAAGATAGCCAATACCATAGCCCAGTAGTTTTCATCTGTATTTGGATGCACAGCGCTGATGAGTACTGGCCCGATGAGAGCGATAGCGATATTACTGGCAATCATGTAGGTGGTGACAAATGCGATATTCCCACCTAGCATCCCAGTGATGACCGAAGCAGCTGTTGCTGTAGGAGTGAGTATTAGCATTGCTACTCCTGTAGCGACTAGAGGATCGAAAGGCTCTATCACGATATAAGAAATGATGCCGAGTATCCATTGGACGATAAACATAATCACATGGGTACGTGTCACCTCTATATCACTGGGTTTTATCTTGGTATAGGAGAGCAGGAGCATCACAAAAAGTGTGTAGGTACAGAGAGGAGCCAGCCTCCATAGCCAAGGGTAAAAGAATGCCCCCACCAACATTGCCCAGAATAGGGCGAAGTCCTTCAGTATCCTTATTAGCTTCATCCTAGTATCCTAGTTGTTTGAGGTTGAGGCAATAGTAAGTCAATACTATATTTATCGCATAGTTCCTCCAGTTCTTTTGGATCGAGCACTCCGTTGAGGTGCATCGGAGCTAGATACTTTACCTCTGTCATTGCGAGCAACGATCGAAGGCCTTTTAGATAGTCACGACCTAAACGAAGATCTGTTGGGAACATCAGCAGGTCGAGCAAGCGGACAGAATCAGTCAGCCGCCCTAGTTCCCTTTGCCAATGTGTCTCATAGAGCTCGATGTACTCCTCGTCTGCCTCTTGGTTCCAGTGCCAATTATTGAGGTCTCCAGCATGGAATAGCTTTTGATCCTCTATCTCTACATAGAAGCTTCCACCACAATCAGTACTGCCAAAGGCCTTTACCATTATTTGGTTATCTCCCCAATCCTCCCCAGTCTCTAGGTAGTGGACTTCCTCTCTATTTATTGTCTCTTTTAGTTCCTCATGGAAAATGTACACTACACCTCCAGCGTGTGTGACAAATGGAGTGTCAAAGATGATTGGCGAGTAGTGATCGCCGTGAGAGTGTGTGACCATGATGTAGAGACGTTTATCGGGGTGCTCTGCGAGGAACGAAGCGACCTCTCCCTTTCCATAATAATCCCAAAGAATCATAGATCTATCTCCTACCCATAGATAGCTACTGTGGTGTATAAAATAAAGTCGGCTCATGGTGCGATCCATCTATCCGCCCCTGTGGCGAGGTTATTCACTAAGTCTACGATTGCTCTTGCCATCGTATGGGATCCATTGGGGCATGCTACAAGGGAGAGATTACTTCCTCCAAACTTTTTCTTTAGGTGAATCCCTATTTCCCAAATCGTCTCGAGTCCATCGCAGACAAAGGATGGGCAAATCACTGCTACCCTATCGTGTCCCTCACTAGGGAGTTTGTCCAATCGCCCCTCAAGAGTTGGTGACAACCACTTATTGCTTCCGAAACGAGACTGATAGGCAACTTCAGAAGTAAGTTGAAGTGCCTTTACCCAAGGGTGCCCCATCAGCAAGCGGGTTGTTTCTTGGCATTGACTCTCATAGTCTTTTTCCACATTGCCGAGATAAGGCTTCGCCTGAGAGAGAGGAATTCCATGGTAGGAAAATACTAAGTGTTCTCCCATCTGTACAAAGCGAGAAACTTGCTCGGCTAGCGCATCAATGAAAATCGGATGATTGTAATAGGGGGTAATACACTTTAGCTCAAACGAATAGCTTCCCATTTCCCAAGTATCCGCGACATGAGCCACAGCACTTTCATAGCTACTCATCGCATAGTGGGGGAAGAGAGGAGCCAATACCACCTCCTCACATCCAAGTTGAGATGCTTTGTCGAGGGCATGTCCTACTGAGTCCTTCTCGTACCTCATGGCAGTGAACGTAGGGATACCGCTGATGCGCTGCACTTCATTAGCTAGTTCTGCCGTCCTAAGTACAAGCGGTGCGCCCTCCTCCTCCCAGATGAGAGCATATTTATCCCTCGATCTGGACGCTCGACTCGGGACAATGATACCCTTTACCAGTGGTAGCCTAATCATAGAGGGCATATTAAGTACGCGTTTATCTGAGAGAAAATTCTCCAGAAAGGAGCGTACGTCTCCGACCTCAAGGCTCTTTGGCGATCCTGTATTTATCAGTATTATGGCCTTTTTCATGATCACTTCCTTCCGTAATCAGCAGGGATTTCGCCCCATGCTTTGGTCTCCCATTTTCTAATCGAAAAGAGAGATAGATCATTACTATCCAGCCATCGTTTCGCTCGCTCCAGTACCTGATATAGTTCCAAGGTACTTTGGTCAAAGGGGAGCGTCGTCTTGTATTGATGCTTCCTTACCCACGACTGCGCTGTCATGCTATCGGTATAGATAGGCACGATATAGTCTTGCTGCTTCATCCATGCCATCGCATGCACGATAGCTAAAAATTCGCCTATATTATTCGTCCCTACAGGGTACACTTTACTGCTAAAGACCACATCACCCGTCTCCACCCATACCCCACGGTATTCCATCGGACCAGGATTACCGGTCGTCGAAGCATCTACAGCTATCGCCCTTTGGTCTATCTCGCTACTGCGCTCCAATATTTCAGGTTCTCCCTCTCCTCTCGCAGCTTCAGGATGATTGAAGAACTCCTCCGCTTGCGCTTTTGAAATACCCTTGAAACTCTTGTACTTAGGACGGCTAAAGTGCATGACCTGAGCCTTGCACTCCGCCCAAGTATCGTAGATACCCGGTTGGTGTCCCTCCCATACTATGTAGTACTTCTGCTCCATTCAATTCCTCTTCTCGTTGGATATAAATAATATCGCCATCCCTTCGCTCCATAGCTCCACTGTAGGCTGGATCACCTGGTTGAGCGTTGCCTGCCATAGTGCAGTGAATGTCCGCTCTTCAAAAGGGTAAGCCACCCCTCTGGCGCTCATAGGTTTTGCCTCTACGGCAAAGACAGAAAGCTCTCGTCCTACTTCTGTCTCTATCGTCACAGCTCCCTCAAAGGGGATCATAATCCCGAATAGACTATAGAGTCGTACCGCAGCACCATTTTTGTAGTAGTCGGGGAGCAAGAATATATTCCCCAGCGTATGATCCTCTCGTCGTCCCGTGGCTCCTACGATAGCTATCTCTCTCCACCCCCGTGCAAGCGCAAAAGTGACTGCCTTGGTCAGGTCGTTGGTCTCTTGCTCTTCCACCCTTGTGAAGGGTGCGCCTATCTGCTCTAGGTCGGCAGGATTTACAGAGTCACCATCTCCAATCACCATATCGGGTCTACGGCTCGAGAGCTCAAGATACCGACCAAGAGCCCCATCACAAACCACTATGTGCTGAGCAACTTTGATGAGTCGAAGTGTCTCCGCATCATCATAGATCTCGCCATGGGCGACCACCAGTACGGTAGGGGTATAGGGTATGCAAAGGTCGATTGTCATAATTGCTGCACTTGCATCATACGTCGCCAGTTGAAGTACCCTGCGATAGCAATAGCGGTGTAAATGGTAAAGAATACACCAGAGATCGTAAAACTTTGGACGAAATAGAGTATGCTGTAGATTAGGTTGGAGAGGATCCAGCAGTACCAGTTTTCCAAATACTTCTTGGCGAGCAACCACATCCCAACGAAACTTATCGATGTGGCGATCCCATCCCAATAGGGGAATGGGCTATCCATAAATCGACTGTACGCAGGAGCAAGCAGTAGTACCAGACCCACTGTGACCGCCATTAGCCAAACCCGATATTTCTTGGGCATAAAAGTGATAGGTTGTTGGGACTCCGTGATACCCTCCTTTCGGTGTTTGATCCACTCTCTCCATCCCCAGATACAAGCGACAATGTAGTAGATATTGACCAACACATTGCCGTACACTTCACTGTGCCACGAAATGTATATCCAAAAGAGCGGTAGCACGATACCCACGGGCCAAAGCCACATACTGGCTTTTAGTTCCAGCCAGACATATATCAGTCCGATAGTAGCTGCTACTATCTCTATTACTTGCATCCATTCCATCACTTACACACCTCTTTCCCAGATTACAAAGTTACTATTTTTTGCAGAGGGAGCCACCAGAAAAGTGTGGATTAACTATCTATTGTCCTGTGTGATTATGCCTATAAGATAGCTTGGTAGTAGTTAATAAGCCCAATGAGCTTTCAGAAAAATGCTCCGAGGTCTGAGCTGGAGTATCGTCGTTTGTTCAACAATGGGGTTATTGTTCTTTATAACGTATTCATCGCTGTTCAGAATATTATTACACTCCAGCATTAGTTTGATTTTTTTGAAACCTTCCAATCTAAGGACAAGCCCAGAAGATGGAAGTCTTGAAGTTCTCTATTTTCTTCTCTTGTAAAGTAAACCCAATCATACCGCCAAGCCATGCTAAACTGCTTTGATAATGCAAATAAGGCTGATAAATCACCATTAACCTGAGAGCTTTTGTACCAATCATTTCTCAAGTCTCTCCACGCTTGTCTATATTTATAAGAAATCTTTCCGGAGAGTGTAAGCCACTTGATTTGGTCATAGCTTAGCCCTACTTCTGCCATATAATTGCGATAATACCCTTGAGTGACGCTCTTATTTAGTGATGAAGGTGACGAAGTAAGATTGATAAGACCTTCAAACACAACATTTATTCCATGGTCGGTAAAAGATTTATCTGCCTTGACTTCCCCCGTAATGCTCCTAGAATGTCCCTGATGTAAAAGGGCAGATATAGTTGTAATGCCATCCTGAGAGAGTGAAATATCCCATACTATTGGATTCCTAGTGTCCACATATCTAAGACTTAGTGTGGCGAAAAAATAGTTGATTAAGTTGCTGTAATTCGCCCTTGTATAAACGTTCCACTGCTTTGCCCTGTAGCTTTCGAGGTAGTCCATGCTTTCTGCCTTATGGCTAAGTCTGTAGGCGATAGGGAAGTAGCTACTTGCAAGAGGAATATAACTTCTCAAAGAGCTACTCAAGATATAGTCCCAGCCAGTTTTGCCTTTGTAAGTAAAGTGCAAAGTAGGCGAAAAATCCCAAAGATTATTTGTGTTCTGAGCAATGCGTTGGGACGTATGTCGTATATCTGTCCCTAGGGTTATACTACCACGTTTTTGATAAAATGACAATATTAGTTTAGGCGAGATTTCGAGCTCATTATGCGTCACCCTTGTATTTAATCTGCCCACTTGGTAGCGACGATAATAAATATGATCTTCCAGAGACAGGGATAGTCTTGCCGACCTCGGTAAGCTGAAATAAGTGCTAAATCCATGATCTGCTTGCCATTCGCTTTGGGAGAGAGGGTCGTCCAATCTATCAGCCCCTAGCCGGTCAGTAGTCTCACCATACAACAACTTACTGTAAAAATTGCCCAATAGTGACCTATCCTTATTGAGTGCAAAAGTAGTCTCTAGATTATTCTGGATCCACCAATTATCACTTTGAGGCATATATTTTAGCTCTCTATTACCACCTAATACATGACGAAAACCGTTGCTTCTACTAATATCTCCAATTAGCTTATTACTCAAGTGCTTTTTATGGCTATTTAGCTCGTATGAAAGGATAGGTTTAAATTCTATCTGATTATTGTGGCTATTGCTTTGTTCGTCAAGATTGATGCTCAGCTCCTTGTAGTGCTCTATCTGCCGTTCTCCTTGTCCCATCCAATCATAGTGTCCCTTAAGATTTATCCTTAATTGTACGTCCTCAGAAAAGCTTAAAAGTCCGTTAGTAGATACTTTCCAGCTTTTATTTTGGATGTAGTGCTTGGCATCAATAGGCTTGCCTCCAATACCAGTAGATGAGAGCTTCCCTTTTTGTGGTACAAGGCTGTTGAGCTCTGAGACATTGATATTTAGAGCAGCATCAGCATTTTCGGTATTGTAATTATCTGCCGAGGCATAAATGTAGTATTGAAGTGGGGATTTACTAACCTTGGTGGCATTTGCCCTACTCTCGTAAAGGATTGGTTCATATCCAATTCCTCCATCTAGGTATCCAAATGGTCTTACCTTGTAATCCTCCTTGAGGATTATATTCATAGAGCTTCGCTCCTCTGGTACTACCCCTTGCAATACCTTTACATCTTGAAATCGCTCAAGCACCTCTACTCTAGAGATGGCATCGACGGACAAGTTATTGGTGGCTAGTGCATACTGGCTACCAAGTAAGTCCTTACCCTCTACATAAAACCTCTTGATTGGTTCTCCTTGATAGTAGACAATGCCACTTTCATTGATGCGTACACCAGGCAGTTTCTCTATTGACATCTTTGGCATTATGGTCAGGTCTATAAAATAGCTGATAAAAGACCCGTAGGTAGCTCTTGTCATGAATGGTTTTGGGCGTTGCCTCTAATTTTTTCCCCATTAGCCCAGGGGCATCAATATTTTGTGCAGAAGCAGTTCCAAAAGATATAAATAAGACTACGAGTAATAGTGGATAGAAACTTTTGTAGGTCATATATGGTAAATCAAAATAATTAAAACACTCCACCGCAATCCATCGTTATCATATACAACAGACTGCGATGGAGCTAATACTTCAAGACTTGTGTTTTGAACTTAGTGTGCAAGACACAAGCATGATTAGAGAGTATAAGTTATTTTACTCTCAGTTTTCATCACAAAGGAACTCCTCAATTGCTAGGACGTCTTCTAAAACTTGCTCTGTCTCAGTGCCTTTCTCGATAAAGAGCCAAGTCTCTCTTTCCTTTGTGATTTCGTCACTCATTTCAGCAATAACTTTATAAGGACTACAATCATTTTGATTGTCACAGGTAAAAAAGAACACCTTTTGCTTCAATTATTAAGCATGTCTTTTGTTTTTAACACAGCGCTATTGCCGTCCAGAGTCAGATGTGAGTCATAATTATCTGAAGCAATCTCAAACTGTTCTGACTCTATTGCTATATCTTCTATGTTTTTTATATCAATGAACAAAGCATTGGTTTCCAAACCACTGGGTAGTTTGTAGAAAAATTCGACACCATCGACATCTGGATATACATACAAGTCAGTGATTATCACGTCATCGGTCTTATACTTTTCTTTTGCTAGCTTTAAAGCCATATTGGCTATTTCCTCTTTACTAATGTTTTCTGGTAATTCTTCAATACTCTTTGATCTTAGTACAGATGCAGCATAGAATGCATCGACATCCTCACTTGCCACAGAAATTGTCAGATTTTCACCATCCTTGTTACAAGACCAAAGAAGAAGAGATGCACATGCAACGATGCATGTAATCATAATGGAAAAAGTAGAAGTCTTCATGATATGTAAAATCTAAGTTAAACAAAATTTCTTCTTACACAAATGTAATGGAAAGATTTTATACATAAAAATATCGTAGATATATCTAATCTATTTCTTGTCACCATCGATGGGTAAGGTGGGCGAGAGCGGAGAGGAGGTTATCCGTGATAGGGAGTTGGTAGGCTTGGCAGATGATATGTAAGTATTGGCAATATACGGAACTGTACTGCTTCTCTGAGAGCATCCCCCAAGCATACTGATCCTGTAGATGGAGTAGGGGCGCTGTATGGGCGAATACCCCTGGGTCTGTGAGTATCCGCTCTAGCTTCTCGCTGTCTGGTATGTTGCTAAATAGCTCTTGGTATTCGGAAGAGAGGGCATCGGGGGTGATTCCGTAGCGGAAGCCTTGCCACAGTAGACTGGCTTGGCGAGTGGGAGTCATGCCATCGGGGTGATGTGCTAAAGCCTGCTTTACTGCTTGCTTCACCAACTGCCCTATAGCTGAGCCTAATCGAGAGTGAAGCCCTGCATCGTAGAGGGTGTCGGAAGCATCGGGGCGGGTAACCACCATAATGGTATCGGTACCTGAGCCTGTCGCAATACCACTGGAGTATAAGCTACCTGCTTGTAGTTCTTGAAGTGCTGCACTTTTGGCTTCGGTGGCGGTGATGATGGCTTGGGTCGCTGTGCCTGCTGGAAGGTGGGCATCGATGAAAAGCATGATATTGATGGTGCCAGGAGCGGGCAGATTGTCGCCTGTAAGCTCGTCGTAAGAGGGTGGGTCGCCAGCTCGTGCAGCGTTGTGGTCTATGCCTGCTGTAACTATGGCACTTAGGTGAATGCCTTGAAATGAGCTACTGAGTAGGGCTGCATCTTCTAATATGGCTGCTGTACCCATTCCTGCTGTAGTCTGTACCGGTAGCCCTAACTCTTGGGTGAGGCGAGCGTAGTGGTTTTGCAAATTGGGGCTCTCCATTTTTGCCACAATCTTGTGCTGTACGAGAGGGGAGTGGGCGTAGGAGTAATTGTAGAGGTGGGTAAGGTCGCCACGGCTACCCCCATTGTGTGCGGCACTGCTCACGACATTTCGCCTCCCGGATAGTTCTGCTATGATTGCTTTTGGGGTGATGGTGATGGTATCTCCAGTGGCGGACTTCATAGGATATAGGGTATAAATATCCAGAGCCCTATGATGGCTGAGCCGATGGCGGTAATCAGCACGGCTCCAGCGGCGAGATCTTTAGCGTCACGGATGAGGGGTGAGTAGTCAGTAGTGACTTTATCGGCAATCTGTTCTAGCGCACTATTGATGGCTTCGAGCGAGAGCACTAGCACGATGCAGAGTATGAGGATAAGCCATTCGCTTCGGGAGATACCAAAGAATAGTCCGCCTCCGATGACACCAAGGGTGAAGAGGAGGTGGATACGGGCATTGGGGGTATACAAAAAGAGTCTCCGCACGCCTCTAAAGGCGTAGCGAAAACTCTTCCTTATACGGTTGGGAGAGAGGCTTTTATTGGACTTCTCTTCCATAGATTATCACAGCCATTGTTGCATAAAGGCGTCCATCTCTTCTTGCTTATCTTCGAGACGACGTAGGAACTCAAACTGGGCGATACTCCGAATGAGATTATGCTTGGGTTTGTGGGTCTTGTAGTAGGTGTCGCCATTGAGATAGTCGCTGAGGAAGCGGACGGTCTGCATATAAGTGAGCAGGCGACCACCGTAGGGGAGGAGTGAAATCTCTAGTGGGGTGAGGAATTTCTGCGCTTCCTCCATATAGCCACGGGTGTATGCCTTGAAAATCTCCATATCGACTTGGATATGGTCGAGATTTTCGTCGTCTTCTTCACCGGTATTGACTGCTGTACGGATAAAGTCTCCTATATCTGAGAGGACGAAGCCAGGCATTACAGTGTCGAGGTCTATGACGCAAAGTACTTCGTCGGTCTTCTCGTCAAATAAGATGTTATTGACCTTGGTATCGCAATGGTTGGTGCGCTTGATGAGTTTGCCATCGGCATAGAGTCGATCTTGGATGGTCATCTTTTCGGCACGCTGTAGGAGCTGGTCTACTAGCTCCCGTACTTCTGAGAGCCTGCCTGCCTTGTCGGTAGCAACAGCATCACGCAGCTGCTGGAGGCGGAAGGTCATGTTGTGGAAGTTTGGGATGGTCTCACCGAGTTTCCCCTCGGGGATGTCGGAGAGCATAGTATGGAAGTCGCCAAAAGCTTTGCCTGCCTCGTATGCGAGCTTAGGGGTGACGGCGTCGTAGCTTTTGCTACCCTCGATAAAGAGGGATAGGCGCCATACTGCACCATCTTGGCGTGTGTAGGTCTGTCCTTCCTTGGTCTTAAAGAAAGTAAGCGCGTGACGATTTATATCGCTTACACCTTTTTGCTCTAGCTTGTGACGAATGTGGTCAGTCACCTCAAAGAGATTGGATTGAAGGGTATCAACATCTTGAAAGATACTGTCATTGACCCGCTGGAGTACATACTTGAGTTGAGCACCCTGAGGGGTCTTGACTACAACGCCAAAAGTGTCATTGATGTGGCCATTACCGATTGGCTTTAGATTTACTACCTCCTCTGTGATTGGGAAAGAGGCGAGTGCTTTTAACTGGGTTGGATACTGCATAACTTATTTTACCTAACATTTTATATATAGATGCTAATGATTTTCTTAGCTATAAAGTCTGAAGAATAGTGGTGAGGTGACCCAAATTAGAATATAAAATACGACCATGGATAGGGCAACCACTTGTCTGCGCAGCGGTGGACGTAGGTAGCTATGAGTACTCTCTCGTTTGTCGATATGGAGAAACGTCATGCGTGCTTGCTGGTAGAGCCAGTAAGTGAACCATCCACACAGCAACCCTAAAAGCAACCCAGGTATGACATCTGTGATGAAGTGCATGCCGAGATAGATGCGTGAAAAAGCAATGGTGAGGGCGGTGGCAAATGAGGCGATAGTATATAATCGATGACGAATCACTAAGGATGAAAAGAGTGCAAAGGCGATAAAATTGGTCGTGTGCCCCGAGACAAAGCCATAGCCACCGCCACGCTCTCCGAGTACAGTCTTGACTACATCCTCTGTGAGTGGGTGATGTGTAGGTCGGTAGCGCTGAAATATCTCTTTGATAATCCCTGACGATAGACCATCGGCAAGAAAGACTACCATGCCCATGCTTAAAATAAAAAGGACTACCTCGCCACGTCTCTGCCCTATCGACATAAGGATAAGGAAGAAGAGTGTAAAGATAATCCAAGGCCACTTGTCGGAGATGATATACATCACGCTATCCAAGTAATGGGTGTGAACGCCATTAAGAAGAAGAAATAAATCCCTCTCTATTGCTACGAGTGATTCTACCATTATTTAGTCAAAGTCGTTGATTAGTTCATAAGAATCCATAGGGATCCATCCTACTGTGCCATCAGGGAGCCTAACCTCCGTATAGCCAGAGAGGTTCTGAAGAGTTTTGACATGAAGACCTTCATGTACTACGGCTATGTCTTTGGCTGAAGCATCGGGTGAGCTCTTGATGGTGGTGATACTACTCATGAGTATTGCCTCTTTGTTTTCGTGGGTGAAACTGTAGGAGCGGTATGCCATTATATTGACCAAAAGAGCTAGTACTACTGAGCATACGCCACCGTAAAAACCAATCCGTCGGGTGGTGATACTTCTGCCTCTGAAGTAGAAAAATACGCCAGTAGCGACTAACACGATAAAGATCGCACTGAGCGCCCGCCAAGTGGAAAGACCGAACCAGTGCGATAGCGAATCGAGCCATCGACTGATGAATAGCTTGGGGGTCTCCTCAATCTTATCGGTAACCTGAGAGGAGACAAAGCGGAGATTGTAGCGTGTATCTCCGTCTGAAGGATCTAGTCGATAAGCTCTGTGGAAGTTGAGTACGGCTGGACCAATATTACCATTCTTATAGTATGCCGAAGCCAAGTTATAATATGCTTCTGCGGTAGAGCCATTTTCAGAAAGCACCTGAGTAAAGAGTTCTATTGCTTTAGTGTAATTGGTCTCTTGGTAAGCGGCAATCCCTTCATTCATGGTGGTGGCAAAAGAGAATTGTGATGCCGAAATACTCAGTACAATAATATATAGTAGTAGTCGCTTCATATTCACTTATCTCTTTGGTTTGGTCTTTTGTATACCTTCAATCACACCTGCTGCTCGGTCGTATAGTTCGTTACGCTCTTCGATTTCACTCGGAGTATAACGGGCTAGTTCGAGCGCAGAGAGGGTCTCAATCGCTTCGTCTATTAGTTCTTCACTCACCCCATGTCTAGCCATTGTCGCTCGAATGTTTTCTTTGGAGAGCTCTGAAAGAGGAATGTGAAACTTGCCCCTGAGATAGTCGCTTAGTCCTTTGAGTAGTGCCTCGTAATATGAAGACGCTTCTCCCTTACTTCTCATCTTATTGGCGAGTTTTAGGTACTTCTGGGCTGTCCTGCCTGCCTTTCGACTACGATTGAGTGCTGTGTCTGCGCTATCTGCTTCCAGCTTTTTGTCTATTATGATTGCAGCAATGAGAATGAGTGTGACGATAACAAAGAACCACCAATTATTGTGCCAACTGTTAGAGACTAGGTCGGTTGAGTTTCGACTACTCTTGAGATACCGAATATCCTGATTGATGTACTTTATATCTTCGCTATTGGATCGCCCCGATATTGCTGTAGACTCGGTCGCGTCTCCTTTATCTATGTGCAACTTGGTCTCGGGGACTGTGATGGATTGATAGCTTCCCTTTGAGGGATCGAAGTAAACAAAAGGGATTGCTGGAATCACGAAGTCACCGACATGGCGTGGGACTGCAAAGAATTCCTTACTCTTGCTGCCACGAGTCTGCCCTCCACTAACCTCGGTTTCGTCAGTCTCCTTGGGGTCATAGGTCTCAAAGCCTTCTGGAAAGAGAGGCTCAGGAATTTGTGCTAGTTTGATATTACCACGTCCTTCGAGGGTAATCTTCATTGTGAAGCTCTCGTTGGTCTTCAATACCTTTGTGGGAATCTCTGAAGAGATGTAGAACTGCCCCACTGCCCCATTGAACCCCTCCGGCTTAGGAGAAGGCAGTGGCTGCACCTCTATGGTAATTGGCTTGGTACGGATTTTCTTCGATACTTGTTGGAAGTTGTCAAAGAAAGCATCAAAGATGCTGCGCTGAGGATTTGAGATGGGCATACTCACTAGCATCTCAAACTCCGCTGGTTTGATAGTCAGTTTGCCAGATCTTTGCGGATGTAATACTACTGAGTGGAAGTTGGCAGTGTAATAAAGTTTGCCATTGACTTGCTCAGCTTGAAACTGGGCATTGCTCCCATTGTTTTGGACATATTGCACAAATCCCTCGTAGTCAGGAAAGGTGATATTGGTAAACTGGGGATTTTCTAGCCTGGAGTAAAGCTTGTAATTAACTGTAACAGCTTCCTGCTCGTATACCCTCTGCTTGCTTGGAGTAGCTACGATATAGAGATCGTCATTGGAGATGCTACCATCTGCTGAGGTGGACTCTTCTGCCGCCGTGCCTTGGCTAAATACTTTGATACGTCTTGCAGTAGTCCTATAAGTAGCACCATCGATTTCTACTGAAGCCTCAGGAATGATGTAGTTGCCCTCCTTCTCCGCCAGAAAAGTATAGGTGAATATTGTGGATCTGCTGGAAGAGCGCTTCCCATTGATAATCCTCATGCTAGAGCTGGTGCTTATAGCTGGACCATAGAGGAGTTGAAGCCCATCGGGGGTGGCTAGCTTGGCGTCTTTTGCGGAGGCATTCACGGTGAGCTCGACTTTGAACGGCTTGCCGGCAATGATATGGTTGGGGACTACGACTTCAAAGTTTACTCCATCCTGCCCCCAAGCGAGCGTACTCACTAAGAGGAGAAGCGTAGTCAGTATGTATTGTTGTACTCTGATCATCATTACCAATTCTTAGGTCTTGACTTCCTGCCTTGTTGCTGCTGTTGCTTCATCTGCTCCACCTTACGCTGTGTATCCTTTTCATCTTGGATAAACGCCTCTAGTATCTTCTCTGCATTATCTTGGCTCATACGTTGGCTCTGAGCTTGTTGCTGCTGCTCCTTATTTTCTTTATCGCTTTGCTCCTGTTGCTGCTGTTGCTGTTGCTGATCCTTCTGCTGGTCATCTTGTTGTTGCTGCTGATTTTGCTGTTGTTGGTTCTCTCCTCCACCACTTTCTTGTTTCTCCTTCTCGAGGAGTTTTTGAGCAAGGGCGAGATTGTACCGAGTCTCCTCATCAGTTGGTCGCCGACGGAGGGATTCCTTGTAGAGCTCTATAGCCTCCTCGTACTTCTTCTCTTTCATCGCCAAATTGCCCGCATTGTGAGCAAGATCAGCGGCTTGCTCCTTCGACATTAATTTGATCTCCTTCAGTAGTTCCTGATAAATCTTCCCCGCTTCCTCATTGCGCTTGGTTCGATAGAGTGTGTTGGCAAGATTATAGTTCCCCTCAGGGTCGCTAGGATTGAGCTCAAGAGCCTTGCGGTACTCAATCTCAGCCTCAGTGTATCGTTCTTTTTCAAAAAGGCTATTGCCTTTCCGTACTTGGCTCCTTACCTCCTTCTGGACAAAGAGAGAGAGAGGAAGCACTGACATTATGAGTATGACTAGTAACAATCGTTTCATTACATCTTATCCTTTCGCTCAAATAGCTGAATCCTCTTGAAGTATCTATTTTTTCTGTCTAGCAATATAAAGTCTATCACCAAGAGTAATAGTCCTAGTCCCAATGGAATGTAATAAACTTCGTTATAAGCCGAATAAATCTTCATTTCCATTTTAGACTGATCTAGGTTATCTAACCGATCTTGCAACAGTTTTACGGTCTGAGATACATCATTGGCACGTACGTAGATGCCTCCCGAAGCCGTAGCTATCTCCATACCGAGTTGCTCATTGAGCTTGGTAATCACCATACCTTCGTTGCTTTGAAGGTAGCCACCCTCCGGCAGGGGAATGGGACCTCCTTGGGTTGAACCGATTCCGACAACGTTTACCAGTATTCCAAACTTTCGTGCCTCTTTGACTGCATAAATCACATCGCCCTCATGGTTCTCAGCATCGGTAATCAATACGATAGCCTTAGAGGCTTGCTGATCGCTCGAAAAGCTGCGAGTAGCTAGATTAATAGCATCATCCAATACGGTGCCTTGAATTTGAATTAGATCAGGTGAAGCATTGTTGAGAAACATTTTGGCTGAAATCATATCTCCAGTAATGGGGAGCTGGACATAGGCGTCACCTGCAAAGAAAATAAGTCCAATCTTATTATTCCCCATTTTGTCAATCATTCTTGAAACGATAGCCTTCGCCCTCGCCAGACGGCTTGGTTTCACATCGTCAGAGAGCATGGAATTGGAGATATCCATCGCTATCATGAGTTCGATTCCTTGTCGCTCTACGGTCTCACTTTTGGAGCCCATTTGTGGGCGAGCCAGAGCCACCACCATCAAGGCAATAGACAGTAATAGTACCATCTCCTTGGTAAGTTTTCTACGTAGAGAAAGGTCTGGCATCAGTAAGCGTACCAATTCAGTCTCTCCAAAATGCTTCAGTTCTTTGCGCTGATTTGCGATCTTCCATATAAGAAAGATAGCAAATATTGCCAATGGTATGAGCAGTAAAAGTATGTATGGATGTAAAAACCTCATTATGGCATCCTCCTAAATAGTGTGCTCCTCAGTAAAAGAGCTATGAAGAGAGCTACTAGGGCACCCCATACAAAAGGGGGAAAGTGCTCTTCCTTTTGTGTAAAGCTCTCTACCTTGAGTTTGGTCTTTTCCAGTTGGTCAATCTCAGCATAGATTGCCCTTAGACTATTGTTGTCTGTTGCACGGAAATACTGCCCCCCGGTAGTCTTTGCGATTTTTTGAAGACTCGCCTCGTCAATTTCTACTTGCATAGGCATATATTCGATACCTAGGATGGTCTGAATTGGGTAGAGTGCCTCCCCCTTCGTCCCCACACCAATCGTATAAACTCGGATTCCGAAACTCTCCGCAATCTCTGCCGCTGTTACGGGTGCTATTGTTCCTGAGTTGTTGGTGCCATCGGTGAGCAAAATAACCACCTTACTGCCCTTATCAATATCTTTCAGCCTGTTTACCGCTGTGGCCAACCCGCTTCCAATAGCAGTCCCATCATTCACCAATCCCATCTCCACAGAGTTCACCATGTTGAGGAGTACAGCGTGATCAGTCGTTAGAGGGCACTGTGTGTAGCTTTCTCCCGCAAAGACCACGAGCCCGATATTATCATTGGGACGAGAGCTGATAAACTCCCCTGCGACTATTTTAGCCGCCTCAAAACGATTGGGTTCTAAGTCTCGAGCGAGCATACTTCCCGATATATCAAGTGCCAATACGATATTGATCCCCTCGGTACTCTGAGTAGAATAGGAGTCGCTACTCTGTGGTCGAGCAAGCGCTACGATACCAATAGCATAACCTACGATTGCCAAAGCAAAGGGTAGCCAACTAAGGCGGGTACGCCATGATACTTTCCGACCTTTAAACGCATTGATTGTGCTCAGTGTGAATGTAGCTGGGTTCTTCTCCCTCTTGATGTACAACCATATAAATAGCGGGATGAGAAGAAGTAGCCAAAAGTATCCAGGGTTAGCCCACGTCATAATTCCTCTCCTCCCTCTTTCTTAGTTTCCTCAGCTGCCGGTTTGTGTTCCTCGATAAAGGCAATAGATGCCGATAAGAGGCTGATATTGTCATTCGAATCAGGCTGATATCTCGCAAACTTCGCCAGATCTGCAGTCTGTAGTATCCTACTCAGTTCGGTGTACATCCGATCTTTCCCGATTTTGGTGCGGAATGTCTCCAATATCTCACTCGAAGTTTTATCCATCGTATCGATAGCATAGACACGCCATAGGTATCGACGTAGGATATCTGTCAATTGAGTATAGTACTCTTTGACCTGATTGTGCTCCCAAAGCTCTTGTCGCTTTAGGATCTGAATACTTTGTATCGCTTCCAGATATGGATCTTGCAAATATATCTCCTCAGGAGCCCCCTCTTGCCTCTTTCTACGCTTTATCAGATACCTCCGCAGATAGTAAGCAGCGACTATGAGTGCCACAATTCCCAATAGGATATAGAGATACAACAGATAATCTTGCCATACAAACTTTGGTCGCCACTGCCCCTTAATATCCATTGGCTCTGTAGGGACACTCAAGTCAATAGGTATTGTATTGACGATGAGACTAAGTTCATCTGTACTAGTGTAAACCGAGTCTCCCACAAGGGCATTGATATTTCTTAGCATATAGGTCGCCGAGTCAAAGCTCGTGATGGTCACATTGTAGACCATCTCGTTGAGTAGATTATTGACGACAATAGAGTCTACCAACACACTCTCTATGATCTCCACGCCAGATACTAGGGTATCCTCAGGGAGTACCAACCGCATAACTTGGTTGTTTGGGTAGACAACCCGCACATTGAGCTGTACTTGTTCCCCAATCAGTATAGTGGAGCGCTCTAGTTTTGGTATCACTCTCACCTCCTGGCTCCAAAGCCCCGGAGATGTAAGAAGTGCTATCAATACAATCACTCCTATGATAATATGTTCTCTAATACGCTTCACCTGCTACTCTTATTAAATAACCTTTGCAGAGCTGGGACGTAATCTTCATTTGTCGGGCTACTCACAAAGTTGATGTCATACTTTGTCAGTGCTTCACTCATTTTAGTCGTCAATCTCTGCCAGTAGTCGCGATACATATCTCGGACTCTTCTAGACGAGCTATCCACCATCGTGATTTCTCCGCTTTCAGCATCCTGCACTCTGAGTAGTCCCACATTGGGTAGCTCAGTCTCCTTGGGGTCATACACCTGCATCGCCATCACTTGATGCTTGCGACTCACCACATTAAGGGTCTGCTCGTACGCACTCTCGTCGATAAAATCTGAGAGGATAAAGAGCGTACACTGCTTCTTCTGCACGTTGTTGGCATAAATTAGCGCTTGGGATAGGTTTGTCCCCTTGCCCTTGGGTTCTAATCTAAGGATCTCCGAGAGGATGTGCAGTACATGCTTTCTTCCCTTTCCTGGTGGGATGAACTTCTCCACTCTGTCTGAGAAAAAGATCACTCCTACCTTGTCGTTATTGGTGATGGTGCTAAAGGCGAGTGTGCCGGCTACCTCAGCAATCAGCTGACGTTTGGTGCGCTCCGCCGTGCCAAAGAGACCACTCTCTGAGACGTCCACTAGGAGTATCATGGTCAGTTCACGCTCCTCTTCGTATACCTTTACAAAGGGTTTGGCATACCGGGCGGTTACATTCCAGTCGATATCTCGTACATCATCCCCTATCTGATACTCCCGTACTTCGCTAAAAGACATACCCCTGCCTTTGAATGCAGAGCGATACTCTCCCGAAAAAATATTTTGGGAGAGCCTCTTCGATTTTATCTCTATACGGCGTATCTTCTGTAAGAGGTCTTGAGTCTCCATCCCCGCTTAAGGCACCTGAACCTTATTCAATATCTCGCTGATGATTTCCTCTGGCACGAGATTGTTGGCCTCAGCCTCATAGCTAAGCGCAATCCTATGTCTGAGTACATCATGGCACACTGCGCGCACATCCTCAGGGATGACAAAGCCACGGTGCTTGATGAAGGCATAGGCTCTAGCAGCTAGGGCTAGATTGATGGATGCGCGAGGAGAAGCTCCATTGCTGATCATACCACGGAGATTGGACAAGCCCGCTTCGGCGGGGAAACGAGTGGCAAATACGATGTCGATAATATACTTGTGAATCTTCTCGTCGATGTACACTTGATGGACGATATCACGTGCCTTGAGTATCTGATCTGTATTGACTACAGGAGTCACACTCGGCTTTTGTCTCCTAATCTGAGCCTCTACTATCTGCTGTTCCTCAGTTTTGGTAGGATAGCCAACCACCACTTTGAGCATAAAACGGTCGCTCTGTGCCTCAGGCAACTGGTAAGTACCCTCTTGATCGATAGGGTTTTGGGTCGCCATCACTAGGAATGGGCTTGGAAGCTTGAAGGTCTGCTCTGCAATAGTCACCTGATGCTCCTGCATCGCCTCGAGAAGTGCACTCTGCACCTTGGCAGGCGCACGGTTAATCTCATCAGCCAATACTAGATTGGCGAAGATAGGACCGTGCTTTACGCTAAAGCTCTCATTTTTTTGACTATAGATTTGAGTGCCGATGACATCGGCCGGGAGTAAATCAGGGGTAAACTGGATACGGCTAAACTTGGCGTCCATCAAGTCCGAAAGTGTCTTAATCGCCAAGGTTTTGGCCAGACCTGGTACTCCCTCCAGTAGGATATGCCCATCAGCAAGTAACCCAATCAATAGGCTTTCCCTCAGGTGCTTTTGCCCAACAATCACCTTGTTCATGCCACTCTCAAGGAGGTCGAGGAATCCACTCTCCCGCTCAATTAGTTCTGTGAGTGCCCTCACGTCTACTCTGCTCTCGTCCATCTATGCTAATAATTAATTTATAATCTTATGATTAGGGCGTCCCTTTCTCAATAATTATGCCCTAATGTCCGCAAATATAGTCATTTATCCCCTACCTTTACTATTTACCATAATAAAGAATGCTAAAAAGATGGGTGCCGGGGGTCTTATGCCTTATTATTGGTTATTTGACTTTTACTTCGCACACACTTTATTGAAGATAATCTTCTTTGTGAAAATGATGTTTTGCGCTAGCGGATGCCGATGAGCTTGTGGGTCTGTAGAGATAGGCGCCACCGAGGTTCAAGTCGGATGAGGGTCTGGCAGTGTTGGATATTGGCAGACACGATGGTGTCGCCATCGAAAATAGGAGAGAGGAAGTAGTGCTCCGCTCTGGGTAATTCCTCTATTGGTGGCAAGGTGTCACCATCCGCAATAGCCATGCGTATCTCTCCGACTGTGCGCCCACCATAATTTTTCAGTACCTGTGGACGAGTATTTCCCTTGGGCGAAAGGGTGATGTAGTCCAATCCCATCGGTGCAGGCTTCAGACCATTGCTTTCAAGCGCTTGCCAATAGCCTGCCTCTTTGAATAGCCCTACTATCTCCTCTGTCAGCTGCAGAGTAGGTTCGCCCCCTGTCCAGATGATGCTTTTACAGTGAGGAAATTCTTTTTGTATCTTGGTTAGAAGCTCGGGGGGTGTGAGCTCTAGTATCACTTTGTTGTATTCGGTATCGCAAAAAGGACAGTTGAGATTACAACCGGTAAGGCGGGCGAAGATCACGAGGCGCCCTGTATTGGCACCCTCTCCCTGTAGGCTCTCAAAGAGCTCCACTAGCCTGAGTTTGTGCTTTGTCATTCTTCCAAACGTGCTGTGACTGAGCACTTGCGGGTTTCCTCAATTCTCACCTCCGCCAGCCTGCAACGGTAAGGGGCAAGTAATGGTGGAGCCACGTGGTATAGCATATACTCAGCGATATTCTCTGCCGTGGGGTTGAAGGGTACCACCACCAAGCTCTCTGGACTGAGCTGTCTAAGCGTCTCGAGGAAGGGGTCTTGGTCAAAGATGAGGAACTTATGGTCCCATTGCTCCTCTAGCCACTCACATAGGGTGTCTTTGATGATGCTAAAGTCGAGAACTCTCCCGAGACTGTCTAACCCCTCTTCGGCTTCGATGGCGAAGTGGAAACGATAATTGTGCCCATGGAGATGCTTGCACTTGCTCTCATGATCTACCACCCTATGTCCACAACAGATGTCGTGGTAGCGCTCTGCCCGTATCAGCTTTTTACTCATGGCTCTTGGTATCTTAGTGGGTCGATCAGACCGTTCCTCTCAAATGCTTCAATCCTCTCTCTGCAAGTAGCGCATACACCACAAGGAAGCTCCAATCCCTTATAGCAGCTCCAAGTGTGCTCGTACTCTACACCTAGAGCAGAGCCAATAGCTACAATCTCAGCCTTGGATTTACCTGTATAGGGCGCAGAGACCTCCACCTTATTGTACGTTCCTTGATACATCGCTTCATTCATCCCCTTGATAAATGCACTTGTACAGTCGGGATAGATAGCGTGATCTCCAAAGTGATTGGCGATAAAAACCTTACTGAGTCCTCTATCCTCGGCAAAAGCGGCTGCGATAGCAAGCATCACACCGTTGCGGAATGGGACTACGGTACTCTTCATATTGTTCTCCTCATACGCTCCTGTTGGGATTGCTTCAGCCCCTTGTAGTAGGGAACTTTGCATAGAGCGAACGAAGTCAAGGTCTATCACCTTGTGGGGGATACCCAGTTTTTGGCAGTGGTACACGGCACAAGGCACCTCCTTATCTTGGTGGTTTGAACCATACCTAAAAGTAAGTGCGAGAGCAATCTCCTCCCTTTTATCATAGAGCAGAGTGATGCTATCCACTCCACCTGAGACAACTATTATTCCTTTCTTATCCATAACTACCGCAAAGTTACCAAAAAAGTGGTCGGTAATAGACAAATGTAAAGAGCGTAATTTCTCCAGTATTTGTCTAATTGATATTTTATTCCGACATTTGCTCACATGAATACAAGAATAGTAAATAAATATTGGTGGCGTTGGCTCCTTGTTCCAGCTCAGACTTTGAGTGTGGGAGTTTTGTCGCACATACTATTTACTGAAGTCAGATCGTAGTTTAGTAGGGAGAACGAACAAAAGCCCGCCACTCATTGCTGAGCAAGCAGTGAGTGGCGGGTTTCTTTTTTTTATGTTTTATTGATATTTTGTGATGAAAGAAGTACATGTAATTAACAATGGGAGGAAAAAGTATTTGCTAACTGAGGATCAGATTCCTACAGCATGGTATAATATCGTAGCAGATATGACCCATAAGCCGGCACCAATGCTCAACCCCGCTACGATGCAGCCGGTGACGGTGGAGGAGCTTTCCCAGATTTTCTCGGAAGAGTTGTCGCATCAAGAGCTCAATACTACCGACCGATACATTGAAATCCCTGAACAAGTAAGGGATCTACTCAAGATTTATCGTCCGACACCTCTTGTAAGAGCTTATCAACTGGAAAAGGCTCTTGATACACCAGCGCATATTTACTTTAAGAATGAAAGTGTCTCACCAGTAGGTTCGCACAAACTGAACTCCGCAATTCCACAAGTCTATTATTGTGCAAAGGAGGGGATAACTAACGTAACTACCGAGACGGGTGCGGGACAATGGGGTATGGCGCTTTCGTATGCGGCAAAATACTTTGGCATTGATGCTGCGGTATATCAGGTAAAGGTAACTTATAACCAAAAGCCCTACCGTAGTATCGCCATGGAAACTTATGGCGCGAGTGTGACAGCTTCCCCCTCAATGTCTACCCGTGCAGGCAAGGATGTGTTGACTAAAAATCCTCTCCATCCAGGTTCGCTAGGTATTGCTATCTCTGAGGCACTAGAATTGGCACGGGTTACGCCCAATTGTAAATATACCCTTGGCTCGGTACTCAATCATGTGAGTCTCCACCAATCTATTATTGGGGAGGAGAGCCGACTACAGATGGAGATGGCAGGAGAGAATCCAGATGTCATCATTGGGTGCTTCGGCGGTGGATCCAACTTCTCGGGTATAGCTTTCCCCTTTATAAAGGATGATCTGCCTAAAGGGAAGCCAAGTCGGCGATACATCGCAGCGGAACCGGCAAGTAGTCCTAAGCTGACCCGAGGTCTTTTCCGCTACGATTACGGCGATGAAGCGGGCTATACCCCATTGATTCCCATGTACACCTTGGGTAGAAACTTTACGCCACCGAGCATCCATGCTGGGGGACTTCGTTTCCATGGTGCGGGGGCGATTGTATCTCAATTGCTGAAGGATGGGTATATTGAGGCTCAATCGGTACCACAATCTGAGACTTTTAAGGCGGGTATACTTTTTGCCCAAACGGAAGGTATAATCCCAGCACCTGAGAGCACCCATGCTATTGCGGTGGCTATACGCGAAGCTCTTTTGGCAAAAGAGAGTGGCGAACATAAGACCATACTTTTCAATCTCTCCGGACATGGTCTAATCGATCTCCCCTCTTATGGTAGTTTTATTCAAGGCTCACTGAGTGACATCAACTTCACGGACGAACAGCTCGCTATGTGCACTGGTGGACTTTTGGAGGTGAAATAAAACATCAAACATCGGGAGATTTTCCGAAGATCATTCAAGCAGCAATAAAAGTAGGGGTGGCATCTTGACCAGAGATGCTACCCCTTAATATTTTTCGTGGATAGACTTATGTAAAACCATATTACTTCGTTGTTTTCGACATTCGCCCTGTATTGTGAACTTTATTAATCCGTTGTCCCTTCTGGGTATATTGCATGACCGACAATCGTAATCCGCTTGCTCTCTCTATATAGACGGCATGACCATTTAATATATACTAATTTTCAGATTTAATATATACTAATTGGTGTGTTTAATATATACTAATTTTGTATTTTATATATATTAAATGGTCATGTCTGATATGGGACAGGGGGATGATTGGTGTCGAGATGGTTGTAGTGCTATATAGAATAGGGTGATGCCGGAGGTGGATAGATGCTCTTGTCTGGCTTAACTAGTTTATGAGTCATTAGTATGGTCTCTTGAGGCATCTCCAGAATATTTGCAATCATTTGATTAGATTTGTGTGGGTTATAATAGAGATGAATGGGTATGAAAGTATTGATATTATGTACGGGAAATAGTTGTCGGAGTCAAATGGCTCATGGTTTTTTGCAATCATTTGACCATCGATTGGAGGTCTATTCGGCTGGGACAGAGCCGGCTTTGGTGGTAAATTCTCTAGCGGTGAAGGTGATGCGCGAATTGGGAGTGGATATCAGTGCGCATACTCCTACGCATGTGCACCAGTATCTGACTGAAGAGTGGGACTATGTAATCACAGTCTGTGGTGAAGCCAATGAAAGCTGTCCTACATTTGATGGTGTAGTGCTGAATCGCTTGCATCTCGGATTTGACGATCCCTCAAAAGTTCATGGTTCGCACGAATATGTTATGGCAGAGTTTTATCGAGTACGCGATGAAATAAAGCATCGCTTCAGAGCACTTTATGAAGAGGAAATCTTACCTAATATTAGGTAGAAAAACGGTTGGCGCTCTAGGATGATTATCTTTCCTCTTCAATTAAAGACCTTTTTCTGCAATGTGGAGTTGGCATTTTTGGGAAATTAAGTGTACCTTTGTCACGTAATTCAATTGCGGTAATGAGTAGTATTCTAAAGAGTGATATGTGTCTGCCTGTCGGGGACAAGGAGCGTGCGGAAGAGTTGTTTTTCGGTCGCGCTTTCGGCTCTGCGAGAAGTCAGTTGTGCGCTCAGAGGGTAGGCGATGCTTCGCTTGTCTGCCTGAGAGGTACTCGAGGAATAGGTAAGACTTATCAACTGATTCAACTAGGTAGGATACTCAGCGAGCACGAACGGAAAGCTGCTCTGTACGTCAATCTCAATCATTTTTACTTTTCCAACCACTCTATTTATCACTTTGCTCAAGAGTACAGGGATAGTGGGGGTAGGGTACTGCTATTGGATCAGATATTCAAGTATCCAGGGTGGGATCAGGAGTTGGCGAAATGCCATCGGGATTTTCCGGAGCTAAAGATTGTCTTCACTGCTTCGAGTATGATGACGTTGGAGGAGGACTATCCTGAGCTAAAGGGTAAGGTGGCGGTATGCGACTTGTACGGTTTTTCTTTCCGTCAGTACCTCAATTATCATCACAATCTCGACCTCCCAATGGTGACTATGGAGCAGTTGGTGAATGGTCATGAGCGGATTGCTGGCGAAATAGTGAAAAAAGTGTCGCCTATGGACGACTTTGCACGCTATTTGAGGAATGGATACTATCCACCTGCCGGGGATCTGTCGATGTTTGGTGAGGGGTTGGTGCGTAATATGAATATGCTGTTGGAGGTAGATCTCGTCTATATCCGTCAGATAGCACCTACTTACCTGCCTAAGCTAAGAAAGTTGCTCTACTTGATTGGTCAGCAAAAAGATGGTGTGACCAATGTCTCTTCACTCAGTAATGAGATTGATACCAGCCGTGCTACGGTGATGAACTATCTGAAGTATCTCTCAGATGCCCGCTTGGTGCGCCTAATCTATAAAGATGGTGGAGAGTACCCGCGCAAGCCTGATAGAGTGTATCTCAATAATACCAATATATTGACTGTGCTAAAGGATGGAGATATGGATTTCCCTCTGAGGGCAAAGACTTTTTTCCTACAGAGTGTGCAGGATGCTGGACTAAGTGTGGAGCTCTCGGAAGAGAATGGCGTAGACTTTTTGGTAGAGGGGAAGTATCCCATACGATGTCTTAATAAGGGTGAGCGCCGCAGGAATAATCGACCGGATATTATACACGCCCTCTGTGGGAAGTATCAGGGAGAGGGGCTGGATATTCCGACTTGGCTTTTTGGCTTTTTGTACTAAGAAAATAAGATAATTAGATAATCATACTTTTTGGTTTGTAATATGGCAAGAGAAAAGAAATTTATTTCGTGTGATGGTAATCAAGCTGCTGCGCATATCGCATATATGTTTAGCGAGGTGGCTTCGATTTACCCTATCACCCCATCGACCACGATGGCTGAGTATATCGACCAGTGGAGTGCTGAGGGACGACTCAATCTCTTTGGCGAGACGGTAAAGGTCGAGGAGATGCAGAGCGAGGCAGGTGCTGCCGGTGCTGTACACGGTGCATTGCAAGCTGGTGCATTGACGACTACTTTCACTGCTTCTCAGGGTCTGCTATTGATGCTCCCAAATATGTATAAGATTGCTGGAGAACTCCTCCCTGGTGTCTTCCACGTGGCAGCTCGTACGGTAGCATCTCATGCGCTATCTATCCTTGGTGATCACCAAGATGTCATGAGTGCTCGTGGCCTTGGCTTTGCTCAGCTTTCTACTGCATCTGTGCAGGAGGTAATGGATCTCGCTGCCGTAGCTCACCTCACAGCTCTTAAGACGAGAGTGCCATTTATCCACTTCTTCGATGGTTTCCGCACTTCCCACGAGATTCAGAAAATCGAAGAGATGCAGATGGAGGATCTTCGCCCACTGGTAGATCAGGAGGCACTCTATGCGTTCCGTAAGCGTGCACTCGCCCCTGATAGTCCCGTGACCAGAGGTACAGCTCAGAATGACGACGTATTTTTCCAAGCTCGCGAGGCAAGCAATAGCTTCTATACTAGTGTGCCAGATGTGGTGCAGTACTATATGGACGAGATTGCAAAGATTACTGGTCGTCAGTATCACCTATTTGATTATTATGGTGCTGAAGATGCAGAGAACGTAGTGATTGCTATGGGATCCATGACCAAGATGGGTAAAGACGTAGTAGACTATGTCAATGCTCAGGGACGTAAGAAGGTAGGTATGATGACTGTCCACCTATACCGCCCATTCTCAGTAAAACACTTCCTTGGAGCGCTTCCTAAGACGGTGAAGAGGATTGCCGTGCTTGACCGCACTAAGGAGCAGGGCGCAGTAGGCGAACCTCTATACAGCGATGTAAAGAGCGCTCTCTATGGGATGACTAACGCTCCGATAGTCGTCGGTGGTCGTTATGGTCTATCTAGCAAGGATACTACACCAGGACAGATTGTATCCGTATTCAATAATCTTGAGCTTCCAGAACCAAAGAATAACTTTACCATTGGTATCATTGATGATGTGACCTTTACCTCTCTACCTGTAGTAGAGGATCCACATATTGATAATGGTGCGTATGAGTGTATGTTCTACGGTCTTGGTAGTGATGGTACGGTAGGTGCCAACAAGAACTCTATCAAGATTATCGGTGAGAATACTGATAAGTGGGTGCAAGCTTACTTCCAGTACGACTCCAAGAAGTCGGGAGGATTTACCTGTAGCCACCTTCGCTTTGGCGACAAGCGCATCCGTAGTACGCACTATGTCAATCAGCCACACTTCCTAGCTTGTCACGTGCCTGCATACCTCCGTATGTATGACATGACTAAGGGACTCAGAAAGGGTGGTACATTCCTGCTCAACAGTATCTGGGATATTGAAGAGGTAGAGAAACACCTCCCCAATAAGATGAAGAGATACTTCGCAGAGAATGACATCAACTTCTATATGATTAATGCGACAAAGATTGCACAGGAGATTGGTCTAGGAAATCGTACCAATACCATCCTCCAATCTGCATTTTTCAAGATTACAGGTGTCATCCCTTATGAGCTCGCTGTAGAGCAGATGAAGAAATTCATCATGAAGAGCTACGGTCACAAGGGCGATGCTGTGGTAAATAAGAATAATCTCGCAGTAGACAAGGGTGGTGAGCTGCTTGTGAAGGTGCCAGTGAAGCCCGAGTGGGCTAATCTGCCTGATGATGAGACGGTAGATCATCCAAATGATACTCCTTTTGTGAGGGATGTAGTGCGTGTGATTAACGCTCGTGAGGGCTATAGTCTACCTGTATCCGCATTTGTCGGTCGCGAGGATGGGACTTGGGAAAATGGTACCTCCAACTCTGAGAAGCGTGGAGTAGCACCGATTGTGCCTGAGTGGAATATTGAGAATTGTATCCAGTGCAATCAGTGTGCATTTGTATGCCCTCACGCTACAATTCGTCCATTCTTACTCGATGAAGAAGAGGTGAAGAATGCACCGGAGGGCTACGATACACTCAAGCCAATAGGCAAAGGATTTGAGGGACTACAATTCCGTATCCAAGTGGACGTGCTTGACTGTATGGGCTGTGGCAACTGTGCCGATGTCTGCCCAGGTAAGAAGGGTGAAAAGGCACTCACCATGAAGCCTATCGAGACTCAGATACATCTACAGCCACTTTGGGACTACTCCTATGAGAAGGTAACCAATAAGTCACACCTTGTTGATGTCTCTGCCAATGTAAAGAACTCACAGTTCGCAAGACCTCTATTTGAATTTAGTGGTTCTTGTGCAGGCTGTGGAGAGACTCCTTATGTCAAACTTCTCACACAGCTCTTCGGTAGCCGTCAGATGATTGCCAATGCGACAGGTTGTTCTTCTATCTACTCTGCCTCATCGCCAAGTACTCCGTATACTACTAATGATAAGGGTCAGGGTCCAGCTTGGGCAAATTCTCTCTTTGAGGACAATGCAGAGTTTGGTCTCGGTATGTATCTCGCCTCTAGCAAGCTGCGTGAGCGTCTAGTACGTATCGTAGGTGAGATACTTGAGGGGAAGCAGGAGTCACCTATCGATGTCGAACTTCTTCGTGAGTGGTACGACAATCGGGAGGATGGCGCGAAGAGCCGTGAGACAGCCGACAAGATACTACCAGAGCTTCGCATGAGCAAACACGAGAATGTCCGTATCCTCGACGCCCTATCCAACTACTTTGTGAAGCGCTCACAGTGGATTCTCGGTGGCGACGGTTGGGCATACGATATTGGCTTTGGTGGCCTTGATCACGTGCTAGCTAGTGGTGAAAATGTCAATATTTTGGTACTCGACACGGAGGTGTACTCCAACACTGGTGGACAGAGCTCCAAGAGTACCCCTACCGGTGCTATCGCTAAGTTTGCAGCGTCTGGTAAGCGTATCCGTAAGAAGGATCTAGGTGCTATGATGACGACCTATGGCTATATCTATGTAGCTCAGGTCGCTATGGGTGCTAACCAAGCTCATACACTAAAGGCTATTCGTGAAGCAGAGGCGTTTGACGGGCCTTCTATTGTAATCGCTTATTCCCCATGTATTGAGCACGGTCTCAAGGCAGGTATGGGTAAGAGCCAAAAGGAGGAGGAGCTCGCTGTAGAGTGTGGCTACTGGCACCTCTGGAGGTACAACCCAGACTTAATAGAGAAGGGTGAGAATCCATTCTCTCTTGACTCTAAGGAACCAGATTGGAGCAAGTTCCGTGACTTCCTCATGGGAGAGGTTCGCTACAATTCATTGGCTAAGAAGTATCCACAGGAGGCAGAGGAGCTGTTTGCTGTGGCTCAGGCTGATGCTCAGCGTAGATACCATAGGTACAAGCTACGTAGTGAATTTAACTTCGATGCTCCATTCACCAAGGAGTAATCTGAGGTCGATCCATAGATAATTTGAGCGAGGGCTGGTGTAGGTATTTCTATGCCGGCCCTCGGACTATTGGCTGGGGGTTGGCAAGTTTTTGGTACCTTTGGAAAAAGTATTTACTTAGAAGTGAACAGATATATGAGTGAGATAGCAAAGAAGACAGCCGAGCACCTATTGAGACTAGAGGCGGTAAAGCTAAGCCCTAAAGCTCCGTTTACTTGGGCTTCGGGCTGGAAGAGCCCAATTTACTGTGATAATAGGGTCACCCTCTCGGATGTCGAAGCACGGACTTTTATTAAAACAGCTTTGGCTACGACCATTAAGGAGTATTTTCCAAGTGTGACTGCTATCAGCGGTGTCGCTACAGGTGCGATTGCTCAGGGTGCCTTGGTGGCTGATCTGTTGGGATTACCCTTTAGTTATATCCGCTCCAAAGCTAAGGATCATGGGATGGAAAATCTGATTGAAGGTCGCATCCAATCAACTGATAAGGTAGTCGTTGTTGAGGATTTGATTAGCACTGGTGGTAGCAGTCTCAAAGCTGTAGAGGCGCTTCGTGCTCATGGTTGTGAGGTGCTAGGAATGGTAGCGATATATACCCATGGGATAAGTAAGGCCGTGGAAACTTTTGCAGAAGCAGGGGTGCAACTCTATACGCTCAGTAACTATGATATGGTGGTAGAGCAGGCAGTGGAGAGCGGGTATATCTCCAGCAATGACCTCGCAATGCTACGTGAATGGCGTAAGGACCCTGCGAACTGGGGTAAGTAATTAACAAACTAATGTGCAATAATTATGCAGATATATACAAGCCGTCCAATAGAGCTTAAGAAGGATATTGATACGATCTTTGGCATGGTGGAGAATCCTCATAATATGGAACCGCTACTAGAAAAGTATCGTGATAAGCTGGATGATAACGTAAAAGTAGAGCTAGTCGGCGACCAAATATCTTTGACACTGCCAATGGTGGGCAATGTGATTATGAAGCGGACAGAGGTGGTGGCTCCCAATAGGGTGAAGTATGAGACCATCAAGTCTCCAGTGCCCGTAGCATTGGTATTCAGTCTGTCTAAGCATGAGGCATCGCATACTCTCGGGCAAATCTCGGTAGAGGTCAATATGCCTCCTTTCCTTTCCGGTATGGTTAAGGGCAAAGTAGAGCCAGGGCTGGATAAGATAGCCAATCTATTGGAGCAGATTGATTTTGACAGACTAATCAAGGGGACTTCGCTTGAGAAGTGAGGCTACTGGAGGCTTTATTGGTGCTACTTTTGCTTCTCTCTTGTGTTAGGGGAGGCTTGGAAGTAGAAGGGCTTCATCCTATCCCAAGGACGTGGGTACGAGTGGATGTGAGCTTAGATCATGAGGGAAGAGGGCTGCGAGAGCCATTGTCCTATATGCTTTTTAAGCGAGCAATGTTGGAGGGTCAGTATTTGGGGCATAAAGGTATTGTAGTGGTGCATGAAGCAGGTGGGAGATATTGCGCCTTCGATCTTGCGTGCCCTCACTGTTGGCCTACTGCCACAGCAGTTGAGATGATAGAGGATGGTTCTAGATTACTAGCTGCGGAATGCCCGCAATGCCATACGGTTTATGATTTATCTCTGGGATCAGCCCATCCTATATCCGGGGTAGGGAAATATCCCCTTTTGGATTATCGAGTTTCACAGATAGGAGAGCTACTTTTAGTGAGATAAGAAGAGCCACGGTGTACCGTGGCTCTCCTATTTTGGGTATATTTGCGCCAATAAGTAACATGAGGAAGATAAATGAAGCATATTCGCAATTTCTGTATCATCGCACATATTGACCATGGGAAGAGTACTCTCGCCGACCGCTTACTAGAGTTTACTAAGACGGTAGGGGAGAAGGAGGCTCAAGATCAGCTACTAGATAATATGGATCTAGAGCGTGAACGTGGTATTACCATCAAGAGCCATGCCATCCAGATGGATTATATCTACAAGGGAGAGCAATACACGCTCAATCTTATTGATACTCCCGGTCACGTCGATTTTTCGTACGAGGTATCACGCTCTATCGCTGCGTGTGAGGGGGCGCTATTGATAGTGGATGCAGCTCAGGGTGTGCAGGCACAGACCATCTCCAACCTCTATATGGCATTGGAGCATGATTTGACGATTATCCCAATCCTCAACAAAGTGGATCTCCCTAGCGCACTGCCTGAAGAAGTGGGTGAGGAACTGGTTAGATTGCTAGGTTGTGACGAAGAAGAATTGATTCGTGCTAGTGGAAAGACAGGGGAGGGGGTCGAAAAGATACTCGAGGCGATTATTGAGCGAATAGCTCCTCCAAAGGGAGATATAGAAGCACCACTACAGTGTCTGATCTTTGACTCTGTCTTTAATCCTTTCCGAGGTATTATCGCTTACTTTAAAGTGGTCAATGGCGTAATCAAGAAAGGAGATCATGTCAAGTTTATCGCTACGGGTAAGGAATACGATGCCGACGAAGTCGGTATTCTTCGCTTGGATATGGAGCCACGCAAGGAGGTGCGGACAGGGGATGTAGGCTATATTATCTCCGGTATCAAGACCTCTAAGGAGGTAAAGGTCGGTGATACGATTACTCATGTACAGGGGGGGGCAAGGGAGGCTATTTCGGGTTTTGAGGAGGTCAAGCCTATGGTCTTTGCCGGAGTCTATCCGATTGAAACCGATGAGTTTGAAAATCTCCGAACCTCTTTGGAGAAGCTACAGCTCAATGATGCTTCTCTCACCTTCGTCCCCGAGAGTTCGGCTGCACTTGGATTTGGGTTTCGTTGCGGCTTCCTTGGATTGCTCCATATGGAGATTGTGCAGGAGCGACTAGAGCGAGAGTACAATATGAGTGTCATCACCACAGTCCCCAACGTGTCCTACATGGTGTATGACAAAAAAGGAAATGTCAAAGAGGTACACAACCCATCAGGTCTACCTGAGCTAGCCAATATCGACTACATAGAGGAGCCGATGATACGGGCATCGATTATCACCACCACAGATTATATTGGCTCGATAATGACCCTGTGTCTCGGAAAGAGAGGAGCTCTCATAAGGCAAGATTATCTCTTCGGTAATCGTATCGAGCTTATTTATGACCTCCCTTTGGGAGAGATTGTGATTGACTTCTATGACAAGTTGAAGAGCGTATCGAGAGGTTATGCTTCTTTCGACTACCATTTAAGTGGTTTTCAGCGCTCCAAATTGGTCAAAGTTGATATTCTGCTGAATGGAGAATCGGTGGATGCCCTCTCTGTATTGACGCATATCGACAACGCTCAATCTCTAGGGAGGCGAATGTGTGAAAAACTAAAGGAACTCATCCCAAGACAGCAATTTGATATTGCTGTCCAAGCAGCTATTGGAGCTAAGATTATCGCTCGGGAGACGATTAAAGCGGTACGTAAAGATGTGACCGCAAAGTGCTACGGAGGTGATATTTCTCGTAAACGTAAGCTCCTAGAGAAGCAGAAAGAGGGTAAAAAGAGAATGAAGCAGGTGGGCAATGTAGAGGTGCCACAAAAGGCTTTCCTCGCAGTGCTCAAGCTAGACTAGAGTGAGCTATGAGTGTGGAGAAGTATACGACGGCATACGCCTATCCTGAGGATATTGAGCATGGTAAAGTGCTAGAGTCCAGGGCAGTGGCAAAAGAGCTGGGGAGAGGTGTCCCACCTAATAATATTGAGGTGGAGCAACTCGTGCTAGGGGCATTGATTCTAGAGCGTGATGCCTTCCCCTCTGTGGCTGAAATCCTTACATCTGACTGCTTCTACGACACCAAGCACAGGTATATCTTTGAGGCGATCAGGCAGCTAGCGCTTGATGAAAAACCTATCGATGCCCAGATGGTCATCGAGCAGCTAAAGCTGAATGGAAAGCTCGCTACGACTAATGGTGTCGCCTATATTGCCCAGCTCTCTTCGATTGTCAATAGTACAGCGCACCTAGAGTATCATGCTCGTTTGCTCTTTGACAAGAAGTTGCAGCGAGACCTTATCTCTTTCGGAAATGAAGTAATTGCCAATTCCTTTGATCCTACTATCTTGGTGACCGATACCATGCAGGATGCAGAGCAACAGCTCTTTGAGATTACTCAGGGGAGGGATGGCAATGAAGTAAAACCTGTCAGAGACTTAGTCCCGGCTGCTATCCAAAAGATGCAGGATATGGCTAATGGCGATGTCCCCAATCACGGTGTGCATTCCGGATTTCCTGAGATTGATGAAATAACCTTTGGTTGGCATCCGACCGACCTCGTTATCATCGCTGCACGTCCTGCCATGGGTAAGACCGCTTTTGTGCTCTCGATGGCTCGTAATATGGCAGTGGAATACAAGGTTCCTGTCGCTTTATTCAGTCTAGAGATGAGTGAAAGCCAGCTGACCGACCGTCTGATTGTTAATCATACTGAGATTCCCAACGACGATATCAAGCGAGGGACACTATCTCAGCAGCAGCTACAGATTTTGGATCAGCGTATCGGTTCGCTCGAACAAGCTCCTCTTTATATCGATGATACTGCAGGGCTTTCGGTATTTGACTTGCGTAGTAAGGCGAGACGACTCGTCCGCCAATACGATGTGAAGGTAATCATCATCGACTACTTACAGCTGATGACGGCAAGTGGTTTGAAGAGCAATGCCAATCGAGAGCAAGAAGTCAGTACCATATCTCGCTCGCTCAAGCAACTCGCAAAGGAGCTCAACATCACTGTGATTGCGCTCTCTCAGCTCAATCGTGGTGTCGAAAATCGCCCCAAAGAGGGCAAGCGCCCTCAGCTTTCCGACCTTCGAGAATCAGGAGCTATTGAGCAGGATGCGGATATGGTATGCTTTATTCATCGTCCAGAGTATTATGGTATAGTGGAGGATGAGCACGGTAGAAGTATGAAGGACATGGGGGAATTTATCATTGCGAAGCATCGTAATGGTCGTGTCGATACAGTCCTTTTGAGGTTTCAAAGTAACATTATCAAGTTTGCTAGTGCTCAGGGAATGGTTCAATCCAGTAATACCGGGAGTTTCAAAAGCAAGATGAATCATACGGGTGATACCACCTCTTCTGCAAAAGATCCCCTATTGGATAGCGCACCAGACAGTGGCTTTGCCCCATAGATATGGGTACCGATAAGATAAAATGGTGGCTATGCAGATTTGCTCTGCATAGCCACCATTTTATTTCGGCACATCGGAGCGCAAAGGTATATCAGTCTCATGGCTTTTCTATGTGTAGAGACTGCAGTCTCTCGATATAGAAAATAGAGTCTCTCGATATTTAGAATAGAGTCTCTCAGTATGGAAACTATCGACAATATATAGAGAGGAGTCAAGAAAGTTCCGTAAGGGAATTATCTCCTTGCGGGATTTCTCATCTCTATTTCTTGACACCGACACGGAGTTTCGCACTACGAGAGCGAGGATTGCGCGCCTCTTCGTCTGCGCTGGGTAGTATGGGTTTGGATTGAAGTGGGCTGATAGGGGAGAGGGAGACACCGAAGTGGTCTGTGACTCTTTCGCCCGAGATATTACCGGTGCGGAAGAAATTTTTGACTGGTCTATCCTCTAGAGAATGGTAAGTGATGACGACAAATCTGCCTTCGGGGCGAAGAAGTTTGGATCCATCCGAGAGGAGCTGTCGGAGTGCGCCGATTTCGTCATTTACTGCTATGCGTAGCCCTTGGAATAGCTTTGCAAGTGATTTTTTGTCTCGTTCAGGTATTATTGGTGCCACAGCTATGAGGAGGTCTTGGATGGTCTTTAGCCTGCCATCGTCAGAAGCCCTCTTTAGCAAAGTCGCAATGCGGTAGCTCCCTTTAAGTTCAGCATAATTAGCAAGGATGTCCCCCAACTCCTCTTGAGACCTTTCGATAACCAACTGAGCGGCAGTCTTGCCCCCATGGCTATTCATGCGCATATCCAGCGGAGCATCAAAGCGAAACGAGAAGCCACGACTTTCATCATCGAGGTGATGGCTACTAAGTCCGAGGTCGGCAAGAATCCCATCGACTTGACCTATGCCATAGAAGTCCATGAAATGGCGCAGATGCCGGAAGTTGGAACGGACAAAGGTAAAGCGATCGTCATTGATACTACAATTGGCAAGTGCATCAGGATCTCTATCGAAGCCAAATAGATGACCATCGGGAGAAAGTCGCTCCAAGATGTACCTGGAGTGCCCTCCTCCTCCAAAGGTGCAGTCGAGGTAGATACCACTAGGATTAGTAACCAATAGGTCTACACTCTCGTGTAGCAACACTGGTATATGGTAGCCCTCAGCTCTAATAATCTCCTGCTTATTCATCCGATAATCTCCATAAGGGTGGGATAGAATAATACTTTGTCGCCGTACACCTGCTGAATGCGAGATACGAGGGGGTCGCTTGCAAGATCGAAACCAGAGAGATGCTCTGCGCTCTCTAGCTCAAACTGCAGTGCAAGCGTGATTCCATCCTCCATAGGGGTAGGGATACGCAGGAGTTTTGGACGCTCCCACCCTCGGTGCTCAGCCCAAGCAGGAAACAGCTTATGCTCCACGAAATATAAGACATCGCCACCGCAAGAGCGATCGGCATTTAGTGTGATGTTAAAAATGTATCCTTTCATAGTGCGAAGGTACATAATTTTCATCAAATCACTGTATTATGTCTCCATCTTTTTGTATATTGCAAAATGTTTCTGATAAGATAAAATTGATCATGTTATTAGCAGCAATAACGACAAACCAACTGCTTTTATATGGCTCAATCCTTGCTATAATAGGATTATTTCTCAGTAAGACTGGTTTTAGATTTGGCTTACCGACACTGCTCCTTTTTCTCGGAGTTGGGATGGCGGCAGGTACTACTGAATATTTTAATTTTGACGACCCTGTTACTGCTCAATCGATTGGTACGGTAGCACTTGTGATTATCCTCTTCTCGGGAGGTATGGACACCTCTTACCGACAAATCAAGCCGATATTGCTTCCCGGAGCCCTGTTGGCTACGGTGGGGGTATTGCTGACGGCGTTGCTCACAGCAGTCTTCATTTATTATTTATTTCAGTGGATAGACTTTGGGGTGAAGCTGACCTTCTTAGAGTCACTTCTCTTTGCCAGTGTAATGAGCTCGACGGACTCAGCTTCTGTATTCTCTATTCTTCGCTCAAGGAAAACCAATCTGAAGTGTAATCTGAAACCGCTCCTTGAATTTGAGAGTGGTAGCAACGACCCTATGGCATACATGCTCACTATTATCCTGGTGTCGATGATTAAGATGGGAGATAGTGTGTCGATTTGGGACGGCGTGTGGATGTTTGTGGTACAGTTTGTCGTGGGTGTACTGCTCGGTTTCCTTCTTGGAAAAGCAGCAGCTTGGCTAGTGAATAAGACTAATCTGTACGCTACTTCGCTCTATCCAATCTTGATGCTTGCTGTATCCTTTTTTATCTACTCTTTTACCAATGCCGTATATGGCAATGGTTACTTGGCTGTGTATGTGTCAGGCCTTGTGATTGGTAATTCTAGGATACAGTATAGCAATACGATTGCAAAGTTTTTCGACGGGATTCAATGGCTGAGCCAGCTTGTGATGTTCCTCACCCTCGGTTTATTGGTCGATGTCCCTTATTTGCTTCAATTGGCAATCCCTGCGATCCTTATTTCTTTATTTATGATGCTCTTTGGGCGTCCGATTGCGGTTCATCTTACGTTGCTACCTTTCTGGAAGAAGTTGAAGATGAAGTCGCAGATGTATATAAGTTGGGTAGGTCTGAGAGGGGCGGTACCGATTATTTTTGCCATGACGCCTTGGGTGGAAGGGGTAGAGAATGCTCAGTTGGTCTTCACCATAGTATTTTTTATCACCATTCTCTCTCTATTGGTACAAGGGACTACTGTGCAAATGATGGCGGAAAAGCTCGACTTGGTAGATACTGAGACAAAGGATCCTGTCTTTGGAGACATCAATCTGCCTCAACGAATCAAGAGTTCTATTTCGGAAATCGTAGTGAGTAAAAATATGATAGAGAGGAGCAATAAGATGATGGATCTCCCTCTCCCTGATCATACTCTAGCGATCATGGTACAAAGAGATGAAAAATTCTTTATCCCTAAGGGGCAAACTGAGCTGGCAGAGGGTGACCATGTGCTTTTTATTTCTGATGATGAAGAGGCTCTCGTACAGGCATATGAAGAGCTGGGTGTGAATAACTATAGTTTGGATAAGAATATATGATGGAAATAGTATTTGATAAACTTCATGGACTGGGCAATGACTACATCTATGTGGACTTAGACCGATATCCAATTGGAAACCTAGAAGGATTTGCGCAGCAGTTTAGTCCCCGTAGGACGGGGATAGGAGGTGATGGCATAATCACTTACAACAAGGAGACTTCGGGTCATTACTTGATGAGGATATTTAATCTCGACGGTTCGGAAGGACTTATGTGTGGCAATGCGATCCGCTGTGTCGCAAAGCTACTCTATGAGCGAGGTCTTTGCCGTGACAACCCTATGACCATAAATACCCGTTCGGGAGAAAAGATACTTACACTTACTATCGAAGGGGAGCAGGTCACACATGCTCGAGTGGATATGGGGTTACCTAAGGTGTTGGAGGATAGCAGGCAGGTAGACGAAGTCGAGGGCGTGTCTGTATCTGTGGGCAATCCTCATTTTATCAATTTTATTGCTCAAGACCCTGACGACTACCCGCTAGACACAATAGGACCCAGGATAGAGAAGCATACCGCTTTTCCCGATGGCGTCAATTATGAGATTGCTCAGATACTCGATCGTCACACCGTCAAGATGAGAGTGTGGGAGCGAGGCTCAGGTCTTACGATGGCTTGCGGTACCGGTGCCACAGCTACAGCCGTAGCTGCGATCCATAAGGGGATAGCCGATAGCCCAGTAAAAGTGATAATGCCAGGCGGTGATCTTACGATTGGCTGGTCGGGCAATGAGTGTGACTCCGTATTTATGACAGGACCAGCGACCTATGTATTTCAAGGAAAAGTGGTGATATGATAAAGATAAACAAGAATTTTCAGAAGCTCCCCGGGAGCTATCTATTTGCAGAGATTAATCGCCGTGTCAATAAATATCAGACTGAGCATCCCGATGCCAAAATTATCCGAATGGGTATCGGTGATGTGACCCTCCCGCTTCCTTCCGCAAGTATCGAGGCGATGCATAGAGCGGTGGATGAGATGTCTGCAAGCAAGACATTGCGAGGCTATGGTCCTGAGCAGGGCTATGCTTTTTTGCGAGAGTTGATTGTCCGACACGACTTCGCCCCCTATGGAGTGGAGCTCGACCCATCAGAGGTCTTTGTCAGCGATGGAGCCAAGAGCGATACAGCCAATATCGTAGACCTATTCAGCAACGATGTGAAGATTGCAGTGACTGACCCTGTTTATCCCGTCTATGTCGATAGCAATGCGCTTGCCGGTCGAGCAGGAGAGTATCTCCCAGAGGGGAAGTGGAGCAATTTGGTCTACCTCGCTTGTAATAGAGAAAATGGTTTTGTGCCAGCCTTGCCTAGCGAGCCAGTAGACTTGATATATCTCTGCTATCCCAACAACCCTACAGGCACTACGCTCACTCGTGACCAACTCAGGGTCTTTGTCGATTATGCACGGGCTAATGAGGCTTTGATTCTTTTTGACGCTGCCTACGAGGCCTTTGTGACGGAGCCGGAGGTGCCACATAGCATCTATGAGATTGAGGGTGCAAGAGAGTGTGCGATAGAATTTAGAAGTTACTCCAAGACAGCCGGCTTTACTGGGGTGAGGTGTGGCTATACCGTTGTGCCTAAGAGCTTACCGGTAGATCTCAATGGCATGTGGAGCCGTAGGCAGACCACAAAGTTTAATGGCGCCAGCTATATCAGCCAAGCAGGTGTGGCAGCTATCTATACGGCAGAGGGAAAGACCCAGGTAAAAGCCAATATCGACTATTATATGGAGAATGCGAGAGTAATCCGTGAGGCATTAGCAAAAGCAGGTGTAGAGCATTTTGGCGGAGTTTCTTCACCTTATATTTGGCTCAAGACTCCAGATGCCTATCCTGCATCATGGAATTACTTCAACTATCTGCTGACCGAGAAGCAGATAGTAGGTACTCCGGGAGTAGGCTTTGGCCTCGAGGGAGAGGGCTACTTCCGCCTTTCAGCCTTTAGTACTCATGAGGCAACTAGGGAGGCGATGGAACGCCTAGCTCAGTGAGGAGCCGCAAGAAAAAAGAGGCTACGCATCCCGAATAGAAGTGGTAATGCGTAGCCTCTTTTCATTTGTACTTAAAGTGATATCTTCAGTCCTGAATAGAACGAACGAGGAGCTGTCGGTCCGTGCATGTATCCGCTGTCTCGATTACTCGTCCGATCAAAGTCCTTTTGGAAAGAATTGAGAATATTATACATCCCTACGTAGAGCTGGATAGTAGAAGTATTGAATACCTTAATATCATAACTGACCTTTGCCCCGAGATCAAAGTAATTGGGCGATACCTCCAGTCTATCCCATCTTGGTGCCTTCTCTAGTTCCGATGTATTAGGTCTAAGTCCACTATTGACCAGCTGTATATCGTTTACCTCAGCCATCTGCCCTACAGTGACCACGTGAGGGATATACATCTTCCCGGTATAATTGAGCGATAGAGAGATGCTAAGCGGAGTGATAGGATTATACTTCGCTGTTAGATAGCCGTAGAGATTGGGCGTCCTGAGCATCTGTTTGGTAGTCATAGCGACCTTTTCACCTTCTATGTTAAACGCCGCTAGCGTGCTTGGTCCGTGATCCACCAATGTATTTATATCCTTTGGATTTTTGGCATCTTCGGTCGCTAGTAGAGTGCGATTGCCCCATTCCTGAGCTTGATCCCATTGGCTGCGTGCCAGTGTAAGCCCACCTTGGATATTGAGCTTTCTCCAACTCGCTTTGGCTTCGATATTGAGACCGTAAACCTGAGCCCCTGAACCATTTATCCTGTCGAATATCTGGAACCCTAGCTTGGGTGCATCTGTGCGTTCTACATTGGTAAACGCTCCCACCAACTTAGTATAGAATCCTTCCACGAGGAAGTTAGTCTGTACCTCACCGATATTGAAGTACATATCTGTGCTTAGACTGAAGCTATGGCTCTCTTCCGGTTTTAAGTCAGGGGCATTGTACACTCGCTGTGCCTCTCCGCCCACGACCCCGACATGGAGATCTTCGTCAAAGACTTGCGGCGCTCTAAAGCCCTTAGCGTAGCTAGCCCTGATATTAATTTTTTCAGAGGGATTGTAGCGCAGTGTTGCTCTCGGGCTAAAGATAGGCCTTATTGCCCCCTTGCTATTTTTAATTGCACTATGCTCATCAATTCGCGTCCCGAGCAAGATTGTCCAGTAGTCATTGCCCCATTCTGCCTGCGCTATTTGACTCAGGTTGTGGATACGTTGATCGATGGGAGGATTGAGGGATTTTCCTTGGGCATCCTTTTCCCACGCACGGATAGGCATCACGTCGTACAGGCTATCGTATACGTACTCAACCCCTGTCAAAAACTTGATAGGAGCGACTGGAGCCGTCTCCCAATCGTAGCTATATTGGAGACCTCCTTGGAAAGTCTTGCCTGTAGTATTGCCGAAGTTGGTGCCAAACTCACCTTTAGGGATAAAGCCTAGTTTGCCGACATTATTCTCCCCAATACCGCCGTAATAGCTGGTACGCTTAACCACTTGCCCCGACGCAAAGATCTGAAGGCGGTGCAGTAGGTTGAACGAGCTGTGGTCGTACTTAAGATTGCCACTATAGATAGTGTGGTCGGTCTGCTCGGCTACGGCAGCTGCGTGCACTGGTAGGTCGAGTCGGTCACCACCCCTGCGGTACTCTTGTAGTGAGTGTAGCTCTCCCGTAATCCTATCAAACTCGGATAATCTCAGGAACCCGTGCGCCCCAATAGCCCTTCCTCTAATCATACCGATTTCACTAAAGCCATCGCCATTGGCATCCCAAGCCCCTCGGTCGCGAGCTTGTCCGAAGACAGTTCCGCCAATACGACCATCCGCTCCAACGACAGAGGCATTGAAGCCTATGGTATTGTCCGGAGTCTTCATCCCGGTAAGCGTGAGATTTTCATAGGCTTCAAAACTATTAGCTACAGGTTCTTGTGTGATGATATTGATGACTCCGGCGATAGCGCTCGAACCATATAGCGCAGAGCCTCCTCCACGGACTACCTCTACTCGCTCTATCATATTGGCTGGTATCTGCTCCAACCCATATACCCCGGCTAGTGCGCTAAAGATAGGTCTACTGTCGATAAGGATTTGCGAGAATCTTCCGTCCAATCCATTGATACGCACTTGATTAAAGCCACAATTCTGACAGTTGTTCTCCACCCTGATTCCTGGTTGGAAAGTAAGTCCTTGAGCAAGATTTGTCGCATTGCTTACCTCAAAAGATTTGTTGTCTATTACACTTACGAGTGTGGGTGCATTTTTTCTGAGCGTCTTTTGGCGGTTAGAGGAGACCACCACTTCGTGGAGGTTAAACACATCCTCCTCGAGGGAGATGTTGATTTCTATCGTTTTGTTTTCTACTACTGTAATCTCCCGTGTCGCTTTTTGATAACCCACAGCAGATACCTCCATCGTGTACTTTCCCGGTTTGAGATTTCGGAGATAGAAGTGTCCCGATCTGTCAGTGGTAGTACCATAGGCTGTCTCCCTGATGCGGATGACTACCCCGACCAAATGCTCTCCAGTGACCTTGTCTACTACATGTCCCACAATGTTGGCATCCGTAATCTGTTTCTCTTCATTAGGGGTAGATACCGCATAAGAGGGGACAATAGTGCCCCAACTTAGTGCAAGTAGTACAACCATTGAGATTGCTCTTTGAATAAACTTCATAAATGCTATCTTTAACTATGTAATATGTGATGATTTTTGTCTTACTAAATCAGGAGCAAAGGTACCAGTCCTTAGTGTACCACGCCATCCCCAATAGTGGGTAAAGTGCAAGTAATCAACTACCTAATATTGGTGAGAAGGACGTTTAAAGGATGTGTAATAAAAAAAGGAGATAGACGGTAATCATCTATCTCCTTTTCCGTGACCTGGGAGGGGCTCGAACCCTCGACCCATTGATTAAGAGTCAATTGCTCTACCAACTGAGCTACCAAGTCATTTGCCACTAGCGCATATTTAGTTTTCGTTAGCGAGTGCAAAGGTAATACAATATTTCAATTTGACCAAATAATTGAGTAATTATTTTACCACCTTGTCGGGATGATTACGGATAAAGTCTTGCCAAGATCCCCCTTTCTTGCTTCCTTGAGGGTGCAGACTATACAGGTGATGGGTCAGAGCTACAGCGACTGCATCCGTGGCATCGTTTTTCTCCATCATCGCGGTGTCGGGAATCTTTAGCATATATTGCAGCACGGTAGCTACCTGCCCTTTGCTTGCATTGCCTCGACCGGTAATCATCCTTTTGATGGTTGATGGGGCATATTCAGTGACCGAGATATTTGCCCTCATAGCTGCTACCATAGCTACACCTTGGGCACGCCCTAGCTTGAGGGTGGTTTGGATATTTTTACCCATAAAGGGCGACTCTAGGGCCATGTTGGTCGGTGCATAGCGCTCGATTAGAGCCTCTACCGCCTCCTGTATTTTTTGCAATCGCACGTAGTGCGATTGGTATCTATCCAGACGGAGTAGCCCCATTGCTTCCAGTGTCGGCTTATCGCTCTCTATGGAGAGAATGCCGTATCCCATCACAATCGTTCCAGGGTCTATGCCTATGATTACTTGCTCTGTCATGGAGACAAAGTTACCTATAAATCCGAGAATATTATGGTACCTTTGCCTATATGTACAATAAGGATTGATACAAACGTTATGAATTTGAGAAAACTTTCTCCCCTACTATCCTTTGTGGTGGTGTTGGCAGCCCTCTTTGTCGTCTTCCGGCTATGGACTCCTGAAGAAACGAAATTACAGGGACGGTACACTGTGATTGTCTCTATAGATGGTTTTCGCGCCGAATACTTTGGTCGTGCCCACACCCCAGCTCTGAATGCTATGGCAACCGAGGGCGTACGGGCAATCCTCACCCCGATGTATCCTAGTAATACCTTCCCAAATCATTATAGCATGGCTACCGGATTGCATCCGCAAAATCATGGGTTGGTTAATAATAGTTTTTGGGATGAGGACTTACAAGATTATTACAAGCTAGGCGATATAGAAAGAGTCCATAATCCTGACTTCTACTGGGGCGAACCAATATGGAATACGGCTGAGAAGCAGGGCATAAAGGCAGGATCGTACTATTGGGTCGGTTCGGAAACTGCTATTCAAGGGATGCATCCTAGCTATTGGAAGGTATTTGATGGAAATGATTCCTTTGTAGCACGAGCCGATTCGGTGCTAGCTTGGTTGAGAAAACCAGAAGAAGAGCGCCCCCGCCTTATCACTTGGTACCTGCAAGAGCCTGATGCTGCCGCTCATCATCACGGGACTCAGAGTCAAGAGACACTCGATATGATTGCACACGTGGATAGTGTGATTGGCTATTTCCGAAGTGAATTAGGAAAGCTCCCCATTGCCAACCTGGTGGACTTTATCGTCGTTTCTGACCACGGTATGGCTGACTTAGACCCCGATAAGGTGGTCAATCTCATGGATTATCTCCCACGTGATAGCTTCTCTTTTGTAGTTGAAGGGGCGCCAACATTGCTCTATGCCAAGAGCCCTGAGTATGTAGATGTAGCGTTGGAGGTATTAAAAACAATCCCCTACATTACTGCTTATCGAACTTCCGAAGTGCCTGAGCGCTTTCATTACAATAAGGGAGGGAGATTGGGCGATATAGTCGTGATGCCAGAGCTCGGGGCTAGTATCTTCTTTAGAGATGAACCGAGACTCGAGAAAAAAGCAGGTCACGGATTTGATAATCAGTTGCCCGAGATGCAGGGCATCTTCTTTGCCGTAGGAAAATCCTTTGCCAAGGGAAAGGAAGTCGGAGCAGTCCCCAATATCACTATCTACCCGCTTCTTTGTCGTCTACAAGGACTTACCCCCGCTCCCAATGATGCTTCCGAAGCTGACGTAGACAGGCTCCTCGGTCGCTAGATTACAAGATAAATCATTAAAACTAAAGCACCGCCCTACAGTCTCCATTCTTTATGGCAGGCTGCAGGGCGGTGCTTACTGTTGGAAGGTGTTTTACTCCTCTTCGTTAAAAGAGACTTCAGCGAGCTTAGCTTTGACATCCGCTGTATGTAGTCTTGGATTTAATAGTCGAAAGCGCTCCCGCCTAAAAACTCTCGGAGGAGGGAATTGAGTGGAGTAGCCTCGAATGGGAGGGATTCGAATAAGTCAAGAAATTCTATCAATCGGCTTGCTGTAGGATAGGCAGGACTAGTTTCCTTTACTTCCCTTAGCGCATCCATAGCTTGGTTCTTGAGTGCAGGTAGCTCGTAGAGCATCCCGCTATTAAACATGACATCTGCATTTTCTTGATAGGGAAAAATCCATTTTTCCTCTCCTCTCCGTACTTCGGACCAGCGGAGAATGGTCTCTTCAGCAGATGTGCCACGGAATTTCATGTCTCGTACCATGCGACGAATCAGGCGATTATCACTTGTGGAAACCCAATTGTGGCTGTCGATAGAGAGTGGAGAAAGAGCTGAGACGTATATACGGTAGATAGCTTCGTCTGGAATTCCTTGTAGGAGTTCAGGATTGAGAGCGTGGATCCCTTCCATGATGAGTATGCCGTGGTTTTCGAGTTTCATCTGTTTGCCCTCACGGTATTCTCGTTCGCCTTTGACAAAGTTATAGGTCGGAATATGTACTTCTTCCCCAGCCATTAATTGTTGAATATCGTGCCGTAGTTGAGGCAGGTCAATGGCGTATAGGCTCTCGTAGTCGTAATTGCCGTATTCATCCAGTGGTGTATCGACCCGATTGATATAGTAGTCATCAATAGAGATAGCGTAGGGCCAGATGAGATTGGCAATTAATTGCGTAGATAGGCGTTTGGAACTCGTGGTCTTGCCGGACGAGGATGGTCCAGATAGGAGCACCACACGTAGCCCCTGATCATATCGTGAAGCAATCTCTGAGGCGATGGAGGCAATCTCTTTTTCCTGAAGAGCCTCTGAAAGTGTGACGATTTGATTGGCACGCCCCTCTCGTATTGCCTGGTTGAGTGGAGATACATCCTCCACGCCAATGAGTTTGAGGAGCGCGAGGTGATCCTTAAATACTCCAAATTGCTTGGGCTGGCGTATCTTCTTATAGAGCTTGTCGGGATCTAGATGATTGGGCATACGGAGGAGAAATCCATCACGTTGCTTGTCAAGTCCGAAATCCCAGACCATACCAGTGGAGGGGAGTGGAGGTTCGAAAGAGTAATCTCGGTAGCCGTCTAGTTCTACTAATCGTACATAATGCTGTCCATTGTGCGTGAGAAGGTCGGCAGTGGTGTGGCGCCCCTGATGTTGGAAGTAATCGATTGCTTCGCTACTCCTTATATAGATGGTGTCAATAGGGAGATCGGCAGCAATAATTTGGCGCATGCGCTCCGAAAGTTGCTCGATCATCTCCGTGGTAAGAGTCGTATCACGATTGCCGATAATCCCATAATAGCCATTGGAAAGTGAGTGTTCGATAATCACTGGTGGAAATCCTAGATCGGCTGCTGCTTTATACAAGATAAGGGCAATCGTACTGGTATAGGTGCGACGACCGTTGGTTGTCTCATAGCCCATGAAGGAAATCTGACAAGGTCTGTGTAGGGGATGGGAGAGAGGAGTAGGTTTATTATTGACCAGCGCTAGCATAGGTAGTCCTTTAGGGCTTCCTTTGAGTGTCCCGATGTGCTCTCGAAAAATTTCGTAGGGAGTGATACCAATAGGGTAAAGGTACTCTTGTTCAGTACCCTCTAGTCTAATATTTATTTCCTTCATAAAGCCATTACTCAAATTTTTTATTATCTAAATATTATTGCTATATTTGCAAAGATACAGTTTTAGAGATAAACCATAGTCTTTTAGGGTGAATACGATGAAGGTAAGTAGTAAAGCTTTTAGGAATGGCGTGATGCTCGTAACGCCAATGTTGCTCTATTCGTGTGGGAGCGCCAAGAAAGATGGTAGCTTACCTATGCGGTACAACATCTTGATTATTGAAGCAGACGACCATACCCAACAGATGCTCAGTGCCTATGATCAGAGATTTGTACAGACCCCTAATATGGATAGGATTGCTGAGGGAGGAGTGCGATTTGATAATAGTTTTGTTGCTAATAGTATTTCTGGTCCCAGTCGTGCTTGCCTCTTGACTGGCAAGCATAGTCACGCCAATGGATTTACAAGTAATGAGCGAAGTAGTTTTGACGGGCGCCAGCAAACGTTTCCAAAGCTATTGCAGCAGGCAGGCTATGAAACAGCAATCATAGGTAAGTGGCACTTGCATACGTTGCCAACGGGCTTTGACTACTGGGAGATACTTCCAGGGCAAGGGGATTACTACAATCCGAACTTTATCAATATGCAAAATGACACGGTACGCTTTGAGGGGTACTGTACGGATATAATTACAAACAAGAGCCTTGATTGGCTCAAAGGACAGCGGAATCCTGAGAAACCATTTTTCTTGATGATACAGCACAAGGCTTGCCATCGCAATTGGTTGCCTCGAATAGAAGATTTGGGGCTGTATGAGGATCAGATATTTGCTCTGCCTGAGACATTTTCCGATACTTATGCGGGGAGACCAGCGGCAGGACGCGCGGAGATGAGGATACTTGATCACATGGATCCCAGCTATGATGTGAAGATGGTCTCTGACCAGTACACATCAGCATTGGCACGCAGTTATCAATGGATGATTGGACGATTGGATCCTGAACGGAGAGCTATTTATGATGCCTTTTATGCGCCCTTATCTCGGGAATACTTCAGTCGGGAGATGAGCGATAAGGAGCGTGCAGAGTGGCACTATCAGCGCTATATGCGAGACTATGCCAAAGTGTTGCACGCCATGGATGAAGGGATTGGGAGGATTATGGATTACTTGAAGGAGAATGACCTGCTGGAGAATACTTTGGTTATCTACACTTCGGATCAAGGCTTCTATATGGGTGAGCATGGTTGGTTTGACAAGCGATTTATGTATGAAGAGAGTTTTCGGACACCTCTAATCATGCACTTACCAAAGGGATTGGAGACTAGAGGTGCTATTGAGGAACTAGTACAGAATATAGATTTAGGACCCACAATCCTAGATTTTACCGGCGTGGATGTGCCGAGCGATATGCATGGACGTTCGCTCTTGCCACTATTAAAGGGTGAAAAGGAGTTAGAGAATAGGGAAGCAATTTATTACCATTTTTACGAGTATCCTGCCGAGCACATGGCAATGCGACACTATGGAGTGAGGACAGATAGGTATAAACTGATTCATTTCTACCATGATAGGGACTTCTGGGAACTCTATGACTTAGAGAAGGATCCTAATGAATTAGTTAATGAGTACGACAACCCCGAATATGCCAGAATCAAGTCAGAATTGATGGCGCAATTGATTGGACTACAAGAAGAGTACGGGGATACTACTGCGCTACGACTTAATACTGAGCGATTGATGCAATAATGTACTATTTATAACAAACAAAAATTGACGAATTATGATGAAAAAAATCGTGCTCTTGATGTCGGTGCTGGTATTGGCTTTGAGTAGCTGCAGCACCGCTGCTAAGCAGGAAAATGGAGAGGTGGCCTCTAAGATAATTACCACAGAGGTGCCTGTTCGCCCTGAGGGTCAAGGTCACCTGGTGAACTTTGCTGCTCCTAAGATGGACAAGGTGCGTATCGGGGTGATCGGGCTTGGTATGCGTGGACCTGGTGCTGTGGAGCGTTTTTGCTTTATTCCAGGAGCTGAAGTGGTAGCTCTCTGTGATATTCATCAGGACAGGGTGGAGAAATCAAATAGCATCCTTGAGAAAAATGGTAAACCCAAAGCCGCTGAATATTACGGCAGCGAAGATGCTTGGAAGCAGCTGGTAGAGCGCGAGGACCTCGACTTGGTTTATATCGTGACAGATTGGCGTACCCATGTACCTATGGCGCTCTATGCAATGGAGCAGGGAAAGCATGTGGCAATTGAAGTACCTGCTGCACACACAATGGAGGATATTTGGGCTCTTATCGATACTGCTGAACGTACTCAGAAGCATTGTATGATGCTAGAGAACTGCGTGTATGATTTCTATGAGCTCACAGTATTGAATATGGCGCAGAAGGGTCTACTCGGTGAAATCGTTTATGCAGAGGGTGGTTACATTCACCAGCTAGAGGACTTCTGGGATTACTATGAGGCTGACTGGCGTATGGAATTTAATAAGCAAGTACGCGGCGATGTCTATGCGACCCATGGCATGGGACCTGCTGCACAAGTGATGAACTTGCACCGCGGAGACAAAATGAATTATCTAGTCTCTATGGATGCTGACCCAGTAAGCATCCCTGAATGGCTAAAGAAAAATCGGAATGAAGAGGTGACTGATTTCCAAAATGGTCAGCATACACTCACTCTAATCCGTACGGAGAAGGGTAAGACCATCGAGATTCATCACGATGTGGCTACGCCACGTCCATACAGTCGTCAGTACAACGTAGCAGGAACTAAGGGCTATGCTTCTAAGTATCCTGTCCCTCTTCTTGCACTTAAGGCGGAGTCTGTGGACGAGGGCGTCACCCCTGATCACGAAAATCTAAGCGCACACTCTTGGCTTCCAACGGATGTGCAGAATAAGCTGTTTGAGCAGTACAAGCATCGTATTCATGTGGAACTAGAAGAAATGGCTAAAACCGTGGGTGGTCATGGCGGTATGGATTTTATCATGGACTATCGTATGATTTACTGTATGATTAATGGTCTTCCACTCGACATGGATGTATACGACATGGCTGAATGGAGTTCTTTGGCGCCTCTCTCTAAGCTGTCCATTGAAAATAGCTCTGCTCCAGTTGAGGTTCCTGACTTTACTCGTGGCTACTGGAACCTAGTAGAGGGTTATCGACACGCATTTGTGGACTAATCTCTCGTTATATATTGTATAGATAGGTTTATTTTAGCCCAAAAATGGTAAAAAAGATAAAAAACACCAGAAAGTCGTGGTGTTTCCGTAGATATTGTTATCTTTGTGGCATGAGATCTGAGAATGTCCGTGTGTCGTTAGATGTGTAGACCAAGTCTCAGGCCCCTTATACTATTGGTATTTTGGGGAAATTAAGGTTGAATATTAAGTAATTGATTGTACAATTAGAAAGTATTTTTTATGAAGACAAAGTTTATTGCGTTTGCCCTCGCAGGCGTTTTCGCACTGAGCGCTTCTGCACAGGAGGTTAAGTCCTCTTCAAATTTTGCAGAGCAGCCAGCTAAGAATGTAGCTTTCCAGCCTACTAAGGGTAACTGGTTCATCACTCTTCAGGGTGGTGTAGATTACGCATTTGGTTGGGGTCTATTCAAGAGCACTCCTAAGACCAATGCTAAGTTCATGGATCGTATGAACTATACTGCAGGTCTAGGTATCGGTAAGTGGCACAACCCATACTTCGGTACTCGTTTGATGCTTGATTGGAACTGGATCACCAATCCATATCTAGCACCAGTTAATAACAAGTATCCTAAGTTCCATGCTCTTAACCCACACTTCGACTTCCTATTCGATGTGACTAACTACTTTGGTTCTTATAACCCTGACCGTGTGTTCCACTTCGTTCCATGGATCGGTGTTGGTTACCAGGCTATGATGGGTAGCGGCAAGTTCGACTTCAAGGATATTGATAACATGGTTACTGCCAACGCTGGTATCAACTTCGACTTCAAGGTTTCTCCAGTCGTAACTCTAACCATCGCTCCTTCTGTCGCTGCATTCCCACAGAATGACAATGTTGCAGCTAATGCACAGCTACGCGCTGGTCTTACCTTCAACATCAACTCTGGTTTCGAGGCTGTAGAGCCAATGGACTATGCACTTCTTAACAGCCTACAGAGCGAGATCAACTCACTACGTAGCCAGAATGCTGAGCTAAGCAAGCGTCCAGTACGCTGCCCAGAGTGCCCAGAGGTTGCTGCTGTAACTACTCAGGTTAAGAGCGAGAATGTAGTATTCTTCCGCATCGGTAGCGCAAAGGTTGATCGCAACCAGATGATCAATATCTTCAACACTGCTGAGTTTGTTAAGTCTAACAACGCTCCTGTAGTTGTTGTAGGTTATGCTGATGCTCAGACCGGTACTTCTGACTTCAATATGCAGCTTTCTGAGAAGCGTGCACGTGAGGTTGCTCGTATCCTAACTGACGAGTTCGGTGTACCTTCTAGCCAGATCACTATCGACTATAAGGGTGACGGTGTTCAGCCATATGCAGAGAACGCTTGGAACCGTGTGGTTATCATGACTGCAGAGAAGTAATCCAATCCTAGGATTCCTAATAGACGGGAGGTCGTGGACATAGGTCTGCGACCTCCTTTTTTCTGATATATTTGGGCTGTGACGGAAATTTCCGTTACAGCCCACTTTTTGTCAGTTCTATCCGCTTTGGCACCGACTTTGCATATATAGTGCAGGAAAGTGTAACAATAGCATATTAATGATATGAGTGACAAGAAAATGAAGAATGGTAAGATAGGGGTACAGAGCGATAATATGTTCCCCATCATTAAGAAGTTTCTCTACAGTGATAATGAGATTTTCCTCCGTGAGATAGTATCTAATGCCGTAGATGCGACCCAAAAACTTCGCACTCTAGCGAGTAAGGGTGAATACAATGGCTCTATGGAAGATCTCAAAGTAGAGGTCAAGATTGACGGCGACAAGCTTATCATCAGTGATAGCGGTGTGGGTATGAGTGCCGATGAGATTGAGAAGTACATCAATCAGATAGCCATAAGCGGAGCAGAGGAGTTTGTCGAGAAATACAAAGACGATGCCACCAGTATTATCGGGCACTTTGGGCTGGGTTTCTACTCCAGTTTCATGGTATCTAGTAAAGTCGAAATCTACACCCAGAGCTACCGAGAGGAGGAGGATAGTATCCGTTGGAGCTGCGAGGGCAATCCAGAATTTACTATGGAAGTAGCAGAGAAACGCTCTCGAGGGACTGATATTATTCTACATATCGATGAGGAATCCAAAGAGTTTCTTGATCCGATACGCATTCGCCAGCTATTAGAGAAGTACGCAAAGTTCTTGCCTGTACCTATTGTGTTTGGTAAGGAAAAGGAATGGAAAGAGGGTAAAGAAGTCGAGACTGATAGGGATCTTGTAATCAACGCTACCGAACCTTTATGGACCAAGATGCCTAGCGAGCTTGAGGATAAGACGTATGAGGATTTCTACCAGACTCTCTATCCCATGGGCGAAACACCACTCTTCTGGATACATCTCAATATTGACTATCCATTCAATCTGACAGGTATTCTCTATTTCCCACGGGTCAAGAGCAATATGGATTTGCAGAAAAATAAGATCCAGCTCTACTCCAACCAAGTCTTTGTTACCGACTCCGTAGAGGGCATCGTACCAGATTTCCTAATGCTTCTGCACGGAGTCATCGACTCGCCCGATATCCCGCTCAATGTTTCTAGGAGCTACTTACAGGCAGATCATAATGTGAAAAAAATCTCGTCCTATATCACTCGAAAGGTAGCAGACAAGTTAGCCGAACTCTTCAAGGATGATCGTGTGACTTATGAGAAGAAGTGGGAGGTACTTGACCTATTTGTCAAGTATGGGATGCTTACCGATGAGAAATTCTACGAGAAGGCAGAGAAGTTTGCTTTACTCAAGAATACGCAGCAAAAATATTTTACTCTCTCAGAGTATCGCGAACTGATTAGTCCAGAGCAGACCGATAAGGACGGTCGGGTCGTCTACTTATATGCTGTGGATCCAGAGAAGCAGTATAGCTATATCAAGGCTGCTAATGATCGGGGTTACGATGTACTATTGATGGATGGACAGCTGGATATTCATTTGATCAGTATGCTCGAGCAGAAGGTTGCACAGTCTCATTTCATTCGGGTGGATAGCGACACTGTCGACAATCTAATCAAGAAAGAAAACCAGATCGGCGACCATGCCGAGGTATCTGAGGAAGACAAATCTCTCCTTGAGCATCTATTTGAGCAGCAGCTACCTAAGGAGGACAAAGTGATGCTCTCAGTGCAGACTAGCCATCAAGGCAAGAGTGCGAAGCCATTGGTATTAGTACAGGGTGAATACATGCGACGTATGAAGGATATGGCAGCGATGCAGCAGGGTATGAACTTCTATGGCGATCTCCCAGATAGCTATGTGGTGAATCTTAATCTCGATCACCCTGTAGTAAGGGGAATCGCAGTGGTATTCAACGAAACCGAAAGCGAAGAGTACAAAGCGCTCCAAGCCGATTACCGTGGGCAGGAGGCCAGAGCCTCTGTCATCCGTCAGCAGTTGGACGATGATAAGCTAAGCGATGAAGAGAAGAAGACCCTCAGAGACGACCTCAATGCCACAAATGGCAAGATTGATGAGATCGACCAAAAACTCTCTGAAATCTATAAGAACTTCGGGACAAACCATAAGGTTATCTCTCAGCTCATCGACCTTGGTCTCCTCTCCAGTGGTCTCCTTAAGGGCGAAGCGCTTGATAGCTTTATCACTCGTTCGATGGACTTCCTGAGCGAGAAGTAGTGTAGCCCCCTCTACCAACTTTACAATAAAGGGTTGTACAGATTTACGTCTGTACAGCCCTTTTTGTTTTCCATTTATCAATCAAAGTCCGAATACATAGTGGTTACCCTACTATCTCCTCAATCTGCGGGCAGAGGGTATCTGTCGGTGAAAAGACCAGACTTCCTCTATAGAGCGGTTAGATTTCCTCTATAGAGCGACCAGATTTCCTCTATAGAGCGACCAGACTTTCTCTATAGAGCGGAGAAATCTCCTCTATAGAGCAATCAGATCTTCTCTATATATGGCGTTCCTGAAAAGCATGCCACCAATAGACCGGCATTCTTTATTTTCGGAATTTAGGTAGCCCTTTGGAGTCGCCTTGGTAGTTTATGCCCAATGATTATTTTAGAGTTAGGAATAATTAGTATCTTTACATTGGAAGTAAAATAAGCATAGCAGACGAAGATGAAGAAGAGTGAGATTGTGGTGCCTGTAGTGGAAAAGGAGTTTAGCGAGCTGAGTAGTGCTGAGCGCGAGCTAGTGGATGCCGCACGTGCGATTGCTCGCGATGCTTATGCACCCTACTCAAAGTTTAGGGTAGGGGCTGCGCTTAGGCTAAAGAGTGGAAGGATTGTGACAGGATCCAACCAGGAAAATGCAGCCTATCCGTCCGGACTGTGTGCTGAGCGTACTGCCCTCTTCTATGCTGGGGCTCAGTATCCGGATGATCCTGTGGTGGCACTTGTGGTGACTGCAATGAGGGAAGACAATCAGTTTGCTGCTGTAGCCGCACCTTGTGGGGGATGTCGCCAGGTGTTGCTAGAGACTGCAGATAGGCATAAACACCCTTATCCAGTTTATCTGGCAGGGTCTAATTCCGTGAAGATTGTGGCGGATTGTAGATTGCTATTGCCCATCAATTTTGATGCTTCATCGCTCTGATTTAGGCAATGGGTGATTTTGTAGTATCGGCGAGGAAATATCGCCCGAGTACGTTTGAAAGTGTAGTCGGTCAGAAAGCACTTACCACTACACTGAAGAATGCTATAGGACAGAATAAACTCTCTCATGCCTATCTATTCTGTGGTCCTAGGGGTGTGGGCAAAACGTCGTGTGCACGCATATTTGCCAAGACGATAAATTGCCAAAATCGTACCAGCTCAGGAGAGGCTTGTAATGAATGTGAGAGCTGCCAGGCAGCAAATGAACAACGCTCCTACAACATTATGGAGCTCGATGCGGCCTCCAATAATTCTGTCAATGATATTCGGCAGCTCATAGACCAAGTGTATATTGCACCTGTCAGTGGCAAGTATAGGGTGTACATTATCGACGAGGTACACATGCTCTCTAGCAGTGCCTTCAATGCTTTCCTCAAGACACTTGAGGAGCCACCGGCTCATGCCATCTTTATACTAGCTACTACGGAGAAGCACAAGGTGCTTCCTACAATTATTTCTCGCTGTCAGGTGCATGACTTTAGTCGTATTACAGCCCAAGACATAGCAGACCATCTGCAATGGATAGCACAGCATGAGGGTATCCGTACGGAGCCCGAAGCATTGCAGATGATAGGTATTGCCGCCGATGGTGGCATGCGAGATGCACTTAGTATGTTTGACCAAATTGCGGGCTTTGGTGGCGGCAATGTTACGCTTCAAGGCGTGCGTGAAAATCTAAATCTACTAGATGAGGATGAGTACTTCAAGCTGCTATTCTTTGTCAATGAGGGCTCATACTCCAAGACATTGACACTGGTCAATGACCTGCTTATACGTGGCTATGAGGGAGATATAATCATGCGAGGGTTTTCAGGATTTCTACGCGATGTACTTTTGGCACAGTCCTCAGATACCCTTTTCTTGGTGGAGCGTCCTCAGTCGATAAAGGAGCGAATGCAAAAGGCTGCAGCCTACACACCAGCCTATATGCTTTGGAACTACCTCAAGGTGAGCAGTGGTTTCGGTATGCAATACAAGGGTAGTGGGGATAAGCGGCTAGCGCTCGAGGTAGCATTGATGCAGATGTGCGAGATGAATAACAATAGCCCACTTGCGATACCACCTGCTACCGAGCCGACAAAGCCAACTCCTTTGGAGGCACCAAGTCGAGAATCACAGCCTCCTGTGGGACAAGTGAGCCAGCCACAGCAAGTCTATACTCGACCTGTATCTACTCCAAAGGCGAAGTCCAATACAACGGCATCCGGGAGTGGAGCACAGAAGATGTTTGGTATCGACATTACGACAGGCAGGCAGCATGGAGAGAATGAGCATCAAGGGGAACAACGTGTGGAGCTCAATAGATCCGAAGACTACTCTGAGGAGGAGCTACAAGAAAGCTGGCGCAAGGTCGCTTCTATGGTCAAAGCTCCAATCGCTAAGCAGGTACTGGAGCGTAATCTACCCAAAAAGTCCACGGATCACAGAATCAACATCGTAGTGCAAAGTAATACTCATCGTCAGCAAGTGATGGAGGTATTGGATTTGCTGTTGCAGACGCTTCACGATGATTTGCAAAATGACCAAATTGGAATTTCAATCGAAGTAGATATACACCAAGAAGAGGCAGGACCACAGACACCACAAGAAAAATTGGCCTTTCTAACTAAGGACAATCCTTGGTTACAAGCAATGACCTCTGATCTGGAACTTCGTCCTAGATGATTAGAAACTAAGTAACATTTTTATATAACCGTTAATCAATAAGATTATGAATCGTATACCTAAAGTACTTACCACGCTCGTCGTGCTTTTGGGGCTTGCTATGCCAGCTATGGCACAAGAAAAGCAGTATCAATTTACTGTCCAGAAAGAGCTCCCTATTACCGCTATCCAAAACCAAGCCAATTCCAGTACCTGCTGGGCTTTCAGCGGTTTAGCATTTCTTGAAATGGAGGCAATCCGTATCAGTGGTAAAAATGTAGTGCTTGCTCCTATGCACGTAGTTTCGCACTCATACAGAGATAAGGCAGAGAATTATCTACGCTACCATGGCTTTGCCAATTTTGGACCTGGTGGTTCGTTTTACGACGTACTCTACTCTGTAAAGCACTATGGTATCGTGCCAATGAGTGAGATGGAAGGTCTGGAGTATGGAAGTGAACGTCACAACCACAATGAAATCCACAAGGTGGCTGAAGCCTATCTAAATGCCATCGTCAAGGATACCGATAAGGGAGGTATGACACCTGCTTGGAAAAAGGCATTTGGTAGTATCATCGATTCTTACCTCGGGGAAGTGCCAGAGAGTTTTACATTTGAGGGTAAGACCTACACGCCACAGAGTTTCGTAAAGGCGTTGGGGCTAAATATGGATGACTATGTATCGCTGACCAGTTTTACCCATCATCCATTCTACGAGAAGTTTATCATAGAGATTCCGGACAACTGGAGAAATTCTTCTTCCTACAATCTCCCACTTAATGAGTTTCTACAAGTATTTGATAATGCTATCAACAATGGCTATGGCATCGCTTGGGGAGCAGACGTGAGCGAAGTAGGCTTTAATCGCGATGGTCTTGGTATCCTTGTGGATGTTGAGACTGCAGAGACTACTGGTTCGGATCAAGCTCGTTGGATTGGTGCAAGCGCAACAGACAAGAAGGCAATGATTCAGGAGCTGGTGCGTACACCTGGTACCCCTGAGATCAACGTGACCCAGGAGTGGAGGCAAGCAGGTTATGACAACTTCACTACTACTGACGACCATGGAATGGTGATTTATGGTATCGCAAAGGATCAAAATGGTAAGAAGTTTTACATGGTTAAGAATTCTTGGGGCGAAGCAGGAGCTTATAAGGGGATTTGGTATGTATCTGAGCCGTTTGTCGCTGGCAAGACGATAAATATTGTAGTGCATAAAAATGCTATCCCCAAGGCAATCCGTACCAAACTTGGTCTGTAAGTGCAGGTTAAAAGTAAATAAACAATTCCCCTATGCTACACATAGTGTGCAGCATAGGGAATTATGTATTTATCTAAAAGATGAAAACATATTTTATTGGAGGGGCAGCAATCATATTGCTACTTTTGAGCTGTAATAAACGAGTGGAATTGGGCAATACCCTAGTAAATGAAGGGAGAGATGAAACCGCAGAAGTAAGTCTGAGTGTAGATTTTAGTGACTTCGATCGCTCGAACCTACGGACATATCCTACCGATGTTGCTGAAGAACGCAAGCATAGAATCACCTTCGATGGTTTGAGAATCGTATTCTACTCTGTTGATCAAGTAGACCATACCCAGCCCGACAAAGTCGTCTACGCCTTTGACAAAAATATTTCTGCCACAAGGGGGCTGTTGTCGGGAGCCGATTTGGACGCTGTCAAGGAATCAACTGAAGCTGGTTTTGCCTTCTCGATTAGAGGAAATGAACGCATAAAGGTGGGTGACTACATTGTCTATGTCTTTGCGACACTCAATACAGAGCTCAAGGCTGCGACTGCTATTGGACAGCCTTTCTCTATGCTCCGACAGCCAATGAACTATATAGATGGAGAGGATTTCGTGAAAAATAATCTGGTGAATAACCACTATATCTCCGAACCCATTACTATCTCTAAAGAGCTCTTTTCAGACAATGCGGTAAATCGTGTCTATACGCTTCCGCCTGCTAGATTGTCGGCGATTAATGCGGTAGTTTCAGTTCAATGGACACTGAGGGTGCAGAATACAGAGATGGAGATTATAGGGGATAAGCTGCAATTCTACCCTGATGTTCAAAATAAAAAGTATCTCTTATTTCCAGAATATGATGAATCCCTTGAGAATACCTTCGGATTGAAATATCCTATTGATGCCAACTACACCGGCTTCGCTACGAAGAGTATTGATGAGCTATCCAATGACTTTTTCTTCCGCTCAAAGATGAGTGAGTCAGGAAGGCACAATTCCTCATTGTCTCAAGAAGTTGTAAGTAATTACCGTGCAATACCTGAAAATACCTTGGCTGGTAGTGAGAGTAGGTCAAACACTGTTACCCGACTGATTATCCGTGTAAGGATGATTCCTAAATCGCTAAAGGAGCGACTCACTCCGGAGCAATTGGCTGATACTAATCTTAGCTGGGTCAATTATCTAGGGACTTATCACGAGGCCAAAGCCTTTGTAAACCTTTACAACCAAGCTAAGGCAAAAGAGGTGAAGAGTGAAAAAGATCAGCAACTCATAGAGATTGCCGATCGCTTCCTTGAAAATGGTAAATTACCTTCCGCTTCCTTAGAGAAGGGTTACGAGGATAGTGAGGTACAGTACTACCACGGAAGCTATAGTTACTATGCCCTGCCAATTACCCATTTCACCTTGGATCAAATAGGAGGAACTGTAAATAGCGGTGGCTACTTCGGAGTAGTACGCAATCACCATTACAAAATTGAGGTCAAATCCTTTGCGGGTCTTGGCAAAACCTCCTTTACTTATCTCCCAAATGACTTAGATTTACTGAGCGAGCGTATGGCTGATCAGGATCAAGTAATCACAGATATGGATGTAGTGACCAATATCGTAGAGGTACTCTATTAGGATTAAAATAAACGAGAAAAGGGTGGTATTGCTTAGCAATACCACCCTTTTCTCGTTTACTCTGTCGCTTTGAGGACTGGAAGTGATATATGGTATTTTACACACAACACTCGAGTAGCAATCACTACCGATACGCTGATGACCTGTACCAATATATGTTGTACCCCAAATGCCTCTAGCAAACCGAATACCAAACCGCCGGAGACGCTCGCCATGGCATAGATGTCCTTTCGGAAGATTAATGGGACTTGATTTATCGATACATCACGGAGCAAACCGCCAAATGAGCCGGTGATTACACCCATTAGAAGTGCCACCCAAAAAGGGAATCCCACCATAATAGCCTTCTCCATACCTACGATGGTAAAGAACCCAAGTCCAATAGCATCGTATAGGAAGAGCTGTTCATTCATCTTCACTAGTTGCTTCCTAAATGTGATGACTATTAAGAGGGAAATAAGCGTAATCAGTACATAAGAAGGTGTGGTGAGCCAAAATGGAGTAAGTCCCAAAAGTAGATCCCTGATGGTTCCACCACCAACAGCTGTAAGCAAGCCAATGACATAGGCTCCAAAAAGATCGATATTCTCACCTGATGCTAATCGAACGCCCGAAATGGCAAAGGCAAAAGTGCCAAGATAATCGAGGATAAGTGTAATACTTTCCTCATTGAGTAGCTGCTGCCACTCAAAAGCTATTATTTGATCCATAAACGGTATTAGTAGCTTTCGTCTTCGTTGGGAAACGTCCCGGTCTTTACCTCTCTACAGTAGTCTGCGACAGCACCTTGGATTATCTCTCCTACTTGTGCAAAGTGACGAAGAAATTTTGGCTTAAAGTCCATGGTCATTCCTAGCATGTCCGTGCAGACAAGTACCTGTCCGTCCGTAGCATTGCCGGCTCCAATACCTATGGTTGGTATAGAGATGGTCTCCGTTACTTTCTTCGCCAAATCACTTGGAATTTTTTCGAGTACTAAGCCACAACACCCGAGCTCCTCCACCATCTGGCAGTCTCGCAGTAACTGTTGTGCCTCTGCCTCCTCCTTGGCTTGCACACCGTAGCCACCCAACTTATTCACCGACTGTGGCGTGAGACCGAGATGCGCCACGATAGGGATGCCAGCATCAAGGATGATTTTGAGCGAATCTTTGACCTGTGCACCACCTTCAACCTTTATAGCATCAACTCCGCTCTCTTTCATCATTCTAATGGCAGCAGCGAGTGCGACCTTGGGGTCACCATGAACCGTCCCAAAGGGCATATCAGCTACTACAAAAGCGCACTTTGCTCCATTAGCGACGCAGCGCGCATGATAAATCATCTCATCCAGGGTGATAGGAAGTGTTGTTGGATTGCCTATTACGACATTGCTTGCCGAGTCGCCGACCAAGAGCGAGTCTACCCCAGCTTCATCCAGCAGACGTGCCATTGTATAGTCGTATGCAGTGAGCATCGCTATTTTTTCCCCCAACCCTTTCATCGCTTTGAAGCGGGTAGCGGTAATCTTCTTTTTGTCTGTGCTCAGATAGTTTCCCATATCATAACCTAGTAAAGTGATAAGCTACAAAACCCGTAGAGCCGTAATCTCTTACGGCTCTACACTGTGGTTTGTAACTTAATTTGAAGTGCCCAGAACCGGGATCGAACCGGTACAAGTGTTACCTTATTGGTGTTTGAGACCAACGCGTCTACCAATTCCGCCATCTGGGCAAGTAAATTGCTCCTTAGCACCGGCAAAGATATAACAATTTGCCGACTTGTGCAATATGGAAGCAAATGAAAAGGCGATTCTCAGATATTACACTGAGAGTCGCCTTATTTATTTTTGTGAGCTAATTACTTGGCAAAGTGTGGGTTGATTGTACCCCAGTCCTTAATAGCTGGTATCACACCCATCTCAATCACTTGATCGCGAAGCTCTACAAGGTGAGCGTAGCTTGCATCTAGCTCTGCAACCTCGGCATCAGTCCCTTGTGGTACATTGTAGCTTACGATACCATCCTTGCCGATAGTTGTATCCATAGCCATCATGATATTTTGATACTTATCATTATTCACAAAAGTACCTACAGGCCATGGGAATGCCTTTCCGCCCATCGCTGCAGCAATCATTTCTACTGAGCAGTATGAAGGACTCTGAAATGATGAACGACCACGTAGCTTGATGATATTGGCTCCGCCTTGAGTCGTCTTGAGTCGAATTTCTGCCCACTTCTCATTAGTGAGTTTGTCAGTGCCCATCATATCTTTGAGCGGCTTGCCGGCAATGATCGCTTTTGATGCAAAAACAGCCATCTGCTCACCGTGACCACCATAAGTATATGCACCCTGCACATCAGACTGAGCTACACCAAAGTGGCGAGCTAATTCGCTCTGTAGACGAGTGCTATCGAGTGCTGCTAGAGTAGTGACGCGGCGTGGATCGATACCTGCATGCAGCATAGTCACAAGACCTGTAATATCTGCGGGGTTGAAGATAATAGTCACGTGCTTCACATCTGGGCAGTACTTCTTGATATTCTGTCCCAATTCAGCAGCAATCTCGCTATTACCTTTGAGGAGATCCTCACGAGTCATACCCTCTTTTCTTGGAGCACCACCCGAAGAAATAATATACTTAGCATCTTTAAGAGCCTCAGCGATATCGTCGGTAAAGGTGAGATTCATACCATCAAATCCACAGTGGCGCATCTCTTCATATACCCCCTCTAGACCTGCCTTAAATGGGTCGTACATGCAGAGGTTAGATGTGAGGCGCATCATTGCTGCCGTCTGCACCATGTTAGAGCCAATCATACCTGCTGCTCCTACAATTACAAGCTTGTCGTTAGTTAGAAAACTCATACTTTTTTATCCTTTATATAGTGAAAATTATTCCCCTTTCTTTTACTACCACAAACTTAATAAAGAATATCGTAAGTAAATACTATTTCTCCGGTTTTTGTCTTTATTAACGTGGGTTTGACGTGAGAAATAATAGTAAAATGAGGGACTCTGTACTCCGATCTCCTATGTATAGGAGATTTTAGCCATCGGGTGTTTTTATAATAAAGAAACCACCCCGACAGATTGAAAATATCCAATCTATCAAGGTGGTAAATAATAAATCCCAGTAAGCTAATTACTTCTTCGCAGCCTCTTGTGCCTCTTTAATCATCTTGGCATTAGGCACGATGAAGATTTCTACACGACGGTTTTTTGCCAAATCAGCCTTGGTTTTCCCTTCTACAAGGGGTTGATCTGGACCCACACCCTCACTAGTCATGCGAGAGCTTTCTACATTATTGGCACGGAGGAAATTGAGTACGCTCATCGCACGATCACGAGAGAGTTGCATATTATACTCATACCTACCAGTACTGTCGGTGTGACCAATAATCTTGATATCTGTATCAGGATTGGCATTCATATTCTCGGCAAACTTCCTAAGAGCCTCGCGTGAGTCTGCACTGAGGGTACTTGAGTTAACTGGGAAGAGTATCCCGCTCTCAAATGTCACACGGATTGCCTCGCCATTATTTACTGTTTCTACGGTAGCATCTGGAATTTGAGCCTCAAGCTCCTTTGCCTGCTTGTCCATTTGGTTACCAATAATACCACCAGCGGCACCTCCTACAGCGGTTCCGATAATAGCACCAATACCAGCATTTCCTGCTACCTTGCCAATGCCAGCACCGATGGCTGCTCCGGCAGCCGCGCCAATGCCGGCTCCCTTCAATGAGTTACTCGCACCACATCCGCTCAGTACTAGCCCGAGAGTCACCACACTTACGCTTAGAAATTCTTTAATCTTTGTCATAATCAAATTCTATAAAAACAAATATTACTCTTCAAAGTCATCTTCCTCTCCCAACGATTCGTCAAACTCCTGTTGCAACTGGATGAGAAGCACCAAATCGTCCACAGAGATTGAAATGTCTTGTCCATCCTCAGTAGCTGTGGTTAAGGCAAAGGAGTGGAAATCCTCTGGCTCCACCTCTACTACCTCTTCCTCACTATCTAACTGCTGTACATAATCCTCCCATAGCTCGAAAAGATATAGGATATCCTGATCCATGAGTGTGGTGATGCTCTCCATCTCTGCTGTCTCTTCACGGACAAACTCTAGGAGCTCTTCGTTGTACCAATCGAGGCTCTCGTCTTCGAGGTCAAAGGGGTTCTCAATCTCTTTCATAAAACCTTATCTCTAGCTGTGAAAATAAATACTACACCACAAAAGTAGGTAAATATCTAATACCTTTTTTGATTTAAGCTACAATTAACTGAAAATTGCACTTCCAATCCTGATAATTGTAGCCCCATGTTTGACGGCGATGGGGTAGTCGTGCGTCATCCCCATTGATAGCTCAGAGAAAGAAGGGCTATTCTTGAAGACTCCATTGCGTAGCTCATCAAAGAGCTCTTGCATCTCGGCAAATTCGTTTTCGACCTTATCCATGTCGTCTGTTAACGAAGCCATCCCCATGATGCCTGAGATCTTAGTGTATTGAAGTTCGTTTAGTAGTTCCGTAGTTAAAAACTTCTTCACTTCTTCTGGAGAAAATCCGTGCTTGGTTTCCTCTCTCGATATGTGTATCTGCAATAGCACTGGCAGCTCTTTGCGACCTTGTTTTGAGCACTCCTTTTCTACCTCTTTGAGCAGCTTTACGCTATCGATACTATGAATCATACTCACGAATGGTACCACATACTTCACTTTGTTGCGCTGAAGTGTGCCAATCAAATGCCACTCAATATCCTTGGGGAGTGCTTCTCGCTTGGGAAGTAATTCCTGGACTCTATTTTCCCCAAAGAGCCTATGGCCTGCATCATAAGCCTCCATCACCTCTTCTGGAGTATGGTATTTAGATACAGCTATAAGCTTTGTCGTTTCGGGGAGCTGCCTTCGTATTGTTTCTAATCGCTCTCTAATACTCACTACTTAGGCTCGGTATTTATTTTGTATTTGAATACATCCATGTACAGGGTCTCAGTGATGCTAGCGACATCATACTCTCCGAGAGTATCCTGCATCCCCTTGTGGAGATTTTCAAGAGCATGGTCTATGTCATCTGCTTGCACAATCATTTGGACGTATTTCTTTTTTTCCACGCCAGCTTTTTCGTCAAGAGTGATGAAGCCAACCTTACACTTGTAGTAGCGTTCACTCTTGTCATCTACAAAGAGGTCGTAAAGCCTTACCTTCTTCACACTATCCATGATAAAGCTGCCACGCCCCTCCATTTCTTCCGCCATTCGTGCCTCTGCATCTGTGAAAGTCTCTGCATCGATGAGATAACTTTCACTGACTTTGCGCATCTTTCCCGACTGGTTTATCTCCTTTTCGTATGTGATTTTACAATCAAACCAACTCATATATTATAATTTATCTAGTGTAACTACTCCTACGCCGTACTCTTGGATTATTTCCTTGAGTGCTGTGCCATCGTCAAGACTCGGGGATGCGTCTGTGATGACGGTGATTTTATTTGCCAACCCGTGCTTCACAAGGTCTCGAAGACTATTCAATACACACACATTTCCTGCAATCCCGCAAAGGTAAATCCTATTCGCTTGATCTAATAGACTCGGATATGTATCTTCAAATGCACTGTACTGATCCCTATCTATGGATTGTCCTTTTTCAATGAAATGTATAGGCTGTCCGATATGGCTGAGTGTCTTCATCAGGGGTTCCCAAATGGCTGCCCCGGTACTGTACTTCACGCAGTGTGGTGGCCAAATACCGCCAAAGGGTTCAAAACTACAGTGCTCTATTGGATGACAGTCCATGGTTATCACAATTTCTTCTGAAGAAATCTTTGGGAGTCCTCCAGCCAGCCTATTCATCGCTTCGACCGCCCCCGGTACAGGGAGAGAGCCTGTAATGAAGTCGTTCTGTGGGTCTACTATAACGAGTACATCCATATTATCGTATCTGTTTTGTGGTGACGAGGTGGTTTTTGAGTGGCATAGAATACATTTCAAGGATGCGTTCTTTGACGAAGTTATAGTGCTCTTCTGATGCCTCCACTTTCTTGATTTGTTCTTCTAAGTAATTGGTAAAAGTTTGTTCTTCCTTAGGGCTATACATCTTCTCAAACTGGCGACCACCATGTAGTAGGTCAAATGCGATATAATTATTTGGATAGAATCTGTAGTTGGTAAATATTTGGCAATCTATCTCTTTCGCCACCAAGTCCAATACCTCTTGCTTATTTTCTGCACTTCGTGTGATTACCGATAGGTCTCGGAGCGTATCTCCAACACTGAAGTGTATGCGACCTTTCTGTCCCATCAACCCCGTTTGCATATTAATCATATCATCCATTGGACTCTTTTTCCACTCTGGATCCAACTTCTTCGCAAGCATTTCACGAGCCTTTAGGTAGTCGCAAGGGTCATACTCATAGGTGATGGATATTGGAGTAATCTTCAGTTCCTGTAGTATCTCCTGCTCACTTTGCTCCTTGTCTGCGCTAAGGGTGAGCATCTTGAGTACTGCTGTCTGTGTACGATCGTCAGAATTTTTGCGTCTACCCTCACTTTGAGCTAGCCATGCAGAGGCTTCGTTTCCTGATACTGAGCTACGGATATAGCTACTGAGACGCTTGCTCTCGAGAAGCATCTCACGCATCGAGGGATGACGCTTCACGATAAAAGCATCACAGAGACGCACTACAGCTCTAATCCAATCGGTAATGAGCAGGTTGTCGCCAATCGCAATCCTAGGTAAAGGGAGCCCTGCCTCGATACAAAGGTAATTGAGAAAAGCAGAGTCGAGTATGATATCGCGATGATTGGAGATAAAGAGGTATTTTTCTGCTCCACTTCTATCCATCTTGCTTTTGCCTGACATGGTTAGCGAGAAAGTTGTGTGCTTTAGGAGATAGTCAAGAACTGGCTTGACCATCTTGACTTTGAAGTCAAAAATAGTATGGCATTGGGCTACTATTGCCTTCAGTTGCTCCTCATTTATTTCACCATATACTTGCTTCATTATTTTCACAAGCATCTCCTCTTTCATAATAGACTGAACTCCCTCCTGTACCTCACTGTCGAGATAAGGGCGGATGCTTTCGAAGTATGCGTCACCGGTATTGATTAGTCCCTTGCTCATGACTTTGTCTTGCTTAAGTGATAATTGATAATCCCCTCCAATACATCGCCGACAGATTTGTCATCAGCGGCTATTTGTTGAGGGATAAAACTGGTGGCTGTCATCCCAGGCGTAGTATTGACCTCCAGCAACACCGGTGTCCCATTTTCGATAATAAAGTCTACCCTAATGATGCCAGAAGCTCCTAAATGACCATAAATCTCTCTTGTGAGATGCTGTATCTCGGCAGTCATTTCAGCACTAATACGAGCTGGAGTAATTTCCTCTACTGCACCATTGTATTTGGCATCATAGTCGAAGAACTTATTTTTAGGAACCACCTCTGTGACAGGGAGTATGTGAAGTCCTTCGGAATCCTCGTAAGCTCCGCACGTCACTTCAGTGCCTGAAATCAAAGTCTCCATCAGTACTTCTTCTCCTTCGCTAAATGCCGTTTCCACTGCTGGAAGTATCTCATTGACCTCTTCTACCCGAGTAGTGGCCACACTGCTACCACCTACATTAGGTTTTATAAAGGCAGGAAGACCAGGCTCTACAGCAAGGATGATCGGACGAATAGCATCGCCTCGTCTGAGCCTCACACTTGGTGCAATTTGTATACCGAAACTATGGAGAAAGTGCTTGCACAGATACTTATTGAAAGTAAGCGCACCAATGGCAGTAGGGCAGCAACTATAGGGTATTCCCAGCATATCTAGATAGCCAGTCAGCAATCCATCCTCACCAGGTGTCCCATGGATGGTTATATAAGCGTAATCAAAGGATACCCTTTCTCCATCCTTTGTAAAGGAGAAGTCGTTACGATCGATAGGATATTCCTCTTCATTAAGCTCTACTATCCACTTGTCACGCTTTATCAACACAGGATAGATGTCGAATGGGCGCCCTTTAAGAAAGCTAATAATCCCAGCTCTACTCCTAAGAGACACTTCATATTCACCGCTATATCCGCCCGCTATAAGGGCTATTTTAGGCAATTTACTCATTCCTCTTCTATAAAATTGTCTGCTGTAATCACTCCTGCGGCGATGTACTTGCGCCACTTCTCCAGTAGCGCCGCCATATCCTCGGGCAGAGGAGAGGTAAAGTCCATCTGTTCCTTAAATATTGGGTGGTAAAATCCCAGCGTCTGAGCGTGGAGTGCTTGTCGGGGGCAGAGATCAAAACAATTCTCAATAAACTTCCGGTAGCTAGCGAAGCGATTTCCCCTCAATATTTGCTCGCCACCATATCTCTCATCATTAAATATCGGGTTTCCTAAGCTCTTGACGTGAGCTCTAATTTGGTGGGTACGCCCTGTTTCCAATTTACATCTTATCAGAGATACATAGCCCAGCTCCTCCTCCACTTTATAGTGGGTGACTGCGGTCTTCCCTTCCTCTCCTCCGTATGGGAAAGTCGTCATCACCATCCGATCTCGAGGATCACGCCCTAGGTTGGTCTGGATTGTCCCCTCTTTCTCGGGCATTCTTCCCCAAACTAAAGCTAAGTATTCACGGCGAGTGGATTTTTCAAAAAACTGCTTGGCGAGTGCTGTCCGGACAGTAGCCTCTTTGGCGATGAGGAGTAAACCGCTGGTGTCCTTATCAATTCTATGTACCAAGCCGACTTCTGGGTCATTGGGGTCGTACTCTGGATAATCTTGGAGGTGAAAAGCGATGGCATTGAGCAGTGTCCCCGTATAATTCCCGTGACCTGGGTGCACTACCAGCCCCGCAGGCTTATTCACTACCATCAGATACTGATCTTCGTAAACAACATCAAGAGGAATATCTTCGGGGAGTATCTCTATCTCATAGGGCGGATGCTCTAGTTTCATCGATACCACCTCGCCTGGGCGTACTTTGTAGTTAGACTTTACAGGTCTGTCATTTACAAATATTGCCCCGGCATCTGCTGCCTGCTGTATTCGATTGCGGCTTACTTTGGGCATACGATCCACGAGAAAGCGATCGATACGGAGCGGAGATTGCCCTCTATCTACGATACACGAGAAGTGTTCATACAGCTCCTGAGAGCTTTCGCCCTCTTCTAGCTCCAATTCCTCCTCATCCAAGTATGCTTTGTCAGTCATCCGAAGTTATCAAAACCAGTTTTCTCCATCACCTCCTGTCTCTTGAGGAGAAGCAGGAGCAGAGTAAAGTGAGTCCATACTACTCACAACTAAGCTATCGAGCATCATCGCCTGATAAGCCTCAGTCGAAGCTACCTCCATGATAAGCTGAGTAGTATAGGGGATACGATCTCCTGCCATTAAATACTTTCCAGTTTGGTCTTTAATGTGCAGAACCAGTTGATCATGTGGTCCAGGGACGTATTCCTTGACGATATTAGTAAATCCAGCACCCTTGAGAATCATCTCTACGGAGCGAGCCGATTGCTCCTCAAATTGTGGTAGAGCAATTGTCTTAATATTCATGGTATTAACCGTCACATAGATGGTGCGCCTGCTCTTGATGAGTGTCCCTGCTTTTGGGGTGGTCTCAAGGATAATCCCGGGCACCTCCCCAGCTACATAGACAGAGTCCGCAATTTCCATGTATAGATGGTCTTTTTTCAGTCTTGCTATCGCATCCTCTTGAGTCATCCCTTTTATATCTGGCATCCTAAAAGAGCCATTGTGACGGGTATAGATACTTAGCAATCCCATCGCACCCCATAGCAGTAGTATCCCTACTACTATCATAGCACCGATATTGAGCAATAGATACTGCCAACCCTTTAGCCGCTTATGCCAAGGGAGTTTCACCTCCTCGTCCTTATGCTTACTCATTGTATGTGTATAATTGTGTAATCTCCTAACTACCCTCAAAATTACCACAATTCTGCGACAGCACCAATTTTAGACCAATTGGGCTGTCGTAGATATAACCTTGTTGCGACTGTCAGAAGTAGAAAGTGTAGGAGAGGAGGGCGGAGCGTCCACGTAGTTGGTACCAAGAGCGGTTGCTTTCAGTGGCACTATATCTTGCAAACCCATATTCCTGCATATTGAGGAGGTTGTGTAGGTGTAGCTTGAAGTTGCCTAGATGGCTACGATACTCTCCCACAGCACTAAGGAGAAAGAGGTGTTTCATCTCCTTAGCTCTAAGCTCCTTTCCTTGATGTTCGCCACTGAGAGTAAGATGCAGGTAGTCGGTCGGAGAATAAGTGACATCTATTTTATTGGTCAGGCTATGGAGTGGTGGTAGCTGTTGGTCGGCATACCGCATTTGTGAGCGAACCGCAGAGCAATGGTAAGTCCCCGACCAATGCTCTGAAAGGTTAAACTGCACCTCTCCCCAAGTGCTTAAATCTGTGACCTTAGACTTCTGCTTTATCTCTCGGCGGATAGATTCGTAGTGAGCATAAGTGGCAGAAATCCCCATGGAGACCTTGGTCTTACTTTTTCGGAAAAAGCGTGAAACATAGGCATTGGCTCTATAGCTCCCAGATGTGTTGTCACCTCTGACCAATTCTATCCTATTGAGACCCTCTGAAGGATTATCTGCAAAGAGATGATCGTTGTAACTATAATTACCAAACAAAGAAATCGCTCCATAGAGCTCCTGTATTGGCTTGCGGAAGCTGAAGCTCACGATTAAATTGCCACTTTGTGTATTCGTGAGGGTTCCACTACCCAGTACTTCTTGACGATAAGAGGCGTAATATGGGACTCGTAAGAGATCCAGTAGACTGCCTGCTTTTTGATTGTAGCTGAGCGAGCCACTGACGCTCCAGACCCTATTGAAGCGATACATGTAGTTGATTGAGGGGGATAGTAGGAGCCGTGTTGCCAGATCGTTTTTATCATATTTCATAAGAGCCAGCGTGGTCGCCATGGAGAACGAAATATTATTTTCTCCTTGGTTAAACTTCCAAAAATTGGGCGTGAGAGCGATATCCCATCGAGTCCCTTGGGTAAATTCCACGCCCTCCTTATAGATAATATCCGAGTCGTAGCTCAGGGATATTGGAAAACTGAGTCGCCATCCCTTGGTCAGTGGAAACTGAAAGGAGGTGAATAGTTTGGCTTCTAACAATTGCTCTCTGAACTTCTGCTCTATTTCGGGAGAAGTAAGCGATAGTAGAGGAGAGGATTGAAATGAAAGGGTGTTACCCCAAGAGAAAACGTTGCTCCCATTGCGCTTGCTCCAACTAAGACTATTACGAACTAGATGTGAGCGTTGATCTACTTCCTGATTAGATGGTGTATGAGTACGTAGTATATCATCTTGTTGATTCCGTCTCAACCCTACGTATTCTATTTCATCATTGAGATAATTTGCTTGCTCATTTCTCTTGTACTCTAAGTCGCCTCTGATGATTTGCTCTCGAGAACGTATGTCTACCCGATTTTCATTGAGTTGTATATTGTCATTGCCCAATGGGGTCAGGAAGGTCAGTTCGTTACCATAGGTATGGCGACCCGTATAGTCTGAGTAACTGAGGTTGGCATTAATGGTGTGGTCGGAGGCTAATTGGTAGACACTCTTGAGCTTGCCTTGACCTCCCCTTTGCCTGAGGTAGAAGTGGGGAGATACAGTGGGCTCTGGTGCAGACAATCCTACTGGGAGACTATTGAACAAAGGGCTCGAAGGCATCAGTGGTGGTATTACATAGGGCTTCACTTCGTCAGTGGCATTGAAGTCCTTTTCTATTCGACCCTCTAATGTTGTCTGCCACCTCGGCTGCACATAGAGTAGATGCCCCATCCCCCTGTAAGCAATTTCTTCGTGACTGTCTATACCTGCACCGACTTCCGCCTTGCCATTGGCTCGTCCGCGTGCCCTGCGATTGAGCACGAGATTCATCACGATCTTGTCGTCACCCACCAAGTCCTTGAGCATCTTTACATCCTGCTGGTTTTCCATGATCTCTACCCGCTCGATCTTGTTGTGAGATAGACTCTGAATCGTACTTTGGTAGTCTTTGCCCAGCATATCCATGCCATCAATCGTCAGTTTGTCGATTGCCTTGCCAAGGTAAGAGATGGTACCACCCTTCGAGACCTCCACACCAGGGAGCTTTTTCAAAGCGTCTTGTACCGTTACATCTCGCTTAGTGACAAATCTTCCGAGGTGGTATGTAGTGGTATCCCCTTTCTGGACGATGCGAGGGGCTTCCACTACCACATCTACTAGTTCACGTATCGATGGACTGAGCCTATACGTGATGGGGTTGCTATTGGTTGCCTTTACCTCACAGCGGTCATAGGAGAGGTGGCTAAAGGTGAGGATGCAGGGGAGGGGAGCTTTGGGGATATTGAATTCGCCCTTGGTGTTGGTCGTGGCAAAGGCTTTCGTCTTACCCTCCACAATCGCCTTGACCATCACCCCTCCAACCGGCATGCCGTTCTCGCTATCCACCACTACGCCACTGACTTGAGCATCCACAGGTACCCAAGAGATGAGCAGTAGCAGTGCTGCCAACCAGTGTCTCATTTATTCTTTCTCTAAGAAGATAAAACCATTGGGGTAAAGACGCATCACCACCCCATCATTGATGGTTATCACATTTTTTCCATTGGGGGTCTTTCTGACTAACATTTGTGTAATGCCATGGATATTATCCATCTTTTGCTCAGGATAAAGTGTAAGATGGCGCTCAATGAAATCCTCCCTTGTGGTCTCGAATGCACCTTCGTGGCGGACTACCGGAGGTACTATCCCTTTATTGTTGCGAATCTCAGCGAGTTCAAAAGTGATTTCTCCCGTAGAGTCCTCCGCAGCCAATACAAGCCCTGGTAGCCCTACGAGCTTCCAAGGACCGTAGGGCAGAGGTAGTTCCTCCGTGTACCATGCTTTCCACTCCCTCCCTGCAAAGCTGAGTGAAGCCTCGTGACAAGTATATCCAGCGATTACTTTGGTGCCTTCGCCCATCTCCCACGCTGAGGGGAAAGGCTCGGAGTAGTAGAAACGAGTGGGCAATATCGCCTCATGGTGCTCAATGGTTTGGGTATTAAGATCCAGATAGAGCTTTGGCAAGAAGAAACACTCTGTAGAACCCTCACGAATACTATACTCCTCGATAAGCTCAGGGCTTACCCCCTCAATCGCCTTGATAGAGTCGGTCTGATAGGCGGCATAGTCCTCTGCCACAGCCCTTGTTTGCCCCACGCTGAGCATGACAAAGGTAACATCGACCACACCTTCTGGATTGGACGGTTGGTATCTAAGTAGTTGCTTATAGATGATATTGAGCTGTGCTGACTCGGCATCTTGAGCAGAAGCCCCAAGATTAGTCAGCAATAGAGCAACGATGCTCCAGATGCAGAATCTCTTCATAATTGTAAACTTCCGATAGGTTAGTACTCGAATCGTACAAAACTACGATTTTTTGGGAAAACAGGAAATTATTGTGTCAGAATCATAACAATTCGGGCAGATTACGAATAGGGGATGGTTGGTGGCATGCCCCTTTTGTGTATAAAACGTGACCGACAATCGAGAAGTATTTGTCCCGTTTCTATATCAGGTATGACCATTTAATATATACTAATCAACCAATTTGATGTATACTAATCAGTGTAATTAATATATACTAATTGATGTATTTAGTATATATTAAATGATCATACCCGATATTGAGAAGGTTGATGCCGGAGCGCAAGGAGGTTTCTGTCAAAGGTAGATTGGTTTTATGGGTTCGCTTTGCTTAGAGTGGGTTCTTATGTATATGCGGTATTTTTGCTAATTTTGTAGCTCATCGGGAGGGGTATGTGTGATGAAGGGAATTGGGCTGAAGAAGCTGTATATATATATCCTCAAGAATTTTTTCCCGCTACTACTGGGGGGCTTTGCTGTCTCTCTATTCGTAGTGGTGATGCAGTTTTTGTGGCAATCTATCGGTGACCTTGTGGGCAAGGGAGTGGATGGAGATGTGCTCCTAAAGCTGCTCTTTTTTGCCTCTATGACCATGGTGCCACTGGCGCTGACGCTCGGTATTTTGGTCGCTTCACTGATGACCTTTGGCAATCTCGGAGATCGTATGGAGTTGCTCGCTATGAAGGCGGCGGGGATTCCACTTTGGAAGATTTTTAAGCCTGTGTTTTACTTCGTCATTTCACTTGCTATAGGGCTTTTTATATTCCAAAACGACTGGATGATTACGAGCCAAGTGAAGTTTTGGCAGTATTACTTTTCCATCCGAAATAAATCCCCTGAACTAGCCATCCCTGAAGGGAGCTTTTTTAGAGATCTGCAAAACTACAGTATCTATGTAGAGCGAAAGGATAATAAAGCAAAGATGATGTATGGGATAATGCTATACGACTACTCTAATGGTTTTAATAATTCCATGGTAGTAGTGGCCGATAGTGGACGTCTCTACTCGACTATGGATGGGAAGGAGCTGATACTGGAGCTTTATTATGGAGAGTCGTTTCAAAACCTCAGAAAGAGCGAGGATAGCTACTATAATTCGGCTGATCGCCCTTTTATTAGGGAGCGTTTTAGCTTCAAGGAGCTGCACATCCCTTTTAACAACGACCTCAATATGATGGACGAGTCTGTGCTTTCGAGCCAATTTGTGGGCAAAAATGTGGTGGAACTAAAGCAGTACACCGACTCACTGCAAGTGGAGATTGATTCTATCTCTCAAATCAATAGACACACTCTATTGCAGACGAATACCTATGTGCTGACATTGAGTCGAGGCAATCGAGTTCCGACATTGGAGAGTGTTGCTCGGGCGGCACAACCATCAAAGGTCATATCAGCAGAAGCTCAGGAGGAGCAAATGGTTGTGGATCCTAATGCGCCAAATGTATTCGCCGAGCTTCCTCAGGAAGAAAAGGAGAGACACACGATGGTAGGAAAGTTGGACAAGGTGGGTGCCTCTGTAGCTAGTGGTATCTATGATAGGGCACTTACGAGAATAGCAAATCTGCAGAATGACAACTACTTTTCGGTGGAAGATCAACGAGAAAAGGCGGATCTGAAGCGTAAAAATGAGGCGGAGTATTGGCGAAAGTTTACGTACCCAGTGGCTTGTATTGCTTTTTTTCTTATCGGTGCTCCACTGGGGGCTTTGATTCGTAAAGGGGGAATGGGTGTGCCATTTCTGGTGGCGATATCTTTCTTCATCATTTTTTATATCCTTGAGACCACAGGTATCAAGATGGTGCGAGAGGGGACACTGGTCAATTGGTTTGGTATGTGGTTGCCCAATATAGTGCTGATCCCGGTCGGATTGGGATTGGGGTTGCTGGCGACAAAGGATACCAATAGGTTTAGTTTTGACAAGATAGTTTTATTCTTTAGACGCTATATTCTAGCTGGTACTAAGCGGACTGTTGCTTATCGAGAGGTGAGTATGCAGACGGTAGACTATGCCTCGTCCAGGCAAAATGTCGAAATCTTGAAGGAGATGGTGGCTAAGCAGAGGGAAAAGAGGGTAGTAGGCTATGTCGGTTTCTTCTTGAATGAGGAGTATTTTGGGGAGAGGCAAGGGTTGCTCCTACAGTTGGAAAGCCTTGTCGGTCACCTCTCTCATAGTAGGGATTACCTACTGGTAGATCATCTAAATGGTTATCCTGACCTTGTGGATTTAATGAGGGCTTGGAGGAGTGGCGATAAGAGAATCAATAGGGCGCTGATGTATCTCTTCCCAGTGGGATTGATTTGTTATCTTGTCTATATTCTCCGAAATAAGAGGTATATTGTGGCTTTGAATAAAATTACTCATACGAGTGGTGTTATTCTCGCAGATATTGGGAGAATTGAAGAGGAATATAAGTCTTGATATTATTATAGAAATGGAATTTAAGTTGAGTACTATTGAGGAAGCGATTGATGACTTCCGAGCTGGTAAGATAGTCATCGTCGTAGATGATGAAGATAGGGAAAATGAGGGTGACTTCATTATCGCAGCAGAGAAAGTGACACCAGAAATCATCAATTTTATGATGAGCCACGGTCGCGGTGTGCTTTGTACGCCTATGACAGAGGAGCGCTGTGAGGAGCTGGAGCTACCGATGCAGGTCCCAGATAATACTTCACTTCATGAGACACCATTTACTGTGACAGTGGATCTGCTAGGACAAGGTGTAACCACTGGGGTATCTATGTATGACAGAGCCACTACTATCAGGGCTTTGGCAGACCCTAAGACAAAAGCGTCTGATCTGGGGCGACCAGGGCATATCAATCCACTGAGGGCAAGAAGTCGGGGGGTATTGCGTAGAGCGGGTCACACCGAGGCTTCGGTAGACTTGTGTCGTCTGGCTGGTCTTCAACCGGTGGCATGCCTAATAGAAATCATCAATGAAGATGGCACAATGGCTCGTATGCCACAGCTTCAAAAGATTGCCCAAAAGTATGATATGAAGATTGTGACCATCGCTGATTTAATTAAATATCGTCTGCGCTCTGAGAGCTTGGTAATAAAAGGGGAAGAAGCACATTTGCCCACTCAGTATGGTGACTTTAGAGTAATACCATTTAAGCAGAAAAGCAATGGTCTGGAGCATGTAGCTCTGATAAAAGGAGATCTGTCGGGCGCAGCTCCAGTATTGGTGCGTATGCACAGTAGCTGTGTCACTGGGGACATTTTCGGGTCGTATCGCTGTGAATGCGGTGATCAGTTGCACGAGGCGATGCAAAATATCGAAAGAGAGGGAAGAGGTCTTGTGGTTTATCTTCAGCAAGAGGGTAGAGGTATTGGCTTGATGAAAAAGATTGCAGCCTATAAACTCCAAGAGGAAGGGATGGATACTGTGGAAGCAAATATCCAGCTAGGGTGTAGAGCTGACGAGCGTGATTATGGTGTTGGAGCCGAAATTCTGCGCCAGCTCGGTGTGACTAAGATGCGCTTAATGACCAATAATCCGGTGAAGAGAATAGGACTTGAGAGTTTCGGACTTGAAGTATCTGAGGTAGTGCCTCTTGAAATTAAAGCCAATGAGCACAACCACGACTATCTAAAGACGAAAAAGGAGAAGATGGGACACAGACTAAAGGAGATCTAAGGCAATGAAGACTAGGCTTAGTGTAAATGTCAATAAGATTGCGACCATTCGTAATGCTCGTGGAGGTAATAATCCTGACTTAATACAGATGTCTAAGGATATTGAACGCTTTGGAGCCGAAGGGATCACGGTTCACCCCCGTCCGGATGAGCGTCATATTCGCTATACTGATGTTTACGCCCTAAAAAAGATTGTATCGACGGAGTTTAATATTGAAGGTTATCCCTCGCCAGACTTTATGAAGCTGGTTTTGGATGTCAAGCCTACTCAGGTGACACTTGTCCCTGATCCACCAGGAGTATTGACAAGCAATGCGGGATGGGAAGTGGGCAAGCACTTCGATTTCCTTAAAGATATTATCCAACAGCTCAAAGAATGTGGCATTCGTACTTCAATCTTTGTGGATACAGACTTAGGTAATATCCAAACTGCTCGTGAGGTCGGTACTGACAGGATTGAGCTCTATACCGAACCGTATGCCGCAAATTACCACAAAGATAGAGAGGCGGCAGTGAGGCCTTTTGTCGAGGCTGCTAAGGTGGCAGGAGAGGTAGGATTGGAGGTAAATGCGGGGCACGATTTAGACCTACACAATCTTCGATATCTAGCCCAGCAATTGCCCAACCTCGCAGAGGTATCTATCGGTCATGCTTTGATTTGCGATGCCCTCTATTTGGGGATTGAGGAGACGGTAAAGAGATATTTGGAATGTTTAAGATAAATACAATAACAATTAGATTATGCTGAATACAATATTACAAGTGGCGGGTGATACTCTTGTAAATGCCATGCCAGACCTATCGAATGGTAGTGTTGCCTCTACCGTTGCTGATACGGTGGAGAAGCTGTCCCTTTGGGAATTGGCAACCAAGGGAGGATGGATAATGATTGTCTTGATTCTGCTTTCGCTACTAGCTCTATATATCTTCGTAGAGCGTCTCCTGCTATTGAAGAGTATGGCGAAGAAAGATCCCGACTTTACAAGTAAGATTCGCGATTATATCCGTGAGGGGAAGATACAGTCGGCAGTCGAGCTCTGTCGTACGAAAGGGACACCAGGAGCTAAGATGATTGAAAAAGGTATTCAGAGATTGGGTCGTCCAATGACTGATATTCAAATGGCTGTAGAAAACGTGGGTAATATCGAAGTCGCAAAGCTCGAGAAGCGCCTGCCAGCACTTGCGACAGTCGCATCTGGAGCTCCAATGATAGGTTTCTTGGGAACTGTGACGGGTATGATCAAGGCGTTTTACAATATGGCTAGTGCCGGATCATCGGTTGATATTGGCTTACTCTCTTCTGGTATCTATGAGGCTCTTGTAACTACCGTTGGCGGTCTTGTCGTAGGTATCCTTGCTCTTTTTGCTTATAACTACCTCGTTGCAAAGGTTGATGAGGTCATCACGAAGTCAGAGCAAGAGACCTTGGAGTTTATGGATCTTATAAATGAGCCAACGACTAAGAGATGAAACTAAAGCGTAAGAATAAGGCGATGGAAGTCTTTAGTATGGCGTCCATGACCGATACCATATTCCTGCTGCTTATCTTCTTTATGGTGAGTAGCACCTTAGTAGTGCCTAGCTCCCTCAAAGTGACACTTCCAAAGTCTAGCCAACAGAGTGCCCCTCGTCCGATTACTCGTATTGTCCTGACCAAGGATCTCCAATACTTTGTCGGTGTAGAGGGAGGTGACGACCAGCAGGTGAGCTTCGAGGAGATTGCTCCATATCTAGCGGCGACACAGGCTATAAACCCTGATATGTATGTAGCGCTTTATGCCGATGAAGAGGTGCCTTATAGAGAGATCGTAAGGCTACTCAATATTGCGGTGGAGAATAAGTATCAGATGGTGTTGGCCACAAGACCATTGGAGTAAGCCATGCCAAGCAGAGAGAATAATAAGAATAGAGTCATCGCTCTCGTGGTTACCATAGCTGTCCATGCTGTGGTATTGGTGGGGCTACTGTTTGTCTACCTTAGGGCTGTGCTCCCAGAGGAAAAGGGTGGTATCTTGGTGAATATTGGGGATTCTGAATTGGCGTCCGGAATGTTTATGCCGCATCAGTTAGAGCCCGACTTTATTCCTCAAACACCTGAACCTGCGCCTGAACCAATTGATGATGCTCTTCTTACCCAAGAAACTCCGGATGCGCCCACCATGACGATACCGCCAGAGAACCGTAAGGCGCAGGCAGAGCGGCAACGTATAGAGCGTCAAAGGATAGAGGAGGAGCAACGTAGACAAAAGGAGCTTGAGGAGCAGCGTAGGCGAGAACAGATTAAGAAAAACGTTTCTGGTGCTTTTGGCGGCACTGGTCAGTCTGGTAGTGGCACAGACCCTATGGCAAATCCTGGCAAATCTGGATCTCTCGATGGTAATGTGCAATCTGGTGGCGTAAATGTTGGAGTAGGAGGTTTCGGGAGCTTTTCTCTCGACGGTAGAAGCCTTGGCAGTGGTGGACTTCAACGTCCTAGCTACAATGTACAAGAGGAAGGCGACATTGTGATCAACATCACCGTAAACCCTCAGGGACAAGTCATCCAAGCGCTTATCGGGGCTGGGACTACTATTGGCAATCAGACCCTTCGCAATAGCGCCCTTAGTGCAGCAAAGGCGACCCGCTTTAATGCCATTGACGGGCTTAATAATCAGACTGGGACGATTACGTATCGATTTAGACTAAAGTAATAAAAGGGAAATAGTATGGCAAAGACAGCATTTATCTTCGTTGCCAATGGCACGGAGGAGACAGAGGCAGTGGGGACATTAGACACTCTGCGTCGTGGAGGAGTGGATGCTCACTTCGTATCTATCTACAAGGAGAAAGAGATCACCTCAGCCCATGGTTTGAAAATCATTGCAGACTATAGTATTGACGAGGTAAAATCGAATATGGTAGATGCTATTGTGCTACCAGGTGGGATGCCAGGTGCTACTAATCTTTACGAGAGTGAAGCACTGCGCGATATGATCTCTCGCCATTACGAGGCAGGCAAGTATATCGCCGCTATGTGTGCTTCTCCATTGGTATTTGGTCGAATGGGCTTGCTTGAGGGTAAGAAAGCTACTGCTTATCCAGGCTTTGAGTCAGAACTAAAGGGAGCCAAATATATGGCTATGCCGGCTGTGGTAGATGGGCACATCATCACGGGTCGTGGCCCAGGCTATGTGTTTAATTTTGGTGCTGCCATTTTGGGTGAACTTGAAGGCTATGAAAAGGCATACGATGTGGCTGAGGGACTGTTGATTACTGAAGAACTTGAAGAGGAATAATCTTCCATCAAAGCATAATAAACGAGAGGGGCTACCTGCACTAGTTGCAGATAGCCCCTCTCGTTTATTATGCTTTGATGGATTATGCCATTGGGGCATCACTGTATCCCTCCAATAGGGTAGTGATGTTGCGTCCATTGACATTTTGAAATACCGAAAGCTCAAATACCCCAATCACTGCGAGTAGATGGTCGAATACATCACTTTGGATACTCTCATAATCAACCCACACCGTAGTATCCGTAAAGAAGTAGAGCTCAAGAGGCAGCCCTTGAGACGTAGGTTGCTGCTGACGAACCATACAAGTAAAGTGTGGATGTACTTTGGGGTGTCCTTTGAGGTACAGTTCAATGTACCTGCGGAAAAGCCCTACATTTGTGAGTTCTCTGCGAGCAAAAGATCCTTCTAAACCTCGTTCCTTATTGTCCTTCTCTATGTCCTTTAATACCGTATCGATATACTCCGCTAGAGCAGGTGCCTTGTGCAACCTCTCAAGTAGCTCTGCATTGGCAAACTTGATGCTCTGCATATCGATAAAAAGCGAGCGCTTCACGCGTCTACCACCATCCTCTTGCATCGGTCTCCAGTTTTGAAAAGACTCTGTAAGCATGCTATAGGGAGGGATAGTCGAGACCGTCTTATCGAAGTTCTTTACCTTGATGGTGGCGAGAGAAATATCGATAACATCTCCATCCACACCAAACTTATCCATCGTAATCCAGTCCCCGACCCGTACCATATCATTATTGGAGAGTTGGATGCTAGCAACAAAACCAAGTATCGTATCCTTAAACACCAACATCAATACCGCTGACAATGCCGTAAGCCCAGCTCCGATAGCCGTCATATCCACCTTAAAGACAATAGAAATCACCACCAACACTGCGATGAAGTAAACTATTCCCTTAAAGACTTGGAATAGATTGACAAATGGGCTACTACTGTACTTTGACGATGCTAGCATATTGCTCCGAATGATATCGAAAAGGTAGGCGATGGTCTGAGCCACCACCCAAGTAATCACGATACTACACACTGCCTTTAAGACATTATACCATATCGTCGGCACTGGCCATACCACCTGTAGCAAGCTCGAAAAGAGCGATATCCCTATGATTAGGATGACTTTATTGATGATCTTGGTATTTGATGTCCCTCCATTTGCCAAAGCAGGAATCCTCCTCATCAGCTTAGGTAGGGTACGAACAAATAGTATGGTCAATAGCAACCACACCAAAAAGGAAAAGCCCGCCACCACCACTAAACTGATTAGCTGATGGAGTGCACTTCCCTCTGCCACCCCAAGACCAAATAAATCAATGAGATTGTTGAGCGCATTACGCACATCGCTCATTGGATAGATACTTTCTATGATGGTCTCCTCGATGGCTTTCTGTGCTTCGGCGAGGTTTGTAGCTGGACTTTGACTCATATTTTCTTGTAGGTAATATCAAACTCTCGGCTGCTGTTGGTCGAGATATCGTTGCTCAATTCGGTCTCCTCTATCAATACCTGGATTGGTCTATCAAAGCTATCCAGAAGGTATGATATATGGCACTGTTGGTGATAGTTAGCCCCAGTGGTCACTCTAGTGCGTAAGAAGTGCCGACTTCTAGTTCCCATTAAATAGGTCATGAGCAATTCTATGTCAAACCCATTGATAAAGAGATTGATGTCAGGGAATACGTAATTTTCCTTATCCTTGTAATAGGTCATCTTTACTCTCGCATCACCATCATAAGAAATACCCTCAAGGTTACCCTCATGCCAGTACATTGTAGCAGTGGTATCCTCATTGGTTATCTGCGCCAGCTCGGCACCGTTGATGGTGGTATCCCATCGCTCTTCCTGCCCCCCTTTTGAGCGATGCACGATAGAGGTTACTACGTCTAGCTCATTGAGAAGCAGATACGACACATCATCAGGTGTGGCTTCATCGTCAAGATAAGTAAGCACCTCTATCCTTTCGTCAAAGAAATCAAATACTTGGTGTTTGCGACCAGTGACGTTGCCCATGCTGTCCAGTTTGAGTTGCGTAGCCCTGCGACAGCGCTCCTCATCATCCCAGTGAAACACCCATCGTTCCGTCAGTACGCCGTCCGTAGTGATGTCTACATGGTCAATAAGTGGCGAAAAATTACCCAAGAAAGCCTTTTTTTTCTGTATATACTCTCTCATCAGATAGATGCCAATGGCCACTCCTGCACCTATCCCAACCATCTTCCAGAAGCTATTTTTACTCATTTTCTTGTCCTTTTTATTTCGTGTTTTGGTTGATGATACTCACTCTAAGTATAGCAAATATACACAATATCCTAGAATTGAACAGAGACATAGATCTCGAACTAGAGGTTTCTGGTCTCTTGAATGTGCCCGTTTTCAGAAGCACTACAATAGAGATCTCTGCTACTAGTGGGATAAATAATTACCTTGACCAGACAGGTACCCTACTTGCAGAATAGTACAGTGTTATTGATTTGGATTTATGGGGGGATTTTGTTACCTTTGCATTGAAATGAGTGGGCTATCCCGCTTGTCATTCATCCAGTACATATACAAATAAAAAATAGGGGCAGTTACCAGAGTGGACAAATGGGGCTGACTGTAACTCAGCTGGCTAAGCCTTCGGTGGTTCGAATCCATCACTGCCCACTTTATATGTACTTCTTTAGTATTTCACTACTTGATTTAGTGTCTCCATTGATTTTCTTTACACCCGCCAGTCTGGATAGGGTACATCGTGGAAGGGATTGGATCTTATAAATTAATGATTAATGGCACGTACTTACACGCTTTTTGAGCTTAATTCTCTAAGTGATGAGGAACTCAATAAGGTCGCAGAGGAGCTGGGTACCAAGGGTAAGATTCCCAAGATGTCCCGCCAAAATGTGGTCTATCAGATTCTTGACGAGCAGGCTGCTCAAGTAGCTCAGCAAATGTCTGGCAATAGGAATAATAACAATAAAAATAATAGCGGTAATAATAGAGGGCGAGATCGAAAGCCCCAGTCTCAAACAAAGTCTCAAGTGACCGCTAAGGAGCAGGATACAAAACCAATTGATCCTGCCAAGGAGGAAGCGGTAGCTAAGGCTAAAGCAGCAGCAGCTAATCCTCGACGTAAGCCAGCTGACAAAGTCGATGCCTCTCCAGCGAAAGTTGCTGAGAGTAGTTCAAATGCCGAACCCGAGAAGAGACGCCGTAGAGGCAGACCAACTAAGGCGGAGCAAGCGGCAAGGGCAGCAAAGAAAACAGATTTAGTAGCTGCCGAGGAGACCCCAGTGGAAAATGCCCAGCAATCAGAGCCTCCAAAACAAGAGTCTAGGGAGGTTACAACTACGAATACGATTGCTAGAGAGGAGCAAGCACAAAAACAAGTATTTGTCAATAAGAATGCGAGTAAGACGGTACTCACAGATATGATGAGTATGATTACACCCTCTCACCCTCAGAAGAGGTCAGAGGATCCAAAGCCTAGCGTCCAGCAACAACAGTCAAGACAACAATCATCTCAGCAGACCAATAACAATAATCGTCCGCAAGTACCACAAGTCCAAGCGCCCCATGTGCAGCAGCCAGTTCTCCCGGCAATACAACAGCAGAGACCTGTGCCGATGTATGACTTTAAGGACTCGCTTCGCAGTACTGGCGTGCTAGAAGTGTTGCCCGATGGCTATGGCTTTATTCGATCAAGTGATTACAACTATCTCTCCAGCCCTGACGATGTATACGTCTCACAGTCTCAGATCAAGACTTACGGGCTAAAGACGGGTGATGTGCTAGAAGCTATTGTGACCCCTCCGAGGGATAGGGATAAATATTTCCCGATGAAGAGCCTCGTACGGCTCAATGGTTGTGACCCTAAACAAGTTCGTGATCGAGTACCCTTTGAGTACCTAACCCCTCTTTTCCCCACAGAGAAGTTTAAGCTAGAGTCACCAACGAGCGTAAAGGTGCAGGATAAGCTTGCGGTGCGTGTGGTGGATCTATTTGCTCCTATTGGAAAAGGACAGCGAGGGTTGATCGTGGCTCAACCCAAGACGGGTAAGACCATGCTCCTTAAGGATATTGCCAATGCGATTGCGCATAATCACCCTGAGGTGTACATGATTATCCTTTTGATTGATGAGCGTCCAGAGGAGGTGACTGATATGGCGCGCAATGTCAATGCGGAGGTGATTGCTTCTACTTTTGATGAACCAGCTGAACAGCATGTAAAGATTGCCGACATCGTCCTTCAGAAGGCAAAGCGGCTCGTGGAGTGTGGACATGATGTGGTCATCCTCTTGGACTCTATCACTCGTCTTGCACGAGCTTATAATACGGTACAACCTGCAAGTGGCAAGGTGCTCTCGGGAGGAGTAGATGCCAACGCGCTACAGAAGCCTAAGCGTTTCTTTGGAGCAGCACGAAATATCGAGGGTGGAGGTAGCCTGACTATCTTGGCTACAGCACTGACTGAGACGGGCTCTAAGATGGACGAAGTAATCTTCGAGGAGTTCAAGGGCACGGGAAATATGGAATTACAGCTCGATCGCAAGCTCTCTAATAAGCGCATCTTCCCAGCTGTGGATCTGCTTAGTTCCAGTACACGCCGTGACGATCTCTTACAAGACAAGGAGACACTCAATCGTATGTGGGTACTTCGTCGTCACATTGGTGATATGAATTCGGTAGAGGCTATGGAATTTATCAAGAGCCGCATGGAGGGGACAGTGGATAACATCGAGTTTCTCGCCTCGATGAATGGTTGATTCTATGGGAATTATAATGAGTGTCACAAAGCAGCAGAAGTGTCTATGGATGCTTCTGCTGTTTTTTCTTTGTCTCCCCTTGTGGGCGCAGGAGCGATTTGTAGGGCTTGTGGATATTAAGGATGTTGATCCCTCCATCCAAGTAGAGCTGATGTATGCCTCGGAGGATAACTTTGTGGGAGAAAATATGTACGGAGATATTTCTCAGGCATATATGTTGCCCCACTTTGCTCAGAAGCTCAAGAGAGCTCAGACAAGGCTAAAATCAGACTGGGGAGAGGAGTACTCTCTTCTTATCTGTGATGCTGCACGCCCACTCAGTGTGCAACGACGTATGTACAATGCAGTAAAGGGGACACCGAATCAGATATATGTCGCTTCTCCCAATAATGGAGGCGGACGACACAATTATGGTGCTGCGGTAGATGTAACTATCGTAAATACAGCGACTGGGGAGCGTGTAGACATGGGTAGTGAGGTGGATCACTTCGGTATACGTAGCCATACCGATAATGAGAAGGGCTTGTTGCAAAAAGGGCTCATCTCAAAGGAGGCGTACAATAATCGGCGCTATTTGACCAATTTATTGAATAGCGAGGGACTTAGAAATATCCGAAGGGAGTGGTGGCACTTTGAAGAACGTATGAGTATTAAAGAGGTGCGAACTAAATATCGTCTGATTGAATAGCTTTCTTTGCAACTGGGTTGCAATCATTAATCTGTACCTTTGCGAAGAAAGTTTTACATTCAAGGATAATAATCTAGTATGAACAAGTGTTTATGGTCGGTATTGGCTATGCTTTTTTCAGTAGTGGGCACTGCTCAAGAAGTGAGGGGGATAGTGGAGGACGACAAGGGCGAGGCATTGTCATTTGCGACAGTAAAAGTATTTTCCCTCCCAGATTCCGTGCTGATTACAGCAGGTGTGACAGGTACGGATGGAGCCTTTGCCTTGCCGATTGGCAATAGTGAATTGCCTCTAATGCTCAAAGTGAGTATGGTGGGCTTCTCTGAATCTGAGTCTGAAATTAATGCCCTTCAGGGTCATCGCATCATACTTCAAGAGAGTGCTACCCTCCTTGGAGAGGTGTCGGTAACTGCCAACCGTATTCCACATCGCATGGTGGCAGGAGGATTGAGTACCTCGATAGATGCTACTCCTTTGGCACAGCTCCCTGATGTCTATAGTGTGCTGCGTGGTGTGCCGTTGATTGAGGTGCAGGGTGAGGCTATCAGTGTCACAGGGAAAGGGACTCCAATAATTTACATCAATGATCGCCTGATGACCAATCCTAATCAGTTGAGACAGCTAAAACCACACCTAATAAAGAATATCGAAGTGATTACCAATCCTGGTGCTCGCTACGATGCTACGGTACAATCAGTCGTCAAGATTTACACTAAACGAGAACCCGGAAGTGGACTGAGCGGCAACTTTAGGGAGCAACTAACTCAACAGAGGGGATATAGAATGGGCTTTGGGACATTTGCTGGACTCAACTATCGTAAGGATAATTGGGATTTCTTTGTCGATGGGCACTATGTAACGAAAGAGGGGATTGGCGGTTCTAGTGAAGGCATCTTTACAGGAAAGACAGATAATAGTATATGGATCAACAAATCGCAACTCAATAGTACTACTTTTGAAAAAGTAGGAAATGTAACCGCTGGTGTAAACTATGAAGATGAAGTACAAAGCTTCGGTATAAAATATGAATTAGGTACAGACTGGGATCGGACTAATATATATAATACGATGCTGAGTAAGTTGGATCAACAACCAGAAGTCACAATATATAATCACAATCTCTTACAATCGCCATTGTCCCAGTCACATCGTCCTAGTTTCTATTACCTAAGAAACTTTGGGGAGTGGAGAGGGCAGCTGGATGTAGACTATTATACAGATTCTACTGACCCCAACAACCCTTCTATCCAAATCGTTCGTGAGGGCTATACACTTGATTATGAATTGGATAAAAAGAGGAGTACATCCGGAGCTTTCTATAGCTCAGCGGGTACTCGAGCAGACTTTACTGGACCACTTTGGGGAGGTAGCCTCAATGTCGGTGGAGAGTATTCCTATGTCTACAATAAGTTTTTCTCCTACAATGATGCGTCTTTATCCTTACCTGATCTCGAGAGCAAGGTTCAAGAACAGTTGGTAGCACTTTATTTTGAGTATAATAGGTCTTTGGGAGAGCAATTTCAGCTAACTGCAGGTCTGCGTATGGAGCACTTGAATAGTCGTTACTTTGACAAGGAGCAGGTAGATAAGGATAAGAGTAGGGTGTGGACCAATTTCTTCCCTACTTTCTCATTGTCTGGAAAGCTTTGGGACATCAATACTCAGCTCTCCTTCCGTAGCTCTATTGAGCGTCCCAGCTACTGGCAGCTACAGCCACAGTATACCTATATCAGCAGATTTGAGTATCAGGTAGGAGATCCATTGCTTCGCCCTGCTATTGAGTATAGTACGCAGCTCTTGCTGAATAAGAATTGGCTCACCTTTATCTTGGGGCATGGCTATAGCGTTGACTGTCTTACCCAGACAACCGAGCTGATGCGTGACCTGAACAACCCAGGGCAATACCTCCCATATACTACGGTATTAAAAACAATCAATGCAAATCCACACCATGGTCTATCTGCTACTTTAGTGGCAAGTCCAAAGATTGGTTGGTGGCAGCCGACATTCACTGCAATGATCAGTAAAATGTATGGATATGATATTTGGTATTTCGATCAATTGATTACCAATCGTAAGTCGCTATTAGTTCTCGGACTTCAAAATCAATTTGCATTGCCTTATGATATTACTGCTTCGCTCAATGCTCAGTATATGCCTTTTGGTAATATGGATAATATTGAGATTATTAAGCCGGGATTAGATACCTATGCTCAGATATCAAAGCAGTGGTTGAGAGATAAGTCACTCACCACATCGTTTTCGGTGTCAAATTTCGTAAACTACGATGGCATGAGAGTGAGAATCAGGACGAGGCATACAGAGCTAAATGCGCTTGACTACAGACCTACCACCTTTAGCTTTACTATCTCCTATCGCTTCAATAGCACAAAGAGCAAATATCAGGGTACTGGTGCACTAAGCGAAGTCATTGAGCGTATGTAAACCAAAGAGGCTACGTGGGTGTTGTATAGGTATGAATAGAGTTACAATCACCCACAACGGAATTTGTCAGAGCAATCCGTCACTTCTATGGCTCCCCTTTTCACTTCCCTTCTTTTTTGGAGTAGGGGGAGTGGTATTGGGGAGCCTTTTATTATTGTCGATCGTATGGAAATGGAGGAGCCTCCATCATTCTTGGAGGTCTTTGCTCTTTTTGCCCCTATTCGCATCATTGCTGAGCACAGGAGTGGGCTATTTATGGTTCCCAGAGTGGAGTACGGAGTGGGGGTTGCTAGCAGTGGCAGTTTCGGCAGGGTGGTTGTGGAGAATAGAGTATCTACTCTCCAATGACAGCCCTCTTGGGATAGAGGAGTGGCTTTTTAGTGCTCGGCTCTTTGGTTTGGGTAGTTTGGCTTATTTGTCGCTTGCATTGTTGTTGCGCATCGATGCGGCTTGGTTACCCGGGGTATTGGTATTATCTGGCGTGCTGGTGCATTACTCCAGGCTGAAGGGACAGCTTGTGAGGAGCCAATTTGGATGTCCGGTCTCTAGTCCTCTTGTGCGTATGGCGATTGTAAAGGGAGATAAGATTTGGCTGACCGATCAACCCTTTACCGGTTGTTACGTAGAAGGAAGAGAGAGCCAGTGTCATGCACCTACCTATCGAGATCACCCATTGACTTCGTGTGTCAATCCAGATGAGACCCCTGAAGAAGCACTTACTCGAGCTTTTTTGTCTGTGGGGATACATTGCGACACCCCGCCACGCTTCTTATTGAAGTACCAGTATACTGTCTGCTCAAATAATAAACGGACGATTTATCTCTACGTATTAAATCTCAAATCAGAGGAGGAGGTTCATGCGCTTGAGCTTAGAGGGTATTTCTATACACCCGAGCAAATAGAAAAACGGATGCAGAAAGGGATGTTTTCTTCGCTATTTGCAGACGAATATGATTATCTGAAAAAAACTCTACTAAAGGCAAATGTATTCTCAGTATCTGTCGATTCAGAATCATGTAACTAAGTGCGAGGGTAGTCCAGGATTGTTGCGGTATACTTCTAACGCGCCAGACTGTGTGTCGAACCTCGATTCCGCGAATAGAGGGTATCTGTCGGGGGAAAGGCAAAATGCTCCTACCGAGCGATCAAATCTCCTCTATAGAGCGACTAAATCTCCTCTATAGAGCGACTAAATCTCCTCTATAGAGCGACTAAATCTCCTCTATAGAGCGACTAAATCTCCTCTATAGAGCGACTAAATCTCCTCTATAGAGCGATCAAATCTCCTCTATAGAGCGATCAAATCTCCTCTATAGAGCCACCAAATTCACTCCAACTATGGCGTTCCCGAAAAGGTGTGTAATCAACAGACCGGTATCCTTTACTTGCGGAATTGAATAGAATGCTTAGGGTGGTGAAAAACACTGAAATTTGGTAAGTTTGTGGTCAAGAATGACTAACCAATGAGGCACTATTGAGATGGTTGAGGAGAGAGGGGATGGTGTACCCCAACAGGGAGGAACTGAGGACCGACGTACTTGGGTCAAAACCTTTTGGGACTATGTAGAGGGTGATATCCTGGAGAGGAGATTTAACGGGCGAATGATTATGTGGATCATCGCCTTCACTCTGTATGCAATGTTTCAGGTGGGCTTCAACTTTATGGGCATGCGCAAAATCAAGACCATCTCAGACAATAATACCAAGTTGCAGAGCCTCAGGATGGAGTATATCTCTATCTCTACTGATTTGATGGATGATAGTCGTATCACTAGTATTGAGCAGAGGGTAGAGGAGGCCGGGCTTACTATCCATACGCCCAAAACCGCACCGATTGTGATTAAATAACAGAGCAAGGATGAATAGTCTAAAGGAGAAGCAATTGGAGCGGGGCAATCGGCAACGGACCTTGCGTATCCACAAAGGATGGCAGAGGTATATGTTCCTCGGGGTCGTTTTGGTGGTGCTGGGCGTGCTTGTCGTAGTCAAAGCCACTGTCACGGCTACTATCAATTCCAGCAAGTGGCAAGAGTTGATGCCCACTCAGGTGATTAAGAGTAGCATAGATCCAATCCGAGGAAATATTTATAGCGATTCTGATGTTCCAATCGCTATCAGCGTCCCAAGGTATGTTGTGGCAATGGATTTCGGTTCGAAGGGTTTTGAGGCCGATATTTTCAAAGAACAATTAGAAGACTTATCAAAGAGTCTATCTGCGTTGATTGGCGATAGGTCAGCGGCAGAGTATAGGCGTGTCCTCCTGACAGGGAAGGAAAGAGGGCGATTTCACAGAATCATTAGGAGGGAGGTAAGCTATACTGAGTTACAGGAAATCCGAAATTTCCCTTACTTCAAAGATCGTTCTCGATTTAAGAGCGGCCTCGTGACCGAGACTTATATTCGAAGAGTACATCCCTATGGTAATCTTGCTTTTCGTACTATTGGTCGAATTATGAATGAGCCCGACTCTCTTGGGCTTACACATGGCAATAGCGGATTGGAGATGAAGTTTGATTCACTTCTGTGTGGCGTACAAGGTGTGCAACGCTCTGTGAAAATGCCCTCAAGGACAGTCCCAGTAGTTGAGCAACCAGCCCTAAACGGAATGCACGTGTACTCCACTCTCAACGTGGACATCCAGGATATTGCTGAAAAGGCATTGCGCCGTACGCTTGTCAATGTCAATGCCGATTGGGGATGTGCTATAGTAATGGATGTGAAGACTGGTGCCATCAAGGCTATGGCTAATCTTGATCGGATCAGTGAGGGTGTCTACATGGAAAGCACCAATCATGCCCTTGCTGATTTGATAGAGCCCGGTTCTACATTCAAGACGATATCTATGACGGCTGTGCTTGAAAAGAAGGGTGTCAATCCAGAAGATACAATCGATGTGGGCAATGGACTTTACTCGGTCGGAAGAGCAATCATTCGAGACCATAATGCTCATAAGGGTGGATATGGAAAGATTACTTACAATGAGGTAATCTATTATTCTTCAAATGTGGGGACCGCCAGGGCAGTAATGAAGACCTTTCAGGGGAATGAACAAGGCTATCTTAATCAGCTCAATAGGATGAATGTCTTCGATCAGATAGATCTTGAGATTCCAGGGACAGCTCGTCCACGTTTCCAACAAGACGTCAGTAAGTGGTCAAGGACTACCATGCCGTGGAGTGCATACGGATACGAAGTCTTGATGCCACCGATATATACATTGAGATTTTATAACGCTATTGCCAATGGGGGAAAAATGATGGAGCCCTACCTCGTCCGTAAGGTGAGTGGCAATGGAAAGGTGGCTTATGAGCGAGAACCAAGGGTGGTAAACGAACAAATTGCCTCCTCAGAGGTCATAGAACAAATAAGGTTTATGCTCCGTGGTGTAGTAACCAAGGGGACGGGTAAGGAAATGGACTCTCCCTATGTCGCTATTGCCGGCAAAACGGGTACAGCTCAGAGGCTTGGAGGAGGTACTTTTAGTGGAGCTGGGCACAATGTCTCTTTCTGTGGCTACTTTCCTGCTGATGATCCCCTCTACAGTTGTATCGTAGTAGTGAGTCGTCCTAAGGGTGTCTATCCATCGGGCGCGATTCCAGGTGGGGTGTTGAGGGAGATTGCTGAGCAGACGATTGCTACTTCCTATACAGTGTCACTCACTGAGACCAAACCAGATTCATTGGCTATCTTTGACCAAAGGATACTTGCCGGTAACTCAAAGAGCATCAAGAGGGCGCTTAAGTATGCAGATGTCCAACCAAACCGATTTGATAAAGACTCAGAGTGGGTAAAGCATGAGGGGGGCGACAGCATACAGATACTCGCATCTACTACTCCACAGCCGGGCGTAATGCCTGATATGGTAGGGATGAGCGTGATGGATGCAGTATTTTTGGGAGAGAAGCTGGGACTCACAGTTAGAATATCCGGTAGCGGAGCCGTTGTTGGCAAGCAATCCATAAGGGCAGGGGAGAGAGCAAGAAACGGGCAACATTTATTATTGACTCTACAAAAGTAGTCGTATGAAGCTAAATATAATGATGAAAGGGATCCCGCATGAAGTGGTCGCAGGCGATCCTAATACTGAGATAAGACAATTGACAGCAGACTCTCGAGAGGTATCTGACGGTGTGCTCTTTGTGGCCATGCGTGGTACGATTACGGATGGGCATGACTATATCGCACAGTCGATAGAGAAGGGTGCTTCGGCAATCCTTTGCGAAGAGGTGCCTGAAGATAGAGTTGATGGTGTAACATATCTTAGAGTAGAGCACACTGATATGGTGATTGGAGAGGTGGCAGCAAACTTCTATGATCATCCCTCAGAAAAGCTCAGGTTGGTAGGGGTTACCGGGACAAATGGTAAAACTACTATTGCTACCCTACTTCATAATCTCTTCATCAGCTTAGGTCATAAAAGCGGCTTGATTTCTACGGTATGCGTGGTGATTGACAAAGAAAAAATTCCGAGCAAACTGACGACCCCCGATGCCCTGACGCTCCAAAGATATTTGTGGGAGATGGTCAATGCAGGTTGTGAGTATGCCTTCATGGAGGTATCATCGCATGCAGTGCATCAGTATCGTATTCGAGGCGCACGGTTTGTCGGAGGGATATTTACCAACCTTACTCGTGATCACTTGGATTATCACGGGACCTTCCTCAATTACCTTCATGCTAAGCAGGGATTCTTCGACAGTTTGTCTAAGGAAGCCTTTGCTCTCACCAATATTGATGAGACCAACGGAATGGTGATGGTACAAAACACGCGGGCAGACGTGCATACGTATGGGCTCAAGCGTGATGCTGACTTTAAGGGAAAGATACTTGAGCAGCATTTGGATGGTACCGATATGCTATTTAATGGTTGTGAGGTGACCACTCGATTAGTCGGGAGGTTCAACGCCTACAATATGTTGGCAATTTTTGGTGCGGCAGTACTATTGGGTCAGCCTAAGGAAGAGGTGCTCAGAGTGCTCAGCTCTCTTACCCCCGTTGATGGACGTTTCCAGACTGTTACTTCTTCAAAGGGCTATGTCGCAGTGATAGATTATGCACATACTCCTGATGCTTTGGAGAATGTCCTCGGTACTATCACCGAGCTCCAAAAGAATCATGGTGGGCGAATTATCTCTGTCGTGGGTGCTGGCGGTAATCGAGATTCAGGAAAGCGACCAATAATGGCTGCTGTCGCTGCCAAGTTGTCGGATATTACCATCCTCACCTCTGATAACCCTCGTCGGGAGGATCCGGAAAAGATTATCGAAGATATGGCAGCGGGGCTAGATACAGAGATGATGCGTCGAACTCTCAAGATTACTTCCAGACGTGATGCTATCCGTACCGCATGCACCATGGCAATGGCGAGTGATGTCGTGCTGATTGCTGGAAAGGGACATGAAAATTATCAGGAGGTCAATGGTATTCGTCACCATTTTAGCGACCTAGAGGAAGTAGAAAAGATTATTGAGGAGGAGAAAGGAGGGGGAGCTAAGTAATGCTTTATTATCTTTTTGACTACTTACAGAAGGTCGGTACCCCAGGCATGGGTGCCTTTGGATATACTTCTACACGTGCCGCTTTAGCCCTAATAGTTAGTCTTCTAATTAGTACACTGATTGGTAGCCGCATCATAGATTGGCTGCGCAACAAACAGATGGCTGATGCTATTCGTCCGCTCGATATAGAAGGGCAGATGGCAAAGGTCGGAACACCTACTATGGGTGGTATCATCATCATTATTGCCATCCTTATCCCTACGATATTATTCAATAAACTCAATAATATTTATATCATCCTGATGCTGATTACCACAGTGTGGCTTGGGGTACTTGGGTTTATGGATGATTATGTCAAGGTATTCAAGAAGCATAAGGAGGGTATTCATGGTCGCTACAAACTGATTGCACAGCTTGGGCTTGGCGTGATAGTCGCTTTAGTATTGCTCACCAGTCCTTCGGTAGTTATCAAGGAGAATATTGCGACTGAGACGGTAAATAAGACTTTGGTAGTTACCCACTCTAATGTAGAAGTTAGGAGTACAGAAACTACCATTCCTTTCTTGAAAGACAATAACCTAAACTATGCAGACCTCGCAAAGATACTTGGTATTGAGCAGAATGCTGAGCTATTTACATTTTTATTAGTTACCCTTGTTTTTGTCTTTATCGTGATGGCAGTCTCCAATGCTGCCAATCTTACAGATGGGCTTGATGGGCTTGCCGCAGGGTCGTCAGCAATTATTGGCGTAGCACTGGGAATATTCGCTTATATGAGTTCCCACATACAGTTTGCCAGCTACCTCAATATCATGTTTATCCCAGGAGCCGAGGAGTTGGTTATTTTTGCTGCCTCCTTTATCGGTGCTACAGTTGGCTTTCTTTGGTACAATTCTTACCCCGCACAGGTCTTTATGGGTGATACGGGTAGCCTTACGATAGGGGGCATCATCGCAGTATTTGCTATTATCATTCGTAAAGAGCTGTTGTTGCCTATCCTTTGTGGTGTCTTCTTTGTCGAAGCTCTTTCTGTGATTCTCCAGACCACTTACTTCAAGATTACCAAGAAAAAGGCAGGGGTAGGTCGTAGAGTCTTTAAAATGACCCCGCTACATCACCATTTCCAGAAACCTGCCGGAGTAATAGATGCCTTGATTCAAGGACCTAGAAGACCGGTGGCAGAAGCCAAGATTACCGTGAGATTTTGGCTCATCGGTATTCTCCTTGCGGTATTGACTATCGTTACCCTCAAGCTTCGTTGATTCTGATATGAGTAAAGAGTTTTTTATCAATCGCCCCAATCCTGAAGCAGCTATTGACGAGCGTGGCGAACAAATTCCATTGATCAAGATTGTAGGGAGGGAGATTGTTATCCTCGGAGGAGGAGAGAGTGGAGTGAGCGCAGCTCTATTGGCTAAGAAGAAGGGTATTGCCTCTTTTTTGTCAGACAACGGTCGGATAAAACCCGAAACGAAAGCGCTACTCCGGTCAGAGGGAATTCCTTATGAAGATGGAGGACATATCCTATCTAATCTCAATCGAGCTTGTGAAGTTATTAAAAGCCCCGGTATCCCCGATACTGCTCCGGTAATCGTGCAGTGCGAGGAGCAGGGGCTTCCCATTATCTCTGAGATAGAGTTTGCTGCTCGATACCTACGCCCGGAGCAGTTTATTGGTATTACTGGAAGTAATGGCAAGACCACTACCACCACACTAGTGGATATGGGACTACGTGCTGCGGGAGTACATAGTACAGCTTGTGGCAATATTGGTGCCTCGCTCGCACGGAAAGTATTGGACGGAGACGCCGATACTTTTGCGATGGAGCTAAGTAGCTTCCAGCTCGATCGTATGTACGATACCCATCTTCGTATTGCGATGCTTCTCAATCTCTCCCCTGACCACCTAGATAGGTACGACCATAAGTATGAAAACTATGCCCTTGCCAAGTGGCGTATCTTCCAAAACCAAGGTGCAGGCGACTATGCCATTCTCAATGCAGACGATCAGTATCTTTGCCAGTTGAAGAGAGAGCATTCGCTCACTGCCGAACATATCCTTACCTTCTCATGCAGAGATTCTAGGGCCACTGCCTATTTTGACGGCAAGACGATTCACCTACCGGGAGGTGTTACCTACGACTTCAGTAGTTTCCGACTCCGGGGAGAGCACAATGCTCAGAATGTAATGGCAGCTGCTCTAGCGCTCCATGCCTACGGCATTGCGCCCGACCACCCCGAGGTTGTCAAAGCTTTCTCCACTTTCGGAGGAGTCAGACACCGTACTCAGATACTCGGTGAGTGGCATGGCGTCACCTTTGTCAATGACTCCAAGGGCACCAATCTCGATGCCACAGCCCATGCCCTGAGCGCAATGCCCGATGGGCGTACCATCCTATTCCTTGGTGGTACAGATAAGGGGAATGACTACTCAGAGATATATGATTTGGTAAAAGCCAAAGCCAAAGCCCTAATCTTCCTTACCCTCGATACTGACAAGCTCCACAAGAGTTTCGACAACCTCCAACTTCCTACCTCCACTGCCCATAGTATGGCAGAAGCGTTCCAACAAATACAGGCTCTCGATCTTCATGAGGGAGATGTCGTCCTCCTCTCTCCGGCTTGTGCTAGCTTTGATCTCTTCAATAACTACGAGGATAGGGGCGACCAATTTGTCCAAGCCTTTGAGCAACTACATTAACCATAAAGACGAGGTCTTAACTCCTAAAGAGTTAAGACCTCGCTTCTTTTGTAAATGATTAGTTGGCTTTGTGTTACACAAATATTGAAAGAATCCCGATTACAACCCCTGCGATCAACACGATGTCGATTCTCTTTTTAGATAATAAGTAGATAGACCAGATAGCCATTGCTGCAGCAAAAGTAATGAAGAATGCTTTGGCTATAGGATGAGTCGTTACTTCGTAGCTCAACCCCAAAAAAGAGGTAATGACTAGAAGGCTTACTCCAATAATCGAGATTGCTAGTAGTATCTTAGAAAAGTTAGAATCTCTTCCTGTGCCCTCAACATCAGTTCTCCCAAACGTTATTTTCCAAGTCTTGTCTTTATCCATTTCAGCTTACTTGATTATTTAATACAATCGTTATAGTCTTCTTGTGCATTACTATTGCAATTAAGGAAATCAGCTGTAACACCAATTAGTGCAATCCCTCCTGCAATTGGATTAGCTGCCCCCCCCCAATAATTGATAAACCACCCCATAGAATGTAATTTCTTCTACACCGCCTCATAGCTTTGTCATATTGCCTTTGACAATCGCCACCTCCCCACATAGTGATTGAGTCTTTGTCATGAACTGATTCTATCGTTTTAAAAACTTGTTTCATGTTTGTGAAAAAATAATTAAGTGTGGTTAAATGTGAGAGCAGTCTACCCTCATCTTTGTGCGCAAATATATATATTATTTATGATTAAAGTGTTTTTTGCATTGTTTAACTTTTCTAATGTGTCTTTGCTTATTATTATTTGAACCTAGCGTTCATGGGTTCATCCTCTTGAGAATAGAGGTGACCAATTCGTCAGTACCTTTGAGTAACTTATCTAAAAAATCTCTCTTTTGTCAATTGGTTGATTATGCGTAAATTTGCTTCGTATACAAGGTACTAACAACTAAAACAGAAAAGAAATGATTGATGTTATTGGAACAAACGCTGGACTGATTTGGCATGCTCTAAATGAGAGCAATAAACCTCTCACTGTGAAGGAACTCCAGAAGAGTACGGGTATCCGCACTCAGGATGATGTGCGTTTCGCACTGGGTTGGCTTGCTAAGGAGGGGAAAATTACTTTTGATACTACAGATAAGGACGTAAAAGTATCTTTGGTGAGATAAAATGGAGCATTGCAAGGGGGATACACAATCCAACGACTGTGTATCCTCTTTGATGTGTTTTTGAAATAGATAGATAAAAAAGTGTGCCGTGGTGATAACTCACCACGGCACACTCAGTATTATAGGCTCCTCAACATTACATCATACCTTCCATACCACCACCAGGCATTGCTGGAGGAGTTGGCTCAGGAATGTCAGTAATCACGCACTCAGTAGTAAGGAACATACCAGCGATGCTAGCAGCATTCTCCAAAGCTACACGTGCCACCTTTGTTGGGTCGATGACACCAGTCTCAGTCAGATGCTCGTACCTATCGGTGCGTGCATTGTAGCCAAAGTCGCCCTCACTCTCCCTGAGCTTCTGGATCACTACAGCACCTTCCTTACCAGCGTTGGCTAGAATCTGACGAAGTGGCTCTTCGATAGCACGGCGGATGATTTCGATACCAGTCTGCTCATCATCGGTCTCGCCCTTAAGATTTTCAAGCGACTTGGTCGCACGGATGTAAGCCACACCACCACCAGGGACTGTCCCCTCCTCGATAGCTGCACGTGTAGCACTGAGTGCGTCTTCTACACGATCCTTCTTTTCCTTCATCTCCACCTCACTTGGCGCACCTACGTAGAGAACTGCTACACCGCCGGCAAGTTTAGCCAAGCGCTCCTGAAGCTTCTCTTTGTCGTAGTCAGAGGTACTTGCCTCGATTTGGTTTTTGATGAGCTGCACACGACCCTCGATTTCTTCCTTTGCACCGCCACCATTTACGATAGTTGTGTGGTCTTTGTCGATGGTAATCTTCTCAGCCGAACCGAGCATATCCATGGTCGCATTCTCAAGGCTTAGACCCGTCTCCTCGGTGATTACGGTACCACCGGTTAGCACGGCGATATCCTCCAGCATGGCCTTGCGACGCTCGCCAAAACCAGGTGCCTTGACTGCTGCTACCTTGAGCGAACCACGTAGTCGGTTTACCACTAGAGTAGCCAACGCTTCACTCTCGATATCCTCAGCGATAATCAGCAGACCACGACCAGTCTGTACTACCTGCTCTAGGATGTGGAGAATCTCCTTGAGTGTACTTACCTTCTTGTCATAGATGAGGATGTATGGGTTTTCAAACTCCACCAGCATCTTCTCTGTGTTGGTAGCGAAGTATGGAGAGATATAGCCTTTGTCAAACTGCATACCCTCTACCACCTCTACAGTGGTATCCATGCCCTTAGCCTCTTCTACGGTGATTACGCCCTCCTTCTTCACCTTCTCCATAGCTTCAGCAATCAGCTTACCGATGGTCTCGTCGCCATTAGCTGAAATCTTAGCTACGTGCTCAATCTTTGCTAAGTCGTCTCCAATCTCCTTACTTTGCTCACGAAGCGAAGCTACTACAGCAGCTACCGCCTTATCGATACCGCGCTTCAGATCCATTGGATTAGCCCCGGCAGCGAGGTTCTTAATACCCACATTGATGATACTCTGAGCGAGTACAGTAGCAGTGGTTGTCCCGTCACCAGCATCATCGTTGGTCTTTGTCGCAACTTCCTTTACCAGCTGTGCACCCATGTTTTCAAATGGATTCTCCAGCTCTATCTCACGAGCTACAGATACACCATCCTTGGTGATATGAGGAGCACCAAACTTTTTGTCTAGTATCACATTACGCCCCTTAGGTCCGAGGGTTACCTTCACAGCATTTGCCAGCTGGTCTACACCACTTTTGAGGAGCTCTCTTGCTTCTGCTTCAAACTTAATCTGCTTTGCCATATATCTTTTCTTTCTATTCTTTCAAAAAAATCTGATTACTCAATCACCCCTAGGATGTCGCTCTGGCGCATCATGATGTACTTCTTGCCATCAAGTTCTAGCTCAGTGCCAGCGTATTTACCATAGAGCACACGGTCTCCTTCCTTCAAGAGCATCTCCTCTTCCTTAGTGCCCTTACCTGTCGCCTCTACAATACCTTGTAGTGGCTTCTCCTTAGCGGTGTCAGGAATGATAATCCCGCTTGCTGTCTTCTGCTCTGCCTCTGCTGGTACTACAAGTACTCTATCAGCCAATGGTTTAATCTTCATGTCTATTATATTGTTTGTAGTTGATTAATTAAATATTCATCTGCCATTCATATAGGAATAAGCGTGCCAATGCAGACTTCATGACAAAAGCGACACAGCGTGACAGATTGAAATGGACAAAAGAGGCACCACCAGTGGTCTGACCACTGGCGGTGCCTTACTTGCTCTTCCACTTGGACTTGAACCAAGGACCCTCTGATTAACAGTCAGATGCTCTAACCAACTGAGCTATGGAAGAATAATATTCGTCTCCTAAATCGTTTGCTCTTCCACTTGGACTTGAACCAAGGACCCTCTGATTAACAGTCAGATGCTCTAACCAACTGAGCTATGGAAGAATGTCTTGCCACCCCTACATCTTGGGATTGCTCGGCAAAGATACCATAAATCTTGAAATTAGCAAAGATTTTGGCTCTTTTCTCGGAATAATTATTTCTCTGTACAGATAAATTTTGCTGTTCTATGGATGGGATTTCACTTATATATAGGTCTCCTATAGAGTCATCTGTAAGCCTGTCGTTGAAAGCTATTTACGGAAATATATGAACTGTAGCGACCTAGATTCTGCGAGTAGAGAGGTCCTTTCGGTGGAAAGGCAAGATGCTTCCTACCGAGCGACCGAATCTCCTCTATAGAGCGGACAAATTTCCTCTATAGAGCGGACGCATCTCCTCTATAGAGCAGACAAATCTCCTCTATAGAGCGACCGAATCTCCTCTGATTATGGTATTCCTGAAAATAGTACACAGTTTGTTATTCCTGTTATTGTATACACTTCATTTTTGCAATCCCCAATGTGTACACACACTGTGTCCTCTAACCCTGAATGGGTACACAAATACAGATATTTTTGCGCAGATTATGGGCGGAGCCCACGAGCCGCCGCCCCCTCTCAGGGGCGGGCGAGCTCGTGCGTCATATAATCAAGCGACATTAGTCCGCTTCGTGAACGGGTTTTGGTGCTGTGGCAGTAGCATCTGCATGGGGGGTATCATGCCGATGGCGCGGTGGGGGCGAGCTGTATTATACAGTTTTATTGACTCAGCTATCCTTTTCTGTGTCTCCTCAAAGCTTAGGCTCTCGTAGTTGTACAGCCAGTCGTTTTTGATGGTGCCGTTAAGTCGCTCTGCCATGGCGTTGTGGAGCGAGTCACCTGTTTGGGTCACACTCGTAATCATCCCTGACTCTGCTTGATAATTGGTCATCCTGCTTGATACATACCGGCTACCTCTGTCGCTGTGGAAGATGGCTCCTGAGAGGTCTGTCTTGTGTTGCCTACAGAAAGCTACAGTCTGATCTAAAGCTTCGAGGGGGTCATCTGTGGTGAGGCTGCGCTGTAGGCTAAAGCCGGTGATAATACGACTGTAAGCATCCATGGTAAGGGAAAGATAAAGGAAACCTTCCTTCGTTTTGAGGTAAGTAATATCTGAGACAAAGAGCATACCATGCCCTGTTGGGATGTACTTAGGAGTGGTATTGAGGTGATCCTCAAAGGCCTGATTAACTACTCCCATAGTAGTGCGGGGAGGGCGATAGGTCTTTTCTTTCTCAATAGCATATCATTGGCACCAAGCACCTTGTAGAGCCAATCTCGACTCACCCAAAACTCCTCGGCGAAATACTCGTTACAGAGAGTTTGAAGAATCTCTGTCCCTGCAGTAGGTAGTTTGTCTCGAATGTGGCGACAATAGTGCAGCACAGCACTGCTCTTAAGTCCATCGTCAATCACCAAGGGAGCATGCTTGTAAAAACCACTACGACTC
>JAEWZH010000014.1 GCA_023395395.1 Bacteroidota bacterium | reverse complement strand
CTCTAACCATTCCGAACAGAGAAGTTAAGCCCAGTAACGCCGATGGTACTTTTACGAAGGGAGAGTAGGTAGTCGCCATTTTTTGAGAGACGCTTAGAGGATATTAATCCTCCAAGCGTCTCTCTCTTTTTTTGCATCCCTTAGGAAGCAACGATGCCTATGGACAAGAATTAGTTACTCTCTCTACTGACTTATTTATATTGATTGCAACTTTTTCGCGATGCGAAGTCTTGGTTTGGGTATTCTATTCAATGTCTCAGATGCTTTTAATCTGATGTAAAACTGTATCAGTAACCTAATGTCTTCATCTACACTTTAGAGTGGAATACTTATTGAGCTGAATGAGGATCAAATACTTTTGTATTTGACCTATTTTGTGTATCTTTGCATCGTTTCGGCATAGCGTATGTCTGTGCCATTTGTTATGGGACTAAGTAACGATTTTACACTCGATTTCACACATTTCCCTAAGGAGGAAGTCAGCTATGAGTTGCATCTAGGAGATGAATTCTTTGCCCTTTTTGAGAGCGAAGCTATAGGTGGTGGAGATGTGAGTTTGATTCTTACTGTTTCGCCATTAAGTGCTCACCGCCTTCAATTGTCTTTTGATTATGTCGGAGAAGTTTCAGTACCTTGCGATAGGTGTCTACTTCCAATGACCGTTGATGTAGATATAGAGGAGTTGGTAGATGTTGTGCTTGGAGAGTCTCTTAATGATGAAGACGATGAGATAATTACGCTTGATGCGCAGAATCCTGTTTATGATTTCTCTTGGGTTGTCTATGAGCTCCTGGCACTGCACTTGCCGATCCAGAGAATGCATGATATTGAGGAATGTGACCCAGAGATGGTTAAATACCTGACCCCTAATGAGCCAGTTGATGGTGAAGAGGACCAGAGATGGGCTGAGCTTAAGCGTGTGATGAATGATAAGAATAATAATAAGTAATATAATAATCGATTATGGCACATCCAAAACGACGTCAGTCGAAGTCTAAGACTAGGAAGCGTAGAACTCATGACGTGGCTACTGCTTCAACACTAGCTAAGTGTCCAAACTGTGGAGCTTACCATGTTTACCATACAGTATGCCCTGAGTGCGGCTATTACCGTGGTCAGATTGCAATTGAGGTAGACGCTTAAAATTATTGTCATTTTCTTGATGATCACAAACAAGCAGAGTCGCACATGGGGTGCGGCTCTGCTTTTATTTTTTTAGACAAAACGAAGAAAGTTCGCAAAACTTCGTTGTTTAAAATTTAATTTGTACATTGGGGGCGTGAGGGGTTCTTTAGGTTTGTGAGATTATCTCGAAGCTAGTTAGAACCTTAAAAAAGGAAAAGCGAATAAAAGAATGGAGGAAACTTCTTTTTTGTTATGAAGAAAAAAGTTCCAACAATCTAGATAGGTTGCCTGATAGTTTTGAAGACATAAAACTGATATGAAAATGAAACACCTGATTCGAAGATTTATTGGCTGGCTTTTTTTAAGCATTGCCATCATTGCTAATGCTTTCTGCCAAGACAATAAAACTGAAGTGCGATTACAAAGAGTAGAAGCCATTGCGAATATGTATGCTTACGCACGATATTTCTATCCAACTAAATATGCGGAGGATCTTAATTGGTATAAGTCCCTAACACATGTGATTCGTTTGTCAGATACGTTGCAGGATGAAGAATCTTTCGATGAATTTTTAGAAGCACAGTTTTCTCCTCTTATTCCTGAAATGAAGATTTGTCCTTATTCAGACACCTCTTCGTATAGCACAGGTGATACGCTTATTCGCGAAGAGTACTATATCAAGGAGCATTATGGTTTTGGACAGAAGGTAATGGGAAGAAGATCTCCCTATCATTCAAAAGTGGTAAAGAAAAATATCTTGGGGATATTCCCTAATCAACATTATACTTTTCCATTAAATGAACAGTACGTTGTTCAATATCCGGTTGCTGTAACACGTTTAGCAAACAATCTTAAGGACAACTATAAGAAGGCTATGCGTCAAATTGATAGTATTGATCTTCGAGTTACCAAATATTCAATGCTAAAAGCTGCAATGAAGAATAGTATTGGCGACTCACCTTTGATGAGCCAAGATGGTTATATACGAATAGCTGATTTTATTATGCATTGGTGTGTCCTAAAGCACTTTTATCCCTATTTAGTGGAAGATGGATTGGGAGATATAGAGATGAGACAGCTATTACGAACCTATGCACAGAAATCCTTTGGCGCAAAAAACTTGAAAGAGTATTATTTTTATGTATTGCGCGAGTTTATGGGGAACTTCCATGATGAACATATAGTACTTTTAAGCGATATGTGCCCTGAAGGATCAGTTGCGACTTATATTAACACAGAAGACAATCAACTTTTCTTGGATTATATTGATCAGAAATTGGTCGCGAAATGTGATATAAATGTAGCTGGTGGACAAGTGATACATAGAGGAGATGTGGTTGTGGCAATAAACCATCAACCAATAGAAAATTTTATTTCTCGCCAACGGAGGTATATTAGTGCGTCAACGCCACAAGCAGAGATAAAAGAAATTCTAAGGCATGGTTTCCCCGTTTTAGATAAAGACTCCATTGTCGTATATACCTTTAAAGGGCAAGGTGCCGAAACAATAGATTATGCACATAAATCTGCTACACGAGACTATTCTAACTTCTCGATGCCAGTACGATCAATTATTAAGCAAAATCAAATGATTCAGGAGATTATCCCAAATGTGTATTATGTAGATATATCTCCACGAGTATTCAAGTTGAAAAAGTTTGTTGATTTTGTAAAAGAAGCCACACAAGCAAAAGCCTATATCATAGATCTACGTAAATATCCTGCTCCTGAAGCTTATTTACTATTAGGAATGTTGTCTGAGACTCCTGTTTCATGGGGAGATTACAGAATCCCCGTGCGTTATTTGCCACATCAGCAATCTGTGGTTTGGGAAGCGGAAATAGAGAATATAGCTCCTAATAAGCAACAAATAGCAGCACCGTGTTATTTTTTAATAGATTCCTGCACCAATAGTTATGGAGAAAGTATGGCAGTGGCTGTCAAAAAGAATCATCTTGGGACTTTGGTCGGAAGCAATACTTCAGGGACTAATGGTAACATGGGGGAGGCTGACCTCAAGATGTTTAACTTTACTTTTTCTGTAGGAAAAGACTTTGAAGGGTTTCATGGAAAAGGCGTAGCTCCGGATGTTCTCGTATATCAAAAACGCGAAGATTTCTTGGTCGGAAAAGATTCCGCTATAGAGTCCATATTGTCAAACTATTAAACAATAATCAACATGAATAATAGCTGGAAGTAGGTGTTTATCTCAAAATCTTTTGTTACCTTTGCGAGGGTGAGGCTTTGGATGAGGGATAATGCTTCTGCAGTGTTTAAAGGCCCAGTAGCTCAGCTGAATAGAGCGTCAGATTCCGGTTCTGAAGGTCGGGGGTTTGAATCCCTTCTGGGTCACTTTGGTACACTTTTGTGTATCACTATTGCGATATTTTTAATTTATTATTGAATATAGTCATATGAAGGGTATAACCTATCTTGGTGTATTTATGCAACTGATTGGTGCTATTTTGCTTATCTATCTAGGCTTCTTTGGTGCGAGTCAGTCTAATACAGGGCTTATAGTAGGTCTGTTGCTTGTAGTTGTTGGCTTTCTTGTCCATATCTTTTTGGATAAGAAGTTTAACTCTCTACCCTCTACCACCGAGAAATAACAACTTTATTAAGTTGCAATAATGGCAATATAGGCGCCTGAGGGAAATGTCTCTTAGGTCGCCTTTTTGTGTTTTATATCATGGATAATTCTACATTCTTTACTCATCATCCTTTGGTGATTTTCGGTGCTACTGGGAGATTGGCAAGCGAGATGGTTTTTTATGCTCTTTTGAAGAGATTTAGTAATCATCTTGTTTTATGCGGAAGTAGTATTGATCGTTTGCAGGGACTAAAGGATGAAATCGAAGAGTCAGGTTTTGGGGATATTCAAATAGATTTGACACTTTCGATTCAAGAAGCTGTCTCTTATGGAGGATATATTCTGTATGCAAAGAGTGTCCCGGGTGGTGCGATGAGCAGAGAAGATATGTTGCTACATAATGCTCCTTTCGCCAGAGAAGCAGGGTTGGCGATGGCAGATGTCAAGAATAAGATTATGAGGGTAGTTTGCGTTAGCAACCCATCTGATCTTATGGGCTTAATGCTTTTGGTTCATAGCGGGCTTCGTCCGGAACAGGTTATGAGTTTATCATCGTTGGATACAGAGCGTTTCCGTCGATCACTTAAGAGAAGATTTGCTTTGAGAGAGTGTGATTTAGATTCTGTCTATACGCTTGGTAGTCATGATATGTTGATGGCTCCGATGTTAGATATGGCTCGGGTTAAAGGAGAGCGATTTCATCTATCTATGGATGAGCAAGAAGCCATTATCAGGGATGTCCGTAGAGCCGGTATTAGAATCTATAAGAAAAGGGGGCAGACCGCTTATCAAAGCCCAGCAGTGCATTGCTTGAGGCTTTTGATGGCAACGGATGATAGTCCATTTGAGCTCCCGACAGCGAGATACCACCATTCCCGTAGGTATCCTTTTACTTTCGGGTCGTTAATAACCAGAGTGGATAGCTCAGGTTGTCATCACTTACCGTGCTGTAGTAGTCAAGAAGATATGGAGAGGCTAGATGGAGCTTTTGACTCTATAAGAATGATGAGGAACCGACTTATTGAAGATGGTTTCCTGCCAGCGGTTGAAGAGTGGAGAAAAGAGTTGCATGAGGAAAAAGAACTTGTTTGTGTAGAGTAGTAGTACAATGCAGAAAATATTTAACAGTAGAGAAGTCATTGAGCTTGAAGCTCAGCTTGTGGAAGAGAGGAGTGACTGGAATGGAGCCTCTGAGCTAATCGCACACAAGAGTATCGCGGTCTGTAACAGAATAAAGCAGGACTTCCTTGCCAATAGAAGGGCTGTCATCTTTGCCGGACCTAATGAGAAAGGAGCTCTAGCAATCAAAGTAGCCCAATCTCTTCTAGGCATGCAGTATGATGTGGAGGTCGTTCTACTTAATCCCTCTGGAAACTTGCCTCCAGAGGTTGTCTCGGAGCGTGATGATTTCTTGGAAGAGTCGGACAGACTTATTGAGGTGACGACAAACTCTTTCAATCCCCCATTGATTGATGAAACAGATTTGCTTATTGACGGCATACAAGGAGTAGAGACCAATCCTTCCCTCAATAATGTGGTAAAGTACCTCAACGGAATTAAGGCGATAAAGATTGCACTCGAAATCCCTTCGGGAATGTCCGAAGAGAGCGACCAATTGATCGACTATACCAAAATATTTAGAGCAGATGCAACCTATACCTTCTATAGCCCAAAACTACTTTTTTTCTTTCCGGAATACGAACCGTATGTTGGGCGTTGGCGTGTGCTTCAACCTAGTTTCTACACACCTCAGAGCAAGAGTGATGCGACCTTTACCCTCTTTGATACTCAAGCAATGGAGAATGCTCTCCCGACTAGGAGGAGATTTAGTCATAAGTATGACTATGGCAAGGACTTATTGATTGCCGGATCTCGAGGCATGATGGGGGCAGCTGTATTGGCCGGTAAAGCGGCAATGATTTCTGGGGCAGGTCATCTGACGTTGCGTGTACCTGAAGGTATGGATACCCTTATCCATACCACCCTGCCAGAGGCGTTGGTATTAGAGGATCCATCTGAAGAGAGCTTCTCTTCAGCAGCATTTCTTTTAAGCGATTACACTGCTATTGCAGTAGGCCCAGGTATAGGCAGATCTACTGAAACCAAGTTGGCACTGGAGCAGCTCTTGAGTAGTTATAAGTTACCATTGATTTTGGATGCAGATGCTTTGGCTATACTAGCTGAAGATGAAGGTCGATTACTCGAAATGGTACCAAAGGGTTCTATCCTAACGCCACATGTGGGTGAATTTGATCGTCTGTTTGGCCCTTCACGGAATAGTCGGGAGCGAATAGAGAAAGCACGTATTGAAGCACAGACGAGAGGTCTTTATATTTTGCTCAAAGGTGCTTATACAGCTTTAGCATTGCCAGCAGGTCAGGTAGTCTTCAATCCCACAGGTAATCCAGGTCTAGCTACAGCAGGCAGTGGAGATGTACTGACGGGTATTATCTTAGCATTGTTGGGTAAAAAACAGAGTCCGATGATAGCTTGTGCTGCTGCAGCGTTTTTACATGGGTTTGCAGCTGAAAATTATGCGGCTGATTACTGTGAGGAGTCGCTTACAGCTAGTGCACTTATACAGTATCTTCCTACGGCTTTCAAGAGGTTTACCAGTGATAGCGTAGGTTCGCTCTATCTATGACGGAAATGTGGAGGTCGTTTACAGTGCTATTTTCCACATTTTATTATCTTTGTCCTTTGGTTAGACAAGTTTGACAGCAGATTGTGGTGAAACGTAAGGGCTTTCCCCTGATAATAATTATACTGATAGGGTATATCTTCTTCTCCTGGATGATCTCTCCTAGAGCGAGAGCTAATCGAGGAGGGTATGATGTGCCCTTTTCTTTTTCTGCGGTCCAATCTGTTGATAGTGTTGCCGTTTTAGATTCGATAAAAAAGGATACTCTTCCTGTGGGTGATACCCTAAGGATTGATAGCACATTACTCAGTGACCTTAAAGCACCCCTTGACTTTGAAAGTCAAGACTCTGTTGTTATCCTTCCCAAGCGCAATTTTATCAAGATGTATGGCAATGCTCAGGTCAATTATCAAAATCAAAAATTGATAGGCGACTACATGCACATGCACACAGATAGTGGAACTATCTTTGCCACTTACATTGACTATCCCGACTCCCTAAAGAAGGAGCGTATCTATGCTAAGATTACGACAGGCAACGAATCTTACGAGGCAAAGACAATCAACTATGACATCAATTCTCAGCAGGGCTATATCACTGATGTTGTGACACAGCAGGGGGAAGGTTATGTGACTGCTAATCGTACCAAGCGCACAGCAGCAGGAGTGCTCAATCTGATGGAGGGGCGCTACACTACCTGTGACAATCACCTGCATCCCCACTTTTATATTTCTCTCACAAAAGCAAAGGTACGCCCAGAGAAAGATTTAGTCTCAGGCCCTGTCTATATGGTGATTGCAGATGTCCCATTGCCTATCGGTCTCCCCTTTGCTTTTTTCCCATTTACTACCACTAGAGCATCCGGCTTTATTATGCCGACCTATGGTGATGAGATGGAGCGAGGCTTTTACCTCCGCAATGGTGGTTACTACTTTGCTATTAACGACTACCTTGATCTCCAACTTACGGGAGACCTCTACACTAAGGGTTCTTGGGCAGTACAAGCCCAGTCCAACTATCGCAAGAGATATCGTTACAGCGGAAGTCTCAGTGCTAGTTACATCGTCACCAAGCGAGGAGATAAGGTCGCAGGAGACTATTCCAAGGCGACAGACTTCCGCATTCAGTGGAGTCATCAGCAGGATCCCAAAGCCAATCCATATCGCACTTTCTCTGCCAACGTCAATTTCTCTACCAGCACTTACAACCACAATAACCTTGATGGCTTGTACAATCAAGCAATAATGGGACAAAATACCAAGAGCTCTAGCATCAGTTTTTCACAGCGGTTCCCTAATAGCCCTTGGAGTCTTTCTGGCTCTATGGATATCAGTCAGCAATCAAGGGAAAAGAGGATTTCGGTCACTTTGCCCAATCTCTCTATAAATATGAGTCGTATCTATCCCTTTAAGCGCAAACAACAGGTGGGCAATGAGCGATGGTACGAAAAGATTTCCCTCTCGTATTCAGGTCAGCTACGGAATTCTATCGAGACAGACGAGCGAGACATCCTAAAGAAAAACATCATTAGGGATTGGCGCAACGGTATGAACCATTCTATCCCGGTGAGTGCGTCGTTTGATCTCTTTAATAATATCAAGGTTACACCTTCATTCAACTATACTGAGCGTTGGTACACCTCGCGTCTAAAGCACGCCTATGATCCAGCCCTCAATAAGGTGGTCGCCACCGATACTACTTATGGTTTCAATAGAGTGTCTGACTTCAGCGCTTCACTGTCGCTTTCCACCACAGTCTATGGATTCTGGAAACCACTACCATTCCTCGGCGATAAAGTCAATATGATTCGACACCGTATGGAGCCTTCTATCTCCATCAACTATCGTCCGGATTTTGGAGAGCCACGATGGGGATACTGGGAGCAGTTGCGCTACATCACTCCTGATGGGCGTGAGGTGGAGCAATATGTATCACCCTACGACAGGCAGCTATTTGGTGTCCCTGGACGAGGTAAGAGCGGTAGCATTGGGCTTTCACTTGCCAATAATCTGGAGGCGAAAATCAAGCAAGACTCTACAGAATTCAAAAAAGTCAGCTTGATAGAGTCACTTAACCTTTCGACAAGTTATAATCTTGCAGCAGACTCCTTCCAGTGGAGCGACCTCAGTGCCTCTATTTCTTTGAGATTACCTATAAATTTTACACTCAGGCTAAGTGGAGCTTTCGACCCTTATATGTGGGATTATCACGAGCATGACGGTCGAATAGTGCCGTATAGGGTCGATAAACTCAGGGTCCTCAATGGTAAGGGTCTTGGTCGTTTTCGTGGAACAAGTACATCCTTTTCCTATACGTTCAATAATCAGACTTTTGAAAAGCTAAAAAATCTCTTCTCAGGCAAGAATAAGGAGGATGAAGGGAAAGGAAATGATGGGCAAGGGGATTTAGGAGGTAGCTTGCCTGCCGGGTCGAGGTTTCCAGATCGAGGTGGAGGTAACTCAGATAATGATTCGGGAGGGTCGTTATTCGCCACCGAAGACAATGCTTTGGGAGAGTTTGACGGCAACGGATACCTCAAAAATAGAATCGATTGGAGCCTCAATTTTAATTACAACCTCTCGGTTGGTCAGGGTGATTTCCGTCCAGAGATTAAGGAGTTTGCTTACAAATGGAGGCACGACCTCAGTTTTAGCGGACAGTTTTCTCCGACCAAAAACTGGCGTTTCAATTTCTCTGCCAACTACAACTTTGAGGAGAAACGCATCACCAATATGAGCTGTAACGTCACACGTGACCTGCATTGCTGGAGCATGACCGCCAGCTTCATCCCAATTGGCCCTTACAAGTCCTACAACTTCACGATATCTGTCAAGAGTCAGCTGCTACAGGATTTGAAGTATCAGATGAGCAATCAGCCAAGTTACGGGCGTAACCAACTTTGGTACTAACAATATAATAAATGTACTTATGGCACAAGACAAGTTACTATTTCTCTTTCATCCCACGGTGGCATCTGGGTTTGAAGAGCTGTATCGGTATCTACATGTGGATACCCTCCCTGAAGGGAAGAAGTTTAGCCTAGATATGCTACACACTTTACCCAAAGATGCCACCATATTGGGTACTGAGTTTACACTTCCTATTACCAAAGAGGTGATTGACTACTTCCCCAATCTTCGTCTGATTTCCAATTATGCGGTCGGATTTAATAATATCGATGTAGCCTATGCCGAGAGCAAAGGCATTACCGTAACCAATACCCCTCAGGCTGTGGTTCAGCCAACTGCCGAGCTTGCCGTAGCACTCCTGTTGGGTCTTACCCGAAGGATTGCTATTTGGGACAGCACCATGCGTCGTCAGCGTTCGAGTGCCAAAGGCTCCCTTGCTGATGGGCTTGGGACAGATATTTACCTCAAAAAGGTCGGTATTATAGGTTACGGTAATATTGGCAGAGCAGTAGGGCGTATCCTGCGTGCGATGGGTGCAGAGGTGGTGTATTATAAGCGCACACCACTAGCCCCAGAAGAGGAAGCAAAGGAGGGGGTCAGCTTTGCTACTAAGGAGGAAATATTCCGCACTTGCGACATTATCTCGCTCCATACACCATACAATCAAGACTCGCATCATCTAATCAATAAGGAAAGTCTGGCTATGATGAAGCCTACCACCATCCTAGTCAATACGGCTCGTGGCAAGGTGGTGAATGAGGCAGACCTAGTGGCAGCCCTCCAAAATAAGACCATCGCTGGTGCTGCCCTCGATGTGTTTGAGTACGACGATAATCCCCTCGATGCCCTATACGATATGCCAAACGTAGTGATGACGCCTCACGTAGGCACCCAGACAGGAGAAGCTCGAGTGGCAATGGCTCGCGAGTTTACCAATAATGTCCTCGGGGTTATTCTGGGAGACCGTCCGTTTGCCAAGGTCGCCCTAAAGTAGATTTTACGATAAATCCAAATAGGCTCCACAAACCATTAGTTTGTGGAGCCTATTTTATTCGAGCAACTCTTTTAGTTTTGCAAATGTCTTGTCATTACGTATGGTAATGAATCGATAAAAGGGCTCTTTGAGGAGTAATTTGTGGTACGAAGTGCGGAGGAATTCTTTTTCTGTGTACTTTCCCCAAAATACAGCTTTCTTCCCAAAATGTACAATCTCTTCATGGAGAGGCATTCTGCTTATTCTGCTTATCATCTCTTCGTAATCCACCTCGTCTGTGTAAAATAGCACATCTTTTCTGGCAAGTGGTTCACTCCACCAGCTTGGCAGATTTGAAGCCTCTTTGAGATACTCTTCTCTTGATAGCACTACATGATGGATTGGGAAGGAGAAGCGTTTTAGTATTTTGGCAATCTTGATATTAATGGTCTCGGGCTCATCATCAGTGTCGAATATCACATTGCCGCTATTTATGTAGGTAACTACATCCTGATATCCAAGTTCAGCTATGCTTGCTTTTAATTCTCCCATAGAGACTTTGTGCTTTCCCCCGACATTTATGCCTCTAAGCAATAATACATACCTCATTTTTCTACTTAGTCCTATTTGTTAATATATGTCATACAAAGATAGGGATTTAATCCCACTAAATAGCCTAAAATAGACCTCAATCCCCCAAGTAAAGATGTTGGTTGTTTTCAGGTATGTACACAATGGTTTCTCAGTAGAGCGAATCCGGTCTCTCTATAGAGGAGATTCGGTCGCTCTATAGAGGAGATTCGGTCGCTCTATAGAGGAAATCTGGTCGCTCTATAGAGAAAATTTTGTCTTTTCGCCGGCAGACACTCTCTTCTCGCTTGCGGAATATAGGGGAGAAACAGGCGTCTTTGTACACAGAAATTCAGTTGTAGGTAGACATCTACAAGGATTCTCTTTGAGACTTCCTCTTTGCTTATTTATCAGGAATAGTCGTCTTTTACTCCCAAGTCGCTCGCCCTCTGGCAAGAAGGGCTTTTCCCTTCTGAAATACAATATAATAAAAGCTTTCGATCTATGGAATCAGGTGAAGATAATCAACAATCATGCAAAATGAGTACGCCCCCTTGATTGGAAAGTAAAATATTAATTTGTTGTTGTTTTGGAAAAAAACATCTAAATTTGCCGGACTTTGGTATGACCCACGGTTTATTATTCCACTTTGATGTTGGTGGACAATGCTTGCACAAAGGGTAGAATCTGATCAAGGGGTTTATCAGAGCAATAGGAAATGGTAATATCATACATACGATTAATAGAGTCCTAACTAATAATTATCTGTGACATTTATGAAACTGAACTCAAATTATCCTAGTCTCTTGTTTCTACTTCTCTTAGTATTGGGGGGATGCAATGGCAAGAAGAGTGGTGCCTCATTCACTTTGGAAGCTGAAAATCTTCCGGTTGCCACCAATGGGAGCTATGCTTATGTAACCAATACGTTGAAAGAGCCTATCGACTCGGTGTTGATAACCGATGGTGCATTTGTCTACTCTGCCGATGTCGATTCTCGAAATATCTATAGGATCATGATTGGCGATGAAACGGTAGTAAACGAATTGATTTTCGAGGGTAATGGTAAGCTACTGTATTCAGATTCTTTGGGTTATCGCTTGGAGTGGCCTATGGATCAGAGCGCGGAAGAAAATCTGAATATTGCCCTTCGTAATTTCAGAGGTGAGCTGGAGGAGCAGGTTGCACCTTTGACCAATCAAATCATAGAACTGGGTTATGATCGCCTGCGTGCCAAAGATAATCAGGAGGAGGTTAATCGCCTTTCTCTGCAAATGGATTCCATCCTCAATATCAAGCGTGCGGTCTTCAAGGAAATCACAGATAGGTATTACTCTGCTCATAGCAGTGATGCGGTTGCAATATCGGTATTCCGTGAAATTGGGTTTAAGGACGAGGCAGATTATGTCGAAAAGTATAATGTAGCACCATCTGTGGTTAGAGAGGATCCGCTCCTGTCCAAGTGGTTTAAAGACTTTTCTTTCATCCTGGAGAGCTCTGCAGGTAAGATGTATAAAGACTTCGAGATGGATGATAGCGAGGGAAATACAGCTCGTCTTAGCGACTATATGGCAGAAGGGCAATACCTTCTCGTAGATTTTTGGGCATCTTGGTGTGGTCCATGCCGCAAAGGAATACCGCACCTCGCCGAATTGCATAAGAAATACGGAAATAGAGGGTTGCGTGTATTGAGCATCGGATTGTCAGAGGAAAGTAAGGCCGATAATGACAAAGCTATCAAGGAGCTCGGAATCGATTGGGATCACTTCTATGATAGCAGGGGAACAGGTGGTGATACCTATGGTATCCAAACAATTCCTACACTATTGCTCATAGCTCCTGATGGGACGATTCTTGTCCGCACTTCCAATCCTGAAGACATGGACAGTGTCCTCGAAGAGGCTTTAGAGCACTGATGTACTGTAAATAGTTACGTAAAATAATAAAATCTTCATGAGACAAACCATAATCTATCAATCGAGGATTCTTATTTTCCTCCTCGGCATGTTATTTGTGACTTGCACACTACATGCTCAAGATAACCACACTGCAGAGCAGACTGTGAGTCTGACTCTCAAAGAAAAAGATGGAGCTTCTTTCTTCGAGGCTTTGGGAAAGGCAGTAAAGATGCCAGTGGAGTTTACTGCCGATCAAGCTGAAAGACTAGAGAAGATTACGCTCATTGCTCAGCAAGAACCTCTCCAAAACCTACTTGCCCGTGTCCTTAAAAGCACAGGACTTGGATACGAGCTGCGTTCTGGAAAAATTGAGATTAAGACGATAGCTGATGCGCCTTCAAATATCAGTGTAAGCGGAGTTTTGTACGATGACCTCGGCGATCCTTTGATGAGCGCTGGAGTCCTAGGCAAATCACAAAAGATAGTGATGGCGACGGATATGGATGGTAATTACAGCTTCTCTATTCCTAAAAATACCGATGTTGAGATTGTCTTTTCATCTCTTGGACTTGAGAAGAAGACGGTTGTATTCAAAGGTACTAAGGGTAAAATAATCATGGATTTGGCTTTGGAAAATGCTCAAATCCTTGAAGAAGTGGTGGTTACTGGTATTTACACCAGAAAGATGGGTAGCTTTACGGGGTCATCTACTTCGGTGGATAGCAAACAGTTGACAACGGTAGGAAACCAAAACATCCTGAATAGCCTTACGACCATCGACCCTACGATTTACGCACCTACCAATCTTCTTTCTGGTTCTGACCCCAATAGCTTGCCAGATATATCGATGCGAGGTGTCTCTAGCTTACCAACATCAGGGGCAGGAAGCCTAAAAGGCGACTTTGCCAATAATCCCAATCAACCGCTATTCATCCTTGACGGTTTCGAGACCAGTATTCAGACCATCGTAGACATGGATATGAATAGGGTGGAGTCCATTACGATTCTAAAAGATGCCTCTGCAAAAGCTCTGTATGGTTCGAAGGCAGCGAATGGTGTTATCGTCGTGGAGACCAAGAAGCTCTCGGGCAACGAGCAGAGGATAACCTACAATGGTACCCTCTCTTTTGAGATTCCCGACCTGTCCAGCTACAATCTCACCAATAGCTTAGAGAAGATTGAGGTCGAAAAACTAGATGGTATGTACGATAGCTCCAAGACGATTAGCGGCTGGGAAGCCAACCAAAGGCTGTATAATGAGCGCCGTAAAAGAGCCTTGGAGGGGTTGAATACTTATTGGCTTGCAAAACCACTACGCTTCGGCGTCGGGCACAAGCACAATCTCAGTGTCGAACTGGGAGATGCCCAAAATCTTCGCAGTACTATTGACTTTAGCTATAATGATACCAAGGGAGTGATGAAAGGATCTGATCGTACGACACTCGCTACGACTGCCAACATTGCTTACCGAAAGGATAATCTTATCTTCCGCAATAGTCTTACGGTATTGGTAAACAACGGATATGATTCTCCCTATGGATCTTTTTCAGACTATGCCAAGATGAACCCTTACTGGGAAGCAACCGATAAGAATGGTAATATTTTGCGTGTCGCTGCATACAGTGAAGTAGAGGGTAAGACCGCAAATCCTATGTATGATGCTGTCATTGGTACTTTGCTGTCCAATAAGTACTATGATATTACTGACAATTTCTATGCTGAGTGGCGTCCTACGATGGATTTGAAGGCAGTCTTTAGGGCAGGATGGAATAAAAAGCTGAGTGAGGTCAATAAATTTTACCCAGCCGACCACTCTCGATTTATTAATTACTCTGCAGATCGAGCAGACGAGCGGGGTGAATATTACCTAGAAAACGGCCAGAGCGATAGATTGACGGGAGACTTAAACCTCAGTTACAACAAGACATTTGACGTACATAGCTTCTTCTTAAATGCGGGTACGTTTATCGCTCAAAATTCAGGCTCAAGCTATGCGCATAGAGCAGTGGGATTTTCCAATAGTGACATTGCTGATATTACGTTTGCTAAGCAATACGCCAAGGGTAGCATTCCGGTAGGAATCTCTACGATTCGTCGTGAATTGAGCTTCCTCCTTTCAGCTTCCTATGATTATCAAAACCGTTACCTTTTGGATGCAACCTTTAGACGAGGTGCCTCATCTCTTTACGGAGTGAATAATAGGTGGGCTAATAGCTGGTCAGTGGGAACGGGTTGGAATGTCCACAAGGAACCATGGATGACCTTTGAACCTCTCAAGTTGCTCAAATTGAGGGCATCTATCGGTCTTACTGGTAATCAGAATTTCTTGACAAATACCGCAGTCTCGACCTATAAGTACTTCCCGGGGGTTCTCTACGGCGAATTCACCGGAGCGTATCTCACCAACATGCCTAATCCAGATCTCAAGTGGGAGCAGAAGTTGGATAAGAATATAGGCTTTGACATGCAACTAGGGAATCTCAACCTTACAGTGGATCTCTACCAGGCAGATACGAGGAATATGCTTACCGATTTGACTATTCCGGGCTCTACCGGGTTCACCATAGTCAAAGACAACCTAGGACTCGTACGAAACTCTGGCTTTGAGGCTAGACTATCGTATGCCCTATGGCGTGGCAAGGATGGATTTGCTACCGTCTTTGGATCACTCAGTCACAATAAAAACTATATTGTAAGTCTTTCGGAGAGTCTTCGTGAGTACAACAGCAAGGTAAAAGAAAATTCTACCAAAGGAGATTTCTCAGGGCCTGTCCAGCTCTTCCAAGATGGCCAGTCGATGACGACTATATGGGCTGTACAATCGGCTGGAATTGATCCTGTGAGGGGCGTTGAGGTATTCATAAAGAAAAACGGGGAGCTTACCTATACCTATGATCCGTCTGATCTCGTTCCTGTCGGGGATGAAACCCCTAAGATTCGTGGAAATGTCGGTATTAACGCTGAATACAAAGGATTTGGAATATCTGCTATCTTATCTTATCTCGCAGGAGGACAGAGCTATAATTCGACACTCGTAAACAAAGTGGAGAACGCCCCCATCAGGTATAATGTGGATAAACGACTCGCTGAGGGACGCTGGAGAGAAGCAGGACAGGTAACGAGATACAAAAAGTTTGACGATAGTTGGATGACGAGACCTACCTCTCGATTTGTTCAAGAAAGAAACGAGTTGAATATCTCTTCCATATCTCTCTATTACAACTTCCCCAAGAGCATCTACTCCGCTATCAATGCGAAGTATCTTAAGGTCGCATTGCTGATGAATGATATTGCGACATTCTCTAGCATAGAGGTTGAGCGTGGTTTGGCTTATCCTTTTGCCCGTCGACTCTCTTGTTCGATAACCGCGACATTCTGATTTATATTGAAATATCAATTTCATCAATGTATACAATGAAAAGAATAGTATATACTCCCGTTCTCCTTATCCTCAATCTGATTGCACTAAGTGCTTGCAATAAGTGGTTTGACGTCACGCCTGTCTCAGAGGTTCGAGATGAACAGCATTTCAAAACCGTCAAGGGTTTCCAACAAAGTCTCACAGGATGTTACATTGCCCTTTCCGAATATGATTTGTACGGTAGAGACTTGTCATGGTTTCTGCCTGAAATGATGGCGCATCAATATCGTGACCCAGTGACAGAGACAGACAGAGCCATTTTCAATCATAACTACAGAGAAAAGACGGTTTTCAATCGTGTCGAAGGCATTTGGAATAAGTTGTACAACGTCATTGTCAATGCCAATGATGCACTTATCAAATTGGAGGAGCGTAAGAGTATCCTCACTCCGATGGAGTATGCCATCATCAAGGGTGAGTTCCTTGCCATTCGTGCTTACGTACACTTGGATCTTCTCAGGTATTTTGGCTACGGAGGATATTCAATTAGAGTAGAGGAGCTAAGTAAGAAACCATCCATTCCTTACGTAACGGGGCTGAGCAAAGAGCCTGTAAAGCAATTTACCGGAGCTGAGCTTTATAATGCTCTTATGAAGGATTTGGACGAAGCAGCCACGCTTCTTAAAGAGTATGACCCTATCGTGTCAGACGGGCACAATGACGAGCTCAAGGAGATTAATGTCGAAGGTTACTACAATAATCGTAGCTTAAAACTAAACTACTATGCGGTACGTGCTCTACAGGCAAGAGTAGCCATGTGGTTCGGCACACCGGAAGCTATGGACAAAGCATTTGAAGCAGCTTCAGAAGTTGTCGCTGCCTCTGAAGCTAATACCTTAGTCAAGAATCCTAATATCAAGACGGTAGTGCGATTGCAACAAGCCTATGAGATTTCGATAAATAATTGTTCTTTCACTACCGAGGCTCTTTTTGCATTGGATGTGCCGAAGTTGGATGATTACACTCAGCAGTATTTCAAAATCAACCCAGACAATTGGGATTCTTCAGCTCTTGTCTTTACTCCTGAGCGTATCAAACAACTATTTAGTGGCAATGAAGCTGATGTGAGATTGTCTAAGGTACTTATCAAAAATAGTGCTCTAACCTATACTTCACTCAAATATGCAAGCCGTGATCAAATTAATAATCGGATCAATATGATTCGTCTGCCAGAGGTGTATTTTATTTTGGCTGATGCTAGGCTACACAAGAAGGACAAAAAGGGTGCGATAGATTTACTCAACACCATTCGTCGTTTGCGTGGCATCTCGGATAATATTGACGAACAGACAGAAGAAGAGGAAGTAAGAAAGCTAATCTTTGGTGAGTACGAACGTGAATTTACCTGTGAGGGCGTCCTTTTCTTCCAGCAGAAGCGACTCGCACTAGAAGTAATCCCTCAACTTTCTGAAGGTCAAAAGATGGGCGATACACAGTACCTCTTGCCTTTCCCAGACTTGGAGAACTCTTATGGTAGAATACAATAATTTATTTTTTAGACGACCATGAATATGCATAAATATAGCCAGCTTTTGCTCTTGATACCGCTACTCTTTTTATTTAATGGGTGCAAGAAGAGCGAAATACCGTTCTATAACCCTCAGTATAATGCAGTACGCTTTCCATATGCTACCAATGATAAGGGTATAAAGGAACCCGCAGGATACGTGGTAGAGGATAAGACGTTTTACAAGTCTTACTCATTTTTCTCGACACCTGATGCAGAAAGCCATATCGAAAGTATTCCACTCTACTTGATTGGCATGAAAAGCGATACCAATCGTACCGTCAATATAGAAGTGATAAAGGAAGAGAGTGCTCCTGCAGATTATTTTGAAATACTAGGGGCATCTATCCCAGCCAACGAGATGAAGGGAGAGATTAAGGTCAAGCTAATCAATCGCAAGGAATTGCAAGAGCAGAATGCCCGCATCACGCTCCGCATAAAAAACTCTGATGCTCTTCTCGCAGGGCCTCCGGAGTTTACAAAAGCTGTAATGAGCTGGGGTATTCGACTTGAGCCACCGGTATTGACTAAGCATTTCATGACCTACAATGCTTTGATTCAAGGGACGGATAGAGCTTTCTCTGATTCCAAGGAATACTTTAGTATCAAGGCTTTGGAGGTTATTGTTACTGCACTCGGCTGGAACGATTGGGATGACAAGGTGAAGCATGGAGCAAGCAATGCCAATGCCGATGGGTACAAATATCTACCTTGGAATGGTGTGATTAGCAAAACTTATCTCGCTTATGCCAATAAGATTGCAGACTACATCAAGGATTATAATAAACAACACCCCGATGCTCCTCTTGTCCATGACGGTGGAAAGCTAAAGGGGCAACCTATCGAAGCCAGAACCAAATAATTAGTGATTACTATATGAATAAGATAATACACAGACTCATCGTTGCGATGGGATTGATAGTCTCCTTAAGCTCGTGCTACAAGGACAAAAGCTCTTTGCCCACCAATTCTATCCCTGAAGTCGCTATAGATACAGCGGGTATTGCTCAAGAACAATTTGTTGATTATCAAACACATCTAATCATTAACCCTAAGCCGGATCCAAAGTTTCAAGGTTCGGATGTCTCTTACAAATGGCAGATTACTGCAAAGACAGATTTGTACAGTACTGACCTTGAAACAATAGGAACTGAGTTGAAGTTGGACTATCTCGCTACAAAACCCATCTCTTCTAAGCCCTATTATCTATTCCTTACGGTCACAGATAATAAAAATGGAGGGATTGAATACATCTATTCTTGGCCACTTACGATTCGTGGTTCATTTATTAGCGGTTTGGTAGTAGCTGATACCAGAGATAACGGCGCACACACGGATTTGACCTATATCAAAGACCAAAGTGTATCGATTAAGTACAAAGGAGACCAGGTCTTTTTCCGAAATATTTTGGGAGGTACTCCCAATGGTGCTATCCCCGGAAAGGTAGATAAGATAACGTATGCCTATTGGGGGTATGCTGCCTACTTCGGACGCGATAGCTATGTGTGGGCGAGCACCGATGAGGGAAAACTCTATAAATACAATATCAAAGACTTTAGTCTCGCTGGTGACTTGTCGGACGATAGAATAGTGATTTATAAGTCTGATAACATCAAGGTCAATAACCATTTCTCTGCGGGGGAGTATTATTTCCTTGATACCACAGAAGGAATCTATAAGATTAGCCATACCTCACGTACTGCCGAGACAGTTTTCTCTGTCCCTGAAGCCATACTTGCTGACACTAAAATAAGTAATAAAGTTGTGGGTGTATCTGGAAACAGACTCAATAGGGATGGTTTTGCTGTCTACTATGATGACGTAGCCGGAGCTATTCGTGGCTTTGCAAAATATCAGAACTACAGCTTCAATAAGGAGACCTTTGCCCCGAATGACCAGTTTGATCCGGAAAAACTTCCTAATCGCACCGCAATTGCGGCTGACATTATTGATGATGGCAAATATGGAAGGATACTACTGAAGAATAAGGGAACAAACGATTATGAGTTGTACACAGTAAAGATGCATGTGACGGAGAAGAAAGAAGGAGGAAAGGTGGTGCAGCCTCAAGAAGTAGCGACCGCACAGAGTAAATACACAATCTCTTCTGAGGGCAAAGCTATCTTAGACGATGCCAGAGCCGTCTTCTTCTCTAAAAAATATAATCTGCTCTATGCTGTCACTACGAATAAGATTTTTGCCTTTACCTTTGTTGGAACAGATTCAGAGATTAAACCTTCAAAACCTCTGTATGAGGTTAAAGGCGATGAAGTCATCAGTAGTGGAAAACTCTTTATTCAGGGAGAGTACAACTTCGAGCCGGCTACCGTTGGAGGATCTGTACTGCCTGAGCTCAAGTACAATTGTATGGCTTTGATTTTGAGTATTCAGAAGGGAGCAGAAGGTATTGTACGCATTTTGCCGATTGATCCTAACTTCGCAACTTCAGGCTTACTCCTCCCGGACAAAGCTTATGATTATACCGGGTTTGGAACGATACTAGATGTCACCCCTATCGGAGAGTAAAATATCTCCATAAGGCATATTTTTTCTGTCGATGGCGTGCTTTCCTCCTTTTCTAAAGAAGAGAAAGGAGAGGTACGCCATCGATTTTCAATGATTTACCTCGTAAAATGAAACGATTACACATACTCTCTACAATCATTATTTCTGTGATTACTTTCTCCACAGCCACACCTCAGAGTGTAAATCTCTCTCCGGAGACGAGTAAGGGGTGGTTTAAGAGTAAAAGACAAAAAGCAAAGGAAGAGTCGGAGCGAAATAGCAATAATATTGCGACTTACTCGGAGGAGGAACGCAAGTACGCAGAGCTCTTGAAAGATGCAGAACTACAAGATGGGCTCTTCAAGGTCATCTCCAAAAAAAATCGCCTCTACTTTGAATTGAGGGATAGTGTTTTATCCAAACCTATTCTGATTACCAATCGTATTTCACGTACCTCAAGCACCATTGACGCAGTTGCAGGACAGATGGTCTCAGAACCATTTGTTGTCAGTTTTACGCTTCGAGATGAAGAAAGTGTCTTGATGCATGCGCAAAGATTTGCTAGTGATGTGGAGGAAGGAGTGGCTATTAAAACGGCTTTTGACAAGAATTTTCTAGCGCCAATCCTGAAGACTTTTAGTATTTCAGCACGACAGTCAGGTAGTGTAGTCATTGATGTCACAGATTTCTTTTTGGGAGGGGAGAGCCTACTAGCTCCACGATTGTCTCCAGGGAGTGGTGTCCCTTCCACTCCTTTGTCAGGAGGATCATATTTTACGCAGGTCAAAGCCTTTCCGCAAAATGTTGAAGTAAAAAGTATATTGGCATTTAGGCAAGGCAACAATCCGTACACAGTCGAAACTCATCGCTCAATAGTCTTACTCCCTGACGAGCCGATGCGTGTCCGTCTTAATGATAATCGTGTCGGTTATTTTAGTACGGAGAAGGAAACCTTTACGACGACACCTTCTCAATCAGTCAAAAGCTATCGTGTAATCCATCGTCGAAGACTCGAGCCATCTGATATGGAAGCATACCGTAGAGGTGAAAAGGTCGATCCCATAAAGCCTATTATCTTCTATATCGATACCGCTTTTCCTGCGCAATGGCACAAGGCAATTAAAGCCGGAATAGAGGACTGGAATGTCGCTCTTGAGGCAGCCGGTTTTCGCCACGCTATCCAAGCTCGTATGTATCCGACGGCTGAAGAGATGCCAGATTTTGATCCTGATGATCTTCGTTTTTCTTGTGTCAAATACGCTGCGGCTAAGATTGCCAATGCAATGGGGCCGATTCACATCGATCCCCGCTCTGGCGAAATTCTTAATGCCGACATCATTTGGTATCACAATATTCTTGCCCGCTTATTTTATTGGCGATTTACTCAGACAGCTGCCGCCGACAAGAGGATGCAGTCAAGGGATATGCCAGACGAACTCTTATTGGAGTCGATTAGATATGTCATAGCGCATGAAGTCGGTCATACCCTTGGTCTTACCCACAATATGGGAGCGAGTTATGCCTATCCTACCGAAAAACTACGTGACCCGGATTTTACACAACAGTATGGGACTACTCCTTCTATCATGGACTATGCTCGGAATAATTATGTAGCACAACCGGGAGATGTCGAGAAAGGGGTCTCTCTAATACCTCCACATCTCGGTGTCTATGACACTTTTGCAATAGAATGGGGCTATCGCCTCATCCTCGATGCTCTGACGCCCGAAGATGAAAAGGAGACTCTAAACAAATGGATTCTCGATAAGATAGATGATCCTATGTACCGTTATGGCGCCGAGCAAGTGACCATCATTGATCCGACTGACCAGACCGAAGACCTCTCAGATAATCAGATAAAAGCAGGAGAGTATGGGATCAAGAATCTGAAAATCATTACCCAAAACTATGAAAGATGGTTGCAAGTCCCAGGAGCAGATGCTACTGACCTTGCGACTATGCGTGGGGAGATTATCATGCAATTCACAAGGTATCTCGGACACGCTCTGCCATACATTGGTGGAAGAGAATACTACTTTGCTGTGCAGGGCGATGGACGGATGCCGGTGACCTATTTCCCTCGTGCCAAACAGCAGGAAGCCCTACGGTGGATTATGCGCCAAATTAGAGAGATGAATCAGTGGCTGTTCACTCCGCTAGACAACCAGAAATACGATGTCTCCGGTGATCTGTATTCTGCTCGGTATCCACGTGCTATATACAGCACAATCATCACCGATCTTTTTGCAGATTACAGATTGTTGGGAGTCATTGAGGGCCATGAAGCACAGATCTCCACTGGTTATACACTTGACCAATATCTTTCTGACCTTATGAAAGAGATATTCAAGGCTAGCTATCAGAATAAAAAATTGTCTGACAATGAAATGGCAATACAAAACACCGCCCTCAATGCCATGATTGGCTATATTCCGACAAAAGATGATATGCCTACCTCTCCAATGACCACAGCTATTGCTAGTGATCGGGCTCACGTGTCTCAGTATCTTGACCAACCTCAGTGCATGCACCATACGGCGTGTGGAATAAGTCACAATCATGATTTTTATCGGATCAATGTCCAACCAAATCGCGTGCGATCGTTCCAAGCGACTCCTCTGCTGCTGACCTATCTCAAGGAGATTAGACAGCTATACAAACAATGTGCGCTCTCTACCACTGACAAAGAGACCAAGGGATTTTATCTCAGTTGGGAACTTTTATTCAAGAAATTACTAGACTGACCTTGGTGACATCAAAATGCCCTAGAGATCGGAAGAGCTCTAGGGCATTTTGATTGTAGAGTAGGGGGATTAGATGCGGTCGAGCACCATGTCTACTAATCCTTCGATAGTCCCCTTGTATTCGGTATTCATCGTCTCGCTCTTGCGCCCTGCAATGATGGTGCAAATGGTGAGTACACGGTGACCTAGGATAGCACCCAGACCGGCGAGGGCGGAGCTTTCCATTTCGAAGTTGGTGAGCTTGACACCGTTGTAGTCGAAGTTGATAATCTTATCATTGAGCTTAGGATCAGCAAGAGCACCGCGTAGTCGACGACCCTGTGGGGCATAGAAGCCATTACAGGCAATCGTAGCACCTGGCACCACACCTCCAGGGCTGACGAATTGATCAATCATATCTTGGGGCGCTTTGACTACATAGGGTTTGAGACCTTCGATTTGCCAATCGAGCTGTCGCTCTATCTCTGCCTCAAACCCCTTGTCACAGACTTTGTCACGATCGGCATAGAAATGCAGTACTCCATCGAAGCCAATGGCATAGTTGGCAGATACAAAGGAGCCTATTGGGGCATTGTCCTGTAGTCCCCCTGATGTGCCGACGCGTACTATGGTAAGTTGCTTGTGTTCGTCCTTAGCTGTACGGGTCTTGAAATCGATATTGGCAAGTGCATCCAACTCATTGAGGACAATCTCAATATTATCTGACCCGATTCCGTGGGATAGTGCAGTGAGGCGCTTCCCTCTGTAGGTACCAGTTACGGTGTGAAACTCTCGGCTTGTGACACTTACCTCGATACTATCAAAGTTTGCCGCAATCATATCTACACGTGCCGGGTCACCGCAGACGATAATCTTGTCGGAGATCTCTTCAGGGCGGATATGGAGGTGAAAGATTGTCCCATCGTTATTGATAATCAGTTCGGACTCAGGGATTACAAATTTGCTCATACGCTTGTTGATTAAATGTGGATAGAAAATAGTGAGTAGTGGCTGGAGCGCTATGTCTCGCAGCTCCTCACTACTCACTACTGATTACTCACAGAGTTTTACTTCTTCTTGTCTTCGAGACTACCCTGTTTGGTTGGCTTTTCATCTGAAATAGGTTTAGCAATGGCATCACGCATAGAGGTATCTGCCTCGATATTCTTCAGGCGATAGTAGTCCATGACACCTAGATTGCCATTGCGGAATGCCTCTGCCATAGCTAGAGGGACTTCCGCTTCTGCCTCTATAACCTTGGCACGAGCCTGCTGTGCCAGAGCACGCATCTCCTGCTCTTGTGCTACTGCCATAGCACGGCGCTCCTCTGCCTTTGCTTGTGCGATATTCTTATCTGCCTGAGCTTGATCCATCTGGAGCACTGCACCGATATTGCGCCCGATGTCAATATCAGCAATATCAATGGATAGGATCTCAAATGCAGTACCTGCATCTAGTCCCTTGCGAAGTACTAGTTTACTGATAGAATCAGGATTTTCTAGTACAACAGTATGCTTTTCGCTCGACCCAATAGAGCTGACAATACCCTCACCGACACGTGCTAGGATAGTCTCCTCTCCTGCTCCTCCGACGAGTCGCTGGATATTGGCACGTACTGTGACACGAGCTTTGGCAATCAATTGGATACCATCCTTAGCCACAGCAGTGACAGGAGGGGTGTCGATTACCTTGGGGTTTACCGACATCTGCACAGCATTGAATACATCACGACCTGCGAGATCGATGGCTGCTGCCATCTTGAAGGTAAGATCGATATTTGCCTTATTGGCAGAAACAAGGGCGTGGACTACCTGCTCTACATGTCCTCCAGCAAGATAGTGTGCCTCAAGCTCGTCTCGGGTGAGCTGTAGACCAGCCTTGTGCGCCTCTACCATTGCTTTGGCAATGACATGTGGTGGCACATTACGGATGCGCATCAAGAATAGCTGGATTAGCGAAATCTTGACACCCGAAGCACGGGTAGAGATCCAAAGTAGGATAGGGAAGTAACGGAGGAAGATCGCAATTAGGATAAGTGCGATCACCACCAGTACTATCCATAGTGTAAATGAATCGTACATAAATGAAAACGGTTAAGTGTTTAGTTATTGTCTTGTTGGGCTCTCTTTACAAAGACCCTATTATTTCTAATACCAGAGATATAGATAGCCTCACCCTCATCAATAAAGCCCTCTTCTGACTCTGCTTCAAGGAGCGTATCTTTGCCGATACGTATCGTGCCTCCTAATGTTAGCCGGCTAGTCGTGACACCAGTGTCTCCCTCGGAGATACCTTCAGGAAGCTGCACTGCTATCGTGTCTACAGTATCTGTGAGCTCTACCTTTTTGATGAACTTATTTCTGCTTAGGAAATAGAAGCCTATGAGGAAGGCAATAATGGTAAGTACAGCAAAGGTAATTGCAAGTGAAATCTGACCATCTTGGAATAGGTAGATCTCAATGCCAATAAATCCACCCACTCCGAGGATACCTAGTATTCCGATTCCCGGGATAAAGAAGATCTCTAAGAGGATCAGTGCCGCAGTTAGGATGGCTCCCAAGAGGGCGAGGATAAAGGTTAGTGTAGTCATAAGAATTGAGTTTTATCTATAATTGGGAAACGATAGACCTATCACCTCATTGCGGATGGCTTTGAGTCGAAGGTAGTAGTCCTCTAAATTTTTTTCGAGGTTGAGTACCTGCTCTCTGATACGAAGATCATTGATCAGTCTCGGATTGGCTTGTAGCTGTCGTCTAAGTGTACTCAGCGCCTCTTCTGTTGTTATCACAGATTGCTGAAGCTGGAGGTATTGCCTGAATACTGTCTTTGCCTGATTATTTGGAAGGTCTTCCTCGGAGCGAATTGCCTGCTTGCCTACCCAAAACAGGATAGGACGATCCTGCTTCTGACTAATGCCTTTAGGTGCTCTGTAGCTTCGCTCTGTAAGCTGAGGATTATGCCACATGGCTACATCCGATAATCCCTCGGACCCTTCAAATCGTGCTAACGTAGAAGGGGTAAAGACATAGAGTCGTAGGGTATCTCCTTTGCTTTCCCTCGAAGTTACCAGCCAACCAAAATCTATCTGTTCGTCGACAATATAGGCGAAGTCGTCTGAGGCACTATTAAAAGGGAGAGACAACTGTGTCGGCACAAGTAGCACCCGAGCATCTCGATCGTATCGACTTACATAGATATCCTTTCCCCCAAGAGTATTGGGAGGTGTGATACCCTCTTGTTCGATAGTGAAATAGAGCGTATTACCGTCACTGAGGAGAAAAGGATAGCTGAGAGCAGATCTTTCGGGAAGCCCCCGAATAGCTATAGTCTCTGCATTGTCTTCATCCCACTTGCCATTGCCTAGCTTGTGAATCATCTTAAAAGCAGGCACACTATCGCTATCGATGCTGACCTGCCATTTGGTCTTGCCATCTGGTGTGATGTAAGTAGTGGCCGAGGTGACCCCAAGGTGTGCGGTCTGCTGATGTATTATTTGGAGTAGCTCACTAAGTGTGCCTGAAACGATTTTCACAGTGCCTACGGTGCGCGTATTGGAGAGGAGGCGACGTACTTTGTCCAGATGGGTTGCTACCTGCTCTCTCAGGGCTTTTTCGTCCTCCTTCTTTAGCCGTAGACCGTTATATATATCCATGCGTTCTTCAGCAAGCTCCATATTATAGCTGTTGGTTGCGGCCAAAGTCGCTAAAGATAGATTTGAAGGTACTCGTTTGTCCTTCTTCGTAAGCCCACCATACCAATGTTCCACATCACTGTACCGCCCTTCCTTCAATGCGTGCATCGCCTGCTGGTAGGGAGAAAGTGTAGGAATCGCTTCCTGTGCTGATGCGGTTAGACTGATGAGCAGTGCTACGAATATTGTTGTAATCATCTTCATATGCTTCAAATCCTATATCCAAAGATACACATTCTCAGTCACTCGGCAAAGTCCATATCCCGACCTCAATTTCGCAGTTAGAGGGTATCTGCCGGTGATAAGACGAGATTTCCTCTATAGAGCGACGAGACTCTCTCTATAGAGCGACCAAATTCTCTCTATAGAGCGACCAAATTCTCTCTATAGAGCGACGAGATTCTCTCTATAGAGCGACGAGATTCTCTCTATAGAGCGACTAAGGACGCTCTTTCAGTACCTTGGCTGAGAAATACATCACAATTGCAAGTATAATGAATAGGGTGATGCTACCAGTCAATAGAGCATAGGTCTTCATCTGCATGAGCAGATAGACAGCTAGATAAAGGACACTCATAATTGCACCCAAAAGGATAGCTTTTCGGGTGCTCCTCAAGATACTACGGAAGTAGAGGGTGTTGAGTCCTACCGTCATTACCGCCGCAATCAGATAAGCCCAGCCAAAACCTATAATCTCGCTAAAAGACAGCAATAAAGAATAGAAAAGCACTAGTGAGAGCCCACTCAGTGCGTAGTGTAGGAAATTGATAGGTGCTCCGTTCTTTCTCCGTATGGAGAGCTCTACCAAAAAGACTGAAAGGATGGTGAGAACTATCACGAGCACTCCATACTTAGTACTGCGTTCAGTCTGAGCGTAGTGATCGGCGGGATTGGTAAAGTTTATATAAGATCCTTTAGATGCAAATGACGAAAATAGCGAGGGCGCCATGTAGCTATCTTCGTAGAAGTTTTTCCACTGCACCTGAAAGTCTGCCTCGGAAATAGTATAATTAGTAGGGAGACTACCACCCAGAAAAGCAGGAGCACTCCAATTGCCTGATGCCTTGACCGTGGAAGAGGAGGCCGCAGTGACAAATCCAAAGTCGTTGCTTCCTGCAATGTCTAGAGAGAGGTCAAATGGAATGATCTTATTATCTTCTCCCAACTCAATTGGGAAATTGGCAGACTGAGTGCCAGAATTGATGAATACACTATTGTCGAAGGCTTGGGAAGCTCCTTCATAGTTGTAAGCGTATAAATCGGTATTCCCCATAGAGCTAAGATCTGTGCTACCATCAGACTTCATCCTTAGTTTTTGTCCATTGACTGTGATATAGACCAGGTCGTGGTAACCGGTAGGATCGCTGATGGCAAAGCTGATTTTCGACCTATTTAGGTCGTACTTGCCAGGGACTTCTGTTATGGCTTGCTGGATATCATCTGTGTGCCACTCTCCTTTTATTGAAGTCTGTGCCATATATATTGGTACCTCGTATATGCTACGGTGGCGCATCTCGATATTAAGTAGCGCAGTGATATCGACTGATTTCGGCAGTATGTACAGATAGGTCTCCTCGGCATTTTCTGTCAAAGGTGTATATGGGACGATAAGAATGGGTGTGGTGACAAATTGGCTCTGACCCCACCTTTGTGTTATTTCGTATTGTACATTGCGGCTCTCCTGTTTCCTAGTGCGTACTAGGTCACTGACAAGGAGGAGAGGAATCATAAGTATAAGGCATAGGACACCAATTAGTAGCGACTTGATGATAAAAGCAATATTGGAGCTGCTATTATTCTTCGCCCCAGTTGTCTCTATGGCGTCAGAGAAGTGTTTGTTGTTTAATTCCATATCCGTTCTATATAAAATGAAAAAGTCCGTTATACCTGAGCAAAGCTACTTATATTTTCAATTGTGCAAAAAAGTGTCGCATCTCCACCGATGTGAAGATGCGACACTTGCGTATGTTATGATAGAGTATATTACCTACTCTTATTGGCGCTATAGAAAATCTTAAGCGCATCTGCTTCTCTCAGCTTCTGTTTGACTTCAGTCACAAGTCCCATCTTGGTATCCTTGTCAATCTTTAGGATCGTAGTCATGTATGGGGCATCAGCCTCAGACATAGCTGCCTTCTCCTGTGCGATGTAGTCAAAGATATCCGCAGTGGTTGCAAATTGGTCATTGAGCTGAATCGCAGCCTCTGATCCGTACTTCTCTTGGTACTGCCTTAGTGGCTCACCCATATAAATATAAGTAGCAAGCGACTTTTTCTCCATCTTAGTTAGCTCTGTAGCTTGAGGGAGTGCAATTCGTACCATCATCGTTACTTCACGGATAGAGGTCACCATCATGATGAAGAATAGGAACGCGAAAATCAAGTCAGGTAATGACATGGTATTCAGTTCCGGTACTTCACGGCTACCACCTTTCGTAAATCTGCTCATAATGTACTCGTTACTTTATTTCTTACTACCAAATTCTCTTGGGTTTGCCTCAGAAATCTTCTGAGGATACATTTTAATCAACACCTCTTGCTGTTGAGTATTTGCATCTTCAAGAGAGACTCCAAAGAGTTTCCTTGACTGCTGATCACGAATCTGCATGTAAGCCTTTGTGAGCTCATTTTGTACCAAGATGTAGTCGCTATAGCGAGTATCTACGGTATTTGTTAGCGAGATAACGTGATTTTTAGTCACCTTTTGTGCCCCGACGAGAGGGAAAGTCTCCACCACGCGCTCAGCAAGATCTGCACGGTCGTTCTCATTGAGAACAAACTCGATTACCTTTTCGCGAAGACCATCGAGGTTCACCACCTCGCCATTAGCAAGGATTTGACCAAGGTTATTCACGTTGACGCGTAGCATATTACGACGGTTAATGTCGACGGAGACATCTTGCTGATCCGGTGGTACGGCTGGCGGTAACTGACGAGCAAGACCGCTATCCGTTCCCATAGATGTAGTCAGAAGGAAGAAGAGTAGCAGGATAAAAGAGATATCGGCGGTCGAAGATCCGTTGATTTGTGGGACCTTTTTCTTTCCACGTGCCATAAATAATCCTTTCTTTTAAATGTTACTACTTACTTCTTAATAGATCCCTTAATAGCAAACCCTATAAGTGCGATGATATTGAGACCCAGCACTGTGTAAATGCTATAGAGCCACATATCGGCAAACTTAAGGTAACCGTCTGTATTGTATTTTTGGAAATCTACACTGAGTGAAAGCTTATCGGTGCTACCGATAGCATAGGTGATAAGGAGTAGAGCTGCAACAGCCACTACTGCAAGCAGACCGCCCAAAGCGACTTTGCGTCTCTTGGGGTCAGCTAAGCTCCCTGCAATTCCTACTACTGCGAAGTACAGCATCGTCAGGAGGGTCACTCCTAGCGCAAAGTAGATAAGATAGAAAAGGGTGTTCGTATGAACTGGTTCTGGCTTTGGGACAGTCGGATCGACATAACCACCAAAGAAGAACAATCCCATTACTATCAACGTGAGAATTGCGAGAACAAGCAGTGAAGTACTGGAAATCTTCCGTATTTTGGTTACTGACATAGTCTTATTCTCTTTTTCAATAAATTACTTGTTGCCGTACTTCTCCTGGTGAGCGACTACAGAGTCAACTAGAGTGATAGAGCTATCCTCCATCTTGTTGATGATACCCTCGTATTTAGCAAGGATGTAGTTATAGAATACCTGAAGAATCATAGCTACGATAAGACCGAAGATGGTAGTGATAAGAGCTACCTTCATACCTCCTGCTACTACTGTAGGAGAGATGTCACCTACCTGCTCGATAGTATCGAACGCCATCACCATACCTACTACGGTTCCCAAGAATCCTAGAGAAGGAGCAGTAGCGATGAAGAGGGTAATCCAAGACATGTTCTTCTCGAGAAGACCAGCCTGTACACCACCGTAAGCAGTGATTGAGCGCTCTACAGCCTCAAGACCTTGATCAAGACGAGTAATTGCCTGATAGGTGATTGATGCCACAGGACCGCGAGTGTCACGAGCAAGCTCGAGCGCCTCGCTTACCTTGTTTGCCTGAAGCTTTTGATCTATTTCAGCGAGGAACTTCTCATTGTTTACATCTGCGAGGTTTAGATAGATAATCCTCTCAAGACAGAATGCAAGTCCAAGAATGAGTACGATAGCGATAGCAGCCATGAACTCAGGACCTCCCTCGATAAACTTAGTCTTTAGGGCTTGGTGGAAACCACCCTCTTCAACCACCGGTGCCATCTCTTGAGCTGGCTCCTCTACGGTTGCAACAATCTCCTCAGCTGGAGTTGCAGTCGCTGCGGTGTCTGCAGGTGCTGCAGTTGCGTCTTGAGCAAATGCTAAGTTAGCAGCGCCAAGTGTAAGCAAACCTGCCAGAGCAATACTTGCTAAAATTCTTTTCATTGTAAGTTCTCTTTTAATTAAAGATTAGTGATAAATTACTTTCTAGTTATATCTATTGCTGCGGAGAGAGGGGGATTCGAACCCCCGATACGCTTTAGGCGTATACAAGCTTTCCAGGCGTGCCTCTTCAACCACTCGAGCACCTCTCCAACATATCGCAGACACTTCCGCTGGTCAATTTCCCTACAAATCTAATGCAATTCTTTGTATCTACCCACTTTTGAGGCAACTTTTTTGGGTTTGCACCCTCTTTTGCCGTGTTAAGTATCGATAAATAGACGCAATAGTCTTCTCTGGATCATTGAACAATTTGAGCGTGCAAGTTAAACATTTTTATTGAATTGGCAAAGAGCTGCGCTCGCACTCGAGGAATGTCTATGTCGTAAATTTCACTGAGTTTTGTGACAATATAATGCAAATTGGCAGGCTCATTTCTTTTCCCTCTATGTGGTACAGGACTTAAAAAGGGGGAGTCTGTCTCGATTAATACCCTCTCAATAGGCAGAAATTTTCTGTACATATCTGTACTATTATTCTTAAAGGTAATCACCCCATTGATCCCAATCATAAAGTTGGGGCACTCATTTAGGGCTCGCTGGAGCTGTTGCTCATTACCTCCAAAAGAGTGGAGCGAACCACACAATCCTCTGGCATCATACTCGGAGAGGATATCGATAGTCTCATCCTCTGCATCACGGCTGTGTACACTTACTGGCAGGTTGTATTCCAATGCCCAATCTAACTGCCTACAAAAAGCAGATCTCATCGCATCTTTGTACTGTAAATCCCAGTGATAATCAAGTCCTATCTCTCCGATGGCGACAAATTGGGCAGGGTCTTCTCTGAGCTCTGATTGTAAAAAGTCCAGCTGATCTTCCCAGTCCTTTCCTACATCGGTAGGGTGGAGACCAATCATTGGTAAGCAGAGCCGTGAGTAGCGCTTGCAAAGAGCCATCATCTTAGGATAGCTCTCAGCATCAATATTGGGAAGGAGTAGAAAGCCCACTTCTGCATCTTTTGCTCGAGCGATGACCTGGTCAATGTCTTTAGAGTAGTCCAGCTTTCCCTCCTCATCTGTGTAGTACAAGTGGGTGTGCGTATCTACCAGTGGATACATCATACTTCTCTTGTTACTAGTGCTATGAAAAGCTGCTTTAGCTCTTGAGCTTCAACAGAGAGCTGACCCAGCACCTCAGTCGCCTTGTCGCTGAGTCTTTGCACCTCCTCAAGAGCAGCTTTACCGATGCCAAGCTGTGTGTAGAGGGCGGTCATAGAGACAATCTTCTCGTCATCATTAGTAATCGACAGAATCTCTTTTACTGCATTGGTATCTTTTGAGTAGGCAGTTAGTAGCAACCAGGTCCTTTTCCCCTCCAGGATATCCCCTCCTTGGCGCTTGCCAAATTCAGGATTGCCATAGATGTCGAGATAGTCGTCCTTGATTTGGAAAGCAAGCCCCATCAGCTCGACTGCTCTCCAAAGCAGTTCTCTATCTCTTTCAGGGGCATCTGCCAGGTACGCTCCGAGCGACACTGCACCACAGAATAGGTATGAGGTCTTGAGCCGAATCATATCCACATACTCGGCAATAGTGATGTTGTCTAGCTGTCTCAGTTCGTAGTCCATATCATATTGCTGCCCCTCGCACACGGCTGTTGCCATGTCATTGAATAGGCGGAGCGCTGTAGGTATCTTGCACTCATCCAGCTCTGCTAGGTGTCGATATGCCTCTACCAACATACCGTCTCCTGATAGTATGGCAGCATTAGCTCCCCATTGCCTGTACACGGTGGGTTTCCCACGGCGGAGCGGGGCATCGTCCATTACATCATCGTGTAGGAGAGAGAAGTTGTGAAATAGCTCGATAGCACGCATCGCAGGAGCCACCTCCGATATGTCTGCCTTTGGCTTGTATGCTTCAAAGGCGAGCATCAACACTAGGGGTCTTAGGCGCTTCCCTCCAAGCTCCATGATGTAATCCATGGGCTCGTAAAGATTGCGAGGCTGGCGCTCTTTGAGCCCCAGCTTCGCAATTTCTTCTTGTACTATTTTAATTTTATCGTTGAAGTCCATTACTATAGATTAAGCCTCTACTTTTGCTTTCATGCTTGAGCGAATTAGGTAGAGGAAAATAGCAAAATACATCACCACTGTCAGTGCATGGCTCCACGCACTTCCTTGCCAAGTGACCAATGTCAGCTCTGCTCCTACTAGTTTTAAGACGGCACTTACGACACCCATAAGTGCACCGCCTGCGATGAACCCAGAAGCAAGTAGAGTCCCTTTGTCCACGCGAGCCTTATTGAGTGCCTCATCTTTGCTCCGGCTACCTACATACCAGCTGATAAAACCCCCAAATAACAGTGGAAGATTGAGGTGGAGCGGGATAAACATACCTAGAGCAAAAGGAAGTGCAGGTACCTTGAAGAAAGTAAGCACCAAGGCAAGTGCGGCACCAATCCCATAAAGCATCCATTTTGCACCCGAACCAGTCATCAGTGGCTCGATGAGTGCTGCCATGGCATTGGCCTGTGGTGCTTGTAGTGCATTTTCGCCTGTGAAGCCGTACGCCTTATCCAGCAGGATAATCACGCCACAAACCGTAGCGGCAGACACCAGAGTACCGAGGAATTTCCAGCTTTGTTGTACTTTGGGAGTCGTCCCGAGCCAATAACCAATCTTGAGATCTGTGATAAAGCCTCCAGCCATAGATAGTGCTGTACATACAACTACACCGATGATGAGTGCGGAGACCATACCACTAGGTCCTTCCATGCCGACAGCCACGAGTACTACACTTGCCACGATAAGGGTCATAAGTGTCATACCAGATACAGGGTTAGAGCCTACGATAGCAATAGCATTGGCTGCCACCGTAGTAAATAGAAATCCTATTACAGCTACCAAGACAAGACCAATAGTAGCCCAGAGGATATTGCCATGTACTACTCCGAAGTAGAAGAAGATAAAGATGCAGACAAGGGCTAGAAGTATACCCCATACAATCATCTTCATGCTTATATCTTTATCTGTGCGAGGGAGGTTAGCCTCTTCTCCATCTCCTTTTTGCTTGAGTTCTCGTTTTGCTAAGCCCACAGCGCCAGAGATAATCTTTCGATTCTTGTATATGCTGATCATACCCGCCATAGCGATACCACCGATACCGATATTTCTACCGTAGTTGAAAAATATCTCAGTGGCAGACATCTGGCTAATCGTCTGTGTAATGTTTGGATCTCCAAATGCAATGATGTCTCCACCCCAGATGAGGTTCATCAGAGGAGTGATGACCCACCATACCAGAGCCGACCCCGCACAGATAATCGCAGCATACTTCAGCCCGATGATATAACCAAGCCCCATTACTGCCGCGCCGGTATTGACATTAAACTCCAGCTTCGCCTTGTCGGCAATCGCTTGTCCCCAAGGCAGCACCTTGCTTGTAAATACCTCGTGCCAAGCTCCAAAGCTAGACACAACAAAGTCGTAAAGACCGCCTATCAATCCGGAGATAAGCAGCGGCTTTGCTTGGGCTCCTCCCTTTTCGCTACTGAGTAGTACCTGAGTAGTGGCAGTTGCCTCTGGGAATGGGTACTCTCCATGCATGTCCTTGACAAAGTACTTGCGAAATGGAATCAGCATCAAGATACCCAGTACTCCACCCAGTAAAGCACTAATAAATATCTGGAGGAAATTGACCGTCATCTCGGGGTACCTAGCTTTGAGGATGAAGATGGCAGGAATCGTGAATATTGCTCCCGCAACTACCACGCCACTAGAAGCGCCGATACTCTGTACCATCACATTTTCAAGAAGAGCCCCCTTGCGCCTTGTCGCTGTAGTCAATCCGGCGGCAATGATGGCGATAGGTATTGCTGCTTCAAATACCTGACCTACCTTGAGCCCAAGGTAAGCGGTGGCAGCGCTAAAGATTACTGCCATGATGATACCCCAGCCTACACTATAGGCGGTGGCTTGTTTAGGGTTTTCCTCCGGCCCTACTACTGGGCGATAGGTTTCACCCTGTTTGAGGGGGCGATAGGCATTCTCGGGGAGCTCGCCCTTGCGTGTCTGCTTTTGTGCGTCCATGCTTTGAGTGTTTTGTGTTTATCTAATTATTATTTTATGCCGAGTGTCTTCTGTGCCAATTCTATCTCTTGAGGATCCCCAATGTGCTTGCCCTCTACGTCTGAGAGTTTCACGCAGTGGTGCCATTTTTGACGGGGTGATATCTGACAGCCTACGAGCTTCATCACTATGTTTCGTGGTACTGTATTATTCCCTACGTCATTGGTCAGATTGGTCCCTACACCAAAAGTGGTCGGGATACGTCCCTCACAGTACTCTTTAATCTTGATTGCCTTCGGAATATTGAGACTATCGCTAAATACGATGTACTTGAGCATCGGATTGATCTTGAGCTCTTGGTATCTCTTGATGGCTTTCTCCACAAATTCGTAGGGGTCACCGCTATCATGGCGCATAGATGAGAAGAGCATAGCGTGCTTCTTACTGAAGTTTTGCATAAATACATCGGTCGTGTATGTATCGGTGAGTACCGTGCCTAGGTCTCCATCGTAGACATTAATCCAATCTTCCATAGCCATATAATTGGCCATCTTATAGCCATAGATGGCAGCGTGAAACTGCACCCACTCGTGGGGATGTGTACCGCTGACCCTGATACCATGCTTCATCGCATAGTAGACATTGCTTGTACCGAAAAGGCTGCTTCCGGCATGCTCCTTGAGTAACTGAGTCACGAGATCTTCTATCTCCGAACTAAATCTCCGCCTCATCCCAAAGATGGATACCTGTAGTCCATTCGCCTTCATCATCCGTGCCTTCTCGATAGTTGATGTGCGCACATGATCAAGGTCGGGGAGCTCGCCCATTACTCGATAGTAAAGCTCTGACACAATCGCCAGTATAGGGGTCTCCCAAAGTGTAATACGGTAGAGCAGACCTTCGGCACTGATCTGGAGATGCCCCTCCTCGTCAAGATAAACATTTACTTCAGAAGGGTCAAACTGATAACCCCTCAGATAGTCGATGTAGAATGGTGGTAGATAAGGACACTCACGACCGAGAAAATCAGCTTCCTCATCTGTGAGCTTAAGCTCAGTCATCAGTGCTATCTCCTCTCTGAGCAGTCGGTCAAACCCTTTTGGATATACCGTATTGTCGCGATCGACAAAGGCAAATCGTCCTCTCGCTCTCGGAAAGAGCTTGGCGTAGGCATAGCCCGTACTAAACTTATATAGATCTGTGTCTAAGATACTCTTAATTATACACTCTTTACTCATAAAATGGCTTTCCTCCCCATATTATACCCCACAAATTTAGTCTTTTTACCTCAGCTTTCCAAAAAATAGAGAGGCTCGACTCCGGAAACCGAGTGGTGGGATTAAAAGCGAGAAGAAGGCGATGACAAAATAGGTGTCTTTGGCATCCCTCTGGGTGCAGAAATGACCTCGATGATGGACGATGGTAGGAGAATGGAGAGCACCCCCTGTCGGGGTCGATAACCTTTATGGCACCGTCTCGTAGACCCCTTGGATTCTCTACGTATGGAAACCAGAGCCTCTACGTATGGAAACAGGAGTCTCTCTATATGGAGACTTGAGTCTCAATACATAGAAAACCTCTGAGACTGACCGAAGGTTACTCGAAACGCTAGCACTGAAGGAGCTTTGGGGCGTCTCGGTCTTTGTCGGAGATGATGAGTTGGTTGAGAGGGATGTACTTCTCTATTTCGGAGAGAAGAGCAGGGTGCTGATAGTTGTATGCCTTCTCGAAGTCGGGTGCGTATGGTGCATCTACTTTGTAGAGTACTCGAGTATTATCTTCGAGCGCAAGGAAGCCGTGGGCATAGCGATTGGGGATATAGAGGGCTCGCCCGCTCTCCGGAGTGAGCTCGATACCCACCACTTTTCCAAAAGTGGGTGATGCCGGCTCAATATCCATAGCGAAGTCGATGATGCGACCGGAGATACAGCGAACTAATTTGGCTTGTGCCATCGGTGCTTGCTGTGTGTGCATCCCACGGAATACGCCTCTGTGGGAACAGCTCATATTGTCTTGTATAAAGTGTGGAGCATCGGTGAGGAGCCGTTGTAATTCCTCCTCCTTAAATATTTCCATGAAGTAGCCACGAAGGTCATCGAAGCGTCGGCTCTCTATCAATTGTAGCCCTTCGAGGGGTAGCTCAGTGATATTCATATCTATGGGGTCAGAGTGTTTCAGGTTCTTTCCAATCGCCGTGCTCTTTGATGAGGTTGATCAATTCGGTGACCGCCTCTTCTTGAGGAATATTGCGCTTGAGGCGCTCTTTCTGCTTATAGAGATCTACCTTGCCAGGAGCGCTTCCGACGTATCCATAGTCTGCATCTGCCATCTCTCCGGGTCCATTGACGATGCACCCCATCACGCCGATTTTGAGTCCTCTGAGGTGTTTGGTCGCTTCCTTGATACGAGCGACTGTGCTTTGTAGATCAAATAAGGTACGACCACAGCTGGGGCATGAGATATAATCGGTGCGCGAAATACGGCGTCGGGCAGCTTGGAGTAGTCCGAAGGCGATGCTATTGAGGGTCAGAGGAGCATCTATATTGCTCCGTAGATAAAGTCCTTGTAGCTGTCCACGCATGAGAGCGCCACCCAACTGAAATCCTAACCAAGTAGGAAGCTCCTCGAGGGGACGAGCCTCACAGTCCACACGGAGGATATAGGGCTGCTCCATCACCTGATCCAATGCCTCAAGTATTAGGGTAGGGGCATAAGCGTAGGAGAGTTGTACCACGAGCAATTCACCCTCTTCAGGTGTCTGCTTGGGGTGATGTAGCGCTTCGGTATCTAAAATGGTGCGGAGCTTGGTCTGGCTCGTTACTTGAATATCCGGGCGATCATCGGGGAGTAGTCGTACAAAAGCATCATCAGCATCCATCAATACAAGTGGCTTCTCTACGCTACGAAATGGAGCTCCTTTGGTATTGAAATCAAGTGGCTTAGAGTCGGCGAGTTCGTCAAGGGCTTGAAGCAATACTTTGGCTACAGGAATCTCTGCCTCAGGTTCTTCTGAAAGGCTTACTCTAATGGTATCTCCTATCCCTTCGGCAAGTAGGGTGCCGATACCTACAGCACTCTTGATGCGTCCATCCTCGCCATTGCCTGCTTCGGTGACGCCTAGGTGGAGCGGGTAGTGCATATCGGCGGCTTCCATACGTGCGACGAGAAGACGTACGGTCTCGGTCATCACAAGTGGGTTGGAACTCTTGATGGATAGCACTACATCATGAAAATCTGTGCGATGGCATACTTCGAGAAACTCCATACAACTCTCGACCATACCCTCCGGGGTATCACCATATCTGCTCATGATGCGATCGGAAAGAGACCCGTGATTGACACCAATTCGGATGGCGGTATGATGTCGTCGGCAGTGGTCGAGGAAGTCTTCAAAGCTCTGCTGTAATCCTCTTACTTCCTCTGCATATTCGGCATCGGTATACTCGAACTGCTCAAAGCGACGGGCAGGGTCGTAAAAATTACCCGGATTGATTCTTACTTTTTCCACATGAAGGGCGGCTTCGTAGGCTGCCTTGGGATTGAAATGGATATCTGCAGAAAGAGGTAGCTGGCAGTTGGCTTCTCGGATGCGTGCATGGGTTATGCCTAGCGCTCTGCCCTCTCGAGTGCCTTGGGCGGTAAGGCGAACTAGTTGTGCACCTGCTTGCTCAAGACGTAGTATCTGTGCGACAGAAGCCTCGATGTCGTTGGTGTCTACATTGGTCATGGATTGGATGACGATGGGCGCCTTTCCGCCAATCTCTATATTGCCTACCCGTGCAGGGGTGGTATTGCGTCTAGCGTATCTCATTTTATTTGGTCTAACGGTCTATATGTATCTATGGGTCTGTCGATCCTTGGAAAAGGGTCGGTGGTATCTAGCAGTATCACGGTCCCCGGTATCAGGGTAAACATTTTGAGGATCATATCACTTGCCTGATATTTGGCGCGCTCGATGGAGCCATCTCTGAGGAGTTCGGATTTGAGGGTTTTCATCGCCTTCTCTTTCATTTGATTTTCAGACTCTAATGATAGATGAGCTCCTTGGAAGCGTGTCAGGATATTTTCCCCCCAGACATCGAGGATACGAAAGCCTTGTTGCTGATTCTCCAGTATCTGTATTTGCGGCTCGGGCATACGGAGGTAGAGTGTGTCACCAATGATGAGGTGCTCCATCTGCCCTACATCAAAGGTGATACGTGTGCGATAATACCCGATACCAAAAGCGGCAATGCCCCCGTTTTTGTAAGTCACAGGGACTATCCGTTCGCCCTCTAGGGAAGTAAGGCGAACCATCTCTCTCGCATCCTCAGATGCCGTAAGTAGTATGTCTGAAGTTGAAGGGCGCACTGTGCAAGAACGATAGTGTAGGGCACCTAAGAGTAGGAGCAAAGCTCCGATGATGAGGTATGGAGTAGGCTTTTTCATGACTTGAATGCGATGATTACCTCTTTGTACCCTCTTGCGTGAAGCATTCCTGTAAAGTAGGTACGGGCTTTTTTCTCTGCCAGCATTACAAGCTCTTTATACTTTGAGGTGCCAGGTGCGAGTGCTTTGATGGCGAGATCGGAGGCTTGATCCTGCATCTCTTTGCGTTCTTCGCTTGTGATGCTTTTCTGTAGTCCGCTTACTCTCTCGTGGAGCTTGCGGATATTGCCACTCCGCCCGATGGGCTCTATTTGGATAGCAGGTAGGGTGATGGCTATGGATTTTTTTGAGGTGTCGAAATGGATTTCCTGAGGGTTGAGGAGCGTGAGATCAATGTAGGCTACGCTGTAGTTTTCAAAGGAATAGACACCTACTCTGTCACCTATGGTAAGTAAGTCACTGATGTAATTGCTCATTTCCTCCAGTGTCATTATGGGCTTGAGACTTTGGTCTTTGGGAGAAATGATAAATATCTCTTCCGTACGGTACTCTACCAATTCGAGCTTCCCTACTTCGTGAAGTACGGAAGCAATTGGTGCATCTGTCTGTGGCTCCTTGGAACAAGCCACCAGAGAGAGGAACATTATGAAGTATGTAATCATCCTTTTCATTTATCTACAAAGGTAATAAATATCATAGAAATGGAATGTACAATAATCTTGATGGAGCTATTTGAATAAAAAAAGAGTACCTATGGAAGAATTCTTCCGACAGGTACTCTTGTTTTCATTTTCTTGGCGAGGTTTGCCTACGCCTTACTCTCTTGTAAGATCTCCTGAGCTTTATCCCAGATGGTGAGATCATCGAGAACGACAATTCCACCATCAGGTCCTGGCTCCAAGTGCGACCCTGTAGGCTCTCCTTCAGTAAAATTATTGCCCCCGAAGTAATTGCGAACGGTCTCTTCTTTTAGTCCTAGTTCGTCGGCAATTCTTGCAATCGCTCCGTGTGGTAAGCTATTCTTAAACGCTCTTAGCTCATTAAATGTAAGTGTCTTAGTCATGATTAAATCGGCTTTTATTGTTGTTGAAAAATCTATCTCCACATCTCACGTTACTTCCCTCCGTTAATTCAGCTACTAACATACATCTTTTTTTTGAGATCTCCACATTTTTCGACATTTATATTTGTTGAGCGTAAAAAAAGAGGAGGTGCCCAAGCGGAACACCTCCTCCTATCTTTGATTGTCTCTCAAATTACATTCCCAACTTAGCTTTTACCTTTGAGGTCGCATCGATAGCCGTGGAATTATTCAAGAAGAGTACGGTTGTAGCATCCACAATGTAAGTGTAGCCATTTTCATTGCCTACCGCAGTGATGGCATCCTGAAGTTTCTTTTGGATTGGAGTGAGTAGCTCTACTTGCTTTTTTTGATAATCTTGCTGAGCTACCTGCTGAAGATCCTGAATGCGCTTTGCGTGATCTTGCAGCTCTTGCTCACGGCGGGTACGGATCGTCTCAAGTAGACTTTCACGCTCGGCTTCGTAAGCTTCGTACTTCTTTTGGAACTCCTCCTGCATTGCTACATGGGTGTCCTCATACTGCTTGAGAAGGTTGTCAAGAGTAGTCTGCATTGCTTTAGTCTCTGGCATCTGCATTATGATAGAATTGACATCAACAACTGCGATCTTTTGCTCTTGAGCAAACATCATTAGGGGCATAGCCATAAAGGCTACGAGGGAAAGTAAAATCTTCTTCATCTAAAATCTTATTATGAGTTGTGTTATTATGTTGCAAATCTACCTTTTTATTCTGAGATGCCGAGTACCATAAGTACGTCATTGCTAATATCTGCCACAGGATCGGCATAGACGATAGTACCTACAGAACTAGCACGATCGAATACCATGATGTAACCTCTGCGCTGGCTGATGAGTTTGACAGCCTCGTAGATAGTATCCTGAATGGGTTTGATCAACTTCTCTTGTAACTTGGCAGCCTCACCTGTGCGACCAAAGTACTTTTGCTGTAGCTCGACAGCCTTCTCTTCTACTTGTACGATTGCATTTTCACGCTTTACTCTTTCATCGCTCGACATGCCATTTATGTCTTTTTGATAGTTGATGTAAAGCTGTTTTGCCTTGTCGTTGAGTTGAGTAATCTCTTTAGTCCATTTCTCTGTCTCCTTCTGGATTTGATCCGTTGCTGACTTGTATTGCGGAATCTTCTCCATTAAGTACTGCATATCAATGAGCGCGTAGGAAGACTGTGCTTGTTGCTGAGCAGAAACTCCTACAAATGCCACTGTCATAAGAGTAATTGTGGCAAATAGTCTTACTAATGTCTTCTTCATTTCTTTTTCTTTCTAAATTGTTAGAACTGCTGTCCGAGGACAAAGTGGATATTGCTGCCACCACGTGTGGTACTACCATCTGGGGCATCGAAACCGTAACCCCAGTCAATACCCATAAGCCCCACCATCGGTAGTATGAATCTGACGCCAACACCTGCTGAACGTTTAAGCTGGAATGGGTTCATATCCTGTATTCGTTCCCAAGCATTACCCGCTTCGGCGAAGGCATGTATCCAAATCATAGTACTATTCTCTGAAATTACAGGATAGCGGAGTTCCATAAAGAATTTGCTATAAGCATAAGCACCACGTCCTGTTGCCCCCGAAATACTACCATTTCTGTAACCACGAAGAGCGATCATCTCGTTGAGATAACCTCCTCCATAATAACCACTCATTCCGTCTCCTCCCATGTAGTAGGTGCCAAATGGAGAGCGTTTATACTGATTGTAGTTGCCAATGACGCCTGTTTCGGCACTAAACATGAGCACTGGGGTACGCTTGTAGGTCGTAGGGTCAAGGAGCGGTATAAAGACTTGCCCTTTGCCTTTGATCTTGTAATACTCAATAAATCTATTGCGTACTGCCTGACTAATATTGGAATCAGAGTAGTCAATCCCATCAAATAATGAGTAAGGAAGGGTAGAGCTAAGGTTCAGAGAGAAGTCTGATCCCATGCGAGTAAATATAGGATTGTCGATCGAACTCCTTGAAAGGGTCAGGCTGAGGTTGATGTCATTTGCCGTGCCATTTTCCATGCCGAAGTTGTAATAGTACGAACTCCAGTTCTTCATCCTATACATTGTATAATTGATTGCGGCTTGGAATTGGAATCGGTCGTCTGGCCATGTAAGTCGCTTGCCATACGCAAAGCTGAGACCGAGCATGTCAAGGGTCTTATCAGGATCGTAAGCACTTTCGTAGAGCGCTTGATATTGCTCTTGCAGCATGCCGTAGTTGTAACCATAGCTACCATATCCACCGTAAGGACTATAGCCGTAAGGGCTGTAACCATAGGGACTGTAACCATAGCTACCATAACCGTATGGATTGTAGCCATAGGGATTTACCGTCTGAAGTGTAGACATCTGATTGTTGAAATAGCGACGATTGATGTCGGTCTGTCTACTGTAGTATGCAGAAATGCTGAGCATATTGGGACGCTTGCGACCAAACCAAGGATCCATAAATTGGACACTGTAGCTCTGGTAGTAGCGAGCATTAGTCTGTGCACGAAGAGAGAGCGTTTGTCCATCACCTCGTGGTAGAAAGCCCTTGTATGAGGATGGATTAAGGAGATTGCGCATTGAGAAGTTGCTGAACTTCAATCCAGCCATCAGTATCAGCCCTGATTGGCTCCAGCCGATAGACAGCTCTACTTGGTCATTGCTCTTAGGTACAAGATTCCATGCGATATCCACCGTACCACTATCTTCGTTTGGGATAATCTCCGGTGCAATCTTCTCTTGATCGAAGTGCCCCATATTTTTGATTTGCTCCATCGTACGGATAACGTACTGACGATTAAAGAGCATCCCAGGCTTGGTATATATCTCACGCCTTACGACCTCTTCATATACGTGTTCATTTCCAGTAATGGTCACCTTATTGATAGTCGCCGGTTTACCCTCATGGATGCGTATATCAAGCGATACTGAATCACCCTTTACCTCTGTCTCTACCGGAAACATGTTGATGAAGAGATAGCCGTTGTTGGAGTAAACATTGCTGATAGCATCCTCGTCCACCACCATTCGATCGTTGAGCTTCTTTTGGTCATAGACATCACCTTTCTTAAGGTCTAGCAATCGCTCAAGATCAGAGGAAGAGTACTTCGTGTTGCCGACAAAGTTGATATCCTTGATGTAATATCTTTCACCTTCGTTGAGATGGATATCGATAGCAATCCTTTTGTCGTCGTGGCGGTAGATGGTATCCTTGAGTATCTCAACGTCGCGATACCCATACTCATGGTAGAGGTCAATGATATTTTTGAGGTCTGCTTTGTAGTCTGCCTCTAAGAATTTCTTTTGACTAAATATCTCTAGGAAACTCGATAGGAATCTCTTTCCAAGGTCGAAGCGCTCGTTGGTCTTCTTCATTGCTTTGCGAAGCTCATTGTCTGAAAGCTTTTCATTGCCGTAGAAGTTGATTTGCTCAACCTTAGTCTTAGTGTTTTTCTGGATATTAAAATCGAGATTGACGTAGCCCTCTCTATTAGGGTCAGGAGTGATCACACTTTCAACGGCTGCTTGGCTAAATCCCTTTTCGTCAAAGAAGCGTTTGATCTCTATTTTAGATCGGTCGATGATGTTGGGTGTGACTTGTGTTCCTTGTTGGAGAGCAAGTAATTTCCCTTTCTTGAGGTCATCAGACTCGCTCTTCTTGACCCCATTGATGCTGAGTGATGATAGTCGTGGATGCTCAGCGATATTAATAGTCAGCCATACAGAATCTCCCTCAATCTTAGATGCAGTGATGCCAACCTCGCTGAATAGACCATTTTTTAGGTAGTTCTTTACAGCCCTGGTTATCTCCTCACTAGGAATGGTAATTTTCTGCCCGACCTTCAATCCTGAGATATTGATTACGACTTGCTCCTCATAGCTCTTATTGCCAATGAGCTCAATCCCTGCGATTACTTTTTCAACAGGGCGAGTGTAGGATATTACAGGAGTTTGATCCTCTTGTGCATAAAGGCTAGAGAGCATACAGCTACCCATCACGAGTGCCATAGCTAGTCGGTATATTTGCTTCACCATCTTGCTTCCCGGCATTATATTACTTATTATCATCAAAATCTCAACTTATTTATCTTCGCTCACCTGCTCACCAGTCATTCCAAATCTTCTCTCTCTCCCTTGGTAGTCTACTATTGCCTTGTAGAATTCATCCGCATTAAAATCAGGCCAGAATACCGGCGTAAAATAAAGCTCAGTGTAGGCAATTTGCCAGAGGAGAAAATTACTTACCCTATACTCACCTCCAGTACGTATGAGTAGATCGGGATCGGGAAGTTCAGGGAGATAAAGCTTTTGTTTCAACGTCTCCTCATTGATATCCTTGATTCCGTTGTCTACTAGGAGTTTTGCGGCTCTAATTATCTCAGACCTTCCGGAATAGTTTATAGCTAATACCAAGCGACACCCCTTATTGCATCGTGTCTTTTCGATGGCTTTAAAGAGGGTATCTCTTGGAGTTTCAGGCATATCTTCAATATTTCCCAGGACTTCAAGTCGTACACCGTTTGCATTGAGCTCCTCAAGCTCATTGTGTATTGCACTCACGAGCAGATTCATCAATGCCTCCACCTCTTCCTTTGGTCTATTCCAGTTCTCCTCCGAAAAGGTGTACAGAGTGAGTACTTTTATGCCTATCTTGTTGGCTGCCCTTAGAACGTTGCGAACTGCTTCTACTCCATACTCGTGTCCATAGGTGCGTTCATGTCCAGATTGCTTTGCCCAACGTCCATTGCCATCCATGATGATAGCAATATGCTCAGGAATCCTTGAGGGGTCTATCTGTGCAATGTAGTTCTGATCAGTCATCGCCTACTCCCAACTATTGATAATACCACCTGTAGTATCGAGAAGACCGTGCCATATTTCACGGGTTGGCTTGCCAGTTATCACCCCGCCAAATACATGTATCTCTAGCATATTGCCACTTCCTGTTGCAAAGCCTGATGAATGATGGCGAGCAAGGAATGCTCCTGTCGGAGACTCCAAATCTGGCAGAACCGTCCAAGTAATGCCACGGTCGGAACTTCTTTTGATTAATCTCGAGTCACTATTGTCCTTGTATGTCCCACCAATCACAAAGATCTCAGAGTCTTTTTCAGTTCGGAGAAAGAGTCCACCGCTCATTGGGAGTGGTTGTTGATCTGCTTGATAAGGTGTAACGCCCCATTTGTCGCTCCCAGAGAGGAAGAAGCTCTTTGGCGCTGCACTTCCATCGGCAGTTTTCCCTCCAAATAGAGTTGTGGAAGTCGCTCCAGAATAGCTGTAAGTATACACAAAGGCATCAGAGATGGGGAAAATACTTGGGAGGTCACCTTTATTTACCAAACCACTTTCGGTGATTTCATAGCTGGCATATCTCTCTGCCAATCTCCCGATTGCTGTAAATACCAGTTCTCCATCCAACTTGCTGGTTTCACCAACCAACTGGGTGAGAAATGCCAGTTCGGTAGGATGGGTAGTCCAGCTTTTGAGATCGCTACTCTTATGGAGTGCGCCTGTCTTGTCGAGAATCCAAGCTATTCCCTTGCTATCTACGACAAGAGTTGTTGGGCGTAAATCTGCAGGCAGAGTAGTGCCTTCTATCTCTGTAAATGTCGCATTAGCGTAACCAAATAGTTGGCTAGTACCATCTATTGTACGAGCAAGCCAGTACTGAGCCCCTTTGAAGGTGAATACCTTTGCCTCTTCTGCAGCGACGGGAAGCAGAGCGCTCTCCTTGGTCCAAGTAAACTTATCTGGGTTGTACCCATAGGTCATTATCCTCATCTCATAGTTGAGGGTAGGTTTCTTGTCTATCTCGATTGAGATGCGTAGTTTACCTCCAGTCATATCGATTCGATTCGATGTCTTGCGCGGGTCGAATACGACGACCTTTTTGGTCTGCTCATTGAGCACTTTGATAACGGCTTCTGATGTCACCGTCATCTTGAGGTCTACAGAATCAAACTGACTTTGGTAGGGGAGAGGTGTCTTATTCCAGACACGCATAGCCCTATTGTCGATATGGAAATTGAGATCGGGGAGAGCTTTCTTCCCCTCTTCTTTAGGTGCAGGAAAGCTGGCAGTAATTTCGCCAGGGAATGTGAAAGCAGTATTCACTGGCACTTCGTAACGTGTCGAATTATTTCGACAGCTAGACAGAGTCAAGAGTACAAGTACCGTTAAGCTCACTATCCATCTATATTTCTTCATGTCTCAATTTTAATTCCGCTAAATCACAAAAGAAAATATTTTATCCCTTTTGTTACATTATACAATCACGCAAAGTTACTCTTTTTTCTCAAGTCTACCTCTCTTTAGCCGTGCAATCTACTCTTTTATGAGCTTTTAAGTACTCTATAATCGGTACTTAACGATACTTCCATATCCTTGGATGTATTTTGGAGCATCAATCATCTCATACAGACCTAAGTAGGCACCGATAGCCATCTGCACTCCACCATGAGCGAAGACAAGAATCTTTTTGAAATTACTATTTCGTAATTCTTCTATAAAGGCTCCCAGCCTATCCACTACTTGGGCAAAACTTTCACCGTTGGTAGGGACGACATGGACATAGTCCTCAAACCATAGTTGTATTTGAGGGTCGGTAATCTCATCGTACCTCTGCATTTCCCAATCTCCAAAGTGTTGTTCTCTTAGTCTGATATCAGTGGAGGCATTGCCATAGCCGACAGCTTTTGCCAAGCGAATCGCTCTGGATAGGGGACTAGTGACAACCTTGTCAGGCACATATCCCTCCAGTTTTTTTGCCACTACAGTGGCTTCCTCAGGGAAACTTTCGTTCAACCCAACATCTGTCCCTCCATAGCATACCCCTTGAGGCACATCTACAGAGGTATGCCGTACTACCCATAGTTCCTTCACACCATTATCCATATCGCAGTAAAACTAATTACTTCACAAATCAGAAAGGTAGCTCCACAGCAATCACCGGTATAACCACCGATTTTCCGTTTCATTATCCAGACTAAAATAAAAAATGTCACTGCGGAGAATAGCAGTAGCCACCATCCCATTGCACTCCATTGAGAAATAGGAAGCAGCCCAAAGTGAGCGCCCATGATAAAGAGCCCTCTATGTGGTTTGCGTTCGTAAACAACACCCATTTTTGCTTGCGCTTCGGTGCGAGCATAAGTGAGTAGACGGGGAAGGTTTGAAGCGACAAATTTGCTCATCGGATCAGCAATCATTACAGTCATTGCTGCTGACTTTAGGGGCATGAACCCTAATAACCCTATCCACAAGATTGCATAGGAGACGAAACCAATCACTGCAAATGCCCCAGTGTGACTATCTTTCATTATCTCGAGTGTGCGCTCCTTGGTCTGACCTCCTCCGAAACCATCAAAGAAATCCATCAGTCCATCCTCGTGTATGCCTCCGGTGAGGAGGATGCGGAAGGCAAAAGCAAAGGCGACCGCCACGAATACAGGGGTAAACTGCCCCATACCTAGTAGTACACCAGCCGTGAGAGGACCTGTCAGCCAGCCTACGATAGGCCAGTAGTAGACTACCCTTTCGTAGTGCTCTTTTGGGACTTCCTTGATTTTCCAGATTGGAAGTCGAGTCAGCGCTGTCAAAGCGGCTATGATATCGTAAAGGTATCGCTTTGCTTTACCCATATCCTTAGAAGTATTTTTCGATAGTATTCTCTCCACTAAATAGCGACATCTCGGTCATCATCAGTACTGCCGACTTGACAATCGGGTAGGCGGTCACCGCACCGGTCCCCTCCCCTAGTTTCATCCCTAAGTCTAAGAGAGGTTTAGCTCCAAGGTAATTGAGAAGCTTGGCATGCCCCTTTTCATCGCCTTTGTGCCCAAAGATAGCGTATTGCAGTATCGTTGGATTGAAGCGTGCAGCCATCAACATGCAAGAGGTCATGATAAATCCATCTACGATAATGGTCATACGTAGTTCAGCTGCTCGGAGCATTGCTCCTACCGTCATCACCATCTCAAAACCACCGAAGTAGCGTAGCACCTCCTCGGCATCCATCGTCGCAGGGGCATTGGCTACAGCCTGAGCCAGCACCTTGTATTTGTGGTCCATCTCGACGCCATAGAGACCACTACCTGCCCCCACACATTCACTGAGTGGAATGTCGGTCAGTTTGTGCATCCATATTGCCGAAGGACTAGTATTGGCAATACCCATCTCGCCAAAAGAGATAATATTGCACCCTTTATGGTAAGCGATTTCACTTTGCCTGGCACCAGAATCGATGCAGATTTGGCACTCCTCCTCAGTCATCGCTGCCTCGTGGAGAAAATTTGAAGTCCCTTTCCTAATCTTTCTATCTACAATCCCTAGATCGGCAGGAATATCATAGTCTACCCCGGAGTCTACGATAACGAGTTCGATGTCATGCTGGCGGGTAAGGTAGTCGATAGAGGTCCCATGGCGCTTAAAATTGAGCGTTTGTTGCCAGGTGACTTCTCGGGGTGACTTACTTACATGTTCGCGTTCAATGCCGTGATCTGCTGCAAATAATACGTGATGAGGCTTGTGGAGTGTCGGGTGCAATTTGTTTTGGATTAATGCCACTTGTAGAGCAATCTCCTCAAGTCTGCCGAGCGATCCTTTAGGCTTGGCAATGTCATCGATGTAGCGTAGGACTTCCTCTTTTAGCGCTTGATCTAATGGTTGAATTTCAAACTGACGCATAGATATTGGTTATTTTACTTTTAGTGGTATGCCACTCACCATGAATATTACTTCATCAGCTAAGCGAGCAATATGCTGATTGACCCAACCTTGGAGGTCTGTGTATTTTCTCATCATAGCATTGTCCGATACGCCTCCCATCCCCACTTCATTGGTAACTACTACATAAGTAGCAGGATGTTGGACAAGTCTATCAAATTCCTCTTTGATAAAGGCTAAAGACTTATCTATGTCTTCTCTCATCATGAAGAATACGTTAGTCGTCCACAGCGTGAGACAATCGAGCAATACGACTTCACCGGTGCAGTCCAATCGCCCTAGGTGAATAGGCTCCTCGATGGTGCGCCACCTGTCTCCTCGCCTCTCTTGGTGCCTACGGATGCGGTCTTTCATCTCTCCATCTCGAGCTTCAGCAGTAGCGAGATAGATAGGATGATTTGACAGTGCTATAGCTCTCTGCTCTGCCTCTGTGCTTTTTCCAGAACGCGCTCCTCCTGTAATTAAGATTATCATGGACGGTAGTCAGTGGTTCATTAGAATGGCCAATAATAGAATTGTCTAAGAGGATGGACGTATGAGCCTATCCTCTTGCTTAATATCATTAGAGTTTCCAACTGCTTCCCTCCTTGCCATCCATGATTTCGAAGCCAATCTTTTTCAGCTCGTCTCGTATCTTATCCGATGTGGCCCAATCTTTTGCTGCCTTGGCTCCTTGACGAATTTCCAGCAGTAGATCCATCGCCTTGCCAAATGCTTCCAGGTGGGCTGAGCTTTCTCCGGCACCAGCTTGCTTCATGCCAAGAATCTCAAAGAAAAAGGTGTCGAAGAGCTCCTTGAGCGAGGATAATTGTCCTGAGGTTAGACCCTTTTCGCCACTCTTGGCTTGATTGATGCGACGGGTGGCGTCAAATAGCTCTGCGATGACTTTGGGGCTGTTGAGATCGTCATTGAGTGCTGCGTAGCAGTTGCTGATATAGTCGGGTAGTGCTTCTGATTCAGAACTGATTGATTTGATGCTCTCGAGTGCAGCATAAGCATCCATCATGCGCTCCATCCCCTTGCTCGATGCTTGTAGCGCCTCATTGCTAAAGTCCACAGTAGAGCGGTAGTGCGCCTGGAGTATGAAGAAGCGAATCGCCATCGGGCTATAAGCCTGCTCTAGTAGCTTGTGGTCTCCAGAGAAAAACTGCTCTAGGGTGATAAAGTTGCCAAGGCTCTTGCCCATCTTTTGCCCATTGATGGTAATCATGTTATTGTGCATCCAGATTGGGACTATTTCTTTACCCTCTGCCGCTACAGCTTGAGCTATCTCACACTCGTGATGAGGAAAGATGAGATCCATGCCTCCGCCATGGATGTCAAATCCGTCACCCAAGTACTTACGTCCCATAGCGGTGCACTCAGCATGCCAGCCGGGGAATCCATCGCTCCAAGGGGACGGCCATCGCATGATATGCTCGGGGCTTGCCTTTTTCCAGAGGGCAAAGTCTACAGAATTTCTCTTTTCGTCCTGCCCGTCTAGATCTCTGGTATTGGCAATCATGTCCTCTACATTGCGCCCGGAGAGCACACCGTACTTGTGATCCTGATTGTACTTTTCTACATCAAAGTAGACCGAGCCATTGGACTCGTAGGCATAGCCTGCCTCTAGTATCTGCTGTACCAGAAGTATCTGCTCTATGATGTGACCGCTTGCCATTGGTTCTATAGAAGGAGGAAGTACGTTGAGCGCATCCATATCTTTGTGATAACGTGTGAGATAGTGCTGTACTACCTCCATGGGCTCTACCTGCTCTAGGCGTGCTTTCTTGGCAATCTTGTCCTCACCTTCGTCTGCATCATGCTCGAGGTGCCCTACGTCTGTGATATTGCGAACGTAGCGCACCTTGTAACCGAGGTGGGTGAGGTATCTGAATAGGAGGTCAAAAGTGATGGCAGGACGGGCGTGACCTAAGTGTGCATCGCCATATACTGTAGGGCCGCAAACATACATTCCAACATGGGGTGACTGCTTGGGTTGTAGTACTTCAGTACGACGGGTACGGGTATTATAGACCGTGAACTGCTCTCGGATCTCCTCTTTACTCTTCATAAATATCTAATATAATAGTGTATACTCTTGTAAGACCTCACAAACTTAGCCATATTTTGCGAGATAGGGGAAAGTGATTACTATATACTTTGGTGCTGAAAGAGGAGTTTTTACAGCCGTTTACCTCAATAGTGTAAATGTAATCAATACCTCAAAAGGTCTCAGAGGAGCGATTGTCTTATAGACATAAGGGGCAGAAATAGTAGCCACCCCATAGTATTTTTGATTGATAACATTGGTAGGAGGGGGTCTACTTTTAGCCTTTTGCTACAAACATATCCGACCGATTGCAGCCGTATGAGCCCCTTATAGCAGCATCTATCTTCTCTTGCTCAATATCAGGCTTGACCGTTTTCAATATCAGGCTTGACCGTTTAATATATACTAATCAACAACTTTAATATATACTAATTCTACCATTTAATATATACTAATTGGCATGATTAATATATATTAAATGGTCGTGCCTGATATAGAAAAGGTTTATGATTGACACAGAGAAGGTTTGTGCGGGTGATAGGAAGGAGTCAGGTAGTCTGTAATAAGGGGTAATGAAATATCTTTCTGTTTAAGATTTTGAATAACTTCGCTACAGCGATCATGGGGAGTAATTCTTTATCGTGAATATTGGGGATTATGCTAGGGTGAATACCGATTTCCGAACCGCTGTATGGACAGATAAGCAGGTTATTATGTCGGGAACATATATTGGAGGAAAATGGTTAATATCACAGAGGTAAGTAGAAGATTGAATTTTTAATGTAGTGATTAGAATATGAATAGACGTAAAGCGACTGAGATAATCCGTGGGCAGAAAGCTATTGATGGAGCGGGTGTGCATCTGACTAGGGTATTAGGGATTAGGACTACTAATTCGTTTGACCCCTTTTTGATGCTTGATGGTTTTGACTCGCATAATCCTCAGGACTATATTAAGGGCTTTCCTTGGCATCCACATAGGGGTATTGAGACGGTGACTTATTTGATTAGTGGTGCGATGGAACATGGAGATAACCTTGGCAATAAAGGTGTAATTCGGACCGGTGGTGCTCAATGGATGTCGGCAGGCTCCGGTATCATTCACCAAGAGATGCCCCAGGCTTCTGACCACATGCTGGGTTGCCAACTATGGGTCAACCTGCCGAAGAAGGACAAGATGAGTGAACCAAGCTATGGGGACATCGTGGCTAGTGATGTCCCGAAAGTGGAGGAAAAGCATGCTGTGGTACGTGTGATCTCCGGTGAGTATAGGGGTACTAAGGGTGGTTTTGCTCCCAAATATGTGCAGGTGACTTATCTTGATGTGGATGTAGAGCCTAATGAAGTATGGGAATATGATGGAATCACTAATAATCAGACCCTCTTTACTTATCTATTCACCGGTGAGATGGCTGTAAATGAATCTCTCAACGAGATGGAGAAAAAGGGCTGTGCAGTGCTCTTTACAGCTTCAAGTGATAGCAAAGAGGAGGCTGATGTGCTACGTGTCAAGGCTGGAGCTGAAGGCGCTCGATTTGCTTTACTGGCAGCCGAACCTTTGCATGAACCAATCGCTTGGGGTGGTCCTGTGGTGATGAATACACGTGAAGAGCTTGAGGTGGCTTTTGACGAAATGGACAATGGGACTTTCATCAAGAGCAATGCTGCAAATTCATGAGAATAGAGGATTAAAGAGCGTATGTAAAATCAAAAAGGCTACGCAATACCATATAGGTATGGTTTGCGTAGCCTCTTTTTGCTTTTTATTGTCGGGGTGATTATCGAAGTTTGAGGATATCTCCTTCCATAGGGAAGTAGTCTTCAGTAAGGTTGTTTAATTTATAGAGGGAGTTTAGCTGTATCCCATAGGTCTGAGCGATACTGTGGATGGATTCTCCAACTTTGATGACATGCTCGTAGTGTGGTGGAAGTGCCCTCTTTAGTTTGCGCTCTAGGTAGACCACATCGCCTTTCTCTAGTGGATAGCCCTCGGGAAGATCGTTGTATTTTGTGAGACTGCGCTCAGAAATACCTAATTCCTTGGCGATACCACTTAGAGAGTCGCCATCGCCCGCTAGTACGTAGTGGAGCCCCGAACTAATGTACACTTGTCGGAGATCGGCGGATGTCGCAGACTTTGAAGTAGGGGTCTTTTTCTCGGGTTGGGCAGTAGGTTTATCGTAAGTATAGTGTCTGCCGGGGTTACCCGCATCAATGAGGTATAGTCGATAGTCTTCGATAATCTTGATCAGTTTATTGGCATACCCACGGTCGGTAGCATATCCAGCTTGTTGTAATCCCCTTGCCCAGCCTTTGTAATCTGTAGGGTCGAGCCTGAAGAGTGCTTGGTATCGTGGCTGTTGGAGAAATTGACCGTGGTCTTTGAAGGAGTCTTCTGCATTGTCGTAGGAGCGGAAGCACTCATTGGGTCGGTCGTCATCATGGAATGTACGACTACCTCTCCATGAACGATGGCACTTGATGCCAAAGTGATTATTGGCTTGGGTAGCTAACGTACTTCGACCCGCACCACTCTCTAGTAATCCCTGTGCTAAGGTAATACTGGCTGGAATACCATATTGACGTTGGTTATATAGGGCGATATTGGCATATCGCTCTACGTAATTATTATATGGGTTGTTGGTCTTTGCTACAGGTACCTTTTGGCTCTGAGTAGTAGTTTGCTTGGTAGACCCACAGCTGGAGGAAAGGAGTATGAGCGTCACCGTGGCGATGCTCCAAAGTAATCGTCTATTCATATCGTTTGGGGGGAGAATGTTGTTAGTTTGATAGAACCCTCTACGACCTCCGCAATTGGTAGAGTAGGGGTAGCATCAATAGAGAGGCAATACTCGAGTGCATCTTCTTTGCCTGCCGCTACCATACGAGGATAGTGGTTGCTCTCCATGATGTATTGGGTGAGATGCTGTCGGTGTGCTTGCCAAAGCTCGACTATCATCCGTGAGGTGTCGGTGACAACTTCGTGGGTTTCGGATAGCTGGTCACATAGAGCAGCGGCAAAGAGTGCATCTTCCTTGGAGGGTCGCCCTTGCCATCCCGCACAAATCGCCAATACATCTCTGTCTCGGCAATACTCTGCCACAGCAGAGAGATTGATGAACGAACCGATGACGGTATCGTAGCCTTCTCTAATTGCTGCCTTGATGGTGCGGGTTCCGTTGGTGGTGGTAAAGTAGATTTCTCGTCCATCGATAGCGTCTCTGGTATATTCGGCAGGGTCGTTTCCGAACTGAGCGAAAGGACAACGCACGACATTGCGCTCGGCTCCGACCAGCTTCCCCTCTGCTGCATAGTGCTCTGCCTCTTCTGTAGTCTCAAGGGGATAGATGGCTTTAGCACCATGGTGAAGTGCTGTAATCATAGTGGCAGAGGCGCGAAGGACATCAATGACTACTGCGATACTTCCCAACTGTTTATGGGCGGATAGTAACTCAGGAGTGAATACAATGTCTATTTTGTGTTTTGTATTCATAGATTGGATAGACTTTGAAGTACTGCACGGATCTTTCCTGTGTCTGATTTCATGGAAGAGAATTCACCTATCACCTCCGTGTAGTGGGTCGGAAAGGCTGCCCTTTTGTAGATGGTGCGGCTGGCTTCTTCACTCTGAAAGGTGCCGTGGACTTCTCTTACCCCTGTATTCATCACTAGTTCACGGACATTCTCCGGGCGTATCCCAGCCCCTGCCATGATAGATATCCTATCGCCAGCCTGTGCTACAAGTTTCGCTAGCATATCGGTCCCCCTTGGCGCAGATATTTCTCCTCCAGAAGTGAGGATGCGATTGAAGCCCAATTCGATGGCTACTTCTAGTTCCTTTTCCAGGTCGCATGTGCGATCAAATGCTCTGTGGAGTGTGGTTGGTTTACCTTGACAGGTCTCGATAAGTCGTGCGTTTGCATCTTTGTCCAGTCGCCCATTTGTGTCTAATACACCAAATGAAAATCCATGGGCACCTAATTCGCAAAACGCCTTTATATCCTCAATCATCAGATCTAGTTCTACTTCATTGTAGATGAAGTCGCCACTGCGTGGACGTATGATAGGGAAAATAGGTATTTGGACGAGTTTCAGAGCTTTTTTAACAGTGCCAAACGAGGGGGTTGTACCACCTTCCGGCAGAGCAGCACATAGCTCTACACGGTGGGCACCACCTGCTTCTGCTGCTATGGCAGATGCCACCGAGTTGATACAGACTTCTATCGTAATCATATTACTTATATTTATTGAGGATGTCGTTGAGACTAGTGAGCTTGAGCACTTCAAGTTTTGTTGTACTCGTAATGTCGGGATGAGAAATCACGATTGTACGTGGACGATTGGGGAGAAGATCAAAGAAATTGTCGCTGTATTGCGCTCCTTGCCAAGGCGTCTCAATAAATAAGTCCTTGATGAGATATTTGCTCTCTAGGGTTACGACTAATTTACCTTGGGCTGCTTTGGCAGATAGCTTTGGTGTAATTATTTCCAACACCATCTCTTTTGGTTTGCTAGGATAGTAGATTTGGCTAGCCAGTATTTGCCCTTTCTTATCTTTAAGCGTGAGCTCGAGGTACATCTGCCTTTGAGGGGGGACAGCATCGACAAGCCGAGCAATCATCTGGCTAAAGGGCGCTCCAGTAGGAATAAAAGAAAAGTCATTGCTCCCGAGCTCTTGGCCATGGTAGTCATAGCCCTTGACAGATACCCTAAATGGAGTAGAGTGATTGGTCATTTTGTCTGAAGCAACCCATAGCTCCAGATCCTCTCCTCGCTCTACAATGTCTATGATATATGGGGCATAAGCTTCTCGTACATAGTAATGAAGTGCTTTGTGATTGCCCCAATAGTCTACGCTCGACCAGCTAACGGTAGGCCAGACGTCATTGAGCTGCCAATAGAGAGAGCCCATATTGAGTGGGAAGGCTCGGCGAATGGCTCTGATGGCATAGGCTACCCCGTGTCCTTGGAGTAGCTGCCCAACATAGATGTAGTCCGAAAACGCAGTGGGTACAGGATAGTCACGCTCCATATAGTCGGTAATCCGTTGATTGCCGATAAATGACCTTTGTCTATTCTTGAGTATCGGACTGTGGATGGTAAGGGTGTCTAGGTCATAACCAGGTGCAAAACTTTGGATGGTTTTCATCTCAGGAAAGGCTTGAAAACCATATTCACTGGCAAAGCGCCCCGGGTGGATGTCGAATTCAGTAAAGTCTTTCCCTCCAAACCATACGCGCCAATTGTGGGCATCTCCGCTAAAGAAACTCTCAGGGATACCCCAATTTGAGCTGAGTGGCGAACCATCGATATATGCTACGTGCGGTACGATTCTATCCAATTCGGCAGGGATAAACTTTTTGAAGAAGTCATCGTAATCCCTAAGCATCTGGGCGTATTGCTTATCGGTGTAACCATATTTCTGTTTCCATCCCCAGTGCTTTAGCCCTTCGCGCACTTCGTTGTTCCCGCAGATGAGCGCTAGCGAAGGATGGTTGCGGATACGACCCATCTGGTCGCCTAGCTCTTTTGAGACCGACCTCCTGAAATCTGAATGATTGGGGTAGGCGGTGCAAGCAAAAGGGAGATCTTGCCATATCAAGATGCCGTATTTATCAGCGAGTTTGTAAAATTCTTCGGTCTCGTAGATGCCTCCACCCCATAACCGTAGCATATTGAAATGCAGAGGAAGAATATCCTGCTCAAATACATCCTCTAGCGATCTGCCCCCTCCCCCAAATCTTCTATCGTGGGGGAGATAGTTCGCTCCCTTGGCGTAGAAAGGTCTGTTATTGACTATAAATGAAAAGGCTTGCCCGATGCTATCCTTGCTAAGGTCAAGCCGAATCTCACGAATGCCGAATTGGGTCGTATCGCTTACCAAGTAACCTTCAATCTCTACTTCTCTAATCAGTCGGTACAAGTGCTGCTCGCCCCAGCCATTGGGTTGCCAAAGCATCGGGTTTTGCACCAAGAAATTGCCTCCCTCTCTTTGTTTTATCTCACGACCGAGTGGATCTATTACCTTGATTGTATGTGGTTTTTCTGTATTGCTGTCGATGATTACAGCAGCTTGTCGGGCTACACCATCCTCCCCCCAGTCTATCGCGCTTCTTATGTAAGGCACTCCAAGGTCGTGCATAGGAATGGGGGAGAGCGTAATTGGGTGCATCACCCCCATTGAGATCATCCGTGGTCCCCAATCCCAACCATAATGATAAGGAGCAGTGCGCACAAACGGACTATACTTGACATCAGCGCGATCGTTATCCGCAGGGTACATAAACCCATTGGACAGATACATGACATGTGCCTTCCGAGTGGGCGAAAGAAGCCTGATCACTAGTCTATTTTCTCCCGCTTGCAAGTATTTTGCTACAGAGATATGGTGCTTCGCGAAAAAGTTATCGACACTCCAGACTTGTGCCCCATTGATATAAACTTCAGCAAAGGTGTCTACCCCATCGAGGGTCAGTTGGTAATGTTCGTGCTGAGAGAGTTCGGTACTATCCACATAAAAAGAGGTCGTGTAGAGCCAGTTATTGTCACTTACCCACTGGACGGAGTCCTCATTACTTCCGATGAAGTGGTGTGGCAGTACCCCTGCCTCTATAAGCGTGCCTTGGACAGTCCCAGGTAGATTTGCCTGATAGGTGGTGGTGTCGCCCTCCATCTGTAGAGTGAAGTGACGAAGCTCCTGTATCTTTATCTGTGCTTGAATGAGCACTGGAACTATCATAAGTAGGGTGGCAAGAAGCCACCTTGATTGAGTCATCAATATCCTTTTCATCCCCTAAAAATAAGGCGAATCCGCCTATATTCACAAAGGTAATAAAAATGTGTAGATCGTACTATAAATAGGGGGCCGATTAAAATATATGGTAGTTTGTTTTGCAAACTACTAAAAAGTTTGTATCTTGCCATCGGAAGGCAAAGTTGCCGACCTTTTAATTAGGACTGATTATGAATAAGAGAATTTGGATGGTATTGGTAGCTCTGCTACTCGGGATTGTGAATGTATCTGCTGGAAATGAGAAGAAAAACATTGATTTGAATGGCTCTCCTCGGCAGATTACCGTGAGCAATGCAATTGAGGTGGAAGTAATTTCCTCTAATCGGAATATGATGGAAGTGGAGGCAAGCTCAAGGGCGATGAAACACTTTAGGTACACGGATAATGGGGATAAACTTGTCTTGAATCGGAATCAAAAAGGATTTAACCTATTTTCCCAAGGTAAAATCAAAATCAAGCTCTACGTCACAGATATAAGGAAGATTACGACCATTGATGTGACAGGTGCCTCGGAGGTTGAGCTCAAGAGTAATCAGCAGCTAGCTCTGCGTATAGTTGATGCCTCAGGAGCCAGTAAGGTTACGCTTGAGGGGCAGCTGCAATCTCTTAGTGCTGATATTACAGGTGCGAGCAAATTGGACTTCGATGGTTCAGCAGAGCGTGTCATTTTGGATGTGTCAGGGGCTTCCAGGGCAGATATCGATACCTCATTTACAAAGGCTCTAAGTGCTGATGTTACAGGAGCAAGCAAGGTGCAACTAGAAGGCAAGATAGAGCGCCTTGTAGCAGATGTTTCGGGTGCCTCCGGCCTGGATGCAGAAGATGCTATTATTGATATTGCTTCACTCGAAGCCTCTGGAGCGAGTAGTATCAATGTTCCCGCTCAAAAATTTGAGAAACGAAGTGCTTCTGGAGGCTCTAAAATTCGTTAAATTACCACTTGTCTAGCCATCAAAACAGTGCCCATGCCAGACGCTAGGTCTGACATGGGCACTTATTTTCTTTGTGTTGTATTTCTATTTACTTGTACAGATAGCGTTTGATACTCTGCTTAGGCGTTTTCTCAAACTCTCCCTCTAGCACCTCCACTGTATTGATTTGTGCAAATACAGCAATTGCTTGATTGACAGCTATTCGATTGTTGTTCATTACCTCTCGTATCTGCTCCTCGCTCGTATACCCTGCTTTTTTCAGTCCATCTTTGTCTACAGCAAGTATGGCGACAATCTTTTTGTCGCGCTGTACCACGATAGCATCATTCACAAAAGGTTGCATTGCTAGCTTCGCTTCGATTTCCTCAGGGTAGATGTTTTGACCGTCAGGCCCTAAAAGCATTGCCTTGGAGCGCCCTTTTAGAAAAATACGATCATCCTCAATGTACCCGAGATCTCCAGTGTGCATCCATCCATCCTCTGTAAAAAGGTCGCTGGTTGCCTCAGGATTTTTGTAGTAACCCTTACACACATTTTCCCCGATTACCTGGACTTCACCCACCATTTTGCCATCTATTTCCTGAGCATTGGCGATGCGGACTTGCTCAATCTTGTGCAGGATATGCCCTGATGACTGTCGCTTAAAAATCTTGTGGTTGGAATAGGAAATAATCGGAGAGCACTCGGTCATTCCATAGCCTACTGTGACAGGAAAGCCGATGCTCAGTAGAAACGTTTCAACCTCGCTATTCAGCGCCGCTCCACCCACGATAAATTCGCCTACATTACCCCCAAGAGCATCAATCAGTGATTGACAGAAGCGTTGCTTCACCTTGCCTCTTATGATTGGGAGGCTAAGCGCAATCTTGATTTTGGAGTCATTGAGTTTGGGTTGCAGTACGCTCTTGTAGATTTTTTCCAAAATCAAAGGTACCGAGAGGATAAGTTTTGGTTTTACATCCTTCAAGCTTTTGCTGAGTATTTGTGGGGTGGGCTTGGAGTCAAGAATATATACATGTGCCCCCTCTGCTTGTGGAAGCAAAAAGTTGAAGGCACAGCTGTAGGCATGAGCATTGGGGAGGAAGCAAAGCATCTTATCACCTCTTGCAACTAATTTGGAGTCAATTCCAAACTGTACATTGGCAATCAGATTGTTGGCTGTTGCCATCACACCCTTGCTAAATCCTGATGTGCCAGAAGTATAGCTGATGAGTGCAATTTCTTCGTTGCTCACCTCGGGGTACTGTACATCTGCCTTTGTAAATCCATTGGGGTATTTTTCTAAGAATAGAAGCTCCCCATCCGTCGTCTTTGCTAATGGGCTGGAGCACAATTCTTCAATTGGTTTTAGGCTCTTGATTCTAAATACTCCGGTCACCAGAGGGTGCGCCTCGAGCGACAAAGACTGCTCATGCTCAGCACCGGCAAATACCAACTTACTCTCGCTATGAGCGATGATATGCTGAATATCATCCGTGTGAAACTGGGGGAGAATCGGCACAATTACAGCTCCGTAAGTGACCACCCCCATCCAAGTCATACACCACTCCGCAGAGTCTTTTCCGATGAGGGCGACCTTGTCACCTTTCACTACTTGATTATGCCTCAATATCAAATGCACTTTTGCTATCCACTGTGCCATCTCAGCATAAGTATAGCCTTTCTTTTCTTCGTAGTTGCTAAATACAGGAAGTTCCCAATGCTCTTGGTACTTACTGCCCATAAATTGGACAAAATTTTCAGATATCATAGAAATATGCAATGCACAAAATTTGAAATTATGTGCAAATGTATCAAGAATATAGCAAATCACCAAAACCTAATCTTGCTATCAGCCGAAGACTGATATGTAGAGGAAAAACGAGCTCGAGGTATATGGGATGTCGGGCAAGTATATGTTGGTTGGAAGTAGGGGCTCATGGAGAGTCCTTGGAAGGATGTCTCGAATACAAAGTATTGAAACACTCTACAAGGACTTTATGTAGCGTAGTAGGTTTTTTCCAAGCTTTTGCAGACCGAGTTGCCGCTGTTTGGTACACTAAAAGGGCTACGCAGCTCGGTGCTGTCGCTGCATAGCCCTTGTGATGAATGTTGTACTACGGATGTCGTAGCCGTATTGTCAGCTGTATAGATAGCGCTTTATGCTTTGCTTTGGGGTCTTCTCGAAATCTCCTTCGAGTACCTCAAAGGCTGAGATTTGAGCAAAAGAGGAGATAGATTGATTGAGGAGCAGTCTATTCTCTTCGAGTACCTTCTCGATAGCCTTATCTTTTTTGTGTCCGGCCTTTTCTAGTGCAATGCGATCGATGGTGACGATGGCGACGTTTTTCTTGCCCTCTCGTTGGACTACTATCGCTTCGTTCATAAACGGGAGCATAGCAATCTTTGCTTCTATCTCTTCAGGGTATATATTCTGTCCATTTGGCCCGAGTAGCATCGCTTTTGACCTTCCTTTGAGGAATACAAAGTCCTTTTCGATGTATCCGAGGTCTCCACTCTTCATCCAGCCATCCTCGGTAAATAGCTCGGCTGTCGCCTTTTCATTTTTGAAGTATCCAAGGCATACGTTCTCACCCTTGATTTGTATCTCGCCCACACGCTTGCCTTCAATCTCTTGGGCATCGGCAATACGGAGCTCCTCGATAAGGTGAAGCACCCTTCCGCATGTGCCTGGGGTATAGTCTTTAGGTTTGCAATAGGAAACAAGTGGCGCACACTCTGTCATACCATACCCAACAGTGAGGGGAAATTTGATGCTATATAAAAAGTCTGATATTTCGCCATTGAGTGCAGCGCCGCCGATGATAAAGCTATCGACATTGCCACCCAGAGCGTCAATGAGTGCTTGACGGAACTTCTTGAGTACTGACTGTCTGAGGATAGGGGTACTGAGCGCTATTTTTACCTTTGTACTATTGAGTTGAGGAGCTAGCACGCTTTTGTAAATCTTCTCCAATACGAGAGGGACGGAGAGGATGAGGCGAGGGCGTACATCCTTGAGAGCTTTAAGTAGTACTGTGGGAGTTGGCTTCTGCCCTAAGATATAGACATGAGCACCGACACGTAGGGGCAATAGGAAGTTGAAAGCGCAGCTATAGGAGTGTGCATTAGGGAGGAAGCAGAGGAGGTTATCACCGCGCTTTTGCATCTCTTGGGTGAGGGCATAAACGATGTTGGCTGCGAGGTTGTTGGCAGTGGTCATCACGCCTTTGCTAAACCCTGCAGTGCCTGAGGTGTAGCTGATGACCATAAGTTCCTTATTGTCTATTTCAGGATATTCTATGTCGTCTCGAGTAAATCCATTGGTGTACTTACTGCAGAAAAGAGCCTCGGCATCCGTCTCTCTTGCACGCTCTGCGACACATAGATGCACCACAGGTTTTAGGTCTTTGATGCTAAATACCCCTACTGTATTAGGGATCTCCTCCTTGGTGATTAGATTTTGATGCTCAGTCCCAGCAAGTATCAGTTTGCTCTCGCTGTGATTGAGTATGTGAAGAATATCGTTTCGATGAAAATCGGGTAGAATGGGGACGACTACGGCTCCGTATGTGACGATGCCCATCCATATCATGCACCATTCGGCACAATCCTTCCCGATGAGGGCGACGTGATCCCCCTTCTTGATGCCATTGTGCTCCAGGATTAAGTGTACTTTGGCACTCCATTGCGCCACATCAGCTACGGTGAAGGTCTTTGCCTCCTCATAGTTGGTAAAAGCAGGCAGTGTCCAATTCTCTTGGAATACCTTCTCATACATCTTTACGAAATTCTCTTTAATCATACGCTATTCCTATTTAATAAGTTCGTATTGAACAAATGTACCTATTTGCAGTCAATTGTCAAAAAAACTACGGCTAGGGAGTTTCGTTTCCCCTTGTATCTATTGCGCTGTTATTTTAGGTAGAGGATAAATTGGTATATTGCAGCAGAAAGGGTATGTGTTTGGGTTATATACTTGTCTAACTCAATAGTTGTACGATGAAAAAGTTACTTGTTGGTTTATTGTTTCTAATGGTGGGGGGGATGCCCTCGTTTGCCCAGAAGAAGATGGTGTACAGTGAGGTCACGCAAATTGACACCTCCAAATTGATTTACTATTACATATATAGTTTTAATGAAGCAGAGCGGGAGGGAAAGGCTCGTATGGTGCTGCAAGTCGGCGATAAGCTCCAACGCTTCTCATCTATGGAGAATTATTTGAGCGACTCTCTAGCACTTACCTTTAATAATGAACCACAGGACACAAAGCTACTACTTCAAAGAAGCATGGAGCTCCGCAGAAGTCTGGATTTTAGAGGGGATGTTCGGTGGGTTCTTTATACTAATTATCCTACTGGGAAGCGTAGCATTACGGATAGGGTCTTTATGGATCGTTTCCTGACGGAGGAGAAAGACGTACTCCCTGAGTGGCAGTTGGTAGATGAGCAAAAGGAGATAGCCGGTCGTCTTTGCTCCAAAGCGACGACTACACTCTATGGAAGAAAGTGGGTGGTATGGTACTCTGAGAAAGAGAGTCGTCCGGATGGTCCTTGGCTATTGAGAGGACTTCCAGGTGTGGTGGTACTTGCTGAAGATAGCACAGGGGATTTCTCTTTTGAGCTCTATAAGATAGAGCACCGTTCTACACCTATATTATACGGTGTGAGGGACTACTTCAAGGCCAGTAGAAATGATGTGCTCAAGGCAATGAAGAGGTACTATGACAATATGGCACAGTATGTTGCCGCAACCGCTGCTGGACAGCAGACATCAGACTTGCCTAAGACAGATCCTATAAACTACAACCCTCTCCGTAAAATCAAAGAGTAGGTAATGCGGCTTGAGTCCATTCTGATTCTCTTGTGCTGGTTCTTGTGCTGTCCTGTAGTATATGCCCAAGAGTCTGTGTCTGTGGTGTATAGTGGGCTGGTATTGGATGCCAAGAGCAAAGAACCGGTTAGTAATGCTATCGTGCTCCTCTTATCGGAGCGTGGAAGTTCGGACGGGAAGCAGGATCGTATAGCTTTTGGAAGCACAGCTCCTGATGGGAGGTACAGTATCCGTGTGTCTGGTAAGAAGCGCCCCAACCTATTGGAGGTGCGTCTCATGGGATATAAAAATCAGCGCATTCGTCTAGGGGGTGTGGCAGGAGAGCAGCCTATCTATCTGGAGCCTGATAGCGAGGAGCTGCCAGAGGTGGTCGTGCTCGGAACTCCCATTGTCTCCCGAGGAGATACTGTCACTTACCGAGCATCTGCCTTTATCACCAGTAACACTTACTCGGCAGAAGACTTGATGAAACGGCTCCCAGGGGTTAGTGTGGATTCGCGGGGTATAATAAGCTACATGGGGGATCCGATAAGTGGTGTCTATATAGAGGGTTTGGATCTGGTTGCTAATAATTACCAGACTGCAACACGTATCATAAAGGCGGAAGATATTTCAGCCATCGATGTCATGGAGCGCTTTCAGAAGAAGAAAGTACTCAGGGGAGTGGAGGAGGGCGATGGCACTATGCTTAATATCCGACTCAAGAATAACACGATGCTGACACCCTCGGGCGAGTTGATGGTCGGTGGAGGTGTATTGGAAGAGCAAGGGTTGGTGCATAGCTTAGGGGCTAATACGCTTTTGGTAAATAAGCGAACGCAGATACTCGGAGCTGGTATATGGGATACTTCTACGACGCAGGATAGTGAGTCTATTGGTATCAAGAAGAGTGTCTCCAGTACTTCTGCACGTGCTTTTGGCGGGAATGCCCTTACGTCGTATAGTGATAAATCTCAGGCACTTTCCCAAGTAGATATATTGGGTACACTTAATCAGATTCTCGTGCTGAGGGAAGATGTAACTGTCAAGTACAATATTGGCTATGGCTTCAAGAGTACATCTGGTAGACGGGGAAAGGAGAGTTTCCTAGCTGATAAGGCAGACTACCTGCACTTTACTGAGGAGCGCACCAATCGCATTGAGGGTCATCTTGCTCGTGCTCAGCTCAATTATACCGAGAACTCTGCCCAACGGTATCTAATGAATACCCTGACTGTCGAAGGGGATTGGGAGCAGGGCACGCATAATCTATTCAGAGAGGAGGAGATTCTAGAGGAGGCAAGGGCAAACGAGTATAGACTCGACAATAACTTCAGCCTCGCAAGTCGGCAAGGGGATAACACCACGACCCTAGAGGGACGAGTGAGCTACAGGAAGCTCCCAGGGCTCATCTTTGAAGTCCCAAGAGGTAGGTATGCTTATCACCAACATATCTATGGCAGTGATTTGAGCGCCTATACCAGAGCCAGCTATGGGTGGGGCTTGGGTGGTCTATATAGTATTTGGGGAACGGTAGAGCTAGACGGTCGTCTGGAAGATATCGGACTTGTTTCAGGGATAAAGGCAGAGGGAAGGAGTGTAGACGGTGGCAGGTTGCAGGTGAGTAGCGCCCCTACACTTAGTTATAATGCTTCTCACCTCAAGTGGTCTATAAGTGTGCCGCTTCAGTTCAATTATCTCTCCTATCGTTTTCTGGATATTGCCCATACCCCGCAAAGCATAAGGCGAGGCGTCCTTACCCCTGGTGTGTCGGCAAAGGTGAGCTATCGTCCATCGTCCTTTTGGTATTTATCTTGGAATGGAAGGTATACCCGAAACAATCTCTCGGAGATTACCGATTATTTATTAGGGAGTTATCATACCTCGTTCGACCAAGTCAACACTCGGACAGAGGTTATCGAACCGGAGCGTAATACCCTAAGTGCCGCTCTGAATATTGAATATCGGCAAGCCATAAGAGCCATATTCGGGCGACTGAGACTATCTGCTATACGGACTATAGATAACAAGATAGTGTCACGGACACTAGAGGGGACGGCAAAGTTGTCTACCCAAGTAGCAGGTAAGCAGACGAGAGACTTTATCGGCGGAGAGGTATACCTATCTAAGCAGTTCGCAGCCCTCAAGAGTGTGGTCTCTATCTCCACCGATTACGCCTATACTTCCTATCCAATGATTATAGGAGGGAAACTCAATAAGTTATCGTCTCAGAGTATGGGTGGTCGCTTGGAATTAATCAGCAGCCCTCTATCCTGGATGGAGCTATCTATGTCTGTCTCCCGAAGGGAAGACCGCAATAGGAGTAGTTTCGGGGCATTCGACCTAGGAGAGTGGAAGGTGAAAGGTGGAGTGACTTGTTCGTTCTTCGAAAGGTGGTCGGCAGGGATATCGGGTGACTATACTGCGGTATCTGAAGCTAGCAGCAATCGTAACCAATCTTTCGCACTACTTATGGGAACTATTACCTATCGCCACAAACGCTTTAGGGTAGAGCTAAAGGGGGATAACTTGCTAAATACCAAAGCAATATATCAATCCCTAGTTACAGATGCGGATAGGTATTCCAATTACTTTGTGCTTAGACCTCGGCAGATTATGCTGAGCGGATACCTGAAATTCTAAAACGAGTATCTGCTTCCCTTCGTTCTCAGAGTTGAGGGGGTCTAGGTATTTTGAGGTCTGCAGAGAAAAGGGTAACTTTGTGGATATCATACATAGATGTAAAGGATGAATGAGCAAGATATAGAAAAAGAGTTGGCGGAAAAAAGAAACTTGAGCTTTGGATCATGCCATTCTTGTGGCTGCTACAAAGCACAGGGCTATGCTACCAATTTAGGAAGTAAATTGAATGTATCGGATTATCTCTGCGATTTGCCAGCAGGGTGTAATTGGTCAGACTTCGTGGAGGTACAGTTCAAAAATACCCGTAAGGGCTACTTCTTAAACAATCTCAAACTAGACCTAAACAGGGGGGATATGGTTGCTGTAGAGGCTTCACCTGGCCATGATATTGGTGTGGTGACGCTGACTGGAAAACTGGTGGAGCTTCAGATGAAAAAGATCCGATATCGCCACCCAAATGGCGAGCCACGTCGAATCTATCGTATCGCAAAGGCTGGAGACTTGGAAAAGTTTGAACAAGTAAAGCAGCTCGAGTATCCAACGATGATTGAGAGCCGTAAGATAGCCGAATCGTTGGGCTTGGATATGAAGATAGGCGATGTGGAGTATCAGGGTGATGGGCTAAAAGCTATTTTCTACTACATTGCCGAAGGAAGGGTAGACTTTAGGCAGCTAATCAGAAGGCTCGCAGAGGCGTTTCATATCCGTGTGGAAATGAAGCAGATCGGCGCTAGACAAGAGGCGGGTAGGATTGGTGGGCTCGGACCTTGTGGTCGGCAACTTTGTTGCTCAGGATGGATGACAAACTTTGTCTCTGTTGGTACCAATGCGGCTAGACTTCAGGATCTTTCGCTCAATCCTCAAAAACTTGCAGGTCAGTGTGCCAAGCTCAAGTGTTGTCTTAATTTTGAAGTCGACACTTACTTTGAAGCGCAACAACAGATGCCTTCCCGTTCGACAGATCTACATACCACTGTGGGCGACTATCGATATATGAAGGCAGATGCTCTGGCAGGATCGATCACTTATCTACCAAGGGTGCGCGATCGCCGTGAGATATGCGAACCTGTCACGATAAGCAAGGAGAGGGCTCTAGAGATCATCCAACAGAATAAGCAGGGAGAAACACCATTTAATCTTCTTTTTGACCGAGAAGAAATGGTTAATTTACCCCATAAAGAGCCCAACGACTTGCTTTCACAGAGCAGTATGAACCGCTTTGATGATGATAAAAAAAATGGAAAACGTAAGAAGAGGCGCAACAATAATAAAGGAAAACAAGTTGTACCACAACTGGACGCTAAAGAGGAAAGCATAGAAGACTTGAAGCGATCTGCTAAGGCTGGCGCATCTCGTAGACGTCGCAAGGGAAGTAATGGTAATAGTGCCAAAGGAGAAGAAAAGGATCGGAGACAGCTCAACCCTAGGGGAAATCATGGCGGAAGAGAGAACTCTGAGGGGTAGTCATGGAGGAGAGGTTTGTACTGTGCGTCTTTTTACTCATACTACTCTCCAGTTGTAGTAGCAATTCAAAATTCATTGATGGTTATCAATATTTTGAGATGATAGAGGATGGAGAGTGGTCGATGAATGAAGAACTCTTTTTTAGTTCATCCGAACTAAAGCCCGATGACCGATACAATGTGACCCTCATATTAAGGATTGATCGTGATATTAATTATCAATCGATTCCGATTGGTATCACCTTTGAAACACCTCGTCGCGAACTTATGACTCGGGAGGTGCGGGTTCCTGTCAAACGAGTACAAGGAGGTAAGGGCGGGTACAACATTATTGAGCAAAAAACCGTCCTAGAGCAAGGAATGCAGTACCCTGACCAAGGTGTGTATTCTTATAGTCTGCGCCATCTTTCTGCTGACTCTGTGATAAAGGGAGTAGTAGAGGTAGGTCTTCTGATTGAGCCAGTGAGATAGTGAAGGGAGGTGTGGAGTGGGGATTGTTTTTCGCCAGAGCTTTAAGGGAAGTATTGTCAATTTCGTAGGCGCAGGCATCGGCTTTGCCACAACTTTCTTTATCGTGACCAAACTATTGGCTCCCGAGGAGATAGGTCTCACAAGAGTATTGGTTGAGGTAGCAACTCTCTTCGGTAGCTATGCTCTGCTAGCTACCAACAGCTCTGCTGTCAGATATTACCCATATTTCCGCACCGATGATGGTCAGGATAGAGGCTTTTTCAGGCTTCTACTTACTATTCCATTTGTTGGGCTTATGCTCTTTGGTGCGGTATATCTCCTCTCTCAAGAGCCATTAGTCGTCTTTTTTGCCCCCAAAGAAGGAGGGGAGGACCTTTTTCGTAGCCATTATTATATGGTACTGCCGCTGATGCTCTTCATTACTTATCAGACGGTACTTGAGGTCTACTGTAGCCTTCACCAGAGGATTGTCGTTCCTAAACTGAATCGAGAGGTAATTCTTAGAGTGCTTCTCCTTTTAGCCTATTTGATATATGGGTTAGATGTGGTGGATTTTAAGAGTTTTGTCTTGATTTTTATCCTTTCTTATGGGGTGATGATGGTCGTTACTCTCCTCTATAGTTTTAAGATATCTCCAGGGGCTTTTGTCGCTCCAGTGGTTATCCCAGATCGAGAGGTGCAACACGACTTCCGTAATTATACGCTCTTTACGGTTTTGAGTGCCATGGGAAGTAGCATAGTCCAGCGATTAGATTTATTTATGGTGTCCTCAGAACTGGGGCTTGATTCTGCAGGAGTCTACACTATTGCTTTCTTTATTGTCGCTATGATAGAGATGCCCTCCCGCTCTTTGAGTGCGATGTCTGCACCTATGGTATCTGCTGCCATACATAGTCACGACCACAAGGAGATTAATCGAATATTCAGAGAAGTATCCAATAATCAACTTCTTGTCGGAACCCTCCTTTTCCTTCTCATTTGGGTTAATGTGGATACCATATTTTGGATAATTCCTAATAGTGAGGTGTACCGACAGGGGAAGTGGGTCATTTTTTTTCTCGGGCTTGGTAAATTGGTGGATCTTTCCTTTAGCTTTGGTAATGCCATCCTCAGGTACAGTAAATATTATTTCTGGACGTTGGCGTATACTATTATTGTAATGGTTGTGACTATCCTCCTCAATCTCTATTTTATTGAACACTGGGGTATCACGGGAGCAGCGATAGCCACTATGATTACATTGGTGGTGAGCTATATCTTTCAGCAATTGATACTGTGGCGCAAGATGCAAATATCTCCTGTAAATCGCCAGATTGCATGGATCTTGGCTACGTTTGGAGCGCTACTGGTTGTAGATTTTTCCCTCCCTCATTGGGGGCATCCTCTGGTCGATAGTGTGTGGAGAACAGGAGTAATTAGTATATTTGGGTGGATTATGATACGGAGAGAGGATACATTCAATCGATTGATGAACCAACTCCGTAATCCGATTAGCAAGTTAATCAGAAGAAAATGAGCAAAGAGGGGAATATAGAGGATGTAAGAAAAGGGATTACACTGGTGCCACTAGGAGGCATCGCTTGTCGTATACGAGCTATTACTTCGATGATTCATATCGCAAAAGAGTATAAACGACCACTAGAGATTCTCTGGCGGACGGATGACTATATGCCAATTGCTGTCGATCGCCTCTTTACCTTGAAACCTAATTCAGCATCTGAAAATGTGGTGATGAGGCAAGTGGAGTGGTCGGATAGACTTCTTAGTATTCCACCTATGCCGTGCAACTTATATTTGAGTTTCCCTTTTGTGATGCTTGGCTTTGACAAAGTGTTGGGTCCTGGGCGAATAGAATATATGATGGCAAATAATCGTACCGAGCTTGATGATTTATTTCGAGATCTCGATAAGTCCATTCTTATAGCTACAGACGAGAGTTTGGGGAAATATCTGGGGATGTATGATGTATTAGAAGCTACTGTCGAGGTAAATAATGTCCTTTTGTCTAGTATGGCAAGTTGGAAAAGTAAGATGGTAGGCGTGCATATTAATCGACGGATTAATCCTCGATCCACCCATATCGAAAGCCCAATTGAACTATTTATTAGGCGAATGCAGGAGATGATAGAGGCTGATAGAGAGGTGTGCTTCTTTATCGCCACGACATCCAAAGATGAGCGTGAACGCTTGGCTACGATATTTCATGATCGGGTATTTGTACCCCATAGCGTGGCAGATCCTCATACTGTAAAGGGTGTGATACAGTCGTTTGGAGAACTATTAGCGCTCTCGCATACAGAGCGTATCCTCACCTCGCCAGGTAGTAATTATTCTAAAGTGGCATCGGATATTGGGGGCGTTCCACTTGAGACACTGAGTATATATACCTCTAAGTAAAGAGGTTTACTGGTCTTTACTAATCACTGATTCATTGATTTCATCCCTTAAGTATGCCAAATAATTGGTAAATTTGTAGACATTGAAGACTTTAGGCATCCAAGGCTTTAGGGGATGAGATATTTTGATCGAGATATTAGCTGGCTCGCTTTTAATAAGCGGGTATTGATGGAGTCGCTTGATAGGAGTGTCCCTATATACGAAAGGATAAGCTTCCTCTCTATCTTCTCCTCCAATCTGGAGGAGTTTTATCAGGTGCGAGTCGCAAGCGATAGAGCAGCGATTATTCGAGAGAATAAGGAGGGAAATAGGTTAAAGGCAGAGCAAAGAGAAATTGAGCTCAGCAAGCTAACGGATGAAGTGAAGCGACAGGAGGAGCTTTTTCGCCATGCTTGGGAGGATGTGATGGTTACTGACTTGCGTGAAGCAGGTGTAGAGGTGATGACTGATGCGAAAGAGTTTAGGGGAGATGTAAAGAAATATGTTGACCGTTACTTTGATGAAGAAGTGTTTCCATTCTTGCAACCTGTACTTTTAAGTCCTGATTTGGTAAAGGTCTTTGTAAGAGACAAACGCATATATCTTAGTGTCTACCTGAGGCGTCTATCCGATAATGCTAAGAGGCTGTATGTAATCAAACTTCCATTTACTAAGGTTCCTCGTTTTATCTCCTTGCCCAAGTACAACGGGCGTTTTGCGTATACATTTGTGGATGAGGTTGTCCGTGCTAATTTAGGGAAAATATTTCCCGGATTTGAGGTGTTGGGTTCGTATAGCTTCAAGGTATCTCGTGATGCTGATGTAGAGATTGAGGAAGGTGGGCTAAACTTAGCAGAGAATTTAGAGGAAATCATTTCAAAGCGTAAGACTGGTGCGGTCACTCGTTTTCAGTTCGATGATATGATACCAGCTGTGGTACTAGAGCAACTAAAGCTAGGTATTGGGCTTAAAAATGAAGATTTGCTTCCAGTTCGCCGACATTTACAACTTCAAGATCTAAGGACACTGCCCAATCCCCTTGGAGAGGAGTATGAGCAACACTACCCACAATCGATACCGCATTATCGTTGGGATTTATCAGGAGGGAAGATCGACCACTTGTTGAATCAGGATGAAGCTATCTTTGTTCCCTATACGAGCTTTGATTACTTGCTCGATCTACTGAATGAGGCGTGCACAGATCCAAGAGTCAAGGGAATTAAGCTAACACAGTATCGAGTGGCGGAGGATTCGGAAGTGATAGATATGATGATCAAGGCGGCAAATAGCGGCAAAGAGGTGACCGTATTTGTAGAGCTTAAAGCTCGCTTTGATGAGGAGAATAATCTGCAGACTGCTCAGCGGATGATACGCCATGGCGTGAAGATTATTTATTCACTCCCTGGACTCAAAGTACATGCCAAGACTTGCTTTATAGAGTTTCACGAAGAAAGCGTGCCAAGTAGATGTGGTATCGCCTGTTTTAGTACGGGCAATTTTAATGAGAAGACGGCTAAGATTTACTCTGATGTGGTAGTATTCACAAGTCGTCTTGAGTTATCGAGTGAGCTTGGAGAACTATTCAGACTTTTGGAACATGGTCAGACAGAATATAAGTTTGAGAACCTGCTTGTAGCAAGCTATGGAATGGTAGAACGTATCCATAAGTTGATTGACTTTGAAATCTCTGAGGCAAAGAAAGGGAAGTTAGCGAGAATAGTCCTTAAGATGAATTCGCTTGAGGAACAGGGGGTGATAGATCGCCTTTACGAAGCGTCTGAAGCAGGAGTAAAGATTGACTTACTCATCAGAGGAATCTGTAGAGTGGTCCCCAATCAGCTTTTTAGTGAGAATATTAGGATTATTCGGCTACTGGATATCTATTTAGAGCATGCTCGTATATGGCATTTCCACCATGGTGGGGAGCAATTGTACTTTGTCTCCTCTGCCGATTGGATGACTCGCAATCTTTATCGACGAATTGAGTGTGGAGCTCCTATTCTGGAGCCTAAGATTAAAGAATTCTTAGGCAATGTATTGGAGCTATCCTTGAGTGATAATGTAAAGGCGACTTATATTGACGAGTTACTTAACAATATCCCTAAACGTGATGGACAAAAGCTTATCAGGACCCAGAAAGAGATGTACAATGTGGTAGAACAATTCAACCAGCTACCACCATTCATTATTGAATATTCGGATAGAGCAGAAGGAGCGGAAAGGGTGATTGTGCCTCGTATGGGTCGCGAACCAAGAACTAAGCAGTCGTGGCTTGGTAGAATGGTATTCAGAAAGAAAAGTAGATAAATAAAAAATACATAGAAATGTTTTCAGGAATTGTAGAGGCAACAGCCAAGGTGCTGAGGATAGTTCGGGAGGCAGGGACAGAAAATGTCCACTTGACCCTTACTGCCCCTTTTATCGATGAATTAAAGATTGACCAGAGTGTAGCCCATAATGGCGTATGCCTTACTGTCGTGTCAATAGACGAGAATGAGCAAAGCTATACCGTAACAGCAATATTGGAGACTCTTGAGCGCTCTAATTTGGGAGATTTAAAGGTGGGAGACTCGGTAAATCTGGAGCGTAGCATTCAGATAAATGGCAGACTGGATGGACATATCGTGCAAGGTCATGTAGATACTACAGGGACTTGTACTGAGATACGTGAGGTAGGTGGTAGCCACTACTTCCATGTTGAATATAATGTACCTAGGGAAATGGCATTGAGGGGGTATATGACAGTGGAGAAAGGATCGGTCTGTGTTAACGGCGTGAGCCTTACAGTGGTTAATTCTACTCCGCATAGTTTTGAAGTGGCCATTATCCCTTACACCATTGAACATACCAATTTTAAGGAACTGACCGTAGGAAAGAGGGTAAACCTTGAGTTTGATATCATAGGAAAGTACCTTTCACGTATTATTGAGATCGAGAAACTATGATTCTAAAAGAATTGGTAGAAACAAGACAAAGCGATCGAAAGTATGATCCCAATCGTCCAGTATCACGAGAAGTGATAGAACGGATACTGGATTTGGCTAGACTAGCTCCTTCAGGTACTAATTCGCAGCCTTGGTATTTCGTAGTGGTAGATCAGCCTAGTCTAAGGGATCAGGTGGCTTCTGCAGTATCTTCCACTGTCTTAGGAGGAATGAATAAGTTTGCCTATGCTGCTCCAGTACTGATTGTATTGGTAGAAGAACCTGGTAATTTTGAGGGGAAAGCTGGGAGCTTTTTACTCAATAAGCATCTACCTGCATACGACCTGGGTATAGTTGCTAGCTATATCACACTCGCAGCTACCGAAGAGGGGCTTGGAAGCTGTATTATGGGGTGGGTTAATGAGAATAAAATACGGAAGATACTTGGTGTGCCAAAGAGCAAGCATATCCCAATGGTAATCTCTCTTGGATATTCTCTTCAGGAAACAAGAAATAAGAAACGTAAACCACTAGAGGAGATACGTTCGTATAATAGTTACAAAGAATAAAAATTATGGCACAAAAGCCTTCAATACCTAAGGGGACGCGCGATTTTTCGCCCGAAGAGATGGCGAAGAGAAATTATATTTTTGATATCATTAAGTGTGTCTATCGTGCATACGGATTCATGGAGATTGAGACTCCAGCGATGGAGAATCTCTCTACTCTGACAGGTAAGTACGGAGATGAGGGAGATAAATTGCTTTTCCGTATCCTCAATAGTGGTGATAGTCTCAAAGACTTTAGACGAGAGGAATTACTGACAATTGATGCCAATGAATTTGCCGCTCGTGCTTGTGATAGAGGACTCAGGTACGACCTCACTGTACCTTTTGCTCGGTATGTGGTGCAGCACCGTAATGAAATTACCTTTCCATTTCGTCGTTTTCAGATTCAACCTGTCTGGAGAGCAGATAGGCCTCAGAAGGGTCGGTACCGTGAATTTTTTCAGTGTGATGCCGATGTCATTGGTTCGGACTCACTCCTTCATGAGGTAGAGCTTACCCGTATTATTGACACTGTGTTTCACAAACTTGGGGTCTCGGTGACCATTCATCTTAATAACCGAAAGCTGCTCACAGCGATAGGTGATATACTTGGAATTGAGGATATTATCGATCTTACAGTAGCGATTGACAAATTAGATAAAATCGGTTGGGAGGGAGTTCAAGGTGAATTGCTTTCTAAGGGGGTTTCCCAAGAGGCAATCGACAGGCTACATCCTATTCTTAACTTCGAGGGGAATAATGAGGAGAAACTCGAAAAAATGGAGGAACTCTTTGAGGGTAGTGAGGTTGGACTAAAGGGAATAGAGGAACTAACCTATGTCTTTGATATGCTTCGACTCTCACCTCTGAATAATGAGGTGCTACTGGATCTATCTCTTGCTCGTGGACTAGATTATTATACTGGAACTATTTTCGAGGTAAAGGCTAACAATGTGCAGATTGGTAGTATTACAGGTGGAGGTAGATACGATAATCTTACAGGAGTATTTGGTCTGGATGGCGTGAGCGGTGTGGGTATTTCCTTTGGAGCAGATCGTATCTTTGATGTACTCAATCAATTGGAACTCTATCCTAGGGAGGCTACTACAGGTACTCGCTTAATGTTTGTAAACTTTGGAGATCATGAGACTCGATATATACTACCACTACTATCTGAAATTCGTGAGGCAGGAATCCCTGCAGAGCTTTATCCTGAGGCTGGAAAGCTCAAGAAGCAGCTGAGCTACGCCAATGCTCTCTCTATACCTTACGTCGCTTTTGTCGGTGCTGAGGAGGTAGATAGCAATACGATAACAGTCAAGGATATGGAGAAAGGTGTGCAAGTTGTGCTCACATTAGAAGAATTGATACAGAAACTCCGATAATTATGCAGCATATTGAAGGGCATAAACTGACGATAGCTCTTGAATTATGGCCTTTTCACTTGGATCTTAGAGAGCGTTATCCGTTGAGTCAGGTGGTGAGTCGTATGATTCATGTCGCTGGTGAGCATGCAACTCATTTTGGGTATGGGATTGGACATCTGATGGAGCTTGGAGCTACCTGGGTACTGAGTCGTATGAGTATTCAATTCTTTCAGCCAATCTCTATCTTGGAGCCCCTAGAAATTACTACTGGAGTGATTGATTGGTCAGGGATTTCGACTGATAGGGTCATTGCCCTCTTCCAAAGTAGTGGCTTGGTGGCTAGCTCTATGACCAAGTGGATTGCCATCGATGTCAAGAAACGAATGCCCATTTCGATAGACAAGATACTCACAGATCATTCGGTCAGGGCAAAGTTCCCAGACCTTGCCCTTCCTGAAGTCCCTCGTCGTCTGCTTGGAAGAGAAGAAACAGATCAGCTTAAAACGATCTATGTGCACAAAGTGCGTTACTCAGATTTAGATCTGAATAGACATGTTAATAGCTCTGTGTGGGTCTCTCTAGCGATGGATGCTTTGCCTCTCGACCGTATTTTACAATATCGAATGGCTGAAGCGCACTTACGCTTTGTCAAGGAATGTCGCTATGGGGAAGAATTATATATCCGTTACTATTCTGAGGAGCTTATTGATTATGTGCAGGTAGAGCATGATGAAAGCACTTGCTTCCAGCTCGTAATCCGTTGGGTAAAGGAGTAAGGTATGGTAAAGAAAGGTAGCAAAAAGCTGAGTGTCAAGCAAGATCCACGAACAGAAAAGGTGACTGTACTTTTTTCGGAAGAAGAGTACAAGATGCTCAATTACTATGTCAAGAAGTACAAACACAGTAGCCGCTCAGCTTTTATCCGTCGTCTCGTAATGACATATGTGATGTGTGAACTCAATGCTAACTATCCGACCCTTTTTGATCAAGTTCATACTAATGATTGACCAACCTATACGCCCTTTTCCTGATGAGTATTTTATGAGACAGGCTCTGCAAGAAGCTCTTCTTGCTTATGACGCAGAAGAGGTGCCCATTGGTGCAGTAATTGTGGTCAATGATATGATTATTGGAAGGGGACACAATCTGACTGAGAGTTTACAAGATGTTACGGCTCATGCGGAGATGATGGCGATTACTGCTGCACAGAATCAATTGGGAAGTAAGATTTTATCAGATTGCACCCTGTATGTTACAGTGGAGCCATGTATCATGTGTGCAGGAGCTATTAGGCATGCGAGAGTCAGCAGAGTAGTGTGGGGCGCTTCGGAGCCAAAGATGGGATTTACACAGTTTGCCGATAATATTCTACACAGGGTCACAGCTGTCACCTCTGGAGTTTTGTCTGAAGAGTGCGCACAACTTATGCGTGAATTTTTTGTATATCGACGATAAGATATTTGTCTACTATAGAAATGCTCCATACGATCTATAGATGGGAAATTTATTCCTAGAGGTAATTATTTATCTCTAGGAATATTTTTTTTGACCTCTAGGTCAAAATTTAGCTTGTCGATGAATATCTTCCCTCATATCAACATCAATAGATTTAGAATTGGATAACTAAACGAAAGAGGGAGAAACTAGTCTTAGATTGTTATGATATATTCCCGATGCATCAACTCTTAATACTCTTGCACAATGGATGGGAGAAGTGGGGGAAAAATAGTACCTTTGTACTTTAAGAAACTGAGGAGAGGGATATTACGAAACTATTTGATAATTAATAGCTGATTAAAGCTGTCGTAATGAATATGAAGAGAGGGGTAAATTGGTTTGTGCGACTACTGTGGATTCTTTTTGGATCTGGAGTGGTCGTTGTGGCTTTGACTTTTATGTTGATCGCAAATGGAGCGATAGGCTATATGCCTCCAATTGAAGATCTACAAAATCCGATTGATAAGTATGCTACTCAGCTTATTTCAGAGGACAATGTGGTGATGGGCTCCTTCGCTTTGAAGGGGAATAATCGTATATACACCACTTATGAGGATCTTTCTCCTGCTTTGGTAAAAGCCCTCATAGCGACGGAGGATAAACGTTTTACTGACCACTCAGGAATTGATTTAAAGGGACTTTTTCGTGTCTTCTTTCGAACGATGCTTATGGGACAGAAAGATGCTGGTGGTGGTAGCACTATTACCCAACAACTTGCTAAGCAGCTCTACTCTCCTACAGCGAAGAATATCGTGGAGCGAGCGATGCAAAAGCCTATTGAGTGGGTGATTGCAGCTAAACTTGAGCGTTATTACTCTAAAGAAGAGATAATTACACTTTATCTCAATAAGTTTGACTTCTTGTACCAAGCAGTAGGTATTGACTCCGCAGCAAAAACTTATTTCAACAAGCTTCCTCGCGAGCTCAATACAGAGGAAGCTGCCCTTCTAGTGGGGATGTGTAAAAATCCATCGTACTACAATCCTATCCGTTATCCCGAACGGGCACAAGGTAGGCGTAATGTTGTCCTTAATCTAATGGCGAAACAGGGCTATCTTACGAGAGATGATTTGCTTGCACTTCAAGCGACTCCTATTGAATTATCCTTTAAACGTCAGAGTCACAGAGCAGGCATTGCACCGTACTTCAGGGAATACCTTCGCAAGATTATGATGGCAGAGAAGCCTAACAGAAACAACTATAGAGATTGGCAGGAGCAGGACTATAAGCGTGATGTGCAACAATGGGAAAATAATCCTCTCTACGGTTGGTGTAACAAGAATAAGAAGGCGAATGGTGAGCCTTACAATATTTATACAGATGGATTGAAGGTGTACACTACTATCAATTCACACATGCAGGAGCATGCAGAAGCGGCTATGATTGAGCACCTTGCTGGTGATTTGCAGATCGCCTTTGATAGAGAGAAGAAAGGTAGAGACTACGCTCCTTTTTCAAGGGATATTAGTGCAGATGAGCGAAAGAGTATCATTGATCGTGATATTAAGAATAGCGATCGCTATCGTTTACAAAAGGCTGCCGGTATTTCAGAGGCTGAGATAATGAGGAGTTTTGATGAGCCCACGGAGATGTCGGTATTTGCTTACGGAAAGGAAAATGGTAAGTATGTGACTATTTTCCAAGATACGGTGATGACTCCGAGAGATTCTATTCTTTACCACAAGCGTTTCCTGCGTGCAGGTTTTATGGCGATGGATAGCAGTACGGGCTATGTTCGCGCTTATGTTGGAGGCACAGATTATGGTACTTTCCAATACGATATGGTTACCCAAGGCAGACGCCAAGTGGGTTCGACTATGAAACCCTATCTCTATGCGATGGCGATGAATGAGGGATTTACTCCTTGTGACCAAGTGCTTCATGTCCAGCCAAATATCAGGTTGGCTACAGGGCAAATATGGTCTCCTAAGAATGCTGGCGCTAGCAGAGTGGGTGAAATGGTGTCTATCAATTGGGGTTTGCAGAATTCCTCCAACTGGGTTACGGCTTGGCTCATGAGCCAAATGTCACCAGTAACCTTTGTAGACCTATTGCACTCTTTTGGAGTGACGGGAGATTTAGACCCTACTCCTGCCATTAGTTTGGGAAGCCCAGATATTTCGGTAGAGGAGATGGTATCAGGATTCACTACTTTTGCCAATGCCGGGATGCGTGCCGTGCCACTTTACGTGACTAGGATAGAAGATCAGTATGGCAATGTCGTGGCGGAGTTTCTTCCGGATGTGCGTGAGGTGCTACCCGCCGATGCTAGTTATAAGACCCTACACATGCTTCGCAATGTAATGAATGGTGGTACCGGTAGTCGTGTCCGCAATCGTTATAATGTTTCAGCTGATATGGGAGGTAAGACTGGAACCACCCAAAACCACTCTGATGGATGGTTTATTGGCTTTACACCGCGTATCAGTACTGGATGCTGGGTAGGTGGAGAGGACAGATCTATTCATTTTGATAGTATGAGTCTTGGTCAGGGAGCCAATATGTCGTTACCGGTTGTTGCGAAGTTTTTTCAAAAAGTATTTGGTGATAAAATGCTCCAGGAACGAGCAGAGGAGCTTGGGGTTAGCCCAGAGTTCAAGTTTATGATTCCTGACGAGTTCGCCGATCCTTGTAAGAGCAAGGATAGCGGACTGATGTCCTTTGAGACGATAACAGAGGAGGGGATCGACCCTCTATTTGAGTGATAGAAACAATCAATATATACGTAACCCATTTTTAAAATTATCTAAGTAAAGATGTCAAAGAAAAGAGTTTACTTCTTCGGTAATGGCACCGCAGAGGGAAAGGCAGACATGAGAATGTTGCTTGGAGGTAAGGGCGCAAACCTTGCCGAGATGAACCTAATTGGCGTGCCAGTGCCTCCAGGATTTACCATCACCACTGAGGTGTGTCAGGAGTATTACAATTTAGACCGTGATATTCTTCGTAAGGAGATATTTCAGGAGGCAGAGGCACATATCGCTAAGATGGAGGAGCTAACTGGTTCCAAATTTGGAAGCAGCGAGAATCCACTTCTTGTATCTGTGCGTTCTGGTGCTCCTGCATCCATGCCTGGCATGATGGATACTATCCTAAATCTTGGTTTAAATGATCAGGCTGTTGAGGGTTTGGCCACTCGTAGTGGCAATGCTCGCTTCGCTTGGGATTCGTATCGTCGCTTTGTCCAGATGTATGGCGACGTAGTGCTAGGGATGAAGCCACTTGACAAGAAAGAGATTGACCCATTTGAGAAGATTATCGAAGAGATTAAGAAAGAGAGAGGCGTGACTATGGACAATGAGCTGACTCTCGAGGATCTTAAGGAATTGGTACATCGTTTCCGTGTTGCTGTAAAGGAGCAGACGGGGAAAGACTTCCCAACCGATGCTTATGACCAGTTGTGGGGTGCTATTGGAGCAGTATTTGGTTCATGGATGAATGAGCGTGCAATCCTATACCGCCAGATGATGAGTATTCCGGAGGAGTGGGGTACAGCCGTGAATGTACAGGCAATGGTGTTTGGTAATATGGGTGATAACTCCGCCACTGGTGTATGCTTCAGCCGCAACTCCGCTACTGGTGAAAACCTCTTCAACGGTGAGTACCTCATCAATGCACAGGGAGAGGATGTGGTAGCAGGTATCCGTACTCCACAAGAGATTACCAAGGAGGGATCATATCGCTGGGCTAAACTTGCGGGTGTGACTGAGGAGTATCGAGCTTCAGAGATGCCATCTCTCGAAGAGACTATGCCTGAGATGTACAAGGAGCTCTTTGACATCCAACGTAAGCTGGAGGTACATTATCGTGATATGCAGGATATGGAGTTTACCATCCAAAATGGTAAGCTATGGTTCCTCCAGACCCGTAGCGGTAAACGCACTGGTAAGGCAATGGTAAAAATTGCAATGGATATGCTCCATGAGGGCTTAATTTCAGAGGAGGAAGCAATCCTTCGTATTGACCCTAATAAGCTAGATGAGCTTCTCCACCCAGTATTTGATAAGGTTGCGGAGGCTAAAGCAGTGGAGATTGCTCGCGGTTTGCCCGCTTCTCCAGGAGCAGCATCTGGTAAGGTTTGCTTCTTTGCTGAGGATGCAGCTCGTATGCACAATGAGCGTGGTGACAAGGTGATCCTTGTGCGTAACGAGACTTCTCCGGAGGATCTCGCTGGTATGCAGGTTGCTGAGGGTATTCTCACCGCTAAGGGAGGAATGACTAGTCACGCAGCCGTAGTAGCTCGCGGTATGGGTAAGTGTTGCGTATCTGGTGCTGGTGCGTTGGAGATTGACTACAAGGCTGGTACTATCACTGTAGACGGCAGAGTATATAGGGAAGGCGACTTCATATCTATTAACGGATCCACTGGTCTTATCTATGAGGGAGAGGTTCCAACTCAGGCTGCCGTACTTGACGAAGACTTCCAGAAGCTAATGGAGCTATCAGACAAGTATGCACGCTTGAGTGTTCGCACCAATGCCGACACCCCACATGATGCAGAGGTGGCTCTTAGCTTTGGAGCTACAGGTATCGGTCTTTGCCGCACAGAACACATGTTCTTTGAGGGAACCAAAATTAAGGCTATGCGTAAAATGATTCTTGCTCAGGATACCAAAGGTCGCGAGGCTGCTCTTGAGGAGCTCCTTCCTCTTCAGAAGCAGGATTTCCTAGGGATCTTCCGTGCAATGAATGGTCATCCTGTTACGGTACGTCTACTCGATCCACCTCTACATGAGTTCCTCCCACAGGACAAGAAAGGACAGGAAGAGATGGCGACAGAGCTTGGTATTTCTGCAGGCGAAGTTGCAGCTCGTGTTAATAGTCTTCATGAGGTGAACCCAATGCTTGGACACCGTGGTTGTCGCCTTGGGAATACTTATCCAGAGATTACCGTGATGCAGACTCGCGCAATTCTTGGCGCTGCGATTGAGCTTTCTAAGGAAGGTGTAAAGGTAATGCCTGAGATTATGGTGCCACTTGTAGGTACTGTCAAGGAGCTTGAGCTACAGCGTCAGGTGATTGATGAAACAGCTCAGAAGCTCTTCGCTGAAAATGGTGCCTCAGTTGATTATAAGGTAGGGACGATGATTGAGATTCCACGTGCTACGCTTGTTGCTGATAAGATTGCTAAACACGCTGAGTTCTTTAGCTTCGGTACTAACGATCTCACTCAGATGACCTTTGGTTACTCACGTGACGACATCAATGGTTTCCTCCCAGAGTATCTCAAGAAGAAGATTGTCACTGTAGATCCATTCCAGGTGCTTGATCAGGAGGGTGTAGGTCAGCTCGTTGAACGTGGTACACAGCTTGGTCGCTCTACCAATTCTAGTCTAAAGGTAGGTATCTGTGGTGAGCATGGTGGTGAGCCAAGTAGCGTGAAGTTCTGCCACAGGGTAGGTCTCAACTATGTATCTTGCTCTCCATTCCGTGTGCCAATTGCACGTGTAGCTGCTGCGCAGGCTGCTATCGAGGAGAAGAAAGGTAAGTAATCCTTAAACTGATTCTGACAAAAAGGGGTGTGGTGACCAGTTCACCACACCCCTTTTTATTTCTTCATGAAGAGTCTTTAGATTTTTCATGAAGAATTTAGGGATTACTAATTAATAATTCAGAGATTCTTCAAGCAGAATTTAGCGGTTCTCTATTTGTGATCTTCAAGAAATTATTACGACCTCCCATAAGGGAGGTCGTACATTAGAACTGATGTTACTAGAGGCATTACTGTAGGAGGTCTTTGAGAGAGACTGGGAGGTAAAATTCACCTCGTTTATCCACGTAGACCACTGGCATTGGAAGCTCCTGGAACTTGCCATCGACGTAGAGCTGATTGGTGAAGCTCTGGATGGTGAGGGTCTTGCGCTTATGCCTTACGGTCAGCTTTTTGTCCTTGGGATCATTCCCCGTAATCTCTATTTTCATCCCTCTGAATACCTCGCTGTGTGGGGCGTAGTACTGATGGGTGAGCTCCATCATACTTGGCTCTATTCCTAGTGCCCTTCGGAGGTAGTCGTGTAGCTCTATATTAGTGTGTACGCCCTTGAGCCTTTGCTCCCCAGTTGGAGCGTAGCTGGCAAGGAAAGTTTCTTCGCCAGTGTGTCCGCTGGTGGTGAAACCAATATACATCTTGGTACGGTAGATTGATGCAATGTAATCTGAAAGCCCCCCTGTATAGAGCGCACCCTCTCCTGTAATATTCATCTCCTTGAGCTGTTGTTTAATGGCAGGTCGCTCTGTGTCGGATGCTAGCTCGAGTTTCCTGAGCAATTTGAGTATCTCTAGTTCTTTGTCACCAGGAGTAAAGGTCGTCACTTGTTCAAAAAGCGATGCAATTTCGCTCTCATCTGCTTCAGAGATCATCTCTGCAAGGCCTACCGAGCTTTTGCTGATTTTGGTCAGTGGCCCAAATAACTTGTCCTTGGATGTGCCAGCGTAGTCGGGTAAGTCTCGGCGTCCAATGCTGATACCGCTATTGCCATGGTCAGAGGTGAGGACAACAATAGTGTTGCCGTCTGCCTTCGCAAAGTCAAGTGCTACTTTAACTGCACGATCAAATGCTAGCACCTCAGTCGCTATCGCTACAGGGTCATTGGCATGTGCTGCCCAGTCTACTTTTGATCCTTCTACCAATAGGAAGAATCCATTGGGGTTATTTTGATCGAGATGTCGAAGTGCCGCAGTAACCATCTCATCAATCTTTGGGTCTACACCTTCCACTGCATCTATATCATAAGGGACATCACGGTCGGAAAATAGGCTCCAAATCTTATCTCCCTCATGCGTAGATAGCGAGGTATGGTCATTGCAATATACACCGTAACCCTTATCTTCTAAATACTTCGCTTGTTCATTGCGGAGTAGACCAGCACCTCCTCCAATCAGAACGTCAATCGAATTGTACACCATCTGTGGAATAATCCAATCGTAGCGCTTGCGCGAGTAGCTGTGTGAAGTTGCGTCAGCGGGCGTAGCGTGGGGAAATTCAGAGGTCATTACTACTCCAACCTTGCGATTGTGGAGCAGGCGAGTCGCCTCAGTAAGAGATACAATTGGTCGGTATGCCATCTCTTGGTCTACTGATATTAGGTCATTTTCCGTGGCATAAGGGTAGGTGCCCACCATGCCTTGGATACTCGGTATACCATTCATAAAGGTGGATGTGGTAGGAGCAGAATCACCAATAGGTGCATTGGAGCAGAAGGTGATAATTGATCCGCTCAAATATGGGTCAAGGTTTAGCTTGGTGAGTTTGCCTTCCTCGATATTCTGATACCAACGAGCAAGTGAGATAGCACTGAGGGATGTGCCATCAGCAATCATAAAGATAACATTTTTGACTGGCTTTGTCTCCTGTGCAAAAAGCGACTGTGGCAGTATTAGGAGTGCCACAAACAGTGTGAGTATTCTTTGTCTCATATTATTATTATTATTATTCGTTGATGACTAATGGAATTAGCGCTTCGGGTAGAGGGGTGATATTCTCAGCTCCATCTCGCCCTATGATGTATGTATTTTCTAGTCCTACAGCCCCTACTTTTGGAAATACAAACTTTGGTTCTAGTGCGATGACCATGTTAGCTCTAAATATATCTTTCGAGCGAGCAGTGAGGACTGGAGGCTCATTAATTTCGATACCGACTCCGTGACCGACAAATTTCACTTGGTTTTCGTGTCCCATGAAATACTCCGCAAAACCCTCCTCCTCCGCTCTCCTGAGGAAGTGGTTGTAGACTTCAGCTACAGGAGCTCCATCCTTGGCGTAGCTCTCAAACCATCGCTGAAATTCTATCGATAGATGATGAGCGCGAATAACCTCTTTGGGGAGCTCTCCTAGGTAGTAAGTGCGTGTAATGTCGCTTTGATAGACGCCATAATTTCCCGAAAGATCTACCATAAGGGCCGTCCCAGGTAGTATCTCTTGCCCCGATGCGCCCATAGGCATGGCAAATACTCCTTTGCCGCCCATTGTGAAGTCGTAAGGCGCAGGATTATCGGCATTATCCCCTGCAATTACATTACCCATGTGGATTTCCATGCGAGCACCGAAGGCACGGAATATTCCTATAGACCCACGGCGACGCATTTGATACTCTAGTTCGTGCTGAAGCTCTAGCTCGGTGATACCAGGACGATAAAACTTTGGCACCAGCCTATATATCTCTGCATGAATTTGGGCGACCCTACGAGTTTCGGTTAGTTCTGTTTCAGTTTTGATGCTTCTCACTTCACGCATCAGTGTCGAACCGTCAATATCGCTTACGCCATTAGGAGAGAGCTTGCTGAGACGCTGATACTCAGTGAAGGGGAGGTATCCAAGCTCCAAGGCACTTTGTTCGTTAATTGATAGACCTAGCTCTGAGAGAATGTCGGGAATTAGTTCTGGCTTACGGATGGAATAGATCAACTCCTCTGGATAGCCCTCAAGTGTATTCGTAGGTCTTTCCAAGAATATTATCGGAAGCTCTCGTGATCTATCCACTAGGATAAAGCTCTGTGATACACTTCCTGTAATGTAGAGACAGTTGGGAATACTGCGAAGCAGGATATTTTGTAGTCCTTGCTCTTTCAGTATCGAGTGTATCTTTTTTACCTTGATGGTTATCTCTTGTAATGTTGTGTTCATTTTCTTTCGCAATTGTAAAATATTGTCTTTCTTAAATGGCAGGTAAGCTCATGCCAGTAAATTTGCGGTAGAGATCAAGCGCATAGACATCGGTCATACCACTGATATAGTCAAGAGCGCTTTGTATCTTGCCATACATCGTGGAGCGCTGCATATCGTACTGCTCAGGGATCCGATTGAGCCACAGCTTACTATATGCGTGTTCCGGTCTGGTCTGCGCTTTGATGACAGTGTCAAGCAGGTACTCGAATATTCGGAAGCCTGCAAACTCGATGTCCAATACCTCTTTCGTAAAATATATCTTGTCAAAAGCAACTTTTCGTGCCTCTTTGTATGCCGTTGCTTCTCGGTCAGGGAGGGCATCTATCAGAGAACCCTTGAACGTGCCTAAGAGTATTTCATCTTCATGCTTTAGAAATGTCTCCGTACTTGCAGCGACCAATCTCCCCATAGCTACGGAGCGGAGGTAGGAGATCTGTTCATTACGATCAGTTACTTTTTCTAGTACTTCTTCTACCATAGGAAGTTGTTCCTCTGGGATAAAGGCTTTAATCAGTCCTTGGCACTCCTCTAGGTTCAGTATCCTCAGCTTGTATGCGTCCTCGAGATCCATTATCTGATAGCAAATATCGTCTGCTGCTTCTACTAGATAGACCAATGGATGGCGTGCGAAGATAGGGGCTTCGCCCTCTTGAGAGAGTCTAAGAAGCCCGAGGTGATCAGCTATCTTTTCGTAGCTTTCCTGTTCTGTCTCAAAGAACCCAAACTTGCCTTTGGCTCCGATAGAGGCATAAGGATACTTTACGATGGAAGCGATGGTGCTATAGGTGAGCACAAAGCCACCCTCTCTCCTGCCTCTAAATCCATGAGTTAGCAATCGAAGGGCATTGGCATTACCCTCAAAGTGTGCAAAGTCGTCCCATCGTCCCCCCTCATTCTCTACACGACTCTTCCACCGTCTCCCTTTCCCTTCCGTAAAGTAGGCACTGATGGCACGTTCTCCGGCATGTCCAAATGGCGGATTGCCCAAATCATGAGCGAGGCATGCCGCAGAGACAATAGCCCCAAAATCGGCATGATCAGCTTGAAGGCTAGGATTTCTTTGGCATACTGCCCTCCCTATCTGTGTGCCTAGTGAGCGCCCAATACAGGATACCTCTAAACTATGGGTGAGACGATTGTGCACGAAGACTTTGCCAGGAAGCGGAAATACTTGTGTTTTATTTTGTAAGCGCCTAAATGGAGCAGAGAAAATAAGGCGATCGTAGTCTCGCTGAAAGTCAGTACGATTTTCTTGTTTCTGTGAGTGGGATTCAAGTCCAAAGCGTCTATCGCTGATCAGTCTTTGCCACTCCATCTTATGATTAATCATTGTTTAATCGTTTAATAAGTTCGGCCATTCCTTTCCCAGCCCCCATCTGAATATGCTCAAACTGATCGGATCCAGGCACCTCTTGAGGATCTATGACATACACAGGTGTCCCCCGTGGAACGAAACGCACGAGCCCTGCTGCGGGGTAGACATTGAGACTAGTACCGATAATGAGGAAGATATCAGCTCGCTCCGTTTTCGCAATCGCCTCTTCCATTCGAGGCACGGGTTCACCAAAGTAGACAATAAAGGGGCGAAGTTGAGACCCATCTTCTGCCTTGTCGTCCAACGTCATTCGTAGTCGCCCTTGGGGCAATGGCAGAGGTGTAGAGAGATCCCCCTCACTGCAGCATTTCATCAGTTCCCCGTGCAGATGGATGACATGGCTACTGCCCGCCCGTTCGTGTAGATCATCTATATTTTGAGTAATTATGGTGACATCATAATCTTCCTCTAGCTTTGCTAGCAACAGATGTCCTTCGTTGGGCTGAGCCTTGACACATTGTTCTCGACGATCATTGGCGAAGTCAATCACCAACTGAGGATTTCTTCTGTAGCCATCTGCAGAAGCAACTTCTTCCACCGAATATCGCTCCCATAGCCCATCTGAATCTCTAAAGGTAGCGATACCACTCTCTGCACTGATTCCTGCTCCTGTAAGCGCTACTATCTTTTTTTTGCTCATAACGAATAGTGCACAGAGCCACACTCAAGTGTGGCTCTATCTATTTTACCAATTGTGTGGGGTGGACCCCATCTGGATATCTAGTGAGCCTCCCTTAGCTATTTGCTCAAAGGTGATATAGCGTTGGGTCAGCGGCTGTCCATTAAGTTTGACACTTTGTATATAGATGTTCTTGGCGCTGTTGTCCAATACTTTAATCTTAAATAACCCATCACGAACCTTTAGATCAGCAGTGTCAATCATTGGGCTCCCGAAGTAGTAACGCCCTCCGGCTGGCTCCATCTGATAGAAGCCAAGAGCTGAGAGTATATACCAAGCGCTCATTTGTCCCGCATCCTCATTGCCTGATAGTCCATCATAGTCTGCATGGTACAGCTCTGTCATCACCTTGCGGAGTAGAGGAGCTGCTTTTGCTTGTCGCCCTAGTGCGCTATACATATATAGGATATGATGGCTTGGTTCGTTGCCGTGCGCAAATTGACCAATCAATCCTGAAATATCGGGAGATACGTCTTCTCCCTCTATGATCGAAGGGAGGATAAATAGGCTATCCAACTTACTGATAAAGCGCTCTTCATCTCCAAAGCACTCCACGAGCCCTGTCACATCGTGAGGGACAAGGAAGGTGTACTGCCAAGCATTGCCTTCACAGTAGTCGTCATTGCGATGGGCGGATGCCATGGGATTGAATTCTGGGTTGAACTGCCCCTTTAGGTCAATACCACGCATAAAGCGAGTCTTAGGGTCATAATGTTTCTGATAGCTCTTACTGCGCTTTAGGAAATAGGAGTAATCTTCTTCCTTGCCTAGCATATTCGCCACTTGTGCTACCGACCAATCAGCTAGGTCATACTCTAGATCGTATGCTACGCTTTCGAGCATCTTATCATAGGGAATATAGCCGTGCTCAATGCGGAATTCCTGTCCACGAGCTGACTTCATCGCAGAAGTCTTCAGAGCTTCATATGCCCGCTCTTTATCCACGACAAAACCCTTCATGATTGCATCAGCCAGTACTGGGATACCAGGTGCACCAACCATCGTATAAGTCTCGTTTCCAACCAAGTGCCATACAGGAAGCTCTCCCTGCTCATCATAAATTGCGAGAAAAGTACTTACCATGTCACCCATCTTATCAGGATGTATCAGTGTCATCAAAGGATGTGCTGCTCGATAAGTATCCCAAAGCGAAAGGATAGAATGATTGGTAAATCCTTTGCCTTGGTACACTTGATGGTCAGCGCCATAGTATTTGCCATCCACATCGGCAAAGGTGCTTGGCGCGATCATAGTATGGTAGAGCGCAGTATAGAATATCTTCATCACATCAGGTTGTGAACTACTCGCCCTAATCTTTCCTAGCTCGTTATTCCATAGAATCTTAGCATCTGTACGTACCTGCTCAAAATCCCAAGTATTACCCTCGGTCTCCATATTGAGCCAAGCACCCTCTATAGATGTATATGAGAGGGCGACTTTCATCATCACCTCCTGTGTGTCGTCTGCGAGATCTATCCGCCCATAGACGGTCGTACCCTCCCCCTCCTTCTCTAGATTATTGCTATCGGCGATCACCTCGAGATCGGCCATCGGCTGCGATAGTTTTACCGCGAAGTATACCTTCTGATCCTTTGCCCAGCCAGTAGAAAAGCGGTATCCTTCTACCTCGGTTTCGCTCACCTTCGTGATATAACCCTTTGTCGCCTTATCCCAGTTGCCTCCATTTTCAAGGTCAAAAACAATTGCTTTATCTGAGGTATCACTAGGAAATGTGTACTTATGGTAGCCTACCCGATTAGTAGACGTCAACTCTACATCGATATTGTAACGCTCGAGGTGCGTCGCATAATAACCAGGTTCTACCTGCTCGACTGATCTGCGACTATAGCTCCAAAGTCCACTATTTTGGTCATCGTGATTGCCTCGGGCATAATTTACCTTCCCTGTTACAGGCATCACCGTGATGTCAAGTAAGTCGCCAATTCCTGTACCGCTGAGATGGGTATGAGAGAAGCCGATAATGGTTGAATCGCTAACGTGATAACCACTACACCAGTCCCATCCAGTAGAAACACTGGTAGGACCAAGCTGTACCATACCCCAAGGAACCGATGCGCCCAAGAATACGTGTCCGTGCCCACCAGTACCAATCCATGGGTCAACAAAGTCGGTCGGAGTGAATGCCATCTCTTCTGCTTTTTTACTCTCACTGCTACACCCGACAAGTATCACGGCCATTAGGGCAGTGTATATGACTAATCTCTTCATCTTCATTATTTTGTCCCTGTATGTCCAAATCCTCCAGCTCCCCTCTTGGTCTCCTCTAGATACTCCACCAACTCCCACTCTACTTGTTCATGCTTAGCTACTACCATCTGGCAAATCCGCTCGCCAGACTCAATGGTGAATGGTTTATTTGATAGGTTGGCTAAAATTACCTTTATCTCCCCTCTGTAGTCTGCATCGATAGTCCCAGGGGTATTTAGTAGAGTGATGCCATGCTTCAGAGCCAATCCACTCCTAGGTCTCATCTGTGCTTCGTACCCCTCAGGGAGTGCAATGTATAGTCCTGTAGGTACCGCTATTCGCTCCAAGGGCTGTAGCACTATGGGCTCCTCTACATCAGCACGTATATCCAATCCTGCCGAGAGGGCAGTGGCATACTGAGGTAGAGCATTACCGCTCTTATTGATGACCTCTACTTTTATTTTCTTCATAATGGTAAACCATTAAATTTGATTGCTTTCTTGGCTTTTCTGAGTAAGATAATCTTATCCTCCAAATCCATGTCGATGGATATAGGCAATATCCAGATACGCCCCCTTACAGACTCCGAAATCCATTTCTTTTTTGCTAAAAGTCTCATCCCATCTTTCTCGGTAGTGAGTATGAATAGGTGCGGGTCAGACTCTAAATCACGAACCAATACCCCAATCTCTTCTTTGGAAAAATCGTGATGGTCGGGATAGGAAATGAAATCTATCACCTTGGGAAATGAAGATAGACAGGCATTCTGAAAAGCTGTAGGGTCTGCAATACCACTTACCACTTGTATATCACTATCCTGACGGAGCTGTTCGTGCGAACTACACTCCTCTCTATTAAATAGGCAACAAGGCCTTTCGTATTTGATGTAGGAGCTAAATACATCTTGAAAAGCCAGAGCTCTCAGATTTTCTATCTTAAGTCGCTTCTCATTGATATTTACTTTTTGGGGAGTTCCGGTAAGTACGATAGTCTCTGCTCTTACGGCTTCCTTTCGGCTTTCTCTAAGTCTCCCATAAGGCATAAGATAATCCTTATAGTAAGGCTTGCGGTAGGGCGTTAGCAAGATGCTATAAGATGGGGTTACCCTTCGATGTTGAAACCCATCATCCAGAAGCACCACATCTGGGCGCTCTCCAGGGGGCATCATTTCCATTTTCTCGAGGGCGCGTTTGCGATTACCGTCTACGTAGACCATTACTTCCGGAAACTTTCTCTTGATCTGGTACGGTTCGTCGCCTATTCTCGTTGCATCATCCTCGGGGGAAGCGATGATAGGTCTTTTGGTTTTACGACCGTAACCTCTCGTAAGGACGGCCACCTTGTATTCGCCTTTCAGAAGCGATATAAGTAGCTCGATATGAGGTGTCTTCCCAGTCCCTCCTACTGAAAGATTCCCGACACAAATAGTCGGTATTTCAGAACGCCAACTCTTTAGGATCCCCTTGTCGAAAGCAAAATTACGGATACCCACAGCCATTCCATAGAGGACTGTAGGTATCCATAATAAAATGTTTCGACGTTTCTCCACTCTAAGATTACTTCAGTGATAAAAAAGGCTTCGTCTCACGAGCAGCCTCCCCAACCGCAGTGATGTCATAAGGAGGCAATGCCTGTATTCCCGAGAACTGCTTGATATAGCTCTCTGCACGAAGCATGATACGTTCCTCTTGGGTCATCATCATTAGCTTAGCCGCCCTTGGAAGGCTAAACCCGAAAAGATCCTTAAACCAGTCCTTATCTTCCTTGATTTCCATCACACGATAGTTATCAAGTTCAGCCAGTCGAGCAGCCTCTTGGATAGCAGTATTGAGCCCCCCCATCATATCCACGAGCCCTAGCTCCATCGCCTTATTGCCTAGCCAGATGCGACCTTGTCCGATAGAATCGACTTGAGCCTTGGTGATACCACGACCTGTGGCTACACGACCTGTAAATTCGTCATACCCACGCTCGATAGCTCTTTGCATGCCCTCAGCTAGCTTGCCAGTCATACGATCGGTACCATTGAAAGTGCCAGTTTCAGAAGTCGAGAGCGTTTCTTGCTTGAGTCCCAGCTTCTGCATGGTGCCCTTGAAGTTTGGGATCATTCCAAAAATACCAATCGAACCGGTGAGCGTATAAGGGTTAGCTACAATCTTAGAGGCATGGGATGAGATATAATACCCTCCTGATGCTGCATAGTCGCCCATAGAGATAACAATCGGTTTCTTCTGCTTCAATAACTCCACCTCGTGGCAGATTAGTTCGGAAGTTGTTACCGCACCACCACCGGAGTTTACGCGCATTACTACAGCTTTGATATCGTCATTCTCCGCAGCTTCTCTAAGCTGTTTTACCACCTTTTCGTTGATGAGTGCTTGTGAGGAGAAATAATCTTCTTCGTCATTCCCAGTACCCACCACGATATTTCCTTCAGCGTAGATCACTGCAATGCCATTGTCGCTACCACTATTTTTGTAATGAGGTAATAGGTCGCCCACACGTAGGTAGTTGATCTCCGTACTCTCATCATTGTAAATCTTCCGCGCAAGGACTTTGTCCAGATCTATACGATACACAAGAGTGTCCAGCAATCCCAAGTCCTTAGCTACGATTGCTTTGTCTAGGAAGCGTGCTTCGTCCGCAAAGCTCTGGAATATACCAGTGCCTATGCCACGGCTTTCCGCCATCTCGGTGGTGGTTCCTTGCCATAGACCATTGATGTACTCCATCACTTGTAGGCGATTAGCATCACTCATCTTGTCCATGGTAAATGGCTCCACCGCACTCTTAAACGTCCCTACCTTGAAGACTTGTATATCTATGCCCAGCTTTTCGAGTAGACCCTTGGTGAAGAGAGTATTGTAAGTGATACCAGAAATATAAAGTGACCCTTCAGGACCACCAATCACCTCATCGGCCACGCTACTTATATAGTAGTTGAGGAAACTGTAGTGGTCAGAGAAGGCGTAAACCTTCTTACCACTTTCCTGGAAGTACTTCAAGGCATCTCTAAGCTCTCTAGCATTTGCATAGTTGATCCCTGCATTTTCAAGATTGAGTACTATAGCTTCGATATCCGAATTGTCACGTGCGACTTCGATAGCTTTAAGAATTTCCGGTAGAGTAAAGGTTTTCTGATCCTTGCCGAATACGTCTGAAAAAGGATCTGTAATGGCTGTATCATTTACAGCCCCATTAAGATCAAGAAGCAATACACTCTCTCTATCCACCTTCTTCACCTCTTTATTATCTTTAAAGTTCTCCATCACTCCACCAATGGCAGAGGAAAGCATGCTAAAGAAAATAAAGAAAACCACGACACTTGCTAGGATTACACCCAGGCAAGAACCAAATACCATCTTAAGAAAATCTTTCATCGCTTGTTTCGATAAATCTATTAGTTGTTTTGAATTTCAATTTTTGTTTGTAATAGTATACTACTCCCTGCGAAGTTACAAAAAAAATGTCATATTCTTGAGATTTAATATTGTGTTCCATTTACAACTTGGAAATATGGTTCTAGTTAATGATACACTCGGTATAGAACAGTCAAAGACAATCTATACTATATGTCGAATACAATTGCGCTTATGACTGGAACAAGTAGACTAGGAAAGAAGCTCAATTATAGGATACTATACGAGGTTTATTATTTAAATTAAGAATATTACACTTGATAATAAGATGTGCCAAAAAGATGTGTCAAATGTTAAAGTTCGCATTTATTTTTTTTTTGTAATATTTTTTTTGTAACATTGTGCATGCCTAAGTGGGGCATTTTGTTTAACCAATATTTTACGTATGAAAAGGAAAACTTTGATTGTAAAATCTGTACTAATTGTTATTCTCTCAGCTTTTATACCAACACTTGCGTCTGCTCAGACACAGAGGAAGCAAGGACTGCCGATTGAAGTGGAGTTGGGTGTTTTAAGAGGTTATCCCGTAGGAAATCTCTCTCCCTATGGTTTGAGATTTGTGGATCAATTCCAGTCTCCAATGCATATTGTGAGCTCTGAAATTATGTACAAGATCAATAACAATCATTCGCTTGGGGTTGATTATTGGGGAGGTGGAAATATTCGTCCACTTAACCAACTTAATAGTGTGAATAAGCAGACGTTGAATTACATCGGATTGGGGTACTCATATTCATTACCTAAGGAGGCATGGTTGGCTCGTTTTACTGCTTCGATTGGCTACGTCCGAAATGACCATGAGCTGAAAGGGAATGAGCAAGAGATTGCTACGAAGGCGTATGGCAATGGTTTCGGATTTTCTTTGGGAGCATCAGCATCGTTGTTTGTTACCAGCCGTCTTTCAATTGGTCTAAAGGGTTCTATTAATGCTCTCATGTTAGGTAAATGGTCTGGAGAAAGCAAGGATATTAGTCCTAGCTCCTATTTTTCAAACTTCGGAAATAAGGAAAGTAATTCTGTCGTAATGCCAATGATCGGTGTTGTGCTGATGACACGTTAAGTCACATACCACAATAAATAAAGGGCGTGTCCAATTTAATACGGACACACCCTTTATTTATTGTGTCTCTTCGAGATTGATTTACTTACGGAGTGTACGGAAGTGAGCGATAGCAATAGGGCAATGGAGACAATCGATGGGCTGGCAATAGCGGTGGTAGAGCTGTAGGAGTGCTTGGGTATCACCGGCATACCGAGGATGGATGCCGTGTTGGGTAAATAATTTGACGTATTGATTGGATTCAGGAGGTAGCCTGAAGAACCAATCTATCGCTCTTTGTGCTAGCATCCTATCTCCAGTCTGCTGTGCATAGTAGTAGACGGTAGGGATAATAGCATTGATGATGAGACTACGAAGATTATTCTCTCCGATACCACCGAGGGACTTCTTTAGCGGTCTGCCAAAGTCGAGGTGGTTTTGCCAATATTCAGAGGGCTTTACAGTAAGCCGGTGTACAATCGTTCTATGATCTAATTGAGTAATCGCACTGAGCAACTCTTCTTCGTGATGGATAATCTGTGCCACAATCCCCAGCATACGTGCGGGGAAAGCTGCAGGACGTAGACGAAGGTAGCGAAAACTCTCCTTGGGTAATGGGGTGAGGGAAAACTTCTGCCGATAAAATTGATATTCGGCAAGTAGCATCGCTTCATATTCGTCATGCGGTACCTCATTGAGCAATCCTGCTTGTCCCAGAAGCATCGCTTCGAGGGCAGTCGGGTCTGAGGCGTGCTTTTTCAGATACTGATAGGGTAGGGAGCGAGCGATGGACTCCATCGGTTCGTTGTTTTGATGCGCACCTACATATCGCATTAGGGTGAGGAAAAAGATAGAGTTGAAGTGGTCGCTATCGGATCTCGCATGTAGGAGCGATAGCTTTTCTTCTATCCTCTGCGGTAATAACTCTAATGCCGTGTCTAGAAACTGCTCACTTCCCATTTGGAGGATGTCGGGCATACAGCGGAGACTTTGGTTGCTTACGGTTAATTGGTTTAGACTATCGATCACCAATGGCGACACCTCCATGATGGCTGTCGGTACCTGGCGTTCATCTAGGTCTCTAATGGGGAGATTCTCCTCAAGTACGACATGAAGTACGACTGAGGTATATCGGGGGTCTTCCTGATGTCTGTGCTCCTGCCAGTCAGAGGATTTTCTATGTATCTCTATAGATCCTGCCCACTCAACGCCTCCATAGCGTACCCGAGCCAATTCAAAGTCGGGACCATCATGGCTATTAGGCTGCCCCACCTCTACCACTTCGACCGGTTCGCCTTTAAGAGAAATTCTATTGTAGAGTCTATTTGCCCAAATGTAGTGGAGGTAGCGCTCTGGTATCATCTCTTGTGGTCTTGCTCGTACTTTTCTTTGAGGAAGCGCCCAGTATAACTCTCCTTGACCTCCATCAGTCCCTCCGGTGTCCCTTGGTACACCAGGTTACCGCCCTTTTCTCCTCCTTCAGGACCGAGATCGATAATATAGTCAGCGCACTTGATGACTTCCATATTGTGTTCGACGATTACCACCGTATGACCATGAGCGATTAGTGCTTGGAAGGAGTGCATCAGTACATTGATATCGTGGATATGGAGCCCTGTAGTCGGCTCGTCAAATATAAAAAGAGTAGGCTTTTTCCCCTTGTCCATCAGGTGCGAAGCGAGCTTGACTCGCTGGCTTTCTCCTCCCGAGAGGGTGCTAGAGCTCTGTCCTAACTTGATATAGCCGAGCCCCACATCAGAAAGGACTTGCAGACCCTCTATGATCTTGATGGCATAGTTGGTTTCTTGGGTGTACTGCCCAAAGAAAGAGATGGCTTCGTCTACAGAGAGCTGGAGTATATCAGCAATATTTTTGTCGTGAAAAGAGACCTCAAGAACCTCCTCATTGAAGCGCTTTCCGTGGCATTCATCGCATGTGATGGTCATATCAGCCATGAACTGCATCTCAATGGTGATGACGCCCTCCCCACGACAGGTCTCGCAGCGTCCTCCCTCGGTATTAAACGAGAAATACTGATGGGTGAAACCGAGCTGACGAGCTAATTGCTGGTTCGCCATCAGTCGGCGAATATCATCATATACCCCTATGTAGGTCACTGGATTGGAGCGAGTGGAGACGCCGAGCGAGTCTTGGTCTACATACTCCACACGCTTCACGGCCGAGATGCTACCAGTAATTCCTTCGCAAGCAATTTTGGTGAGCGGGGAGTGATCTATGAGGCGTTCGACCCCTTCGTAGAAGATCTCCTTGACCAAAGTACTCTTGCCCGAACCACTTACGCCCGTCACCACCGTGATTATACCTAGGGGAAATGTGACATCTATTCCTTTGAGGTTGTGTTTGTAGGCACCCTTGACGGTGATACCGCTCTTGGACACTCGACGTTTCTTTGGCCAAGGGATACTCTTTCTCCCCGAGAGGTATTCCACGGTGTAACTATTGGACTTCTTTGGAAGCTTCGTGGGACTCCCCAGCCAAACCACCTCCCCACCACCGATACCAGCCTCTGGTCCTATGTCAATCACCAAATCAGCCGAACGGATTACCTCTTCATCATGCTCTACAACGACTACGGTATTCCCCATATCCCGTAGCTCCTTCATGATGTCTATCAAGAGGTGTGTGTCTCTGGCGTGTAGCCCGATACTCGGTTCGTCTAGGATATACAGAGTCCCTATCAATCCGCCACCAAGCGAAGTCGCCAGCTGAATACGTTGTCCTTCTCCTCCAGATAGTGTGCCTGCCACTCGGTCGAGCGTGAGGTAGCCGAGACCGATCTCATCGAGAAATCCTACACGGTATTTCAATTCGTCCAAGAGCCGCTTCCCTACCAACTGGTCGTGCTCGTTGAGCTGCAGCTGCTCCAACCAAACCCTAAGGTCTGAGATCGGGAGAACCACTAACTCGGAGATATCCTTGCCCCCAATCTGTACATAGAGAGCCTCTTTGCGGAGCCTCTTCCCCTTGCAAGTAGGGCAGAGCGAACGACCTCGGTAGCGCGCTAGCATGATGCGGTAGTGCATCTTGTATTGTCGCTGCTCTACATACTCAAAGAAATCATTGATGCCGTATATCTTTTCTCTACTGTAGCCATGTGCAGGAAGTCCATTGCCATTCCAGAGGAGATCTTTCTCTTCTTCCGTTAGCTCCATATAAGGGCGGTGGATAGGGAAGCCTTTTTTCTCTGTCTTCATTATGAAGTCCTTTTGCCACTCGCTCATCTTTTCTCCTCGCCAAGGTACCACACACTCCTCATACAGAGATAGACGTTTATTTTGTATCACGAGATCTTCGTCAATGCCCATTACCTGGCTGTAGCCCTCGCAAGTGGGGCAAGCACCAGCAGAACTATTAAAGCTAAATAGCTTGTCAGTCGGCTCTTCAAAAGTAATGCCGTCTAGCTCGAAGCGATCGCTAAAGAGCTCTTCACCTCCATCAAATTTGATGAGTGCAGAGCCTCTCCCTTCAAAAAAAGCGGTCTCAACTGAGTTGCCCAACCTATTATTGGTGGCATCGTTGTCGGGCTGTACTACGAGACGATCGATGACTAAGTGCATTCCGCTTTTCTTCATCTTATTTAGTCCCTTATCCTCCAATAGATCTTGGATGCGGACAACACTACCATCCTCCTTTAATATTCGACTAAAGCCATTGGCAAGCTGTAGCTGTAAGTGATCCAAGAGGGGACGCTCTCGTGGGACACTTATCGGTGCACAAACGATATATTTCGTCCCTTCTGGAAGTGAATTGACAAAAGCAACGACATCATTGATGGTATGTCTAATCACTTCTTTTCCACTCACAGGACTGATGGTATGACCAATGCGGGCAAAGAGCATGCGGAGATAGTCGTAGACCTCGGTGACTGTGCCGACGGTGGAACGAGGGCTTTTGTTGAATTTCCTTTGTTGGATGGCAATAGCTGGCGGAATACCTGTGATGACATCGGACTCGGGCTTCGCCATTTTGCTGACAAATTGTCGGGCATATACGCTCAGACTCTCGACATAGCGTCTTTGCCCCTCGGCATAGAGAGTATCAAAGGCAAGCGACGTCTTACCACTACCACTCAATCCCGATATTACGACCAACTGATTTCGAGGTATCTCAAGTGATACCCCTTTGAGGTTATTGACCCTCACCCCTTTCAATACGATTTCGCTCATCTATATCTTTTCCTTGCGACTCAGCACCAAATTAATGATACAAAACTACTAAAATTCCCGTGCGAAAAGTAGATGAGAATAAAAAAGCTTCCCCATTTCGGTGGAGAAGCTTTTAATTTGAAGATATGAGAGGAGAATTTAGTCCTCGAAGTCTTTTAGCGGTTTGATATTGAGCCTGACAGGCTGGATGAGATTTTTGGGGGCAAGGATTTCGTCTAGCTGCTCCTGAGACAGGATACCTTTCTCAAGTACAATCTCTACGATACCACGACCTGTAGCCATCGCCTCTTTAGCAATCTTGGTAGAATTCTTGTAACCGATGTATGGATTGAGTGCAGTAACGACACCGATACTATTGTGCACGTTTTCCTCTGTTGCTTTTGGATTGGCAGTGATGCCATCAATGCATAGAATACGTAGGGTGTCCATCGCTTGCACAAGGATGTGCGAACTTTCAAAACAGCACTGTGCCATTATCGGCTCCATAGCGTTGAGCTCCATTTGGGACGCTTCACCCGCCATGGTTACACAGATATCATTGCCAATTACCTTCATAGCTACCTGAGTAACCACCTCTGGGATTACCGGATTGACTTTCCCAGGCATAATGCTGGAGCCCGGCTGACGAGCTGGTAGATTGATCTCTCCAAGGCCAGCGCGAGGTCCACTAGAAATGAGACGCAGGTCGTTGGATATTTTACTTAGCTTGACTGCAATTCGTCGAAGCGCACTTGAGTAACCAATCATGTGGGAGGTATCTGAGGTGGCAGCAACCATATCATCAGCTACGGTGACATTCCATCCAGTAATCTTGCTAAGAGCCTTTGCACAAGCCTCGCGATAGCCCGGAACGGAGCAGATACCTGTCCCAATAGCAGTAGACCCCATATTATTGACCAATAGCTGATCGGCTGCGTGCTTTAGGTTGGGTATCTCGTGCTCAAGGATAGAGGCGAATGCGTTGAAGGTCTGTCCAAGCGTCATAGGAACTGCGTCCTGTAGCTGGGTACGCCCCATTTTGATTATATCCTTAAACTCCTCACCTTTCTTGCGCAAACTCTTGGTTAGATCCTCGATATGTGGAATCATTTCAAGGTAGGTACGGTATAGACCTAGGTGGATGGCTGTCGGGTATGCGTCGTTGGTAGACTGTGAAAGATTAGTGTGGTCATTTGGGCTAAGGGTCTTATAATCACCACGCTCATACCCCATGATTTCGAGCGCACGATTGGTGATAACCTCGTTGGCATTCATATTGGTAGAAGTGCCGGCACCGCCCTGGAACATATCTACCACAAAGTGCTCGTGGTGTTTGCCTTCTAGGATTTCATCGCAAGCTTGAATGATAGCCTCTGCCTGCTGGTCGGTGAGTAAACCAAGTTCATGATTGGCGATAGCTGCGCCCTTCTTGGTAAGAGCAAGCCCTTCTACGAAGTATGGATAGTTGTTGATCTTGAAAGGAGAGAAGTCGAAGTTGTCGATAGCTCGTGCTGTTTGCACACCATATAGATGTTCATTAGAGAGTTCCACCTCTCCGAGTAGGTCACTCTCAATTCTTTTCTTTTGTGACATAAATAGTATAAAGGTTATAAATGTAGAAAGCAGGCACTTCTTTCACAAATGTGAATAGAAGTACCCCTTTCCTTATTGTTTGTAGACCTACTTCTCTTCTTCGAGAGAGTGAATTACGAGACCAGAGCGGAGCTTAGGCTCAAACCAAGTAGTCTTAGGAGGCATGATATTGCCACTATCGGCGATGTCGATAAGCTGCTTCATCGTCACAGGGTAGAGCGCTAGAGCAGCTACCATCTCGCCACTATCTACACGACGCTTGAGCTCTCCAAGTCCACGGATACCTCCAACGAAGTCAATGCGCTTGCTGGTGCGAAGATCCTGGATGTCGAGGATGTCTCGGAGGATATAATCACTGGAGATGGTGACATCAAGCACTCCAATAGGATCATTGTCGTCGTAGGTACCTTCCTTGGCAGTGAGGGAATACCACTTGCCTCCTAGGTAGAGCGAGAAGTTGTGGAGGGCAACTGGATGGTAAATCTCAGTCCCTTTTTCTTCTACGACAAATTTTTCTCTGAGCTTTTCTATAAACTGCTCTGGCGTGTTGCCATTGAGATCCTTTACGACACGATTGTAATCGATAATATGGAGGTGACTGGCAGGGAAACAAACAGCCATGAAGTAGTTGTACTCCTCATCACCAGTATGATTAGGATTATTTCTGCGCTTCTCATCTCCTACAAGTGCTGCAGCAGCCGAACGATGATGGCCATCAGCGATATACATGTATGGAATCTCTGCAAAAGCCTTGGTGATGGTCTCTATATCTTTCTCGTCACTGACCACCCAGAAGGTATGACCAAAGCCATCTAGGTCTACCACGAAGTTGTATTCTGGTTCGATAGCCTTGTATTTGTCAATGATAGCTTGTAGGGTAGTGTTGTCCTCGAAAGCGAAGAATACAGGTTCTACGTTGGCGTTATTGATGCGAACGTGCTTCATCCGATCCTCCTCCTTGTCTTTACGAGTGAGCTCGTGTTTCTTGATACGACCCTCCATGTAATCGGCTACATAAGCCCCAAGAACGATGCCATACTGTGTGCGCCCATCCATTGTCTGAGCGTAGATGTAGTAGTTGGGCTTCTCGTCTTTTACCAGCCAGCCTTTCTTCTGAAAGTTGGCAAACTGTGTAGCTGCCATCTCATATACATCCTCGTCGTGCTCGTCTTTGCCTACAGGAAAGTTGATTTCTGGACGAATGATATGATAAAGCGACATCTCATTGCCATGAGACTCTTTGCGCGCTTCATCGCTATTAAGTACATCGTATGGGCGAGAATTGACCTTCTCTACAAGATTCTTTGGTGGGCGAATACCCCTAAATGGCTTTACAATCATATCTTTCTAATATAGTGAACAGTGTGAAGCGAGTAGTGAATAGTGAAAAAAAGAGGCAATGAGCTCCACTCTTCACTATCCACTATCTACCTGCGATTACTTATTTACTCTAAACTTCTCATTGCCGGTAAGTAGATAGCTGGCAATCTGTGATGCGGCAGCCATACCGGCATTGATATTGGCCTCAGCAGTCTGGGCACCCATCTTTTTGTCTGTCGAGAGGTACTGCTTGCCAAACTTTTCGATAATCTCAGCCTCTGCATCTGGCTTTACATCCGTGAGGTAGCTAATGTCAGGACGCTCTGCAAGTATCCTAAGAATGTCGGCTTCGTTGATAAGATCTTTGCGGGCGATATTGACTAGAATGGCTCCCTTAGGCATTGAGCTAAGAAGTTCGTAATTAATCATACCCTTGGTATTTGCAGCAGCGGGCATGGCAAGCACCATGACATCGCATACTTCAAACATCGCCTTACGGTTGATAAAGAATTCAAAACCATCCTTCACGAAGTAGTCTGCTGGGGTAGAACGACTATAAGCATACACCTGCATACCAAAGCCTTTGGCGATACGAGCGGTGTTTTCTCCGATATTGCCATAGCTCATCACTCCCAGACGCTTTCCCATCAACTCGCTACCCGATGACCCGGTGAAACGCTTCCGGATATGGAAAAGCAACATTGCAAATACAAGCTCTGCTACTGCGTTGGCATTTTGCCCTGGGGTATTCATCACCACTACGTTGTGCTTAGTAGCAGCCTCGCAATCTACGTTGTCATAACCTGCACCGGCACGAACTACAATCTTGAGATTCTTGCCAGCCTCGATCACTTCTGCATCTACCTTGTCGCTACGAACAATCATAGCATCAACGTCCTTTACAGCCTCTAGTAGCTGAGCTTTCTCGGTATACTTCTCCAGAAGTACCAACTGTAGACCATTACTCTCAATGATACCCCTTATCTTCTCTACTGCTATCGGAGCGAACGGCTTCTCCGTAGCGATCAAAACTTTCTGCATATCTACTTAAGTATATAATGATGTGGAGCCACGGGATCCCGTGGCTCCACGCCCATTAGTTTTTACATATTCTTCTCAAATTCCTTCATGACATCTACGAGTGCCCTCACGCTCTCGATAGGTAGCGCATTGTAGGTAGAGGCACGGAAGCCACCTACTGAGCGGTGTCCCTTGATACCCATCATGCCGCGCTCTGTAGCGAGATCGAGGAATGGCTTTTCCAACTCTTTGTACTCATCTTTCATCACGAAGCAGATATTCATGAGTGAGCGATCTTGCTCACGAGCAGTACCACGGAAAATTTTAGAGGAGTCGATAGCATCGTAAAGTACTGCAGCTTTCTCCTCATTCATCTTTTGCATTGCAGGAATGCCACCTAGACTCTTGTACCACTTTAGGGTCTGAAGAGCTACGAACACCGGGAATACAGGAGGTGTATTGAACATGCTACCCTTGTCTACGTGCGTCTTGTAGTTGAGCATTGTTGGCAGTGGACGATCTACCTGCTCTAGCTTGTCCTTGCGTACAATAGCAAAGGTAACACCAGCGGGAGCTAGATTTTTCTGCGCACCACCATAGATGAGGTCGTACTTTGACACATCTACTGGACGGCTGAAGATGTCGGAAGACATATCGCAAATCAAAGGAACATTTACGATTGGATCTTTCTTGATCTCAGTACCATAGATGGTGTTGTTGGAGGTGTAGTGGAAATAATCTACATCACTAGGTACGGAGTACTCTGGGATGTAAGAGTAGTTGTCCTCCTTGGAGCTACCGACTACCACTACCTCACCGACATACTTCGCCTGCTTAATAGCATTGCTTGCCCATGTGCCAGTGTCGAGGTATGCAGCCTTGGTCTTGAGGAAGTTGAGCGCACCCATATAGAATTGAAGGCTGGCACCACCACCAAGGAACACAACCTCGTGGGTCTCTGGGATGTCGAGCAACTCCTTAAATAGAGCTACAGTCTCATCCATGACAGCCACAAACTCTTTACCTCTGTGGGAAACCTCGAGGAGAGAGAGTCCAGTACCTGCAAAATTCTCAACAGCCTTAGCTGCTTCTTTAATTACCCCGTCATTTAAGATCGAAGGTCCTGCATAGAAATTGTGCTTTTTCATCATCACAGCGTTGATTAAATGTATAAATTATAGTTGAATTTGCTTTCTGTGGATAAAGGTACCCAATATAGGGCAATTAACCTCGAAAAAGGCTAAAACCTTGCCATATAACATCTTTTCTACCGATAAGACCATAGACAAATCTCCTATATAGAGAACATTTCTCTCCTCTATAGAGCCACAGTGACGGCTCTATAGAGGAGAGAAATGTTCTCTATATAGGAGATCTAGGTGTATAGTAAAGGGCAGAATCTTCTCTAAGATTCTGCCCTTTACTATGTATTGCCTAAATTATGCTAGACCGCTAAATACAAGTATGGATACAAGCAGGCCGAGGATTGCATAGAGCTCTGGGAATGCTGCCATTACCATGGTTGAGGCTAGTACATTGTGCCCATCTGCAGTTGCTGCAATACCATTCGCTAGGATGCGACCTTGACGATTAGCACTCGCCATACCGACGATACCAACCAAAAGTCCCATCATGAGGATGGCAACGGAGGTCATAAAGGTCATCTCAGGATTGATAAGATCCTTTGCGAGGAAAAAGCCAATAAAGCCATACAATCCCTGAGATGCAGGCAGTGCAGAAAGACCGATGTACTTACCCATCTGTGTGGGATCTTTGCGCATCGCTCCAATCGTGGCTTGTCCTGTGAAGAAAAGTCCGAATGCACTACCGATACCGCTGATGCCTACCATTGCAAAAACGCCCAGGTATGCTAAAATCAAATTTAATTCCATAAGTGTCTGTTTATCTAAAGTGATTAATTATTGTTCTATGTCTAATGTCAATCTTCATCGACTTCGAGCTTCCTGAGGGGATCATAGGTGATACCACCTCCTTCAAAATCGGAGTTGTTGAAATATTCTACGTAAATGAGTCGAATCGGATGTACAAGGGCGCCAATGGTGGTTAGTCCAAAGTTGATACCATGACCGAGTAGTAGAATGAATGCCCCCACAGGTATTGCCAATAGTATGTGTAACCCAGAAGTAGCCATCATGGCTAAGTTGTTAAATACGCCACCAAGTACGGCTCCTGTAAGCCCAATAGCAAAAAGACGAATGTATGATAGCGTGTCACCCAAAAGCCCTGATACGATATTGTAGGTATGCCAAAGTCCTGCTCCAAAGTTGGCAAAGATATTTTTACCTGGAGTATTATAAAAGAATACCAAGAGGACACAAAGACCCGAGATGCCGTAAAGTACATAAGTGAGCCACTCTGGCAAGGTAATCTTGAGCATTGGTAGACCTACCAACACAGCCAATACGATGATGAGTGTGGGCCAAGCATACGATGAGAGAGCTTTGGTAAACCCTACTTGCTTGGTTCTCTTTAGCGCCCCGATATACTTCGCAAATATAATTTGGATAAATCCTAGCACTGGAGCAATCACCATCATATTTTCGGATGAGATGAAGTATTGTCTGATACTAGCAAGAAATGGCACTTTCACCAGCTCAACACCGAAGAATGAACCACTAAAGAACCCGATTATGAGCCCTGCAAGACCTAGCCATTGTGCTAGTTCAATAGTCTTTTTGGCAGATGGCTTGGCTTTCTTTTTAAAGATAGTCGCAACGATCAATACCAATAACCCATAACCAGAATCACCAAAACATATTCCGAAGAATACCATAAAGAATGGTGCGATGTAGGGAGTAGGGTCTAGCTCTCCGTAGTTGGGCATCGAGAATAGCTCCACAAGGGGTTCAAATACTCGGGTAAACCTATTATTCTTCAGCTTGACGGGGACATCCTCTATCTTATCGATCTCTAGCTCGGCAAATGCTACTCCACTACCCATGAGGTCTTGCTCCATCTTTGTCGCAAGTTCTTCAGGCACCCAACCCTCTACCACTACCAGTTTATCATCGTACATACGAGTCCCCTGATAGTCGGCATTTCTCATGTTGAAGCTATTTTGGAGCTCAACCATTTTTTTTGTGAGAATGTCAGGATGATACGCTAGATAATTGCGACTACCAAGGAGTAATCGCTTCCTTTCCATCAGCATCTCCTCCTTATTTTTGAGCTGATTCAGACTCTGAGATGGGAGCTTTTGTAGTTCGGCTCCTTCGAGGGTAGGGGGAGTAGCTTGTCGAGTGACGGTCACGAAATAGGTGTATCTACCCTCACTGTGGATTATTTGAGCATCGTATTTTTGCTCCCACTCTTCCTTAAATTGAGCTGGAGCTACCAACCAGAAGTGGATATAGTAGTCTGCCTCCTTGAGCTTCTCGAGTAGAGAGAGGTCAAAATCTCCCCATACCTCTAGCTCCTTCTGTTGATTGTAAACATCCGAAAGTCTACTCTCTACCTGCGCTATTTTATTTAGTACTTCGGCATAGGTTGAAGTAAATAGTTCGTAGTCCGAAAGCACGCCTTCAGGGAGCTCACTGTGCTCAATTGAAGTGGGCGATTGCCCCTCTTCTAGCTTATTGCCATTCCGCACCGTATTGAGTCTCTGTTGTAGATGCTTGATGTCGGTTTGTTCCGATATATTTTGAGCAAATTCCTCCAATTTAAGTGGATTGGTATACTGTCGCACCTGAACCACGCCGAGATCACGGAGTTTGTGGAGAAATTGCTGATACTCTGGTTCGAAGACGAAGTAAGAGTATCTCTTCATTGGTACTATCATAGCTCTTCTCCCTTTTTATCTTTGGCTTTTTCTTCCAAGTTAGAGCGCATAATCTTTTGAGATGCCTTAGAGAGCGATTCCTCATCCTCTAAATAACGCTTTATCTTTCGGATGGCATCTTGATAGCCCGGGATTTGCACCTTCTCAAATAGGTTTACCTTCTGAGTGGTTTTTCTCCTTGCATGGTCGAGCAGATCTAGCTTGATACGCCCGACTTCCGCTTCTATACCGATAGATGCCATGCTTTTAATTAGTTGGGTGCCATCCATATACCATGATGGTGTAGTCATTAGACTGAATGGACGCACTTCAAAGTCTATCTCCCCGAGCTCGGGTATCTGCACGCCGGCAAAACGCTTAATCTCTACTTGCACGTCATTGACGCGTACAATGGAGGGATCAAACTCGTTCCACAGTGCCACGATACTATCGTAGCTCTGCATGCTCTCCTCCAACTGTCGCTCCATCTCTTCTACGTGTTCTTTGGTGCGCTTTACCTCCATCCGGAGGGCGCTCTCCTTACTCTTGATGGTAGGAAGAGCTCTTTCTCGTACCCTAAGCTGCTTGCGCTGCTGTTGGAGAGAGGTCTTATTATATTGAAATTTTATTGCCATCGATTATCTCTTAAGCATTGGAGGGCCAATATTTATCGACAAACTCCTGACGGATATTTACCTCCGCTTGAGTGAAGTGCTTAGCGAAGAGCAACCAAGCAGTATCCAACATCTGTGTAGAATCGAGATTCACATCAATAGCGAGTAGCTCTTTGGAATACTCACGAGCAAAGTCGAGCGCACGCTGGTCGTAGTTGGTAAGGTCAAATCCATTCTCCTGTTTGGTCTGAGCGTTTGCTGCATCGGCATATAGACGTACTGCTGCATTCATTACCTGTGGGTGATCCTTTCTGGTCTCTTTCCCAATCACAAGCTGCTTGAGACGAGAGAGTGAACGGAATGGATCTACAATCACCTTACCCACCTCGCTATCTTGGCGTAGATAGAGCTGTCCCTCAGTGATATATCCTGTATTATCAGGCACTGCGTGTGTAATGTCTCCACCTGAAAGTGTAGTTACAGCAATGATAGTGATTGAACCACCATCAGGGAATTGCACCGCTTTCTCATAAATCTTGGCCAAGTCGGAATAGAGCGAGCCGGGCATTGAGTCTTTTGACGGAATCTGATCCATCTTATTGGATACAATGGCTAGTGCATCGGCATAGTTACTCATATCCGTGAGCAGAACTAATACTTTCTCCTTCTTTTCCACAGCAAAGTACTCAGCTGCAGCTAGAGCCATATCTGGAATTAAGAGACGCTCTACAGATGGATCCTCTGTGGTATTTACAAAACTAACGATGCGGTCTAGTGCTCCCGCATTCTGGAAGGTATTACGGAAATATAGATAGTCGTCATTGGTGAGCCCCATACCTCCGAGGATAATTTTATCCGACTCTGCACGCATTGCCACTGTCGCCATCACTTGGTTGTAGGGCTGATCCGGATCAGCGAAGAAAGGAATCTTTTGCCCAGTTACAAGTGTGTTATTGAGGTCAATACCTGATATACCTGTCGCGATAAGCTCGGAGGGTTGCTCGCGACGAACCGGATTTACTGATGGTCCGCCGATCTCTACTCTCTTTCCCTCTATCTCTGGACCTCCGTCAATAGGATTTCCGTAAGCGTTGAAGAAACGACCAGAAAGTTGATCACTAACCTTGAGGGATGGTGCGTGTCCAAGAAAGATTACTTCTGCATCAGTAGGAATATCCTCTGTCCCCTGAAATATCTGGAGCGTCACTTCATCACCGTAGATACGCACCACCTGAGCTAGCTTGCCATTGACCAATGCGAGTTCATCGAAACCGACATCCTTGGCATTGAGGGTGCAAGTTGCTTTGGTAATCTTAGTTACCTTTGTATATATCTTTTGAAAAGCTGTAGTTGCCATACTTACTTCTTATATGTGTTATTCTACGCCCTGAGTAGCGATCATTTGCTTAGCTTCGTTGTGGTATTTTTCAAATTCCTCACCCTTGAAGATAGAGTAGTTCATCTGCTTTAGTACGTTGATGAGCTTCTTGAAGAAATCAGAGACCTCTTCAAAATCTTCAAACTCAAAATTTGTGGCACAAATATCCATTACTAGCTCCATCATGAAACGTTGGCGCTCTAGTGGTGTGATTTGATCAATATCATCAAAAGCATCTTGCTGGTAGATGATAAAGTCAATCAGTTCGGACTTCCAGAAAGTCTCGTGGTGATCTAGTGGCACACCATCATCACCAAGTATGTTGATCTGCTCAGCAACTTCACGACCACGAAGCATTCGTCGTTTAGCTTCGCTTACTAATTCTATCCAGTCTTTTCCCATGATTTTGGCAATCTCCTCGGCAAACTCTGGATACTCGATATACTTTGAATAGCTATCGATAGGATTGACAGCAGGGTAGCGCTTTTTATCGGCTCTATCCTGCTCTAGGGCATAGAAACAGCGAGCTACCTTTTGGGTGTTCTCTGTCACAGGCTCCTTCAGGTTACCGCCAGCAGGAGATACAGTACCGATAAATGTGACCGAACCAGTCTTCCCATTATTAAGACGTACATACCCTGCACGAGCGTAAAAATTGGCAATAATTGCCGAGAGATCCATAGGGAATCCATCTGGCCCTGGGAGCTCTTCTAGACGGTTGGACATCTCACGAAGTGCCTGAGCCCATCGGGAAGTAGAATCCGCCATCAAAAGGACTTTTAATCCCATGCTCCTGTAATACTCAGCCATTGTCATGGCGGTATATACTGATGCCTCACGAGCTGCCACTGGCATGTTAGAGGTATTAGCCACAAGGATTGTACGCTCCATCAGCTTGCGTCCTGTATGAGGATCTACCAGCTCAGGGAACTCTTTGAAGATTTCTACCACCTCATTGGCACGTTCTCCACACGCTGCAATGATTACGATATCAGCTTCAGCCTGCTTACTGATGGCATGCTGCAGTACAGTCTTCCCCGTTCCAAAGGCGCCAGGGATAAACCCGGTACCCCCCTCTACAATAGGGTTCATGGTGTCTATGACACGTACCCCCGTCTCTAGTAGCTTAAACGGTCTAGGCTTTTCACTGTATGCAGTGATAGCCCTTTTTACCGGCCACTTCTGCACCATGGTCACTTCATACTCCTTTCCTTCAGCATCGGTGAGGACGGCAATTACACTATCTACAGTGTACTCTCCGGCTCCTACGATACTTTTTACTTGGTAAGAACCCTTGAAGACAAAAGGAACCATAATCTTGTGTGGCTGATTATTCTCATCTACTTCTCCTAGCCAACTAGCAGCCTCTACACTATCGCCTACCTTTGCGATTGGCTTGAAAGCCCAAAGCTTTTCTCTATCAAGAGGATCGGTATATTCACCTCGACTTAGGAATACTCCCTTCATCTTGTCAAGATCGTTTTGCAGACCATCATAGTTTCTAGAGAGCAACCCCGGACCTAGTTGCACTTCGAGCATGTGTTGCTCAAATCTAGCGGTATCGCCTACTCTCATACCTCTTGTGCTTTCAAATACCTGCACAATAGCATGATTGCCCTCTACCTTGATCACCTCAGCCATCAGCTCTCGACCGATTACATTCACAAAGCAGATCTCATTCTGCCCCACAGGTCCATCAGCGAGGATAGTCACGAGGTTGGAGACTACTCCTATTACCTTGCCAGTTGTCTTCATCAGCATATTGTCTAAATCTTTTTTGTCTTACTTACTGTCCTCCACGGAGTTCTGCCTTACTCGTTTTGCTTTGGCGTGACTCTTGAGAGATTTCTTAAAGTCGTCCATCTCCTGCTTGAAGTCTCTATTAAGAGATGACACAATTTCCCTAAATTGCTGCTCGCCTTGCACCTTGTCTAGCTTTTCCCAACGCTCCAATATTTGCAGCTTCAGTAGATAGACCAGCATGGCATTGATAGAGAAAATATCGGTAAATATCTCTTCATCGAGCAACCTCCACTTATAATCATCTATCTTTTGCTCCCTGACAGCAAGATTATCCTCCTCTGCTATCCTGCGCATAGCTCCCACGAGCTCACCTTCTGGGATATAGGAAATCTCATTCCAATCTCCAGCTTGGAGTAATTTGTATAAGGGACTATCCCCTAGGATGTACAGCTTTCGATCTAACTTAAACTTATCAGCTGTCACTGCGGTTAGGGTCGCTGCGATGTCTTGTTCCAGTTTAAACCACCTGCGTAGAAATGAATTTCCCTCTCTCTGCACATGCTTGGCATAAGACATCAAGAGGAGGTCGGCATAAAAGAAAGGTTGAGCCACACCATCGTGTTGCTCTGTGAGATAGCGCACAACAAACTCCTCCATATATTGTGGATAAACATACTTGGGAAGTCTTGGGTACTCTAGCTCTTGATATTCTGTTACCGCATTACGCTCTGCTTCTAGTCGCTGCTTAGTTGCTTCAACTAAAAAACGTAGTTTGTCCTCTCCAAGTACGTACATTTTATGCTGAGGAACCACTACCTCTTCTCCTCGTAGTATCTGTAGAAGAAGTGTATTGTCTTCCCGTAGAAGGAGCAATCCTACCTGCTTGCGGTCACTTTTTGAACCCTGTTCCATTAGGAGCTCCACAAACTCGCGACTTGTCAGCTGGTGCGCACGATAGTCACCCTGCTTAAGTGTCGGAAGCTGGGCTCCAAGTGTATAGTAATCAGCCATCACTTACCACCAAAGAGGATTTCACGCATGCGAGGGCGCATAAACTCCTTGAAGTATTCAGTAAATGCTTCCTTACTTACATTTATTTTGTAGTCTGCACCTTCAGGAGAGAGATCAAAGCTTGCCGCCTTACCTGCCACTTCAGTAATTTTGACACCGTGATTGAGTACATCCTGTGCTTCAGCACGGAAATACTCCTCCAGACCCTTAGCATCGCTCGTAGAGATTTCGACGCCCCCCGATAGTTGTTTTGCCATCTGTAGCACTACACCGTAAAGAGCTTCTGGCTTGGCAAACGTAGCATCTACAGCCTTACCCACCGCAGCACTATTGATCATATTCGTAATCTTGTGCTGGAGCGCATCCTCAGCGCCAGAGACCATGTTGCGAACCTCTGTTTCCGACTGAATCCTCAGGCGGTCAGCTTCCTCTCGGGCAGCAGATATGATGCGATCTGCTTCATTCTTGGCACGCTCAAGAGCTTCACGTCCTTGAGACTCTGCCTTCGCAACTATTTGCTCCGCCTGGTTATTGGCTTTCTCTACTCCATCTTTGTAGATCTTCTCGGCTAATTCCTGAATCTTATTATCCATATCATATATTTATACGACTTTCGTCATTTATATACATTCTTCACTTTGAAGCCCCACAAAATAGGGGATTCTTTGAGTTCCCCAAAGTTACTAATAATATTTTTTCATCGCAAGGCTTTTTTCCTAATTCTTTTAGAAGAAATTGACAATATTTATTTGTATTAACATGGTGGAACAATGAAAAATAAGCTAGAGGAGGGACAGAGTGATATGAAAAGAGCTCCAAGGCATTAGCTTGGAGCTCTTTTATTATATTACTGTGTATGGCGGAATTAACCGTTTACTTTCTTCATCGCTGCAATGAGGTCGAGAACACGATTGGAATACCCGATCTCATTGTCGTACCAAGATACGAGTTTCACAAATGTATCTGTAAGTGCGATACCAGCTTCCTTGTCGAAGATTGATGAGTGAGTGTCGCCTAGGAAGTCGCTAGATACTACTGCGTCCTCAGTGTATGCCATGATACCCTTTAGGTTGGTCTCAGACGCCTTCTTGATTACAGCGCAAATCTCTTCATAGGTTGCAGGTTTCTCTAGGTTTACAGTGAGATCAACCACAGAAACATCTAGAGTTGGTACACGGAATGACATTCCTGTGAGCTTACCATTGAGAGAAGGGATTACCTTACCTACTGCCTTTGCAGCTCCGGTAGATGAAGGGATGATATTGCCGGCAGCAGCGCGACCACCTCTCCAGTCCTTAAGTGATGGACCGTCCACGGTCTTTTGGGTCGCAGTCGTAGCGTGCACAGTAGTCATTAGACCGTCCTTGATACCGAAATTATCGTTGATAATCTTTGCAAGGGGCGCAAGGCAGTTGGTCGTACAGCTAGCGTTACTTACAATTTGGGTACCCTTCTTGTATTGGTCTTCGTTTACACCTACTACAAACATAGGGGTTGCATCCTTTGAAGGAGCAGACATCACCACATACTTAGCACCGGCTTCGATATGTGCCTGAGCCTTCTCTGCCTCTAGGAATAGACCGGTAGACTCTACGATGTACTCTGCATCGATCTCATTCCACTTCAGCTGCTTTGGATCGCGCTCCTGTGTACAACGAATGGTGTTGCCATTTACAGTGATGGTGCTCTTGTCTAGATCGTAAGATACCTCGCCATCAAACTGACCGTGCATGGTGTCGTACTTAAGCATATATGCCAAGTAATCTACTGGTAGGAGGTCGTTGATACCTACTACAACTATATCATTTCTCTTTGTTGATGCACGGAATACGAAACGTCCGATGCGGCCGAAGCCATTAATACCAATCTTGATCATGTCAGTATTTTGTAATGAAATATTAATGTATTGTTGTTTCTATTTTTATGTTCCTCTTCCGGAGAAAAGTAACCTTTCATCTTTCGCCTGCAAATATACTCAATTTATTTCGTATGCTAAAGAAAAAAGTCCCCATTGAATGTAGTATGACTTTTTACGCCCTACCAATATTATTCTCTATTTGAATAGCTTTTTCAATCCGCCCATTACCAATTTTCGGGTTCCTTTGATACTGTAAGAAAGGAGCTTCATCCCAGCTAGAGTGTAAAGGGTAGGTAGGATAGCTGTCTTGATACCGTCCAATGTAAGTAGAGTATTAGGATTAATCCTCTCTTGGTTACTACGGCTATTTCGAGGGCTTGAGAATATGCCAAGGATACCTTTCTTAATCTCTTGATGGGCGTTATTATTACCCGTAATGTAGCTGATGGTTTTAGCTAATATTGGGCTTTTTGTTGCAAGGTTTTGAGCAACATCATTGCCAATAATCCTAGCCCCATCGCTACGTAAGTAATCAAAATTTCCCTTGATACGTTCCTTGTGCCAGTCGGCTCGAGCCTGAAGCTTTTCTTCGCGCATCCTTAGGCGCAAGTCGGTCATGTCTATCTTATTCATAGAAGCTCCTCCCCGTTATTATTGGTCTGGACAAAATTTTTTGGCTCTGAGGTCATCGCTTTGCTCAATTCTTGCCCAGAAATTTCCCGCTCTTTCTGTTCTTGCCAATCTATCACTTTGTTAATCATGCTCAGTGTCATTTTGCTGATAAAACAATCCTTTATTGCGAGAAGGATGAAGATAATCAGCAAGAATAAACCAAGTAGGCAAAGAGCCCCAAAGGTGAGACCTTTGATAGCATTAAACGGATCAGTGCCATTTTCAATGAAGATTAGTGCAAGTGCAAAAATAGCTGTGATGAGTGCAATGGAGGTTGCGATACCGCCAAGCACCACCAATATGGATGTGTATATGGTCTTTGCCGCTACTGGCGAACCTTTTTCTGCCGCTTTAAGCTGGAGGATTTCGCTTTTGATTTTTAGGTAATCAGTGAAATCTTGTATGACTTCATCGAATACCTCTTTGACACTGGTCAATGGCATAGCTACGTTATATGTAATGGAAGTAAAAAGGTGAGTTGCTCATCTGCTCTGTTTTCAACAGAACCTCCTGAGCCACCCACCTTTGAATATTATCGTGTGTGACTTCGAGTGCGATAAAAATACCTCGGTCACAATAGTTGGAATCAGTCACGTGCAAGCTTCTCTGCCTCCTCACGGGCTGCTTCCTTTAAGTCTGCTAGTTCCTCTTGCGTTAGATCCGCTAATTCTTCGACGCTATGTTTCGCTTTCCTGCCCAGCCCTCTTGCCGAATTTACCATATCGTCATAGAAAGTCCCCGCTTCGTCTTTGACATCCGCCATATACCTAGATAGGTCACGCTTAGCCTTCCGAGCGCGGATCTTCCCATCATAATACACGTCTTTGACGTTGTTCTTTACTTTGTCGCTATAGTCTGAAACATCATCAATAAACTGGTTGCGCTTCTGACTATCTGAAAAATAGGCGAGTGCTGCACCAATTGCGGTTCCAATTGCTACGCCTATAAGTATCTTTACACCATCGTTACTTCTCATAATCTTTTTCTGTTTTGTCTGTATTATACACTGAATTATTTCTCATACACCACAAATGTACATTATTTGATTGAAATTATGTGAGAAATAGATTGGAAAAAAGGTTAAACTTCTCCTCGCAGTTTGCACCCCTTGATTGGTATTGATCCCGAACATGGTTCGATGAATCATCTGTTTCGAGGAGGTAGTTATTGTTTGGAGGTTCGGGAGATAACGGATGGAGACTGAGGAAAATTCCAGCTTCTGTAAGTTGATTGGCTAATTGTGATTTGCCTCTAAAGCCGTGAACAATCCAAGGGGTAGTAGCCTCTTGATGTTTTTTGAGCAAATAATGCCATCCACCTACGATATGGAAAACCATGGGAAGTCTTAACAAGAGAGCCAATTGGACTTGAAAATCCACGAGTTGATTTTGTGCTTCTGCAGACAATGGAGACCGATTATCCCATCCGCACTCTCCAATGGCTATGATAGGGGTAGAGGAGTTGTTGATACGGTCTGACCATTCCGATAATATTTTTTCAGGGGTTTTCCTGTACTGTTGTACAATGTCGGATGCCCCAGGAAGCATTGGGTGTACACCTATAGTGATGTAGTTGGCTCTTGGATGCATTGCTTCTTGTAGATGAAGCGACTGTACCACTATTACCGAGTCATCATTGAGATATTTCTCACAACCTGCCCAATGGGTATGGAAGTCAATGTACTGCATCTCAGGGGACAGGGTCATAACCACTTCCTCCCCATGGATTGCAACGGAGGATCCTCCAAATAGATAGGAGTAATCCTTTGATAGGGCCATGCTTCTTGAGGGCTTCTACAGCATAGGTGCTACAAGTCGGTGTAAAGCGACAGGAGGGGGGCAATAAGGGAGAGATATACCTTTTGTAGAGATATATCGGTTGCAGTAGAAGCCATACGAGTAAGTCTCTAATCCACTTGAGGAGCTTGATCATCATAATGTTTTGATAGCTTATTGAGAGCATCGGTGATACCCCGAAAGACCGTATGATAGCCTTTCACGTGCTCACCTATGTATACAAAGCCAATGAGCAGTGTCTGATCGGAGGGGACCTTGCCAAGTATCAGTATCTTTTGTAGACGAAAGGCCTCTCGAGTAAGTCGCTTGATTCGGTTTCGATCTACCGCTCTTTTTAGTCTCTTTTTCGGGACAGAGACCATCATTTTGAGAGCCTCTCCTTGCTTCGGAAACCGGCAGTAAATCACTCGGAAAGGATAGGAGGTAAAACTCCCTTTCGAAGCAAAGAGTAGCTCCAATTCGCTTCGGAGGTAGATTCTTTCCTCTTTCCGGAGTGTATGCCTAAGCATAGCCTTTGGCGTGCTTTTTGAGCCTCGATTTTACGAGGTGCTCCAGTGCTGCATTGATACTGGTGAATTCCTTATTAGGTACAGCGATCGTGACCTTAATATTGGCATCTTCGAGTGCTTTGAGCGTCCCTTCTCCTAGGCAACAAACGAGTTGATTACCTTGACTATAGTCGGGGATACTGTCAAAGAGCGATTGCACGCCATTTGGACTGAAAAAGGTGAGCAAGTCGTAACTCTCAATTTCCTCTTTGGTTACAGGAGTATACAAGATTCGACTCATTATCGCTGATGTAAAGCTAATGTTGTTAGCTTCAAGGGCAGTTAAATGATGTTCGCTTATTCCCTCGATTATTGGCACAAAAAAATTCTCCTTGCCATATTTTAGGATCAGTGCATTGAGATCTGCGATATTACCGCTCTTTTCGGGGAAAAACACCTTGCGCTTTCGCACGGTAATGTGCTTTTGTAGATATGTGGCAATCACTTCAGAGCTACAAAAGTACTTGTAATCCTCTGGAAGATCTACACGCAATTCCTTTGCCAGTTGAAAGAAGTGATCAGCCATGGTTCGTGAGCTGAGTACGACTCCTGTATGGTTGAGAATATCTACTTTCTGATCGCGAAACTCTCGAGCCGTAACAGGGACAATGCTGAAAAGCTGCTTGAAGTCAATCTCTACACCAGTCTCTTCGGCCAACTGAAAGTATGGAGACTTTGCATTAGCTGGCTTTGGTTGCGATACCAAAATCCGCTTGATTATCTTGGACATTTCTATTTCTCTTCGAAAAAATATCAGTTACACTAGGAGAAATAGCAAAGGAGCTATTTCGCAGGTGCAAAGATACAAAATAATATGCAAAGGATATTTGCGGAGCTTTGGAAAGGTCGTCAGGCTAATGATCAAAAGGAGTAATCTGAACAATAAATATATGGTCACAATCATCGCTAGGTAGAGCAATTCGATGCCTATTCCATTGATTGTAATAAATAGAGGAATAAATAATGCAAAGCCTAAGGCACCCCAGGCTGTGAAGTACCTCTCAAACCAAAGTGATACATGCTCTTGGGTGCCGAAGGCAAACCATGATAAACTATAGAGAATGGTATTGAGTAAGAAATAGCTCAGCCCAAAGAGGATCCCCTTGCCAGTGGCTTGCCAATAAGCACTTGAAGCCCCGAGAGTATTTGCATACAGCAGTCCGATGATTACAATTGATTGGATTACTGCGTATATCCCAAAGATGGCTCTGGATACTGATGATTGTTGATGACTATTCCGCTTTTGCAGCCCCCAAAATACAGCTCCCACCAATAGCATAATCATGACTAGGGCTACCAATGTATCTTGGTGCCCTCGCCCTATCGATAGTGTATCAGGGGGATATCGCTGCTCAAAAAGCGGCCAGTTATTCATGCTCCTCTGTCGCGTCTACTTGCGCCACATTTCGGAGAGGTCAGCAGGAAGCATCGCTAGCGCATTTTCCTCTGCTGCCCGCATCTCTTGGGCTTCCTCGTCCGTCTGATCATTTACCTGACACAGATGGAGAATACCATGGATTATCACCCTCAGAAGCTCGCGCTCAAAACGCTCCCCAAAATCTTCAGCATTGCTCTCTACCATCTCGAGACTGATGACAATGTCGGCGAAGAGCAGTCCATCTCTCGTCTGGTCAAACGTAATAATATCTGTATAGTAATCGTGATTGAGGTACTGCTTGTTGATTTCGAGTATTCGTTCGTTATCACAGAATTGATAGGTAATATCACCCACTTTGTAGCCATACTCTGTCGCTACATCACTGATCCAAGCATTTACCTCTCTTCTACGAAAATGAGGAATGGTCACTCCCTCTGAATAGTAATTAATAGCCATATATCTCTTCTTTTTTAGGAATATATTCCGAGTAATCCTCTCCAAAGGCGGCGAGCTCTCGCACTAGCGAACTGCTTACGTAGCTATATCTGCTTTCGGAGAAAAGACAAAATGTCTCCACCCCAAAGCGCTCCTTATTGACTTCCGCCATAGCACGTTCGTTTTCTAGATCCCCTACATTGCGTAGCCCTCGAATCAATATCGCACTATTTTGGCGGGCATACTTAGCGATGATGCCATCGTGCGCTACCACTACTATACGCTTGTCTTCTGCATAGAGCTGTCTGATGCTCTCCAATCTGTCGGTTAATGGACGGAAAGGTTGCTTCAGTATATTTTGCCCCACTACGATATGGAGCTCATCCACTACTTGCAGCACACGCTGCACAATATTGGCATGCCCGGTAGTGAAAGGGTCAAAACTCCCAGCATATACACCCACTCGCTTTTTCATTACACATCTTCTGGTTCTAGGTTATGTACTATGAATTCCTGACGATCAGGGGTATTGCTACCCATATAAAATTTCAGGAGCTCTTGTACGTTATCCTCTTTTTTCATCATTACAGGGTCGAGGCGGATGCCATCACCGATAAATTCCTTAAACTCTTCAGGCCTGATCTCTCCAAGTCCTTTAAAGCGTGTCACTGTACAGCCTTTCCCGAGCTTTTTCATCGCTTGGTCTCGCTCTACTTCGTCGTAGCAGTAGATGGTGGTGGCATCTTTTTTGTCTCGGACTCTAAAGAGTGGGGTCTGGAGGATGAATACGTGGTTTTGCCGGATTAAATCGGGGAAAAACCTCAGAAAGAAAGTGATGATTAGCAGTCTAATGTGCATACCATCGACATCGGCATCTGTCGCTACTATCACCTTGTGGTATCTAAGATTGTCGATACCATCCTCTATATTAAGCGCTGCCTGTAGGAGGTTAAATTCTTCATTTTCGTACACTACCTCCTTTTTTAACCCATAGCAGTTGAGTGGCTTGCCTCGGAGCGAAAAGACTGCCTGATAGTCTGCATTGCGGCTCTGGGTAATACTTCCACTTGCCGAGAGTCCCTCAGTAATAAATATCTGAGTCTGCTCTGCGAGCTCTGCTTTAGGATCATTGTAGTGCTGAGTGCAATCTCGAAGTTTCTTATTGTGGATGGAAGCTTTTTTGGCACGCTCTTTTGCTGCCTTTGATACCCCAGCGAGCGCTTTGCGTTCGCGCTCATTTTCTTGTACTTTTTTTAGAAGAGCTTCGGCTGTGTCTGCATGGATGTGTAGATAATCGTCCAGATGGCTCTTGAGAAAATCTCCAACAAACTTTTGAATTGTGATCCCTCCCTCTTCAATCTCTTTTGAGCCTAACTTTGTCTTGGTTTGGCTCTCAAAGAGTGGTTCCTGTATCTTGATACTGATGGCAGCCGTGATGCCGGAGCGGATGTCGTTGTAGTCAAAGTTTTTCTGAAAAAAATCTCTAACTACCCTACCTATCGCTTCTTTATATGCCGACAAGTGTGTCCCCCCGTGTATCGTATTTTGACCATTGACAAAGGAGTAGTATTCCTCACCATACTGGGTGGAATGGGTAATTGCGACTTCAATATCTTTTCCTGAGAAGTGGATAATAGGGTAGAGTGGTTCGCTAGTCATGTTGTCTTCTAGCAGATCCATTAGTCCATTTTTTGAGATGTAGCTTTTGCCATTAAGGGTGAGCTTGAGCCCAGGCTGTAGGTAGGCGTACATCCTAAGCATCTCTTGTATGTATTCAATTTGATAGCGGTAGTTCTTAAAGAGGAGGTCGTCAGGAAAGAAATCTACCTGAGTGCCATCTTTTTCCTCTGTGTCAAATAGCTCTCCTTCTTCTACCAGCTTACCTTGCTCAAATACCACTCGCTTGCCTTTGCCTTCGCGGTATGAGGTCACCTCCATACGGAGACTCAGAGCATTAACAGCCTTGAGACCTACGCCATTAAGCCCCACTACTTTTTTAAATACTTCGCTGTCGTATTTGGCTCCGGTATTCATTGTCCCCACCGCCTTGACCAGAGACCCTTGAGGGATACCCCTTCCAAAGTCACGCACCACTACGTGGCGCATCTCCTCCTCATCAATGGAGATTTGAATCTGGCGACCAAACCCCATCGTGTACTCATCAATAGAGTTGTCGATAACCTCCTTGAGGAGAATGTATATCCCATCGTCTTTGGAGGTGCCATCACCCAACTTCCCTATGTACATTCCGGGTCTTAGCCTAATATGTTCCATAGGATCCAGGGTGACTACCTTGTCATCTACATAAATAGATTGAGTGGTCTCCTCCTCTGGCGTTCTCAATATTTCGTCGTCACGATCTACTGTCATATACTATTCCTTACATATGTAAGGTGTGGAAATACGACCACTCCACACCTTATCATCCTAATTTTGCAATCCCTTAACGTAGGCTCGGCGTCTCTTGTGGTGCACTTTTTTGAAGTAATTCCATTGGAGCATCACACTTAGGTTGGTCTCCAACTCGGGGTTGCTCTCAGCATACTTCACCTGATATTTGTTCATTACCTTGATTAAATCCTCAAATATCAGGGCATTCACTCCCTTGTTTTGATACTCAGGCTTCACTCCTATTAATAATAGCTCTACCACTTCTGTATGCTTGGCTCTGAGAGCTCTAAGAATATGGACAAACCCTGTCGGAAATAGCTTTCCACCTGTCTTTTGTAGTGCTTTGGCAATGCTTGGGATGGTGATACCGAAGCCCACCACTTCGCCTTTTTTTGTAACCACGAGATTGATGAAGTCGAGATTGATGAGCGGGAGATATTGCTTGATTGCCATATCGATCTGCTCGGAATTGAGGGGGGAGAACCCGTAGAGCTTGCCATAAGCTTCATTGTAAAGCTGAAATATCGCTTTGCCATACTGATTGACGAGCGTCTCTCTATCATCAAACTTTAGAAGCCTGAGCCCATATCGATCTTGGACTATTTGACTCATACGTGCATGCTTTTCAGGTACCAACTTGGGGATAAAAATCTTGTATTCCATCCAGTCGGTATCTTTGATATAGCCTCTGCGCTCTATCTGACGTGGGTAGTAGGGGTAATTGTAATTGGTTATCATGGTCCCCATCTGATCAAATCCCTCTACCAACATACCTTCTTTGTCAAGGTCGGTAAAGCCCATAGGTCCATGTATTTCAGTGCAACCACGTAGCCTCGCCCATTTTTCTGCAGCTTCAAAAAGCATATCGACAACCTCATCGTTATCAATAAACTCTACCCAACCAAAGCGAGCTCTATTCTCACCCCAAGCCTTATTGGCTTTGTGGTTGATTAGTGCTACGATACGTCCGACTACCTCGTGTCCCCTGTACACCATGAAGAGCTCTGCTTCACAAAACTCAAAAGCTGGGTTGCCCTCCTTGGTGAGTGCGCTGATTTCGTCACTCGCAAGATCGGGGACGAAATAGGGGTTATCTCTGTATAAATCTAATTTAAACTGTACAAACTCCTTTAGCTGGTCTTTCGTTGTTACACGAGCCAGTTTTAGTCCTTGGTCGGAGTCGTCGCCCCTATTGAAGTAATGAGTCACGCTCCACACCTTGTTTTTGATTTCCCGAATCATGAGTCTACTTTTCTTCGTCTTGTTCTTGTCTCTTTTGCTAAAGGCATCACCCGCAAATATACACATTTTCGTTGAGTGTATATTTCCCTCGGTGTACTCCAAAACCTATTTCCATAGATGAATTAACCGTTAATTCTAAAGCTCCTGCCCTGATTCTATATCAGACATGACCATTTAGTATATATTAATATCATCGATTAGTATATATTAATCACTCAGTTTAGTATATACTAATCGATGATATTAATATATACTAAATGGTCATGTCTGATATAGAAGAGTATAAAGGCTGGTATAGAAAAGGTTTAAGTAGTCAATATAGGCAGGTCGTTTATGACGTGAAAAAGGTTGATGGTTGATACTGTAGAGGTTGGGGTAGAATATTTAGACAGGTGAAGGGGTAGCTGTCGTGCAATTCGTGTTTTAGCCTATTCTTGTTTGATAAAATAGATTGTAATAGACAGTAGAATGAAAATTTTAGGTAGTTTGTTTTGCAAACTACCGAATTGTTTGTATCTTGCCGCCGAAAAGGGATGAGAAACCTTTTTTAAGTGTACAGGGTATTAATTGTTGAAAACTTTAGCGTATGCAAGAATCATTGGAGAAAACAAAATCGCAGATGCGGAAAGGGATTATGGAGTATGCTATACTCTTGATACTCCGTCATCGTGAGGCGTATAGTGTGGATCTGATTGAAATCCTTAAGCAAAATGACCTCATGGTGGTAGAAGGTACGATATACCCTCTGCTTACAAGGCTGAGGAAGGAGGGACTAATCAAGTACACTTGGGTGGAGAGCACTCAGGGTCCGCCTCGTAAGTATTATGTGATTACAGAAAGTGGAAGAAGCTATCTCGATGAATTACGAAAACTTTGGATGGCAATGCGTGATTCGGTGGATTTGCTGGATAGCGATACCCCTACGTGGGGTGGTGAGACTTCTCGTACAGGTCTGGAGGTCGTTGAGGGGGAGTACATCATCTCCAATCAGGAGGATGAGCGTATGATAATGAATAATAATGATGAATCAGAAGTATAATAAAGGCGTATGAAAAAGACAATAAGCGTGAATCTTGCTAATCGCAACTTCTATATAGAGGAGGATGCGTTTAACGTACTGGATCAGTACATCAAGGGTATTCGTGAGTACTACAAGGCGGATGATCCTGAGGGAGAGATAGCCGAGGACTTTGAGATGCGTATGGGTGAGCTTTTCCAAGAAAAGATGCGCCTCGGGCATGAAGTGATTACACTCGAAATCACAAAAGAGGTAATCAAACAAATGGGACGTATCGAGGATCTTGACGAGTCTGAAGTATCTGCTGAGGAACCGAAGTCTGAAAAGGCAAGCTCGGAGCGTAGTAATTGGACTCAAGCAACTGAAAACTTCTCTCAGAAGCTGGAGAAGAAGCTCTATCGTGACCCTAAAAACAAGTGGCTGGGAGGCGTGATAGCGGGTTTGGCTGTAAACTTCAATACGGAGGTTGCCTTGCTTCGACTCATTGCTGTGTTACTCCTCTTTACACCTCTTACTTGGTTGGTCATGATTCTGTATTTGGCAGGTTGGATTTTCTTGCCTGCAGCAGAGACTGCATCGGATCGACTCAAAATGGAGGGGAAGCCTCTCAATAGCGAAAACCTCTGGCATACCATTTCGAAGGAAACCCCAGAGATGAATAAAAAAAGTGAGAAGGTAGTGGAGGAGAGCCCGAAGACTAAGAAAAGTAACGCCATCTGGTGGGTAGTGGCCGTGCTATTGGTACTGGGAATTATAGGGATGATTGCGTGGGCTATCACTTCTTTTAACGGCGGTTTTGTAGTAGATCCGGACTATTGGCTGGAAGGAGAATTTTTTAATCAAGATGGCTGGAGTATCTTCCTCGCTCTTGTGATTGCTTTGTTTGTCATTCTTTTTGCGATATTACTCGTTATCGGAATTATTGCCCTGATATATATAGTGCCTATTGGGTTAATCCTAAGGAGCAATTCTCTGAATGCGGTGGCAAAGTTGTTGTTGGTTATCCTATGGCTTTTCCTTACCGGTGGGTGGTTTATCTTGGCAAATATAATGTGATGAGACCTTTGCCGATAGCCTCAAATACAAGATGCTGAGGCATTCTGCAATAGTCTTGATATTGTAAGTTTTTGATTAGTGAAAAAGTGGCTATGCAGACCTAGTATCGGTACTGCATAGCCACTTTTATTTTGCCTATGGGGCTCCTATATCACTTTAGGTAGCGATCCATCCAGCCGAACCATGTACGATAGAATAGGACGCCATTCTGTGGCTGGAGAATCCAGTGGTTTTCGTCTGGATAAAAGAGGATTCGGGTAGGGATACCACGTAGCTTAGCGGCATCAAATGCCATAAAACCTTGGCTGGCGAGGATGCGGTAGTCCTTGTCGCCATGGGTGATGAGGATAGGAGTATCCCACTTATCCACGAACTTGTGTGGAGAATTGGCATAGGTGTGACGTGTGGTCGCATTGTCTTCCCAATAAGCACCACCCATATCCCAGTCGGCGAAGAACTTCTCTTCGGTCTCGAGGTACTGTGCTTCAAAATTAAAGATCCCTGCGTGCGCAGCGAATGCCTTGAAACGACCCTCGTGATGCCCTGCCATCCAGTAGGTGGTATAGCCACCATAGCTCGCACCGGTACAGCCAAGTCTATTCTCGTCTACGTAAGGCTCTTTTGCAACTTCATCGATAGCGGCTAGGAGGTCTTTCATATTTTGCCCGCCCCAGTCGCCGGAGATTTGCTCGTTCCACTCCTTGCCAAACCCAGGTACGCCACGGCGATTTGGTGCTACAATGATGTATCCACCTGAAGCGAAGGTACGAAGATTCCAGCGGTAGCTCCAAAATTGACTAACTGTATCTTGTGGACCACCTTGGCAGTAGAGGATAGCAGGGTACTTTTTGTTAGGGTCAAAGTTGGGTGGAAGCACTACCCAAGTGAGCATTTGTTTGCCATCGGTGGTAGTGATCCAACGCTTTTGTATCTCGACATTAGGGACACTGCTCAGTAGCGCATCATTTTCGGTCGTGAGCTTGGTGATGGTTGGTTGTCCTTTCTTGCGCTTGGCAGCAACAAATGAGTAAATGTCATTTGGGGTCTTCATTGATTGCAGGGTAAAGAGGAAATTTTTCCCTGTCCCCGAGAAGCCTACCACATCTGCCATGTCGTAGTCGGTAATCTTGGTAGCTGTCTTAGTCTTCAAATCTATCTCAAAGAGATTGCCTAATCCTTGATCATTGGTGAGGAAACGGATGCTCTTGCTATCATCGAGCCATTCGTATTGATCACACCACAGTTCGTAACGCTCACTGAGGAAGGTCTTTTGACCGGTAGCCAGATCCATAATGAATAGACGCTTGAGGTCTGCTTCATAGCCATCGTGCTCCATGCTCGTCCATGCAAGATACTTGCCATCGGGTGAAAACTTTGGGGTATCGTCGTATCCCATCATCCCTTGGGTAAGGTTGGTAGTGGTCCCACTGGTGAGGTCGAGAAGGTAGATGTCGGTATTGGTAGAGCGGGCATAGTCTGCACCCTTGAGTTTTTTGCAGCTATAGGCGATAGCTTTGGAGTCGTTGCGCCATGCTAGCTGGTCAATGCCCCCAAAAGGCTCAATCGGTAGCTCATAGTCTTCTCCCTCAGGTAGGATATTGGTTAGCTCCTTGGAGATAGTGAGGTCGCTTGCCACACTTGCATAATAGCTCTGTGGGTATTCAAGTGTCCAATGATCCCAGTGCTTGTACATCAAGTCGTCGTAGATACGACCACTTATCTTGTCAAGATCTGGATGCTCCAGTTGTGCAATCTGTGGAGTAGGCACCATGCGAGTGATGATGATCTTGGAGCGATCAGGAGAGAAAAGAAACTCTGAAATATCGAAGTCGAAGTCAGAGATTATCCTCTTATTGCTGCCGTCTACATCTATGAGGGCGATTTGTGTGTGCTCTCCCTCCGTGGAGACATAAGCAATGGTGTTATTGTCCAGAAATACCGGGGTATGCCCTTTTACTTGGAGAGCTTCTCCCTTCCCCACCTGATTAAATGGAGCAAGAACAATCTCATTTCGGCTATTATTCTCAGCAAGATTGGGGAGACTACGAGTGTAGAGGTAACTCTTTCCATCGGGAGAAAGGGTAGGGTTAGAGATACGCCAAAGCTTCATCATCACCTCGGGGGTGAAGGTATCGGGCGTGGAAGCAGCTTGTGCTCCGGCAGATCCAAAAGTGACCATGCTACTAAATAGTAATGCCGATGATACGGCTGTTATAAAAGTTTTCTTCATCGTAAAAAATGATAATAGATACAAAATATTCTCTTTGAAGGTGCTAAATTACAAAATAAAAATCTAACTTTGTGGGAAAGGTGGAGTAAAACCATATTTTGAGGTCAAACAATTAATAATTATACAATAAGGATCGATATGAAGAAAGTACTTTTCGTAGCAATGGCTCTGCTGGTAGCGGGTGCGTTTACATCTTGCAAGCCTAAGCAGAGTGCTTATAAGGCAGTAATGGAGCGTGCGCAACAGCGCGAAATCGCTAATGCGGCTAATGAGACTCCTAAGGATGAGATTATCCCTGTGATTGTTGATGAGGCAGATGTCCGTCCCGAGAAGGTGACTGCCGCTCAGGGTGAAGATGCTAACAACCTAAAGCGCTACAGTGTGGTGATTGGTAGTTTCCAAAACGTAACTAATGCCCGTGCTCTCAGAAATCGTATGTCTGATCAAGGGTACAATGCTATCTTGGCGCAGAATGAGCAAGGGATGTATCGTGTGATCGTCACAAGCTTTGATGACAAGGTAGATGCTGTGCGCAGTCGTGAGTCTATCAAGTCAATGTTTGCGCCACAGTTCCAAGATGCTTGGATACTAGAGCGTACCTATTGATGTGCGTCAGCAGGATACACGAAGCCTCTCAACCGATACAGTCGTATTTGTATCAGTTGAGAGGCTTTGTGTATCCTTTGACTTCTAAGTGATATGGCCAGGAAGAGGAAAAAGAATATCGGGCAACAACACTGGAGATTTGACCACAAACAGGTGGAGAACATGGAGAAGGCGTATTACTCCGTCGGAGAAGTGGCAAAACTGTTTGAAGTAGAGGAGACGCAGCTTCGCTATTGGGAAGAACACACCCCTCTTTCCCCAAAGAGAGCAAGTGGTTCGGGTGCTCGAATGTATTCCAAGGACGACCTCAAGCTAGTTGGTAAAATCAGGTATCTACTACAGGAAAAGGGGCTATCTCTGGCGGCTGTGGATGCACAATTGAAAGGCTCCAGCATTCATGCCGAGCTTGAGATGCGTGAAAAGCTCTTCGATATCCGTGACCGAGTGGAGAAGCTGAGGGAGATAGTGAATAAACAACTGGAAAGCGACCAAAATGGCTGAAGGAAATTATGGTGATGGAATGTACCTCAAGGTGCTAGGCTGTGGGTCTGCGATGCCGAAACCATTGCACCAGCATAGCGCACAGATGCTACGATTGAGAGATAAAAATTTCTTGATAGACTGTGGAGAGGGGACACAGATGCAGTTGCTTCGGTTTGGTGCCACTTGGGCAAATCTCCATCGCATATTCATCACGCACATGCATGGTGACCATTGTCTCGGTTTGCCCGGCTTACTGAGCAGTATGTCTATGAGTGGATTAGATCATCCTGTACATGTCTATGGCCCCGAAGGGATTGATGAGTACATCGACTTTATTCTCAAGACTTTTTGTAGGGAGGATGCTGATAGGATATTTGCGCATGTCGTAGACCATACTCAGAAGGGTGTAGTGTACGAGGATCATTCAATCACCGTGACTTCATTCCCTCTGAAACACCGTATCGCTACTGTCGGGTATCGCTTTGATGAAAAACCTAAGCCACGCCATCTCAATCGAGAGATGGCAGACTTCTATGGTGTGCCTGTCGCATATTTTGGATTGATAAAGAGGGGAGAAGACTTTGTCCGAGAGGATGGGACAGTCATTAAGAACGACCTAATTACCTTTGCTCCTCGTACACCCTATAGCTATGCTTATTGCAGTGATACGGCATATTTCAGTAGTGTGCCTGAGGCGGTAAGAGGAGTGGATTTACTCTATCACGAAACTACGTTTGGTGCAGCGATGGAGAGAAGAGCCAACGAAACCCTACATAGTCGATCGGTGGATGCTGCTCGAGTTGCCGCCGAGGCAGGTGTAGGGCATCTATTAATAGGGCATTATAGCGCAAGATATTCAAATCGAGCGATGGTTCAGGAATTGTTGCTAGAGACCAAAGAGCTCTTTCCTCGGACTATTGCGGCAGAAGATGGTATGACAATTGATTTCCAAGCCTTAAGAGATAAACTACAATGAAGATTTCTATTTGCGGATCGTTACATCAAAAGAGTTCTGAGGAGAGCTTCCGTCTATTGGTCGAGGCGATTCTTAATCTCAATGCCCATCATCACGTAGAAATAGAGCAGCGGTTCTACACCTATCTGCAGTCTATAGGATTCAATCTAGGAGGTATTTCTATGCTTGTACCCAAGGGCGTAATAGATACTGATGTCTTATTGAGTATTGGAGGTGATGGGACATTTCTCCGCACCTCAAAGTTTATCGCTGGTACCAATGCAGGTATAATAGGTATTAATTCTGGGCATCTCGGTTTCCTCGCCAGCCTACAACCAGAAGAATTTCCTGCTTTTTGGGCGGAGTTTGAAGCAGATAAGAGCGTGGTCGAAGAGCGTCAAATGATTGAGTGTTTTGTGGTAAAGGAGGATGGGCATGAGGTATCAAGAGGTTTGATACTCAATGAGGTGGCCATCTCAAAGCGTGATACCGCAAGCATGATTTCTGTAGCAACGTATGTCAATAGAGAGTTGATCTCTAATACCGATGGAGATGGGCTTATCATTTCTACGCCTACAGGGTCTACAGCGTACGCACTGAGTGTCAATGGTCCTGTCATACAGCCTCAGAGTCCGGTGTTCCTCATCTGTTATATTTCACCACATACTCTCAATATGCGCCCCATTGTACTGCCCAACAATGTGGAAATAGAGTTGCATATTGAAAGCCGAAGCGGGAGTTATCTCCTCGCAATGGATGGGAGAAGTACACCCGAAGTAGTGGATACAGCCATCCGCATTAGACTTTCAAAGAAGCATCTAAAGGTATTACACCCTAGTGGGCATTCATTCTACAAGACCCTCCGAAAGAAGCTAATGTGGGGGCAAGATCCCCGTCTCTAATTCCCTTATTATTCTAGTTCGGATAGAGCAGAGAAATAGTCTGTCAAAAGCCAATGGGATAAGCTATCCCTACGGGTAAATGTAAACTCTTCCAGCATCTCAGAGCCCAACCATCCATGGCAGAAAGAGGCTTGATTGGCAGTAATACTGCTCCATGCTCCAAAGAAATTGGTGCTGTCTGGGTCAGAAATCGCAAGTGAGAGCGTACTAAAATCTGGCTTCATACCTCCCCCTGCAATCTGGGTACGCTTTATCTGAAACTGGCTATCACTGGAAAATCGCTCAATGAACGACGATAGTGTCTCCGTCCCTTTGTTGCAGGGTGCTTCTTGGTCGAGGAACACCATGTTATTGTCGTTATAGCTTCGATAAAGGTCATACAAGGGATTATTCCCAGTAGCCTCCGCCATCAGCGCTGTCGCTTCATCTACCGAGAGATCAGTAGGGTTATTTTCCGGGCGATTTACTTTGGAGAAGTGTGCTTCTTCAGACTCCTCTTTGCTTTTCCCTTTGGCAAAAGCATTGTAAGCCACAATACCACCTACTACGGCTATCACAATCCCACCACCTATTAGAAAACCCTTCTGCTTGTTCATATAGTTTTATTTGTTTATTATTAACTGGTCAAAGGTACAAAAATAGTGAATATCTTGTTTGAATTGTTATCCAAAGGGCAATAGTGTAATTTATTTGCCCTGAACTTTGATTATTTTTTTTGCTTCTCTCCTCTGTATCTACTTCATTATTAAGGAGTACAATCTGTTCATTTTGTCTGACTTTTGACTTTTTTGTTTACTTTTGTAGACGTAAAGGGGTTTTGCGCCTTTTTTAGAATTGAAAAAATGAGACGAAGAATACGTATATGGTGTACGCTTTTACTCTTGCTCACGACACTGTCGCTCAGCGCACAGATTGTGACAGGAGGGAAACGGCGTGTGGAGGGAGGAGATCTTAGGGCAACAGAATTACTACAGTTGCCGACACTTAGGTTGCCTGCATTTGATCAAGATTCAGCTTTAATTGCGATGGAGCAGGCTTCGGTAAATCTCCGTTTATATGTCTTTGCGCATGCGTTGCCAGCAAAGATTGATATCATTGACCAGGGCAATAAAAGCGTGTGGACAGATGGTACTCAGGTATGGCGTTATCGAGTGCGATCTGCAGGTGCTAAGAGTCTTGGTCTCTTCTTTAGTCGCTTCGATCTGCCCGAGGGCGCACACCTATATATATATAGTACCTTAAATGATAAGATGGTCATTGGAGGTTTTGGAGCAGAGAATAATAATGCCCAACACACTCTTCCAGTCCAACCCATCTTTTCCGATGACATTATTATCGAGCTACAAGCCCCTAAAGGAAGTGCTACACCCCACCTTCTATTGGAGGAAGTTTATCATGGGGTACGTGGCCTCAAGTCCACTCCTAAACTTGGCAATCCCAAAGAATTGTTATGTACTCCTGAGTTGGCATGCTATCCAGAGTACGGCGAGGTGGGTAGAAGCGTCGTCTTGATTATGGTAGATGGTCGAGCACTCGGAACGGGTGTAATGGTCAGTAATAGCAATGGTGATGGGCGTCCTCTGATTCTGACTGCGTCGCACGTCATTAGTTGGAACTTTACTAAGGGAGATGTAGCCGATTTCTCAAGTCGATTTTTGTATGTCTTCGGTTATCAGGCGCCTATGTGCGATGGTTCGATACAACCTAGTTTCACTCATTCTATTGCGGGTTCCAAGCTCCTTGCTTATCACCCATATACAGACACTGGTCTGATGGAGCTCAATCAGCGCCCCCCTATCGATTATCCTGCCTATTATTCTGGCTGGAATGCACAACCCAATCTCCAAGAGACCTACTTTAATATTCACCACCCTCGTGGATATACGAAAAGAGTCAATCTGTATCTCGACCATCTCAGTTACGGATCGTTCCCGGGTGATATCAATCCTTCCACGGGATTGCCTTTCCCCTTTGGTCGCGATCAGCATTTTATTGTCAAACGATGGACTATTGGTACTACTGAGGCAGGCTCCTCTGGTTCCCCTCTCTATGATAGTTCGCAGAGAATCATAGGTGTACTTACAGGAGGGCAGTCCACTTGCAATGATAAGTATTCCGATCAATTTGCCTCCCTACAGCGAGTATGGGAGTCTACCGACCTCGAGGCACGTAAATTAGTAGAGGCTCTTGACCCTTCCGGGAAGGGGCGTACTACTAGTATCTTAGGGCGCAGTAGCGGGAATAGCAGTGACCAAGCTCCAATAAGGATTACCAATATGGCCATCCCTCCAAGTACGAAGAGCGTTACCGAAGTCATCCCTCAGCTTGGAAGATCTGAACTGGTTGGCACGGCACAAGGAGCTACGGTGGTGGCAGAGCGCTATCAAATGAAGGCTGGGTCAAAGATCTACGGTGTCTATATCATGCTGAGTGGCAAGGCTAGTGGCACAGAGCAATTACAGCTCAATGTCTACTTCGGTGGTTCGGCTACCCCGGCTCACACTTTTCGGTTGCCGTTGAGTGATCTGGGTCTGCACCTCAATGATGGGAGGCTCCGTGAGGTTTATCTCTCTTTTGAGGAGCCGATTGCAATCAGCAGCGAACAGACCATCCACTTTGGTCTCCCTCTCAATCAACTACCCTCAGATCTGAGTGTCGTCCATCAGCAGCATGACGACCCCAATAGAGGGACTGCTCTTTGGCTGGTCGGAAACCAATGGACTCCGGCTACTTCTGGCAATGGTAGTCGAGGGCTTTCGCTATGGATAGACCCGCTCATGAGTAATCCTCAGCTAAAGCCTATTGGGTATCAAGCTCCTCGCCTCCGACTTACCCCAGCGTCTGATGGTCTTATGTTGCTGACACTTGGAGAAGTCTCTCCAGAGGGGGCAAAGAATATCAATATATATACGCTCCAAGGTCAGAGACTTTTTTCTGATAGCCAAGTTGGTACCCATTTTATCGTACCACGCAATGTCCTCGAAGGGGTCGGTGTAGTAATCATCCACGTAGAAACACCCGAGTGGAGTGATAGCATCAAGGCGTACTTCCCAAAGAATTGATACACCAAGAGAATAGATATATGAAGAAAGTTAGCATTATCGTCGCTCTTATCGGCATCTTATTTGTGGTTAGCTGTAGTGGTGACAAGCAATTTAAGGTCACAGGTACTATTGCTGGTGCCACTGACCAGACCATTTACTTTGAGTATCTTGGTCTGGCAGGCACTGAGGTCGTAGACTCTGCGGCGCTGGGTCGTGATGGGAAGTTTAGCTTTAGTCACGAGCTTCCTGAGTATCCCGACTTTTATCGATTGCGCTTAGGGAAGCAAGTCATACCTTTTGTCGTAGATACCATACCGGTCAATCTTATTATCAACTCGGATGCGCAGAGCTTTGCCACAAGCTATTCAATTAGCGGGGATCAAGTCTCTTCACAGCTGAGAGAGGTGTGGTTGGCTTTGCTTGATGCCAATGTGGCTCTTGCCAAGCTTGAAAATGTCCCGTCAGATAGTCTTTATGTCATCCATCGGGATAGTATTATAAGCGGATACAAGAGTGTAGCAGAACGATTTATCTACAGTAATCCTCAGTCTCCGGTCGCTTACTTTGCTCTTTTTCAGCAGGTAGATGGCAATCTTGTCTTTAATCTTTACAACGAAAAGGACTCCAAAGCCTTTGCTGCCATTGCCAACGTATACCAAGCTTTCCAGGCGGGAAACCTTCGCACTACCCATCTATATGATTTGGCCCTTCGCTCTATTGCTGTCGTACGTGAGCAGAAACGATTGGCTCGAGGTACTGATACTGACGTCACTGGCGATGATATTTTGCCAGGAATAGAGATGAAGACCCTCGGCTATATCGACTTTTCACTTCCTGATGTTGCAGGCAATCAGGTCAGCCTATCTAGCATAGTAGAGGAAGGGAGCAATATATTGCTCGCTTTCTCTACCATGCAATCCAATTGGAGCCGAGAGTTTAATGCAGCGTTATTAGAATTCCAGAATAGATACAGTGGAGGAAAAGGTCTGAAAATAGTACAAGTGTCGCTAGATACTGATCCACATATCTGGGCTACTTCGGCGAAAAATCTTCCATGGGTGAGCCTCATCGATCGTGATGGAGCCTATTCTCGTCTCGTAGGGCTGTATAACCTCCAGTCATTACCGTCATTATTTCTTATCAAGAATAACGGAGATCAACTCCATCGTATCAGTTCGCTAGAGCAGCTCACCTCTCTTATCTGATAGGGGTCTATTCCTTTCTAAATATTACAGTTATAGTAGACCCAGCTTGTACGGTCGCTCTATAGAGGGAATCTCGTTGCTCTATAGAGAGGGTCTCATCTTTTCACCGACAGGTGCACTCTACTTGCGGATCTGAGGCGTAGGTGTGAATTTTTCTTTTCTTAACCTAAACTTTATGGCTATAAATGAGGTATTCTGGGTTAATGTTACTATCTTTGACAATGGACACGAGTGATAATATTTAACTATGCTATAATAATAGCGATAATGATGACCAGATTTAATGTATTTTCTTTGGCTGTTGTAGCCCTAGTATTGGGGTTTACTTCTTGCTCAAACGAGAGAGGCACTGAGCTTCAAGAGGGGGGTGTAGAGCTAGGGCTTACCACTACAATCCAAAATCAATCGCGTGTGACTACACAGGCGGATGGTATCACTAATCATTGGGATGCTAGTGACGCGATAGGTGTATTCTCTACCACGCTTAGTGCAACCAATGTGCAGTACACTGCCAGTGTAGCGGGTGCTTCTACCGACTTTGTTGGAGGTTCAGTAATGATTCCAAGAGGAGCTGAGATCCATAATGTTCAAGCATATTACCCATACAACACTGATGCAACCACTACTTCTATAGCTTTTGACCTGACTACTAAGAATGATCAGCCAGTACTTTGGGGTCAGGGTACAGTGACCCATGCTGCTCCTACCCTAGCGCTTTCTTTTGCTCACAAACTAGGCAAGCTTCGTATCGTAGTGGATGCTTCGGGAGTGGAAAATGCTACCACAGTGGGGACAACTGCAGTTAGCGTTATCAATGTGCTTTCTAAGGGTACGCTCGATGTGGTTTCAGGAAACTTTACTCCAGCGACAGATGTCGCCACACTATCGCTTATCAAAAAAGATACTGAGTACTACACTTACTTAATGCCTACTCAGGTGCTTACCAATTTGGTAGTCAAGGTAGAACACGGAGATAAGGTGTACAATGCTAAGCTAACTACTGACAAAAGTGTCGAAGCAGGGAAGTATTATAGGTATACTATCGTACTTAAGGATGGTGCCACCGAGGTTGTTATCGGTGGAGATAATCCTATCGACTCTGAAACGCCAGGTGATGAAGGCTCTATTGACGTCAATCCGGAGCCGAATCCAACAACACCAGTTGATGGGACGATCACAGGGACAGGATTTAGCGAAGGTGTCTTGTCTGCGACTGCCGAAGGCGGTTCATTTACCCTTACTTTAGATGCAGTAGACCCAGCAACCACGGCTGTGACTGCCAAGGTCGCTGAGACTTGGGTGAGTGCTGTAACTGGTGATAATGTCACCCTCACTCGCGCTACGACTCGCGATATCACTTTCGTGGTAGACAAGAATACTGAGACTACTGAGCCGTACTGCAACTGTTACTCTAACTGCTGAGGGGATGAATCCTTATACCTTTACCATCAAGCAAGCAGGAGCTACAGGGGCTGAACCCACACCTCGCAAACTACTGGCACCTGGTTCCGACTTTGAAGACTGGAATGCGTTTCTCGCTGGATTGAACAGCTTTGGATTGAAGTATGCTGTTTCTGCTGATGGAGGAGTTACAGGAAAGGCAATGCATATTAATGGAGCTCCGACAAAAAATGATTTTGCCTTTACTTTCACAGTGCCTGAAGGAGCTCCAGCTACTGCCAGTTCTATCAGCTTGTATATCAAGGGAACCACATCAGCAAAATCTCTTTCCTTCAATGTCTACACTGCTGATGGTAAGTATAAACCGTTTAATCTAGGAACAGTTGAAAAAGCAACTGATATTGTACTAGAGGGTTCTGCTCAAAATGGGTATACTGGCCCTATTAACACTGATAATCAATGGGTAAAAGTTACTCTGAATGTCTCCGGTCTTCAACTTGCGACGACTGGAAACTATTTTGCCGTAAAGGTTGGGGGGCCTGATACATACGATCTTTTGATTGATGATATTACCATTGAATGACCAAATGTGCTATAAGCACAGTCTATGAACTCGATGTCTCTCTGTGTGGAATACCGCAGGCAAGCATGTTGAGATAATAAAGAAAAGAGTTCCCAGATTTTAATTTTAGGTTTAGGATGACAGTCAGAAAATTAAGCCCATTAGTTCTTGTAGGGATATTGGCACTCGCACTGGGTGTCTCTTCTTGCTCGCCCAAAGACCATGGAGAGTCGCCCCAAGAGCAAGGTGTTACCCTAAAGGTGGTGAGCGACATCAACACCCTGAAGGCAAGCGAAACAGCTTGGGATGTAGGAGATAAGATAGGTATCTATGTAGTGGAAAGTGGTAAGGGACTTGTCGCCGCTAATATATACCAAGATGCAAGTAACCTGAGCTATGTAACCTCTAATGGTGATGGTAAGTTTGTCTCTACCACAGGAATAGAACTTCCACTGGTTGAGGGCAAGCGTGTAGATGTTATTAGCTATTATCCCCATCAAGCTGTGGGGGCTGATTATAAGACTCATCTTGACATAAGTGATCAGAGCGATCTCTCAAAGCTCGATTTGCTCTATAGCTCCAACGCTAAGGCTATTGACTCCCGTGCTCCGAGGGCTAACCTCGTCTTTGACCACGTGATGAGCCAATTGCAGCTCAATGTGCTTGGTGGCGCAGGTCTAGACCTCTCGGGGCTCAAAGTGCGTATTGATGGTGTTGTCACAGATGGTCTATTTGATCTAGCTACAGGTACTGTAGCCTCCTTAGGAACAATAACTAAAGAGGTGACTGCTTATTCGGAGGGAGGAGTATTACAGAGGGTAATATTGATTCCAGGTCAAAAGCTGGATGAACTCAAACTTACTTTTGAGGTCGGAGGTAAGGGCTATGTCTACAGTGAGCTTCCTCAAAAGGTGATGCAGGCGGGAGTGCGTGAGCGCTTCACCTTCCAGATAGGGGATGGAAAAGTCATGTTGATCAATTCGACTATCGAAGTGATTGGCAAAGGCGACGAAGGTTCCGTACCTGGGATTGAGGTGCCAGAAGGCAATAGCAATACAGCCTCGTACATGGAGCAGGTATTGATTAAGGATGGCTATATGACCGATATGCTCTTTGCACAGCACGATGCCCCTGATAGTGCTTTTGGCGGAGGAACAACCCCTGGCGGACAACGGCGCAATTATACCGTCTACTATAGCAAGAGCAATCGTCAACCCTATATGATTGCCTATCCTCTGTATAGAGATTGTACCGTTAAGAATGTAGATCGAAGGGATGACTGGAATTGGGATCCTAAAATAGCTACTCAGTATCAACAAAACCTCTTCAAGAGCTATCAGGGAGGAATCTATAGCAGAGGACACATGCTAGCGAGTGCACATAGGTTAGCGTCTCGAGAGCTCAATAGCAGTACCTTTTACTTTACCAATATGGTACCTCAGGACTCAAAGCAAAATGCCGGTGTATGGGCACAGCTTGAGACGGCTGAGCGTAACTGGGTAGAGAATAGTGTGGATACACTCTTTGTCGTGTGTGGTCCATCCTTTGACGAAGACAGAGGCACTGTAGGCGACGGAGTAGGACAGCCAGTAAGAATCCCAAGCCATACTTGGAAGGTATTCCTAAAGAAGGTAGGTAATCAGTATAAGTCTATTGCGACTAAGATGCCTAATACCCCTACTGCTACAGGATGGAAAAACTATGTGATGTCTGTAGCAGACCTAGAGAAGGAGTTGGGTGTGACCTTCTTCTCTAAGCTAGACCCTGCAATCGCAGATCAGGTGAAGAGCCAGAAAAATAGCAGCGAATGGTGAAAATGGTAATGAACATATTATGTAATACAAATCTATAAACGAGAAAGATGATGAAGACAATAGTAAATATCGGTGCACTGCTTTTTGCTGGTGCCCTTCTTCTATCTTCTTGCCAGAGGAGCGGTAACTGTGCTGGTTCTGTGGAGAATCCTTATGAGGTTGGTCGTGGCGACCTTGTAGTATCTTCTAATATCGTGAAGTCATCCACCCGTGTTGCCGGTGAAGTATGGGAAGTATCTGATGCTATTGGTATCTATGCCACTAATGGCGGACAGGTGCTCGGGGCCGGTACTGTCTATGACGGTAATGCCAATCGTAAGTACACCACTGCGAAAAGTGGTACTACGGTCAATTTTACTTCTGTAGATGGCGTGACTGTTCCATCTGAGGGTACTGTAGATCTAGTCGCTTACTATCCCTATACAGAGGGTACAGCTTTTGAGTACTCATTTGATACAAGTGATCAGAGTAATCTATCGGCTATCGATGTCCTCTATTCAAATAATCAGAAGGGGGTTTCAAAGACTTCAAACCAAGCCAATCTTGTATTTAAGCATGCCCTTACGTTGATTGAATTTAATATCAATAGTGTGGATGGAATGGCTATTGATGCCACTTCGACAGTATCTCTAGCAAATGTGCTGGTCGATGGCTCCATGACTCTGGCTGATGGCAAGGTGACTACCGGCAGTAAGATGGGTAATCCGACAGCTACTGTAAAGCTGATTTCTGGGACTTCTTATAGGGCGATGGTGATTCTCCCTCCTCAGAATCTCAACGGTAAGGAGGTGACCTTTACCTTTAATGGCAGGGCACAAAAGGCTATCCTTAGTTTGGCTCAGACACAAAGTGGTTACAAATATGTCGTAGATGTCAATTACACTAAGGGTGCAGTAATAGTTGTAGACGGAGCCACTATCAATCCTTGGACCGATGGAGGCTCAAATGGCGATCCAATCGTTGTGATTGGTGGTGGCGATACTCCAGATCCGGTAGACCCAGACCCAGATCCAACTCCTGGTAAACTTCTAGCCCCAGGCTCTAACTTCGATGACTGGGATGCCTTTAAGGCTGCTTTGAATACCTACGGACTGAAAGATTATGCCACCCAAGTGGATGGAGGTGTGACAGGTAAGGCAATGCTTATCAAGGGTACACCAACTGCCAATGATTATGTCTTTACCTTCAAAGTCCCAGAGGGTGCCCCAACTTCTGGCAAAAACATCAGTTTGTATATCAAAGGTACGGCAGGGAAGTCTCTTTCGTTTAATGTCTACAAAACTGATGGTAAAGCTTACACGGCATTTAACCTTGGAACTGTCGCAGGGACAACAGCTATTACATTAGAACCAGCTGATAGCAACCAGTATACAGGTACAATTGACACCAGTAATGAGTGGGTCAAGGTGACACTGAATATTTCTGGCCTCGAGCTTGCAACCAAAGATAATTTCTTCGCCCTTAAAGTCGGTAAGGAAGTAGCATACGACCTTATGATCGATGATATTACTATTGAGTAAGCTATGTGCTGTAGGCACACCATAAGCAACGTAACCCATAAGGAGCTAGATTATAGCTCCTTATGGGTTATTATGTATGTAAGAAAAATAATCGCAAATCAAATAAAGAGCATGCAAAGACTCTATAGACTTATTGCTATAGTCTGTACACTCATTTCGCTCTCTCTACTTTCTGCGCAAGCTCAGTCGGGGACTTCCCTGCGAGGTGTGGTAAAAGATAGTTATACAGAGAATGCACTGGGAGGAGTGGTGGTCACTCTGCTTCGCAGTAATCAGCAAACCACCACGGGATCAGACGGAAGTTTTGTTTTCTATAATGTGGAGGCAGGGCAGGACAAGCTGATGCTTACTTCTGCTATCTACACCACTGTGGAGCAAGATGTAGTGATTTCAGGCAATCGACTCAACGATCTTGGAACTATCTTAATGGTACAAAGTGCAATGAGGGACAACGCACAGTTTGCCGGCATCGTGGATAATATCGATCTTGATCAGATCGACGATGAAGGGCAAGGACAGAGTGCCAATACGATGGTCATCTTTTCCAATGATGTCTACCTGCAAAATGCGGGCTTCCAGTTCTCTCAATTCCGCCATCGTACTCGTGGCTACGATAGCCAGTACGAGCAGCGGTATATCAATGGCATCAATTTCAATGAGGGCGTCCGTGGGGTATTCAACTACTCTTCGATTGGTGCGTTAAATGATATGACCCGCAATGGCAATCGTATCAACTATATGGGTGCTTCTCCATTTTCCTTTGGCGATATTGGAGGGTCGGAGAATATCAATATGCGTCCTGCCAATTATACACGAGGGGGTAAATTTACCGTCTCAGGTACCAATCGCAATTACTACCTCCGCTCCATTCTCAGCTACAATACAGGTTTGATGGACAATGGCTGGGCTTTTTCTGGAGCCATCGGTGGCAGATACTCACACGAAGGAGCCATAGAGGGGGTATTCTACAAGAATATCTCTTATATGCTGGGGTTGGAGAAAGTTTGGGATAATGGCAGACATAGTCTCAGCTTTGTTACTTTTGGTTCACCAGTAGAGCGTGGTCAGCAGGGTTCGTCGGTAGACGAAGCACTTAAACTGGTATGCAATAATCTCTACAATCCCAACTGGGGTTGGCAAGATGGTAAGAAGCGCAATGCCCGTGTGGTAAAGAGCTGGGATCCAACGGTGATACTGTCTCATGTGTGGAAACCCGACTTCCAGACGACTCTCACTACCGGTATCGCTGCCCACTACAATAGATATGGACGTAGTGCGCTCAATTGGTACAATGGTAGTGACCCACGCCCAGACTACTATCGCTATTTACCAAGCTACTTTGAGGGGGCTTCAGAGGTACAGCAGTACTATGAGTACTTATGGAGAAGTACCAAGATTTCCCAAATTGATTGGGACCATCTCTATGAGGTGAACCATCTCAATAATCTTCATGGTGATGGCTCGGCTGTCTATATGGAGGAGGAGAGGAGAAGCGATCTCGCTGAGATTGCATTTAATAGTACGATTAATACTCAATTCTCCCGTGAAGTCTCTTTTGATGCAGGTTTGGAGTTTAAGTACTCACAGTCCAAGCAATTTAAGACGGTGGACGATCTACTGGGTGCTGAATATCTCGCAGACAATGACAAGTACGCAGAGCGAGACTTTGCGGGTAATCAAGAGGTGGTGCAAAACGATCTCAACAAGCCAGGGCGTCGAGTATGGGAGGGCGATGTATTTGGCTATGACTATCGCTACCACATCTACAACGTAGGTCTCTGGGCTCAAAACCAGCATAAGTACGACAAGATAGACTTCTACTATGGAGCCAAGCTAGCGCTCAATACCATACAGAGAGAGGGTATGATGAAGAATGGCCGCTATCCAGAAAACTCCTTTGGAAAGGGAGAGTTGCATGCTTTCTTGAATTTTGATGCCAAGGCTGGTGCAGTTTACAAGATCAACGGTCGCCACTTTATTACAGCCAATGTATCGTACCTCAATCGTCCACAGATGGAGCGAGAGATGTATCTCTCCCCCGATATTACCGATGAGGTAGCACCCGTGATCAAGAGCAAGCAGATAGCCAATATCGATCTCAATTACATCTTCTCCATTCCAAAATTTAAGGGGCGTATCTCAGCTTTCTATACAGGCTTTTGGGATGATATGAAAAAGGTCGCTTACTACCATGATAGCGAGCGTACGTTTATCCTCCATACTTTGTATGGGATGAATAAGGTACACCGTGGACTGGAGCTAGGTCTTGAGTACCGCCCTACCGATGCGCTTACCTTTGAGCTGATCGGTACTACAGCTCAGTACTATTACAGCAATGACCCAATGGGTGTGATCAATAGCACCAATGGTCGTATAAAAAACCAAGAAGAGAAGGTGTATATGAAGAATATTTATGTCGGAGGCGTACCACAAATGCTAGGGACATTTGGTATAGGCTACTTCTATGACTACTGGTTCTTCAACCTCAATTTCAATGGCTTCGGATACAATCATATCGATGCCGCTCCGATTCGTAGGCTTGCTTCAAACTACACCAACGTAACTCCTCCGGGTACGCCTGGCCACAATCCTAAGCAGTATGACGCCTTTGTGCAGACTACTACACAGGAGCGTTTTGATGGGGGTTTTACGATGGATTTAAGCATAGGTAAGATTCTCTACTTAAAGAATAGGGATAGGATCAACTTCAACTTTTCCGTGTCCAACCTCCTCAACAATAAGAATGTGCGCATAGGAGGGTTTGAGCAAGGTCGTATCAACCTCGACTATCCAGAAAGGTTTACAAACAAGCACTACTATATGCAGGGGATTAACTTCTTCCTCAACGCGAGCTATAATTGGTAAATATAAATTGAATAGAATATGAAACTAAATAAATTGTCAATCATTTCGTTTGCAACCCTACTGGGACTAGGCTTTGCCTCTTGCGAGCGTGTATACGATGCCCCATTATTGACTGAGCCTAAAGTCACAGTCGGCGAAGAGGGTATCATCACTATTGCCCAATACAAGGAGAAGTACAAGAGTGTACCTCGGGATGGACAATTGATAGAAGAGGATTTTGCTATCCGTGCCGTGGTGGTCGGCAACGATATTTCAGGGAACATCTACAAGCAGATTTATGTGCAAGATGCTACAGGAGGTATCTCGATTGGTATCGACCAAAATAATATCGCCAATGATTACCAAGTGGGTCAGGAGGTCTTTATCAAGCTGCAAGGTCTTGCTGCTACCAGCTATGGCGGGGTGGTTCAGATCGGAATGATGAAAACCTCAAGCAATCGTATTCCCTACGAGGTCGCCAAAGCACATATTCTCAAGGATAAGTGGCCAAATGTGGAGAACGCCCAACCAAAGAAGATCAAGATTAGTCAGTTTACCGATGAGATGATAGGCACGCTGATCGAATTGGAAAATGTCTACTTCGAGCTTGGTGGTACTGCTCCTTTTGGTGATCAGGAATACAATGCAGTCAACCGAAATCTAAAGGATACCTCTGGCAATACCCTCTATGTGCGTAATAGCAAGTACGCTACTTTTGCCAATGATATCATGCCAAAGGGCAATGGTACCGTAGTGGGTATCCTCTCGAAGTTTAATAATGACTACCAACTCTTTATCCGTTCGGCTGAGGATTGCTACGGCTTTAGCGGTAAGGATCCTGTCACCGGCGGAGGTCCTACCCCCGACCCAGTAGTGCCTGATCCACAACCAGATCCTACAGCAGGGGCATTGCTCTTCGCCGGTTCCGACTTTAATAATTGGGACACATTCCTAAAGAGTCTCAATCAGTACGGTCTCACCTTTGGCAAAGAATCCGCTTCTGGTGGCATCGGAGGTTCTGGAGCTCTCCACCTATCGGGGACAACGGACTCCAAGAATGGTTATCTGTTTACTGCTGTTGTGACAGAGGGAATAGACATGACCAAAGTAAAGAAGATTACCTTCTATGTAAAGGGTACAGCTGCCAAATCTCTATCAATCAATGTCTATAACACCAATACCAATATTACCTACGATGACAATGGCGTGGCAAAGCCTGCGGGCTACATCAATTATAATGTAGGAGATGTAAATGGTGCTAAGGTGATTACCGGAACGACCAAGAACGACTACAAGGGCACCATCAATGCAAGTAGCTGGACCAAGATTACCTTAGACCTTACAGTCGCTATCGATGGTCAATTGATAACCCTCCCTACCAAGGTCGGTGACAACCTTATTGCCTTTAAGTATGGCAGTAGTTCAGCCTACGACCTCTATATCGATAACATCAACTTTGAGTAAGTAGATAGAGATGAAAAATAGACTAATTACGTGGCAAGCCCTCCTTGCATCCTCCCTCCTTCTCCTTTTTGGGAGCTTCACCACACACAAGCAAGCAGGTGTAGCCGGAGATGGGAAGCAGTACAATGCCTACGCAGTAGTATTTTACAACCTCGAAAATCTCTTTGATTACGAAGATGACCCGGACAATACTGGAGATGATGATTTTCTGCCTACCGGGCCCTACCGATGGACTCGAACGCAATATGAGCGCAAGCTCGATAATCTCGCTCGCGTCCTCAGCCAATTAGGCAAGGAAGTGACGCCCTACGGCGCTGCTTTTTTTGGCGTTTCTGAGGTCGAAAACCGACGAGTGTTAGAGGATTTGGTGCTTAGAGATGAACTCAAAGGGATGGGGCTCAAGGTAATTCATGAGGATAGTCCCGACCGCAGAGGTATAGATGTAGCTGCCCTCTACAATCCCAACATCTTTACGCTAGAGGGGTATCAATACCACCGCCTAAATTGGGATGAGCGTCCTGACTTTTTGACACGAGACCAGCTACACGTCTACGGTCATATAGCAGGAGAGCGAGTACACTTTATTGTCGTTCACTGGCCTAGTCGCTACGGAGGTGGTACTTCCGAACATCTTCGCCTCGCTACCGCTCGTCTCTCCAAAGAGATTATCGATGGTATCCATGCCGAGGAGCCCGACGCCAAGATTATATTGATGGGAGACTTCAATGACGACCCTACCAATAATAGTGTCACAGAGGTACTCAATGCCAAGAGTATCAGAAGCGAAGTCGGAGCTCAAGGGCTATACAGTCCGGCCGCTTCTTTGCTCGCAAAGGGTATCGGGACGCTGGTATACAATAATAGCTGGAACTTTTTTGACCAGATGATTATCTCTAAAGGACTACTCAAAGAAGATAGCAAGCTAAGGCTCTGGAAGATGGAAGTATTCAATCGTGACTTCCTAGTGACCCAAGAAGGCAAGCGAAAAGGATATCCTCACCGCACCTTTGAGAATAACTCCTTTATTGATGGCTATAGCGACCACTTTCCTGTGATTGTGTACTTGGTCCAAGAGCGCCAATTGGTGAATTGATAAAGCAGACTACGACAGGATTAAAGCCAAAATGGTCTGCTCTTCAGAAACGTTACAAAGAATAGGAAAATCCTCTCTATAGAGGAAACAAATCTCCTCTATAGAGGAACCAAATCTCCTCTATAGAGGAACCAAATCTCCTCAGTAGAGCCATCGTATCTCCTCTATAGAGCAAATATATTTGCTCTATAGAGGAGATTTTCTTATTCAATATCTACTCGATAGTTTGATTTGAGGAGAGGAATACCTTATGTAGTATTAAAATTTTTGAAATTACAAATATTTATATTACCTTTGTTCCGACAAAGCCAGAAAGGAGATAGGCAATGTTGAAACCGATTTATTTCCCTGAAATTTTCTAAGAAAATATGAAAAAATCTTTGAAGTTTTTATTGGTGGCATTCGTAGTAACGCTTGTGGGTCTTTCTGCTTGCCAGATGATGGGGTTTGTGGAGAGAAGTTATAAAAGAGTAAGAAATACTTTGGTAGGAGTCGGTGCAATTCTAACCCTAATGATTGTGTTTTCTATCCAAATGTATGCTCAAGATCAAGCATATGCCCCCAAAAACGGAGTTGAGAGAAAGTCTCATACTATTACCGACTTTAGGACAACAGTGTCTACAACCCTCACTTCACTCCATGGAGCCTTCATTCCATTACAGGTGAATAACCTTGTTGAATCAAAGGTAATTCCAGAGTATAGATTGATCTTCATGGGTATGAGATTTAGTTCCACTGGTCGTTTAGCACATTCAGCTGGTTTAGAAGTTGCCTTTTCGCTATTGCCCGTCGGGGTGAATGGTAAGGCCGGAACTCTTTCTGCTGGTATTGGCTGGATTTCTGACAATCAATCTAGAGATCGGTGGAGATATAGTAGCACTTCTGCTTTCGGTTATATGGGGGCGTATCATCATCAAATTCAAGAGGGAGATAAAAGTGCTAACATCAGTTCACACGGACTGTACTTTAACAAGGGCTTTTCACTACTTAGACAACTAGGGAGTAATTACAGTGTGGGAATGAATGTCGGTGTTAATTTCTTTTACTTATGGGATTGGAAAATGAATACTTCAATTAACTTGCCATACGGTAAAAGAGCAGGCTTTGGCTTATATCCCACATTAGGAGTAGTTTTTAATTACAGTAACTTCTAATTTCTACTCCCAATGGAGTTAGAAAACTGCTAAAAGGGAAGGGGTGCGAAATCGTACGATTTCGCATCCCTTTATTATTGGATGTCGATTTCTTTATTTCAATACTGATAATCAAATATTAAAGGCTTTTATAGCATTCTAATTCAGTAAACCGAAGTGGGTCGATGATGCTCTGCAATGTCCTCATTTCTATTCCTCTGAATTTCAATAGATGAAACATAACACTATTGAGAGGAGCCATGAGTTCTAATGCGTTACCCCTAGGCTATCCCCAAGTTAATCCTCGATATGTGAGAGAATTTCGCTACCTTTGTGAGGTTTATACTGGCGGTAATGTAGCTATGGAAAAGGATAAGAGCATATTAAAAATGCCTGGTGTATTGGACTTTGTACAGGTGGCGGCAGTCTACTGCGCGCTTGTAGAGCCCGCCACTACGTCTGTATGGGATAGAGATACGGTGGAGCACTGTAGGCGATTGCTCGCTGATATTTATGCCAGAGGGATAGCTCTTCCTAATCTCGCAATGGATCCCTATGCTGTGCTAGAGCGTCAGGTGCGAGAAGAAGATTACGAAGCGATTCAGAATCGTCTAGAGCGAATTTTTGGTGAACATGATCGCTTCCTCAATGCTCAGATGGAGGAGATGAAGTACTCTGATAGACCAGTTAGCGTGAGTATGGCAGAGGTATTAGCTGATATTTACCAAGCACTAGCCGACTTCGTCTGGATTATGAGAGGCGCACACGAGCAGAGCATGTACCAAGCAGTTGCAGAGGTGCGCTTTACGATGATGGAGCGATGGGGCACCCTCTTATTGGCTGCACTTCGTCAGTTACATGATCTGTTGAATGACCCTGACTTTGAGTTGGCTGAGGATGGGGGAGGCGATGATTGGATGTAATGGCAGAGTTTAAGACTAGTATTACAAAAGAAGAGCTACAGATGCTGGAACCGGAGACATTACCCATCAATGTGGTAGTGCTCTCGCATACCAGTTCTTTGGCTCAGGTGGAGGAGGCTTGCAATCGTCTGAGGGAGCACAATAAGGTTCTAGGATTTGATACTGAGACCAAGCCGTCTTTTCGAAAGGGGAAGAGCTATAAGGTCTCTTTACTTCAATTGTCTAGCCCTGACTTGGTAGTGCTTTTCCGTCTAATCCCATCGTGGGACAAGGCATTGTTAGAACCGCTGCAAAAGGTGCTTAAAAGTAAGAGAATCGCTAAGGTGGGAGTTGCAATAGGTGATGACGCTAAGGGGCTTTGGGCCGACCATAATCTCGTCACCAATAGGATGGTTGATCTTCGTACGCTCTCCACGGCAGCTGGAGTCGAAGTCTTATCCCTAACAAGGCTCTATGCAGTGCTTTACAATAAACGTATCAGTAAGGGGCAGCGACTCTCCGACTGGGAGCGAGGAGAACTGACCGAGGGACAGGTAGACTATGCTGCCCTGGATGCCTATGCGGGACTTAAAATATACGAAGGATTTAGCAAAGCACTCACTAGAGATATGTATTTTAATTTGGAAGTCCAGCAACCTAGGAAAAAGGCTCCGAAGAATAGAGAGACAAAGAAATGAAGCAGGTACAATTAAAGTCGGAGCGTATTGCCTCTCTGGATCGCAAACATCCATGGATATTCTCTAGAGCCTTAGTGCATGCAAAGGGGGTAGAGGAGGGTGATATCGTGGATGTAGTAGGAGAGAGCGAGAGGTTTCTTGCACGAGGCTATTATGAGGGGGGGAGTATTGCCGTGCGCTTACTTACTTTTAACGAGGAAGAAACTATTGACACTGCCTTTTGGTTGAACCGATTGAAGGAAGCCCAGGAGGTAAGAAGAGCTCTCGGACTGATGAATTCGCCAGCTGAAGCATATCGTCTTGTGCATGGAGAGGGAGATAGGCTTCCGGGTCTTGTCATTGATATTTATGGCAGTGTCGCCGTAGTACAAGCACATACTATGACGATGCACTTGAGGCAAAATGAGGTGGCAGAGGCACTTCAGGAGCTTTATGGGAATCGACTGAGTGCTATTTACTATAAGTCGAGCGACACACTACCGACAGAGGAGCCTATCCAAGACAAATTACTATGGGGGAGACGACAGGATGTAGAGCGGGTAGTCGCTGAGGAGAATGGTCTTAGGTTTGTACCAGACATATTGAAAGGTCAGAAGACAGGCTTTTTCCTAGACCAGCGACTGAGCCGACAGCGGGTAGGGGAGCTCGCCTGTGGACGAAAGGTGCTCAATATGTTTAGCTACACAGGTGGTTTCTCTCTATATGCCATCAAGGGAGGAGCTGAGCGAGTAGTCTCCCTCGATAGTTCGGCAAAAGCAATCGATATGCTTGAGTCAAATCTGAGACTCAACTTTTCTGAGGAAGAGATAGGTAGGCATCACTCAGTCGTGGAAGATGCCTTTAAGTACCTATATGATATGAAGGAGGGAGATTTTGACCTGATAGTGCTCGACCCTCCGGCTTTTGCCAAGAGACGCGAGGTACTCAAAAATGGTCTGCAAGGCTATCGAAAATTGAATACTGAAGCGATGCGCAAGATAGCCTCTGGTGGACTGCTCTTTACCTTTTCATGTTCGCAGGTGGTATGTGTAGAGGACTTTCGTCAGGCTCTCTTTACAAGTGCGCTCCATGCTGGGCGAGAGATAAGAGTGCTACAGCAGTTTGGGCAATTTGCAGATCACCCTGTGAGTATCTATCATCCCGAAGGGGAGTATCTCAAAGGCTTTTTGCTTTACGTCGTATGATGCAAAGAGTGTTCCTCCCTTTGGTTTCAATCCTCTTACTCTTAGTCGCCTGTGATGATGCAGAGACTACGGAGCGTAAGGGGATTTTTTTTCGCTCGTGGGCAGAGATAGAACAGTCGGATACTCTCAGAATTGTGACGATGACCTCACCTCAAGACTTCTATCTCTTCCGTGGAGAGATTATGGGTCAAGAGTATCAAAAGGTCGTTGATTTTGCTGAAGCGCATCAAGTGGCGTTAGACATCCACATTGCTAAGAGTACCGATAGCCTCCTCGCTTGGCTTTCGGAAGGGAGGGTGGATCTCTGTATTACTCCCATTCCGATGACCAAAGCCAATACGGATGCTTTTGATTTCGGAGGGATAGTAGATACTACCTCTTTGGTATTGGTTCAGAAAAAAGGAGAGATGGTCAATACTCTCTCTGAGATTGCGGGGAAAGAGGTGTGGGTGGAGTATGGAGGTGCAGGAGAGCTACGCCTGAGACAGATAGAGGAGGAAATAGGGCTTCCGATTAGAAAGATTGTCCCTGATACATTGGGTATTGAGGAGATTTTAGTATTGATGTCGCAAGTGGATAGCATCAAGTATGCAATAGCCAGTGAGGATATCGCAAGGGGAGTGCTACGCTACTTCCCTAGTCTAGACGGTAGTCTCTTAGTGAGTGCCCCTATCCGCTATAGTTGGGCTGTCGCAAAGGGCAATCATGAGTTGGCGGATAAGCTCGATGACTATCTCCTATCGCCCCAAAAGCAGCGCCACTATTCGGAACTAAAAAAGCAGAATAGCCACCTCGCTCAGTTTATTCTAGCTGATGAAAAAAAACCTATCAGGGTCGTCTTAGAAAAAGGTGCGATTTCTTCTTATGACGAAATCTTTAAGAAGTATGCCAAGCGTACACCTTGGGATTGGACATTGCTTGCGGCAATTGCCTACCACGAGAGTACATTTAGGAGTGATGTGGTTGCCTGGAGTGGAGCGAGGGGGCTGATGGGGATTATGCCTGGTACTGGTAGAGCTCATGGTACTACGGTGGATCAATTGCTGGTGCCGGAAGTATCGGTACGGGTGTCGGTAGATGTGCTGATGGATACGTACAAGTATTTTGCTAATATCAAAGACGCCCACCAGAAGCTTTGCTTTACCCTTGCCGGCTACAACGCCGGTGCTGGGCATGTACAGGATGCTATTCGCCTAGCCCGAAAGTACAATGCTCCCGATACCATATGGAATGGAGGGGTGAGAGAATTTATACTCCTAAAGAGTAATCCAGAGTATTACAATGACGATGTGGTACGCAATGGCTATCTGAGAGGAAGGGAAACCTCTGACTATGTAGATGAAGTGCTGGAGCGAAAAGCTGCTTACGATGCACTCTTGAATAGAAAATAGTAATGAACTAACGAAATAAGAAGTATGAAAGTAATAAATCTTTCTGAGCAAAATTCGATTCTCAACCGCTTTGTCGCAGAACTGCGTGACGTAAATATTCAAGGGGATCGCATGCGCTTTAAGCGCAATATCGAGCGTATCGGCGAAATACTTGCTTACGAGATCAGCAAGACCTTTGAGTATAAAGCCACAGAAGTGCAGACTCCTATGGCGCTTTCCATTGATATGCTAGATCAGAATCAGGTGGTAGTGGCGACTATTCTCCGTGCAGGTCTCCCCCTACATCAAGGTTTTGTCAATTACTTCGATAGGGCGGAGAATTGTTTCGTATCGGCATACCGTCGCTACAAAGATCGTCTCAATTTTGAGGTGATGATTGAGTATCTCTCTTCCCCTTCGATTGATGGTAAGACTTTGATTATTGTGGATCCAATGCTGGCCACAGGGAGCTCTATGGAGTTGGCTTACAAGGCTATTCTCACCAAGGGGACACCTAAGGAACTACACATCGTATCTGTGATCTCCAGTCAGCCAGCTATTGAATATCTATCCAATGTGATGCCCGGTGGGTGTACGCTCTGGACTGCAGTCAATGATCCTGAGATCGATAGCCACTCTTATATCATTCCCGGGCTTGGCGATGCGGGTGATCTCGCATTTGGTACAAAACTAGACGATTAAGGGGTTCGGACTTTGCCGTCACTGTTTAAATAAAATCAGTCGACTAATTTTCAAAATTAGTCGACTGATTTCGGTAAAAGTGATGACTGATTTTTATTACCTCTATACGCCTATCTTGTGAAAGTCATGAAAAGATCTACCCTTTTTCTCTGTCGCCACTCAAAAAAGTCTCATCGTAGGGTAGTATCAAGGAATACAGCCGTGAACATCCATTTATTGGGGGCGTACCAAACTCCGGAATTGAAGGAAGAGATGGGTGCTTTGACCAAGATGGTGTTTAAGCCCTTCTTGAGATGTACTTTGTGCGGAGGGCGCATGATGTAGTTTTCATCCTCATAGGGATACTCGTTATTCCCGGCATCTTGTCCGGCTCTAATCCATCTTGGAGGGAGGATTTCCTCTCCATTGAGCCATATCTTGGCATCATAATTATTCCAAGTCCCCAATGCCGGAGTAGGGGTTGCCTGAGAGCGAGAGAAGTCGTAAAAGCCAATCCACATCTCCGCTTCTTGGTCGATATCACTCCAGACTTGTCGTGAGGCATAGAAGGTGGTATTGGGCTTTGCATTTTGAAAATGTCCGCGCACTGCTGGATGCCACCAATGGCGAAGGACGATGGTGCCACCGACTAGTGTGGTGTCAGGTAGGAGTGTCTCTATGTCTACTAGTTCAGGGGCAAATGCTCGTGAGGTGTCTCCTTCGTTGTCGTAAGGTCCATAGATATTCCAACGGATATCGGATTGTGGGATGTATTGAAAAGGAAGGTCGGGAAAGAGACTGGAGTGCACCGATATTATACGATGTTCTAGAGCACCAAGTTCTCTTCGAGTCTTTTCTTGAATCCCGACATAGGAGTAGGCGTCTCCACCTCCTACCCACGTCCTTTCGGCAAAGGCAAATAGAGCAGGATATACCGCATTGTGCGAGAAGTTGTTTTCCCCTCTACGGAGACGACGATCGTTCCAAAGACATAGGGTAGCACCGATGGCGCAATCGGTCGCTCTGTCGTGGCCACCAATCTTGTGATTGAAGATTAAAGGGACTGCCTCAAGAGCGTCGTGGTGGTTGACGTAGAGGTTTCGCGAATCTATATAGACGAGATTGGAGCCCTCTGAGAGGGTACCAGAGTCTTCGCCCCAAAGTTGTCTGATGACGTTACCAGAGAGGTTGCCTCCGGGTTGCCAACCCATTACCTCGATTCCTTTGCTCTCTAGGAACTGAATCATAGTGGGCAGAAATTTTTCGTCCGTAATCTTGACCTCATCACCCCCGATGTGGATGATGTCAAAGTCGTAGGTCTCTGTTATCTCTTTTAGGATATTGAGGACAGCCTCAGTCCCCTCTGGTGTCTGCATATCAAATCCCATAGCCCTCACAAATGCCTTGGAGTGTCCGGGCATATCAATTTCAGGCATAAAGGTGATGTGTCGCTCTGCGCAATACTTTTGCAGTTCCTTGATGTTTGCTTCAGTGTAGAATAGACCGTGATCTCTGGTCATAGATTTTGCACTTGTGAGCTGAGGGTACCGCTTAATCTCAAAGCGCCATGCCACATCCTCTGTGAGGTGAAAGTGAAAGACATTGAGCTTGAGCGCAGCCATCACGTCTAGCTGCTGCTTGAGCAGATCCATACTCTGATAGTTGCGCCCAACATCTACCATATAGCCACGGAAAGGAAAGGCTGGCGCATCGTATATGTTAGCCATCTGGAATACGCCTCTCTCCTTATCGTAGAGCTGGCGAAGAGTCTGAATGGCATAAAATACACCAGTTGGCGTGACCGCCTCAATGTCGATTCCTCTTTGTGATACAGAGAGTCGATACGCTTCTTTATTGTCGTCCTTGAGGTTTAACTGTAGATTGATGTACGCTCGTTTATGCTCTTCCTTAGCCACAGGAAATGTATTCGTAATCAGTTCGGCATACCTAGAGAGTGAAGGGTCAGTCCAAACCACCCCGCCGATATCTTTCGCCTTTTTCTCTCCTCTCTGCCATTCTACCTTTTGAGGCATAGGGAGAAGTGGCACTTGAGCAATACCACTTAGGGCAAGAAGAGAAAAAAGAAGGGTGAGTAACTTTTTCATATCTTAGTCTTAATATTGTGGGCAATAAGTATCTCTTGGTTGTAGCGATTTACTCGAGTAATCGTGAATGCTACAGATATTTTCCCATCTGTAAATGGTAACACAAAGTAGGGTTCTTGGGTCGTTGTGAGTAGATTTTCTTGAAGTATAGCCTTTGAGAGCTTTGTGCCAGGTTTATGGATATAGATGACATAGTACTTGGTCTCCAATCCGGAAGGATAGGGCATATCAGGTTCCCAAAAAAGAGTGGGTTTTCCTTCATGCGTGACAATAGAGGTTTCCCTCTTTGGCTCTTCAAATATGCGGATACCACTCGGATAGCTTGAGGCAGGAATCAATGCCGGTTTTGTCCAGTATTTATCCTTCATGGTTTCAGTGACCCCCTTGTAATTGACGAAAAACTCGTCTGCCGGCCACATAACCACTCCCTGTGAGACTCTGTTGGCTATGTTCAGTTTGGTAAGTAACTCATTACGATCCATTGTGCGCTTTACATCCTGACCGATATAATAGTGAGAGAGATGTATGTGCTCGCCCCACCAGCGAGCCAACTCTGTATGTTCGGCAGCTTTATGTCCAATTTCCCAATAGATCTGAGGTACTATGTAATCGACCCAGCCCATTGCGTCCCACAAGAGTATATCAGCGTAGAGATCATCGTAATTTTGTAGCCCATTGGTCTTACTCCCTATCTTCGGATCGCTTTTCTCATTGCGGTAGATGCCAAAAGGACTAACCCCAAAGCGTACGTGCGGTTTGCGTGCTTTGATAGTGGCTGAAATCTGGCTTATTAGTTGATTGACATTATCTCTTCTCCAGTCTCCAACATTGGCAAATCCACGGGGATTTGCTCGGTAATCTGCTAGGTCGGGGGTGGTCTTCCCTGCAACAGGGTAGGGGTAGAAGTAATCGTCAATGTGAATGGCATCGACATCATAGCGCTCTACAATGTCATCAACTACTTGACAGGTATATTGTCGCACAGAGGGGAGCGCAGGATTAAAAAAGAGTTGATTATTGTACTCGAAGAACCACTCTGGATGTTTATAATAAGGGTGATTAGGAGCGAGCTTAGTATGGATATTCGTCGCTGCTCTATAGGGATTGATCCAAGCATGTAGCTCCATCCCTCTGGCATGGCATTCTTTGACCATAAAATCAAGAGGATCCCACATCGGACTGGGGGCGACACCTTGTGTGCCACTAAGCGTGCGGCTCCATGGCTCGTATGGGCTATAGTACCAAGCATCTGCTTCCGAACGAACCTGGAAGATGACTACGTTGAAGCCGGTCTGCTGTAGTAGGTCGAGTCGCTCTCGTAAGTTTTTTTGGATGTACTCACTACTCCTGCCCATATACTCTGATCTCCAAGCATTGGGAATCCAAGCGGCTCTAAACTCTCGCTTCTGCGGACGGTATTCCTCTTCCTGTGCTTGCTGGGTATATTGAGGATTGGAAAGCGCCTTTTTGCTTCTGCAGGATGAAAGACCTAGGACTAATAGGAGGGCAAAGATAATGTAGTTTTTCATCCCGATTAGCTGAAGTAGTTGAATAGAAAGTTCGTTACGTTCATATAGATAAACATACCTATCAAATCGTTCATAATGGTGATGAAGGGACCTGTAGCGCGTGCCGGATCCATCTTGAGCCGCTCCAGAGTGAGCGGTACAATAGTGCCAGATAAGCTGGCGAAAATCACCACAGCAAAGATACTGATAGATACAGATGACATCACGACGATATCCTTCAGGTAGAAATAATTGTAGACGAAAAGCACCAAGCTAAGGATACCACCATTCATCAGAGCTATTGCCAGCTCCTTGAGGAGCAATGATCCGACCTTATTTGGCTTTATCGAGCCAGTTGCAAGATCTTGCACAATAATAGCTGATGACTGCATACCTACATTACCACCGGTACCACCCATCAGGGGGATAAATAGGGAGATTGCAGGGACAGCAGCAAAGACATTGTCGTAGCCACCCAAGATCACACTATTGAGCATACCGCCCACCATTCCAAGCAATAGCCAAGGAAGGCGAGCTCCAATCTGTCTTACCACCTTGTCGGAGCTCTCAACGTCAGAGGAAAGACCCGAAGCCAATTGGTAGTCCTTTTCGTGCAGTTCACGCATCTGGTCTACGACATCATCGACGGTAATTACTCCCACCAGCCGTCCAATGCTATCTACTACAGGGATTGCGACCAGGTCGTATCGCTCAAATGCGCGTACCACTTCCTCAACAGAGTCATTTTCGTGGACAACAATCGGGTCACGGATGATGACATGTTTGATCTTAGAGACATTGGGGCTCGTCAATACTTTTTTGATGGGGAGGATGCCTTGTAGTCGTTCTTCGTCATCAATCACGTAGATGTAGTAGACATCGTCCATCTCTGAAGCCTGTATACGTAGCTCCTCCATGCAGCGAGGCATCGACCAGTTTTCATTGACCACCATCATCTCTTTCCGCATGATACCTCCTGCGGTATCCTCCTCATACTTTAGGAGGTCGATAATCTCTCCTGCCTGCTCAATATCATCGACGTATGCGAGAATCGCATCTTGCTTATCCTCGTCCAGCTCTTGAAGGAGGTCGGCAGCATCATCGGAGTCCATGTGGGTAAGGAAAGTGTCGGCAATCTCCTCGTCTGTGAGTAGGTCGAGTACTTCCTTTCGTTCCAGCTCATCCATCTCCATCAGCACATCGGCTGCTACCGTACCTGGGAGTAGACGGTAGAAGAAGAGTGTCTCCTCAGCTGGAAGCTCCTCCAATAGCTCTGCAATATCAGCAGGATAGAGCTGATCTACTAGAGACTTTAGCTCCTCCTCTTTGCGCTCTTCGATGAGGCTAGTGATGTACTTAACCTCCTCTTTATTCATTTCTATCATCGGAGTACTTCTGCTATATCGTTGGTAAGGGCGATGAAATCCTCTACCCTTAGTTGTTCGGGTCGCTTCTGGAGCAACGGATGCCCCTCGGATATTTGGCGGTCACCTAAGAGCGGTTGGAGAGAATTACGGAGCATTTTTCGGCGACGATTGAAAGTGGTCTTGACCACATTCTTAAAAAGTTGTTCGTCACAACCCAATACCTTACGGCTATTGCGCACCATTCGGATTACTCCGCTCTGCACCTTGGGAGGAGGGTCGAAGTTCCCCGGTGCGACGCTAAATAGATATTCTATATCATACCAAGCCTGAAGCAGTACGCTGAGGATACCGTAATCTTTAGAGCCCGGGCCACTAGCCAACCTTTGGGCGACTTCTTTTTGAAGCATGCCCGCTGCAGCTGGTATCAGATCCCGATACTCCAGCATGTGGAAAAATATCTGACTGCTGATGTTGTAGGGGTAATTGCCTATTAAAAGAAAAGGTTGTCCTCCAAATATCCTGTCAAGGGATAGGGTGAGAAAATCTGCCTCTATGATATTGGGGATGAGCGAAGGGAAAGCCACTCTTAGGTAACCGATGGACTCGGTGTCTATCTCCACTACTTTTGTCTCTGGGTACTTCGGGATTAGGTACTGTGTCAGTACTCCCATGCCTGGTCCCACTTCGAGAATCGGGAGGTTGTGCATCACGAGAGTATCAGCTATCTGCTCCGCAATATTTTGATTTCGGAGGAAGTGTTGCCCTAGTGCTTTCTTTGCCCGTACCTTTTGCATCTCTTAAATTCTGAATATTGCCGAAGAAATGGTAATTTTGCCAAGCCATTCCCAGGTCGCTACGCAAAGATACAAAAAAGTGGCGAGGGGTGGCTATTTGAGCATGAATAAGGGACTTAAGACTGCGATAAAGGTGCTGGTGCCATTTGCCTTTGGCATATTGATTCTATGGCTACTGTACCGAAATTTGGATGTGGACGCTCTGGTAGAGACTCTGCGTGGTGATGCTAACTTTGGGGTCATCATCATCGCATCTCTATTTGGCACCATTGGCAATACAATTAGAGGATTTAGATGGGATTTGCTCAATCGACGACTCGACTCCAATGCACACCCCATCACTTCAATACTTACCACACATGGAAATTATGTGGTCAACATGGCTCTCCCCCGTCTCGGGGAAGTGTGGAGAGTAGGTGCCATGTCGCACTATTCAGGAATCAGCATGTCCAAGCTATTTGGGACATTGTTTGTAGATCGTATCTATGACATAGTGGCAGTCTCCTCTCTCATTCTTCTAGGATTGTTTCTGAACGCCCCTTTCTTCACCAGTTTTTTCGAGCATAATCCTAGAGCACTCCTTAAAATCCAAGAGATAGGCACTTCGCCTTGGTTCTATACGGTTGTGGGACTTCTAGTCGTATTGGCTATTGTAGGACTGAAGTGGATTAAGAAGAGTGAGAAAACAATGTGTACGCTCCGCAATGTCAGAGAGGGGCTTCGCACCATTCGTACCATGGATGAGAAGTGGCTGTTTCACCTCTATACGATTGGGATATGGGCGAGTTATTACCTGCAGTTTTATATCACCTTCTATGCTTTCAGCTTCACCGCTGATCTAGGTCCTGCTGTGGGGCTCCTTACCTTTGTGATGGGGAGTATAGCCATTTTAGCTCCAGTGCAGGGTGGTATGGGAGCTTGGCACTTTATGGTGATTTACTCATTGATGGTATTTGGTGTAGAGTCGACCAATGCGCAAAATTTTGCACTGATTGTGCATACTTTTCAGGTATTCATCTGGACGAATGTAATGGGACTAATAGCAATGGGGCTACTCCCGCTTGTCAATCATAAAAGGAAAATAGATAATCAACAAGAGATATGAAAGAGAAGATTCAATTACTCTCCAAAGAGGTAAAGGCGCTGGTAACTCCTAAAAACAATGAGGAGCTAGAGGCTCTTCGACTAAAGTACCTAAGTAAAAAAGGTTTACTCAATCAGTTGATGACTGACTTCAAAAGCGTAGCTGCTGAGGAAAAACGAGAAGTCGGCATGCTTATCAATGAGCTCAAGACTGATATTACCAACAGGATTGAGGAATTTAAGACGACCTTGGCATCTGATAAGCATTCCGAGGAACTCCTAGGTCTTGACCTTTCTCGCACTGCCTATCCTCTCCCGCTGGGGACTAGGCACCCTCTTAGTCTTGTAAGAGAGGAGATTATCGATATCTTTAGTCGTCTGGGGTTTAACGTAGCAGAGGGGCCTGAAATAGAAGATGATTGGCATGTATTTGAAAGCCTTAACTTTGCTGAAGACCATCCAGCACGTGATATGCAGGACACCTTCTTTATTTCTCATCATCCAGAGGTGCTCCTACGCACACATACATCGTCGGTGCAGACTAGGGTGATGACCAGTACACAGCCACCTATTCGTATTATCTGCCCAGGACGTGTATATCGTAATGAGGCAGTATCAGCACGAGCACATTGCTTTTTTCATCAGGTGGAGGCGCTCTATATCGCAGAGAAAGATAAGGTGAGCTTTGCTGACCTCCGTCAGGTACTGATGCACTTCTCGCGCGAGATGTTTGGCGAACATACCAAAATCCGTCTTCGTCCCAGCTATTTCCCATTTACAGAGCCGAGTGCAGAGATGGATATCTCCTGTAATATCTGTGGCGGTCCGGGATGTAACCTTTGTAAGCACACAGGGTGGGTCGAGATACTTGGATGCGGTATGGTAGATAGTGCGGTCCTTGATGCTTGTGGAATCGATAGCACTAAGTATGCTGGTTACGCCCTTGGTATGGGTGTAGAGCGTATTGCCAACCTCAAATACAGTGTGAGCGATCTTAGACTTTTCTCTGAAAATGATCTTCGCTTCTTAGAGCAGTTTGAGAGCGGACGATGAAGATTGTCGAGCGATATAGGGCTGTCCTTGATTGGTTTGCTGAGAATATGCCGATAGCTGAAACCGAACTGGACTATAAAAGTCCGTTCGAGCTCCTAGTGGCTGTAGTATTATCTGCACAATGCACCGACAAGCGGGTGAATATGGTTACTCCCGCACTCTTTGAAGCGTACCCTACAGCAGAAGCGATGTCGCACGCCTCTGCCGAAGAGATATTTGAGTATGTCCGTTCGTGCTCCTATCCTAATAGCAAGGCAAAGCACCTTGAAGGTCTCTCACGAATGCTCACAGAGGAGTATGGCGGGGTAATCCCCCAAGACCCAAAGGAACTAATCAAACTTCCGGGAGTAGGGCGTAAAACAGCCAATGTAGTGCTTAGTGTGCTCTATGATCAACCTCGAATAGCTGTCGATACCCATGTCTACCGTGTGGCTCGACGTATCGGACTCGTACCACAGAGTGCCAATACGCCTCTCAAGGTAGAGGAACGCTTAGTGAGGTATATTCCGGAGGAGAAGCGTGCTATCTCGCATCATTGGCTCATCCTCCACGGTCGTTACACATGCCTGGCACGTAATCCGAAGTGTGCGAGCTGTGGTCTAGCCCGCTTCTGTCGCTACTACGCCCAGAAAGGTATCATATTACCGGAATAACTAACTTGGGGATAGAGACAGTATCTCCGCTATAGAAAACATTGCTCTCCGATATAGAGACGTCAAGACGAATCCATATCGGAGAGCAATGTTTTCTATAGCGGAGTTTTTATTTGTATCGGAGGGGGTGAGAGGAAATTTGGTAGCTTTGCGTATGGTTATATTAAAAGAATTAAAGGAGGTAGTACCCGTGCTGAAGTTTTATCTCGATGCTTTTCCCAAAGAGGAGCGACGAGAGGTGGAGGATATGGAAAGGTTGCTATTGGAGGAGCCTAGGTATTATCTATTGGGTATTGAGCTTGAGGGGCAGATTGTAGGTCTACTCTCTTATTGGGATCTTGTAGAGTGGATTTGTGTCGAACACTTTGCTATTGATGCTTCATATAGAGGAGAAGGAATAGGGGCGGAGGTGATGAAGTCCTTTGTGGCTGATAAGCGACAAATTGCACTAGAAGTTGAGCCTCCAGAGGAGGAAATGGCTTGCCGTAGAATAGGATTTTACGAAAGATTGGGTTTTAAGCTTTGGGATATACCTTATCTACAGCCTCCGTATAGAGTAGGAGGAGCTCCCGTGCCGCTCCGAATTATGACTAGAGGGGAGGAGCCAACGGAGGCGCTGATAACAGAGATACACAGGGTGGTATATGGGATATGAGAGTTGCACAAGGAGTTAGAGCAAAAAATATTCCCCTGCAGTCAATGATTGCAGGGGAATATTTTTTGAGTTACTTATGCCTCAGGAGCTATGGTCTTGAGGAATAGCTCGTCGAGCTGGTCTGAATCAAGCCTAGATGGAGCATCAATCATGACGTCTCGACCGGAGTTATTCTTTGGAAAAGCTATGGTATCTCGGATGCTATTGAGTTGTGCAAAGAGCGATACCCATCGATCGAAGCCGTAAGCGATTCCACCATGAGGAGGTGCGCCAAACTTGAAAGCGTTCATGAGGAACCCGAATTGTTCTTCAGCTTTCTCCTCAGTAAATCCAAGCACTTCAAACATCTTTTTCTGGAGCTTGCTATCATGGATACGGATAGAGCCTCCACCTACTTCAACGCCATTGATAACCATATCATAGGCATTGGCTCGGACGGCACCTGGGTCTGTGTTGAGCAGCTCAATATCTTCTGGTTTGGGCGCTGTAAATGGGTGGTGCATCGCATAAAAACGCTTCGTCTCATCGTCCCATTCTAAAAGAGGGAAATCAACTACCCATAGGCATGAGAAGTGGTTAGAATCCATAAGTCCTTGCTCTTCGGCAACGTGAAGACGTAGGGTGCCGAGCTGCTTGCGAGTCTTCATCGTGTCGTCACCACTGAGGATGAGGATGAGGTCACCTGCCTCTGCCCTCATTGCTTGAGCTAGCTTTTGGAGGGTCTCTTGGGAGTAGAACTTATCCACACTGCTCTTGACATTGCCGTCTTCTTCTACTCGAGCGTAGACCATGCCTTTAGCACCGACTTGCGGTTTCTTGACAAACTCGGTGAGTTGGTCAAGTTGTTTACGGGTATACACAGCTGCACCCTTGACACAAATACCTCCGATGTACTTAGCATCGTCAAAGACAGAGAATCCATGCCCCTGAAGGGTATCCATGAGTTCGACAAAGCGCATACCAAAGCGAGTGTCTGGCTTGTCGCTTCCATAGTACTTCATGGCATCGTGCCATGAGATACGGGGATATTGTTCGGTCTGCTCAATACCAAGTATAGTCTTGAATAGGTGCTTAGAGAGTCCCTCAAATGTATTGAGGACATCTTCCTGCTCTACAAAAGCCATCTCGCAGTCGATTTGGGTAAACTCAGGTTGGCGGTCGGCACGAAGGTCTTCATCACGGAAACACTTTACAATCTGGTAGTAACGGTCGAACCCTGCCACCATCAGTAGTTGTTTGAAAGTCTGCGGGGATTGCGGGAGTGCGTAAAACTCACCTGGATTCATACGACTAGGTACTACGAAGTCTCTTGCACCCTCCGGAGTAGACTTGATAAGGACTGGGGTCTCTACTTCAAGAAACTTGAGACCATCGAGATACTGGCGGATTTCGATACCCATCCTGTGGCGAAGCTCTAGATTGCGACGTACTACGGAGCGACGGAGATCAAGATAGCGGTACTTCATACGGAGCTCGTCGCCACCATCAGACTGATCTTCGATGGTGAAGGGAGGGGTCTGGGCGGCATTAAGCACTCTTAATTGCTCCACGATGACTTCGATGTCGCCTGTAGCAATCTTGTCATTCTTGGCCGAACGCTCTGCGACCTTTCCCGTTACCTGAATGACGTACTCACGACCCAGATGAGCAGCCTGCTCGGCTAGCTCTGCATCGTGCTCCTCGGTAAATACCAACTGAGTGATACCGTAGCGATCACGGAGGTCGATAAAGCTCATCCCTCCCATCTTGCGATTTCTTTGTACCCATCCAGCCAGGGTTACCACTTCTCCAATGTCGGACGCACGGAGTGCGCCACAAGTCGTTGTCCTATACATACTATATCTGATCTATTTTCCTTAGTCTTACTAATGTTATCTTATTGCCTGTTGCCCTCATCACCTGTACTTGGAAATGGGGTGGAAGGTTAAATTCTTCGCCAGCTTCAGGTATCTCTTGACTGTGATGGAGGATAAAGCCTGCCAAGGTCTGGTACTCCTCATCTTCTGGGATCTCGAGATCAAACGCTTCGTTGAGTGTATCGACCTCTGCACGCCCTGAGATGATGTATTCATCTTCACCCACCTTGCGCATGGCTATACGTTTGGTGTCGTGTTCGTCTTCAATGTCTCCGAAGATTTCTTCTACAATATCTTCAAGGGTGAGCATCCCTGCCGTGCCTCCTAGTTCGTCTACTACGATGGCTATACTGCGTTTCTTCTGCATGAGTTGCTTTAGGGCATTTTCTGCGGGGAGGGATTCGGGGATAAAGATGGTAGGCAAGATTCGGCTTTTCCAGTCATCTTGACTATTGAGGCGAAACATCTCGATGCTGTGGATGTAACCGATGATATCGTCAATATCCTCTTTGTAAACAGGGAGTTTGGAAAAACCTGTGCGATCGAATAGCTCTGTCAGCTCTTCTCTTGGGAGATCGTAATCCACAGCGACAATCTCATTTCGAGGGACTAGGCAATCTCGGACTTTAATGTCGGAGAATTCGAGTGCATTTTGAAGTATTTTTGCCTCTTCCGATTTATTATCCTGTGTGACGTTGCTTTCGATGAAGTAGTCCAGGTCTACCTTGGTGAGAGGTTGGACAGTATCATCCTCATTTCTGACCCCAAAGAGCTTAAAAATCAGCTTGCTCAACCAAGAGATTAGAAGAGTAATAGGATAGAGGAGGATGTAGATAATAAAAAATGGAAATGTGATCAGTCGGACTGTGAAGTTGGGTTTAATCTGTCCAATGGCCTTGGGAATGTACTCTGAAAATATGATGACGAAGACCGTAGAAACGATGGTCTGTACAAGAACAACTAGAAAGTCGCTGTAGAGAAGTGCTTTGAGAGGCTTTTCGAGCAACATTGCTACAAGTAGTCCGTATACGACATTTACAATATTATTGCCCACAAGAGCTGTGGTGATAAAGCGACCTCCATTCTTGTAGAAATGAGTTGCTATACGCGAGAGTGCATTGCCTCTATTCTTGTCCAGTTCGACTTGAAGTCGATCGGCGGATACAAAGCTAATCTCTGACATGCTGAAGAAACCAGAGAGTAGTATGCATATAAGTATTCCGATGTATATCATAAGGGTTATTGGGCAGAGGAGGGTGCAATAGTGAGCGTGGCCGGAGCAGCACTGATTGCAGTGGATGTGGAGTCGGTTGGTGTAATAGGCTTGTCCTCCACATCTACGTGTCCATAGGAGGAGTAGAGCTCGTAACGTGTCATGGATTGATTGCTACGAAAGCCATACTTGCTCTCAATGAGCTGTCCAGGCTCTGGTATGATGAGTGTGTGTTCGTACGAATAGACCTCTTGGATCTGCTCATCCCAAAAGAGGGAATTGCCAAAAAAGCGTCCACCCTCTCTATTGAGTACTTCTACGTTGCCGACGAGTTGCCAAAGTCTTTTTGACTGATAATAGTAGGCGGTATCTGCCTTGATAGAAGCTTGGGTGGTGTAAAGGGTATCAAATTGCTCTACATACATACCTTCCGGGAAATACCAAAAAGCCTCTGGCTGATCGTAAGTGTACCAGATAGGCGCCTCGAGCTTATATCTTGTAATGCCGCTATCGGATATTAGAGAGGAGACATCTCGCGTGAGGGAGGTATAGGGTAGAGAGTCTATATCCGATAGAATAGTATCGCTTCTCTTGCTTCCACATGCTGATAGAGAAGCTGTGATATACAAAAAGATACCAGCACAGACCCATATTACGGGCTGTGCTAGTATCTTACTTATTCTATGTTGTGATGATTTATCACTCATATCCTTCACCCACTTGGGGTAAAGAGTGGTTAAGTATCTTACTTTGTACGGATAGTAGTAGTCTCTCCAATCCATCCACCGACAGTGAAAGAAGCACCCTCATTCAGGTCTGGGTGCATAAACACATCCTCTTTTGCAGGGAAGTGCTGGGAGTAAGAGTGGATTAGGTCGTTTGCTTGAGCAGCTACACTACCATCAATTGCCTTGGCACGCTGTGCCTTATCTACTACTAGACAGTACACAATCCTCTGCTTGATCGGATCATCTGGATAGATGCTTTTTGCTGACGCCGCGTACATATTAGCGATGAGAATCATAGGTGCTCCGAAGTTGCTCTTTAGATTCAACGCTTGGTTGGCATAGTTGCGAGCTGAAGCAAAGCTACCTTGCTTCTGACTCATCACTGCTAGCATGTAGTAAATCTCACCCTTCTTAGAGTTGTCTGAGCTAAGATCGATTGCCTTCTCGTAGTATTCACGAGCACGGTTGAAGTTGCCCTCTTTATATGCCTTATTGGCAATACCAGTAGCTGCATCTGGAGTAGGCTCTAGGTTGAATAGATGCTCTGACATTGCGAAGTAAACATCACTCTCAACACAACCTACAGACTGTAGTAGTGCTACCGTCTTTGATAGCCACTCCTTATCGCTCTTCTTAGACTCTACCTGAGGACCATATACCTCTTCCATCACGTCACAGCTGGCTGCACCGCTTTGGGCAAACATTGCCTGACCATTCTCCTTGTATCCTTGGTAAGCAGCAACAGCCTTTTCGTTACCTGATGCTTGATATTCCTTAATCTTCTGGTCGTAATAACTATCTACCATAAGATGTTCGTTTACATACTGCTCCTTAAGGCTAGGATCCATAAACATCTTAGCCATAGATGCGTAAGCAAACTGTGACAGCGCAAGTGGGTCGGTATTGGCTCCCAACTCCTTTACTACTGGTGCAAGCCAGCTATAAATTTTATTATAGTCTGTCGCATTGCCCATGTGGCGCATGTAATCAGATACCTTATCCCCGAGGATAAAGTCCTTACCCGCATTTTCATCGTCGCCAAAGTACTTGATACGGGTATCATACATCTCCATGAGCTGATCTACGAATTGGATCTTTTCAGCATCACTCTGAGCTTGATCTACCTTCCAATTGAGAAGTTCCTTCCCGATGATGTAGGTGTCCTTGCTTGCCCCTGGACAATTGTCATAGACTTTCTTCCAGAAGTCATAAGCATCCTTGAAGTTCTGACTCTGATGGTAGGTCTTGTAGAAGGTGATATTCCTACGGCATTGAATACTATCATTGCCGTGCCCGAATGGAGTGCCCGATGCCACTCCTGTCTGTGCGCTCACCTGTACTAGTGAGAACAAGCTCACCATGAGAGCCGATAGTAGTAATAGTCCTTTCTTCATTGTCTTATTCTTTTTAATTATTTATTTCCTATCGTTGCGACCACCATTAAAGGGCTTTGCATTTCTTTGATTACATTAGTAGTGGCCGGTTTAGTCTCTTAATAGATTTTTAGCTTTCTAAACCAAGTTTCATTGAAGTTTAGGCCGATAGATAGCTTGAGCATATCTTGTGAGAAGTTCTTTTGTACAGTCGAAAAACCTCGGTTGTATTCTAGGGTGATATTGAGGAGTGAAGACCTATCGCTACTAAACATATTGACAGGCATACCGACACCCAATGTCGCACCAATCGTTTGTAACTGCCCCACACTAGGAATACTGAGGTAAGAGCTCTTGTAATTCAACCCTGCACGGTAGTACATTCTATTGTAGTACTTGCGTGAATAAGTGTTGGGTGTAATCTGCACACCAAGCGCACCTCTGTAGCTATTCATCAGGGTCACGCCATCGCTTACAAAAGGATTTGTAACCCCTTTCCCGCCCCAAAGCTGTGCCTCAAAGTCTGCGGCGAGTGTCATCTTTTCTGGGATATCCCACGAGATACCGGCACCGATCTTATGTGGCATTGCGGAGGTAAAACTAAGTGTATCACTAGAAATGTCTGGCTTATTTGTCGAACCGTAGTTGCGATTGACGAAGTTGATAAGCTCTGGACGGAGCCTTAGCTGGGGTGAATAGGTAAGACCGATGGTCACTTGATCTTTGAGCTTGGTCGGGAGATCGAACTTATACTGTAATCCTAAGTCTGCTCCCCAGTCATCAAGACGTATGCTGTAACTTTGGAAGTCTTGAGACAAAGTCTGTGCACTTGGCTGTAGGTGGACTGTATGAGTGAGTCTTCCGAAGTGATACTTTACATTGGCACCAAGATATAGACCTCCGATGATTCTGCTCCCTAGACCAAGGTAAAACGACTGTAGAGAGCCCTTTCCTGTAAAGGTCTGACGCATTAGATTGGCATTTTCTCTGCCATCAATTGTGACATCACTGACTAAGCTATAGCCTACACTTGAGAAAGGAACAATCCCTGCGCTTAGTGCAATCCTATCTTTGTAAAGAGGAAATTGTAATGCGAGGTAATCTAGTCCACCTAGTAGGGCATTCTTGGAACCAGTTTGGTCTGTATAATGCCCCCAGATAGCGGATGCCCCTATGTCCATGACGAAAGAGAGAGAGTCTGTGGCACCGTATGCAGCGGGGTTCTGCAGATTGATTACTTTTGGACTGCTCATACCTATACCTACACCACCCATCCCTCGCCATGCGACTGGTGAAGGGGTAGATAGATTACCGTAACCAAGCCTAGTAAGAGGGGTAGACTCTACCCCCTGTGCCATAGCTTGGAATCCACCCTCTCCTCCCAGTAGTGCTACCACTGAGAGAACCAGTGTCAGTAGTCTCCTCCTATTTTTATGCATACGAATTATACTTATCTATTATTCTTGATAGAAATCACCTGCAAATATAAGGAAAAAAGTCAAACTGTCTCAATTTGCGAGCTTTTGAACAGGGCTGGAAAAGGTAATAACTATTAAAAGTCTATTGGGTTTTCAAAAGAGATATGTAAATCAAGTTGGGATAGGTGAGCGATAATGAATAATGGCGGATCTATGTATACAAAATGAAGGCTCGTGTCTTCAAGTATTGAAGATCAACGAGCCTTCGGGGGGAGGGAGTGGTGCCACCAGGAATCGAACCGGGGACACAAGGATTTTCAGTCCTTTGCTCTACCAACTGAGCTATGGCACCCTCTTTTGTGCATCTCTCTTACTGTGTTTCAGATTTGCTCCGCAAAGATACCATAAAATTTCTAATTACCAAACATCCGGACCCTCTATTTGACCTATGGTGTTGCCTTTAATGAGTATTTTCTGCATTAGCAGCCTAAATATCAGTTGTATATGAATTTTTAAAATGTTCTCTATCGCTTATCGATTTTCTCTCTACCGAGAGACTTTTTTCTCTCTACCGAGAGACTTTTTTCTCTCTACTGAGAGACTTTTTTCTCTCTACCGAGAGACTTTTTTCTCTCCACCGAGAGACTTTTTTCTCTCTACTGAGAGACAATATTTTATCATATATTGTAGTCTCTATTGCGACTATCGAGCCGAAGTAGGGTAAAGAGGAGTATAGTGAAACTGAGTAGGGAAGACCCTCCATAGCTTATGAATGGAAGTGGAATTCCGATCACTGGTACCAATCCAATCACCATACCGATATTGATAATCAGGTGGAAGAGTAGTATGCTCGCGACGCTATAGCCATAGATACGTACGTAGGCATCGACTTGTCGTTCTGAGATATAAATAACCCTTAGGATGAGAGCTGTAAAGAGGGATAGCAACACTATACTCCCAATAAAGCCTTGCTCTTCTCCTATGGTGCAAAAGATGAAGTCGGTATCTTGCTCAGGGACAAAGGAAAGTTTGGTCTGTGTCCCTTGGAGAAATCCTTTTCCTGTGGGGCCACCTGAACCTATGGCAATCAAACTCTGGCGGACGTTGTACCCAGCACCTGAAGGGTCATCTTTTAGTCCTAGGGATACTAGGATACGGGTTTGTTGGTGCGCTTGTAAGACTTCGTCAAAGAAATACTCAACACCTGCTGTGAGTACCAAAGTGATGACGGCTACTACGGCTATGGGGATGAGGCACTTCCCCTTGTGTTGTATTCCTTGTACTATAGTGACTAAGAGTAGGGCTATTAGTGCAATGAACGCAGGATAAGCATAATTAACCGGCATAAAGAAATTGACCAGCGCAGCTATGAGCAATGCTCCCGGCAATATAAGGAGCGCAGGAAGTAGGTGCCGATAATAAATATGGCTGTATCCCTTGATAGCTAACACTGTGGAGATATAGACAATCAGGTAGGTTAGTAAGTGTCCAGCAGGCGTGATGCCCCATGTCACTGGGTTAAATCGGAGGGTCACTACAAATAGGGTGATGAGCAATATGCCAAAAAAAGGGACTGCACTAGTGAGCCCTTCACGGTAGAGTACCAAGATGAAGGCAAGGAATACTAGAGCAGAACCTGTCTCACTCTGTAAGATAATGATGAAAATAGGGAGTAGGAAGATCAAAAGAGCTACTAATAATTCTCGGGGCTTTTTGATGTCGTAGTCGTAGCGTGAGCACCACATAGCCAGCATCATGGCGGTGGTCACTTTGGCAAACTCTGCTGGCTGGATACGTATCGTCTCAGTGATGACTAGCCATGAGTGTGAACCTTTGATATTGGGTGCTAGGAATATCGTTGCAATCAATATTAGTATGGTAGTACCATAAAGTAGCGATGAGGAATTGCGAATAAATCGGGGCTCCACCAGTAGTATCACCAGTGCTACGATAAAACTGATACCCATCCAAAGAAGTTGGGACTTAGGGCGTCCGTCTATGACGAGTGACTCTCCAAGTAAATCTGGGTCATACCCCGCAGCGTAGATGGTAAACCATCCAATCGCAATCATTATGAGGTATAGGAAAATGATAGGGAGGTCTACCCCTTGAAGTGGCTTAGGGCTTTTATTATGTTCGGAATACTTCGTCATCAGTATATCACGCTATTGAGCATTGCAGTCTCGTATATTTGTGAACTTGGACTAATCTGATGATTATTTAGGTAGAAATCAATCATCAGTCGCCCGATAGGTACGGCGTATGTGGCTCCAAATCCACCATTTTCGATGATCACAGAGACCACTATTTCCGGTGCTTCCTGGGGAGCATAGCCGAGGAATAGAGAGTGATCCTTGCCGTGTACATTTTCAGCTGTACCCGTCTTGCCACAAACAGCGATGTCTGGAAGATTTGCACTGCGACAAGTGCCACCGGTGACGGCACCTCTCATACCTTGGGCTATATAATCGAAATAGATAGGATCAATACCAGTCTCATGACGCTCTACATAGAGGCTATCGGAGGGCAATCCCACTATTTCACTTACAAGATGTGGGGTATAATAGTGACCTTTGTTGGCGATAAGTGCTCCAAGATTAGCGATTTGAAGCGGAGTTGCGAGTATTTCGCCCTGTCCTATGGAGATAGAGATAATAGTAGAAGAGCGCCACTGCCCCTTGCCATATATTTTATTGTAGAGTTCGGCATTGGGTATGAAGCCTCGCTTCTCTCCTGGTAGGTCCAGCCCTAAGGTGTAGCCAAATCCCATTTTGACCATATAGCCTTTCCACGCCTCGAATGCCTCTGCGGTAGTAGCGTATCGGCTGCGGTCATCGATAAAATTGCGAAGTCCGTAACAAAAGAAGGAATTGCAAGAAGTGGCGATAGCTGGGATCAAAGAGATGGGACTTGGATGACCGTGGCAGGCGGGTTTGCCCCTTAGGACAGGATAACCGTGATTGCAAGGATAGGATTGCCCAATATTGATCGCACCCTCTTGCAAAAAAGCGGCAGACTGTGCGAGCTTAAAGGTAGAGCCCGGTGGATAGGTGCCCATGATGGCTCTATTGAAGAGCGGTATCTGAGGATTACTCTCAAGGGCTTTGAAATTCTTGCCCCTATCACGCCCGACTAGGAGCTTGGGGTCGTAGTGAGGTGAGGATACGAGCGCACGTACTTCGCCGGTCTTAGGCTCTATCATTACGATGGCACCCCTTTTCCCTGCCATTAGTCGCTCACCATACATCTGCAACTCAATGTCTATCGCTAGTTTGAGATCGTGCCCAGAGATGAGTTCCTCCTCCAGTTCGCTATTATCTCGCCTCCCTTTGACTCTTCCGTGAGCATCGCGGACGTAAATCTCCTTACCCTTTTCTCCACGAAGGAAGCGTTCATAGCTATATTCTAGCCCACTCTTGCCAATATACTCTCCTGGGATATAGTAGGGGTCACGCTCAATATCACGTGGGCTAACTTCCCCCATATACCCCAATACGAGACCCGCAGAGGGATAGTTGTAGTCACGGATGGTACGGTGGACCACATAGAAGCCGGGAAACTTGTAGAGCTTCTCCTCGAGAAGTCCAGCTTCCTCCTCGCTCACTTGGGATATAAGTAGTTGGGGGGTAAAAGGAGAGTAACCACGATTGATCTTGCGATTGCGTACTTGCGCAAATCTGTCTGCAAGTTCTTGGGGCTGGATGTTGAGTATTTTGCAAAACTCAAGTGTGTCAAAAGGCTCCACTTCTCGGGAGATGATATGGACATCGGCAGTAGCATTGTTAAATACAACCAACTTCCCATTGTGGTCATAAATCATGCCTCGAGATGGGTACAGTGTCTTTTGATAAAACGCAATGTCCTCTGCGGCGATACGATATTCGGGAGATAATACTTGTATATTGAATAGTCGGATGGTATAGATCACCACTATCAGCACCACTACAAAGGTAAAGGCGTGCTGACGATGAGCATACTTATTTTTTTGTGGGCCATTCATGCAGAGTGATTGCGCTTAGAAAGAGCCTCAAAAATAACAAAGATAATTAAGGTAATGACAGTCGATCCGAGTATGTGGGGCAACATCTTCATGAAGAGTTTTGTGGAGAATACTTCAAGCAACATAACACTGGCGACATGCACGAGAGCCAAAAGCAGCATATACAATACATACTTGCTCAACCTCATGGTGTAGATTGAGGGACGTAAAGGAGAGGACAGGTCGTCTAGTTCTTGCTCTTCAGTTAAGGCAAAAAGCAGGGGTTGTCTGATGAAGCCTACCAACGTGGCGCTTGCCAAATTGATGCCAGGCGTATTCATCATCATATCCATGATAAGACCCGCTACTGCTGCAAATATTGTTGTTAGCCATCTCGGAGTTTGGTAGGGGAGGAAGAGTAGGGGATATAAGTAGATGATTGGGATGAGATATCCAAAGAGTCGAATATTATTCATTACGACTATCTGGAGAAATAATAGCAGGATAATCTGCACTATAAACCTGATATAGTACTTATTCATCATCGGTACGCTCTATTGCTTGTCTTTCTTCACGCTCAAAATTCTGTACCACATAGACATACTTTAGGGTGGAAAATGGGACACCAAGTTTTACCCTTAGTGCGCGGAAGTTGTCGTTTGGCGACTCTCCTTCCCCTACCACAGTGCCTACAAATAGTCCTTCTGGGAATATAGAAGAATAACCGCTTGTGACTACGCTATCGCCCATATTGTAGGGAGCATGCTTGGGCAGATTGGTGAGTAGAGAATACTCCATATCTTTGCCATCCCAAGCGAGTGTGCCGACAAATTGACTCTGTGGTGAAGGTTTGCAATTGAGATTGAAGCTACTATTGACCAATGGAATTACCTTGGCATATTTCTTTCCGGTAGTCTTGACCACCCCCACGACACCGAGATTGGAGAGCACCCCCATATCATTGTAGACTCCAGCATTGGAACCCATGTCAATAGTCAGGAAGTTGTTCCCGCCAAAGAGGGTTGTACCTACTATTTGAGCTACTTTGTATTGATACGGAAAAGGACGTAATACACTATCTGTCGAGAGCCTCTGCCAAGAGAGTGAGTCTACCTCAAGGCGCTTCAACTGATACTTCAGTTGCTGATTTTCCATCTCGAGTTGAGCAGTCCGCTCCATCAAAGCAATATTGGCATCACGAAGACCAATATACTCGTTGCTCTTATTGGCATATTCAATCACCGTGCCGGTCGCTCTATTGGCACTACTCAGAAAGACGCTATTGTGATAGGTGCTCTCTCTGAATAGCCATACGAATGCCAACACCTCTAATATGACAAATAAGATGAGGTGGAGATTGGATCGTAAATACTCGAGCAGTCGGTGCATATAAAAAGAAAAGTGAGAAGGAATGAATAAAAAGTAGCTTGAGTAGTTACCTTTTATCCATTACTTCTCACTATTGACTATTAAGTAAATAGCTGGCTATAGCGTGAGCTATTTTCTAGTACGATATGTGTCCCCTTAGCCACGGCATAAAGTGGGTCTTCGGCTACATGGAATGGTATCTGAAACTTATCGCGAAACCTTTTGTCCAATCCCTTGAGATACGCCCCACCACCAGTGAGGAATACACCGTCCTTATAAATGTCGGCGTAGAGCTCAGGGGCAGTAGCATCTAACGCATTGGAGATAGCCGTTTCAATCTTCTGGATAGACTTCTCGAGGCAGCCAGCGATCTCCCTATAGTTTACGCTAACTGTCCTAGGAAGCACGCTCGCAAGATCTTGACCTATCACAGAGAAGTCCTCTGGAGCATCCTCGAGATCTGGGAGAGCCGAACCAACATTCTTCTTGATTTCTTCGGCAGTGGGCTCGCCAATACGAATCTGGTGCTTAGATTTCATATAGTCCACGATGTCACTGGTAAATTCATCTCCTGCGACTTTAATAGACTTATTAGTAGTGATGCCCCCGAGTGTGATCACTGCAATCTCTGTAGTACCACCACCGATATCGACAATCATATTGCCTTTTGGCTCGAGTACATCTAGCCCGATGCCTATCGCAGCAGCCATTGGTTCCATGATTAGATATACCTCACTCGCGCCAGCTTTCTCAGCGGCGTCACGTACCGCACGGATTTCTACATCAGTACTACCTGATGGGACACTTACCACTACCTTGAGGGCAGAGGGAAAGATAGATCGCTTGGTCTTTGCCAGCTGAATAAAACCCCTAATCATGTGTTCTGTAGCACCTAGGTCGGCAACTACGCCATCTCGTAGGGGGCGGACGGTTTGGAGGTTGTTATTCTCCTTTCCCACACGGCGATAAGCCTCGCTACCTACCCACTCAATCTTCTCTGTCTTGCGATTGATGGTGATGTAGCTGGGTTGGTCTATTACAATCTTCCCATCCTTGATGATCACAGTATTGGCAGTTCCAAGATCGATTGCCATTTTCTGTGTAAAAGAGAATAATCCCATATAAATTCTATACTTTCAATATTGTCAAGCAGTATTGGGGATGATTCATCCCACCACTTGTTATTTTACTTAATGCTTAAAATGACGAATCCCTGTCATGTACATCGGTATTCCGTGTTCTCTTGCGAAATCGATGCTCTCCTCGTCTCTTACTGAACCTCCAGGTTGGATGATAGCACTCACGCCTGCTTCGTTGGCAATTTCGACACAGTCTGAGAAGGGGAAAAAGGCATCGCTACTCATTACCACACCCTCAGTGCTGAAACCCATAGCATGTGCCTTTTCTATAGCCTGTCTCAAGGCATCCACACGAGAGGTCTGACCATACCCAGCACCTATCAATTGCTTATCCTTAACTAGGACGATGGCGTTGCTTTTGCAGTGTTTGACAATCTTCATCGCCAATAGCAAGTCTGCGATTTGCTCATCGCTAGCCAGATGATTGCTAGTGGCTTTCAGTTCGCTTGCTTCCTCTACTTTGCTGTCCTTTTCCTGAGCCAGCAGTCCGCCTACAGCACTGCGAAAAGAATATTTGCTAGAATCAAAACCGATAGTATCTTTTAGGATACGGCGATTTTTCTTGCTCATTAGGATGTCTAGCGCCTCTCTAGTATAGTCGGGTGCTATCAATACCTCAATAAACAGGTGATCCATCTCCTCAGCGAGAGACCTATCGATAGCTCTATTGACCACTACAATACCACCAAAAGCAGAGACCGGGTCTGATGCCAACGCCTTAGTATATGCTTCATGAATATCATTTGCACTCGCTACCCCACAAGGCGTATTGTGCTTGATAATAGCGACTGTAGGTTCGTCAAAGTCTTCAATCAGATTGCATGCTGCATCAATGTCGAGGATATTATTGTATCCAAGCTGTTTCCCGTGAAGGATTTGAAATCGCTCTGTGAGCGCACTACCGTAAAACTTGGCTTCTTGATGAGGATTTTCTCCATACCTGAGATCGTAGACGGTAGCGATAGAAAAGTCGATGCCCTCCTTTGGAAGATTATCGGCAAAGCGAGCACCGTGGAAGTAGTGATGGATATGGGTATCGTATTCGGAAGTGTAACCGAAGGCGGCTTTAGCAAATACTTTCCGCTGCTTTTCAGTCGTCACTCCTGCGCCCTCGACTAGGAGCTGCTGGAGCTGACCATAAAGTTCTCGCGAAGCTACTACAAGTACGTCTTTATAATTTTTGGCTGCGGCACGAATCAGGCTCACGCCACCAATATCAATCTTTTCGATAATATCATCGTGGCTACCACCATTAGCAACGGTTTCATCAAAGGGATAGAGGTCTACAATGACTAGGTCAACCTCCGGAATGTCGTACATTGCGCACTGCTTGGCATCCTCTGGATTGTCTCTGCGAGCTAAAATACCACCAAATATAGTCGGGTGTAGCGTCTTTACCCTGCCACCAAGTATGGAGGGGTAGGAAGTCAATTCTTCTACTCCAGTACACTCTATTCCAAGCTTTTGGATAAATTCTTGCGTGCCCCCCGTCGAGATTATCTCTACCCCAAGCTCCGATAATTGTCTCACGATTGGCTCCAACCCATCCTTGTAGAACACCGATATTAGTGCCCTCTTTAGCTTCCTTTCTGACATATCCACTTCTCTTCTCCAATTCAATACCTATGTGAGAATGCAAAGTTACTCAAAAATAGGAATACTTGCTATACACATTTTTGTGTCTAAAGATGCAAGTATCATCTGAATTTTTTAGTCAGATGTGTCTTATCAGAGTCAGCTATTGCCATAGAGTATCCCAATCATCATCCCCGAATACATCTTCTTCATCCTCTTCATCCTCAAGGTCGTCGTATTCCCAGTCGTCGAGAAACCAATCAGGGGAGCTTTTGTCATGAATAAATTGATCGAGATCTCGCCGCTCCTTTTTAGTCGGGCGTCCTGTGCCTTTTTGCCGTCCTACATTGCCGGAAATCTTTTGTAGTTCGAGCACTTCGTATTCGCTCTTTGGGGTGACGTTGCGTAGATAGTTCTCTACTTGCTTTGGACCTACCCTACTATTGAGAAGAGCAAGCACTTCGAAGGAAAAGGTAATCGGCGGTTTCCTCACTTTGAGGACATCTCCGACACTAATCATTGAGGCGGGTTTAAGCGTACGTCCGTTGAGGGATATACGACCTTTTTTACAGGCGTCTGCCGCAATCGAACGAGTCTTGAATATCCTTGTCGCCCACAACCATTTGTCAATCCTCTGCTGGTCTCTCATCCTTTTTCTTCTTCGTATTGAACTGGTTCATAGTCCTTTCAATTCCTGATAGACAGAAGCTCTTGACAATCTCAGCACCATCTTGGCATACTTGAGGCAGATGCTTTGCCTCCTCTTCCTCAAATTTGCTGAGGACAAAGTCCACTTGACCGCCCTTGGGGAAGTCGTTTCCGATGCCGACTCTAAGACGGGCATAAGCAGACGTGCCGAGTGTCGTTTCTATATGCTTTAGCCCATTGTGCCCTCCTGCACTTCCCTTGCTCTTTAGCCGAAGCTCTCCAAATGGCAGTGCTAGTTCGTCCACTATTACCAGCAGACGTTCGAGAGGCACAGCCTCTTCCTTCATCCAGTAGCGGACGGCATTGCCACTGAGGTTCATAAACGTAGAGGGCTTTAGTACCACGACCTCTTTATTCTTCACTTTGATTCGGGCAATAGAACCGTAGCGCCTAGGTTCAAAAGCAGTAGTATCTCCGACCAGAGCATCCACCACCATAAAGCCAGCATTATGCCTTGTCTTCTCATATTCAGGACCGATATTTCCGAGCCCTACGATTAAAAACTTGTTGGGATTCATATTATTGACCTTCCCTTTTCTCCAGATAGAGCTCAGCTTGCTCCACCAGTTTATCATACCACTCTTCTCCATAAGCTCTGATTAGAGGATCCTTTAGAAATTGATACACCCTCACCCCCTTACGCTTACCAAATACCCTAGCTGGTTCACAAATAGGATACCATCTCGAGTAGTTGAGTGCGTGGCGACCATCACTCAGGACACTCACTCGGATGGGAAAAAGGTGGCAGGAAATGGGCTTATAAAATATATCATTCTTGCCTTCACTGTATGCTTTTTCAAATGCACAACGTGCTGATCCATCCTCCTCAAAGCAGGTAAATACGCAACGCTCTCCGTCGATGATCTGAGTGACCATATCTCCATCTGAGTCTTCGTACATTAGTCCATGCTCTTCTATATATTCTCGATTGCTATGAGGGAGATATTCCAAGATATGAGGTACAGCTCGGCACAGGGACTCTATCTCTTGGTCAATAAGTGGAGCACCAGATTCCCCCTCTATACAGCATGCCCCCTTGCATGCTTCTAGGTCGCATACAAAATAGGTCTCCAGTACTTCGGAGCTTACCAATACGTCATCAACTACAATCATATATAGCGAAGAAAAAAGGAGGCGATGCAAGCTCCTAAGCCCGCATCAGCCTCCTTTGTTAGATGTTTAAATTGCTTTGTGATGCGTTGATTACTCAGCAGAATCTGCACCCTCCTCGGTCTCCTCATCGTCTGTCGCAGCGGAAGCAGCCGAACGAGAAGCACGAGTAGCGCGTACAGCACATACTACAGCATTCTTAGCATTGAGTAGCTCTAGATTGTCAAATGAGAGCTCACCTACTTGGATGGTCTTACCAAGCTTTAGTGGGGTAACATCGATGTGTAGGCGATCTGGAATATGCTCATAGAGAGCCTTCACGCGGAGCTTACGCATGTCGAGTTGGAGGCTACCACCAGCACGCACACCCGCAGCATGTCCGTCAAGCTTGACAGGTACTTCAATGACGATTGGTTTATCCTCTCGAACCTCTAGGAAATCGATGTGGAGTACGCTATCGGTTACAGGATGAAATTGGATATCCTGGACGATACAACGCTTTACCTTACCGTTTAGTGCTAGCTCTACAATATGAATATCTGGGGTGTAGAGCAAATTGCGGAGACTGCTGCTCTTGACCGAGAGCATAGTGGCCTCTTTACCATCACCATAGATAACTGCAGGTACTAGACCTTGCTTGCGAAGCTGCTTAGCAAGCTTCTTGCCCTTGTCCTCACGAACTTCGGCGCTTAGCTGAAATGTCTTCATTTCTTGTCTTAAATAAATGTGTTACTCAAAATTAGCCTCTTCACTAATTTCCCATCACACGGACAGGCTTTCTCGAAAAAGCACGGCAAAGGTACTAATTATTCCTCAAATACTCAATACTTTTGGACTCTCAATTCCGCAAGTAGAGGGGATATGTCGGTGAAAAACCAAGATTCTCTCTGCTGAGCGGTTAGATCTCCTCTATAGAGCAGCAACCTTCTTGGATTATACATGCCAGAAGAGGGATGCAATCAACAAATCGACATCCTTTACTTGCGGAATATAGGACATTAGTCAGCAATAATGGCGATCTCCGCTGCACTAGCAAAGTCTGCACCGTTTTGACTAGAGAGAGCGTTGAATCGGATGTACTGAGCCTTGGCAGGCTTTTCAAACGTGATACGCTTTGTCTCTCTGGTACTGTCAAAGACCCCTGATGCTATTGGTTCGTCCCAATTTTTCCCATCAATGGAAAGTTGGATAGAGTAGGCTTTGACGTTACCATTAGTAGAATCGTCTTGGCGTGGCATATATTCAAATCCTCTAATCAGCATCTGTTTCCCTGCATCGAGGACTATCCAGTGAGGGTAGCTCGCTACGGTGACGGAGTACATACTGTGCCAGATAGTATTGGGATTGCCATCCACGAGGTTGGTAGCAGCACCGTCATAGGTCTCCTCGCTAGATACCTGGTGTACCTTGACTGGGATAGACTCAATGCGATCAAAGAAGATTGTGGTCGCCAGCCAAGTCTGTCCCTTTGGATAGGCAGTAATGGCACCACCATTGCGGAAGTTAAATGGCTCACTATAGACTTTGCTCTTGCGCTCACCAGCTACTTTGTACTCTATTTGGTCTGCACCGGAGATGGTCAGAAGTCCACTTGTATCTCTGGTGATACCCACTGGATGGATTTCAGGGATAGCGACACGTTTTTCACTGCCTGCAGGGCGGATAAGGAGCGAATAGGTATGGTTGCCCGAGATAATCCTATCTTCTACAAGCGGAGCTCCTTGACCACAAGAATTACCGCCTAGCCCGGTAGTCCCAAGGTCGAGGTGGATATGTGTGCCTGTGCTTCTTGGTAACTGGTGAGGGTGTGGTGCAAGCATCATTTCGACGGCTGACCATGGGAGTACACTGGTACTCATCTCTTCCCCAGCGATAAAGAGCAGACCATTACCAGACTTATCGGAGACTTCTGCCCAACGCACACCCTCTCGGTTGCCCATGCTTTGTGGCTTGGGGAAATCGACGAATTGTTGGGCAACGGAACTCTTGTACTGACCCATGTAGGATCCAGACATTCGGTCGTTGTAATTATTCCAAGGTCCTCGCCCATAGTAGGTAAATTGGTCATATTCAGGCGCCATCTCTAGTACATAGCCAAGGCGAGGCAGTGCAATACCCTCTTTGTTGGCTGAGATATTGGAGGTAAGTGCGATAGAGCCGTCGGGATACACTGTCCATATCTGTGTGGTGACAAATTTAAAGCCTGTAGACCGATTGAGCGGTTTTAGTTCGTAGCGTCCGGTCACCCCTCCTTTTAGTTCGTAAGCAGATGGCGCTTGGCTCTCCACTACAAATAAAAAGGAGATAGAGCCGTCGGCATTCTGATTTGTACTCTGGCTGACTGCCTTGTGCTGTAGATTGTGCAGACCATTTGCGACCCAAGTATCCATTGCCCAATTGTCATTGTCTACAGGAGCGCGGAAAGCATCGATATGTGGACCCTTTCCCTCTGAGATGAGTTGTTTCCCCTTATAGGAGTATGTCTTGATAGAGCCGCTCTTTTCATCAAAGACGACAGTAAAATTGTCTCCGCTTACTTGTGTCCCCTTTGCCTTCAGTGCACCAAAGCTCTTAGATAGCTCCGAGAGCAGTAAGTAATTGTTTGGTTCTTTGAGGATTAGCTGTTCCTCCATCTGTACATATCCTGCGGTAGCCCAAGGCTTATCACTCTTAAGTCTAAGTTGTACCATTACGTAGTACTCCTCGGGCTGACTCATCACCTGACCACGAGTATATGGTATCTGGATGCGAACCTTGGTGCGAGGCTTGATAGTAGGCATCTCTACTACCTGCTCATCGATGACTTCGCCCATATGCTGAAGTTGTACTACTAGCTGAAGATCATCCAGGGTAGTAAAGTAGCGTTTGTTGAAAATGGTGATAAAGCCCTCATTGAGGTTATCTTCTTCGATGCCCACATTTTGATACACTTTTTTCACTTCATAATAAGCTGGCTTTGGGGTACGATTGGGGAAGATGATACCATTCATGCTAAACATACCGCTATTTGGCATATCCCCGAAATCTCCGCCATAAGCGAGGTAACGCTCGCCTGTTGCTTTGTCGTAAGTATAGATTGCCTGATCTCGCCAGTCCCAGATAGCACCACCCATAAAGAAATTGGTGCTCTCGATAGCTGTCCAATAGTCCTCTAAGTTACCTCCAGCATTGCCCATGTTGTGGGCATATTCACTGACATGGAAAGGATACTTGATATTGTAGGTGCCCTTCACAGCCTCTCTCATCCAAGCGATAGAGGGGTATTGATTAGAGCCCATATCTACGATGTTATTATTGCGCTCGTATTGTACTGGACGGCTGGGGTCAAACTTGTGAAGGGCAGCGTAAGCATCCTTAAAATTGTCGCCTGGTCCCGCTTCATTGCCAAGCGACCAGATGACGATAGAGGGCGAATTGACTGTCTCTGCTGCCATCTCCATCACTCGGGCTACGTGTGCATCTCTAAACTCTGGGACGTGCGATAGCGAAGCCTTGCCGTAGTAGTAGCCGTGGCTCTCTAAATTTGCTTCATCCTCTAAGTAAAGCCCATATCTATCTGCTAGGTAATAGAAGATAGGGGTATTAGGGTAGTGTGAAAGGCGGACATGATTGATATTGGCACGCTTCATGAGCACAATCTCTTTCATTATGCCCTCACGGGTCATGACATTCCCTGTCTCTGGATCCATCTCATGGCGATTGACTCCCTTGAGCTTTACCGGCATACCATTGATATAGTAGTAGCGGCCGGCCAATCCAAATTCATCTTCCTCTGCTCTGGTATCTTTGATTTCTACTTGGCGAAAACCAGTCACTATAGAAGAGGTCTGCACGACTTGCCCACGACCATCTAGTAGCTCTGCCACTAGTGTGTAGAGGTGCGGTGCTTCAGCGCTCCACTTGGCGGGGGTATTCACTTGAAGTTCGGTTTTGATTTGAGCATAGCTCCCCAGCTCTACGGTAGGGATGCTGGAGCTCACCACTGCTCCGGGCACAGGTGTATTGTCTTGCTCGTATAGTCTGTTTTGATAAAGCGTATAGCGGAGCTTGTGATTCCTTAACTTTCCACGACCCTGATGGCGAAGCTCGGCAGTGATATGAAGCTTACCATCGGTGTAGTCCTTGTCCAGTGAAGGTATCACCACTAAATCACGGATATGTGTCTGAGGTTTAGCCGTCAGATATACCGACCTGAAGATGCCTGGCAGGCGGAACATATCTTGTGCCTCGAGAAACGAGCCGTCACTACTGCGATAGACTTCCACCGCCAGCTTATTCTCACCCTTTACGAGGTAAGAGGTGATGTCAAACGTCGCTGTGTTGCGAGAGTTTTTGCTGAAGCCGATGTACTTCCCATTGACCCAAAGATAAAAGAAGCTGTTGACACCATCAAAATTGATGAATATCCGCTCGCCTTTCCAGTCCTCAGGCACGGTAAAAGAGCGGACATACGAGCCCACTTCGTTGCGGTGCTTGTAGGTAGTCCATGATGGGTCTGGTTCACGCATTACACCTCCTTTCCAATCGTCCACCTTTACCTCATGATGGAAGATAAAGGGCTGGTTGGCGTAGATGGGGATACCATACTTGAGCGAACCATCACGCTGTATCCCCACGACATTCCAATTGCTAGGAACAATGATATCGTCCCACCCCGTCACATCGTAATCTAGCGTATAAAAGTCTACCGGTCGGTCTTTGGGATGACCGATCCAGTTAAATTTCCAAGTTCCATCAAGGCTCTTATAGTAGGCACTCTCCTCATCAGGGAGGTAGGCACGAGCCGCTTCGTGACTCTTAAAGCTAAAGAAAAAGGCACTAGGTTGCTCCTTGTTGAGACTCAATCGGGTAGGGGATTCCCACTCTGAACCATCGGGTGCAGCAACACTTCCGTACTCAAAACCTGTCAGATGGTGTAGCTGTTGAGCCGTACTGATTATAGGTAAGCATAACCAAAGCAATAGTGCTGAAAAAAGTAGCGTCGAAGTCTGTTTCATTGATCTATAGTCTTGATTAAATACAATTATATTATCCCCAAAGATACTCAATATTTTTAATAAGTATAAGGGAGGTGAAACAGCTGTTTCACCTCCCTTATACTTATTAAAAATGACGATTTTAGAGCGTCAGTTTGATACCGGCGAAGATAGAACGGGGTTGCTTAGGACCATATATATAGCTTGAAGCACGATTTGGTCCCTCATCGAAGTCCTTCTGATATGAGTTGAAGATGTTGTTGGCACCTATGCTAAACTCCAGCATAGAGTTTTCCACATGTATGGCATAGTTCACTTTTGTGCCGAGTGTGAAGAAGCTCTTGGAGCGTTCCAATCTCCCCTCTGAAATCGTGATATAGTCTTTAAGTACTTCGCCAGCCTCGTGGGGCACATACATCTTGCCCGTGTAGTCGCCAGATAGGGTGAGGGAGAAGTGGTGGTCTGGTGTCCAGTTGAAGACGAAGTAACCATAAGTATTGGGCGTACGCATTACCTCACGACTCTCAATGCCTTCAATCCCTACATTCTCTGGCTTGTCAAATAGGCTCCTCTGTACCGTCAGGCCTAGATCTAGAGAGAGGAGGTTACGGTAGGAGCTACGCATCTCCATATTGATACCATATACGCGCACGCTACTAGCATTGACCACCTCTAGCGTCTTACCTCTGTCCTCTGCGTTGAACTTATCCCTCAGGTGGGTATAGAATCCTTCGCCCATGATGTTGAAGTGGTAGTCCTTATCTACCGTGAAGTAGTAATCTGCTGAGAGTGTCACGCTTCGACTCCTCTCCTCTCGTAGATTGGGACTGAGGACACGTGGCTTACCCTCTCCTCCAGCAAAGGCTACATGAAGCTCTTCATCAAAGAATTGGGGTGCTCGAAATCCCTCGCCATAGCCCCCTCTGATGTGTAGTTGATCGGTAGGATTGTAGCGAACTGTCACACGGGGCGTAAAGATAGGAAGTTTTTTTAGGGGACGGTCGCTCTTGCCCGGATTGAGTTGGACATAATCAAATCGCCCTCCGAGGAGCAACCCGAAGCGATTATTTCGCCATTCATTTTGCAGAAATAGACTAGAAGTATTGACTACTTGATTGATTTTTTCTGGGCGGTAACCGCTATTGTCGTTGAGCTTATTGTATTGATGCTCAAATCCTCCAGATAGCTCTGAGGGCATAAAGAGTAGTCGATCAAATCTGTGGACATACTGCACCCCACTCTGTAGCGTGAGATCCTTGGTCACTCCGTAGGCTCCTAGTGCTCGCTCAATGTCTTTGAGGCTCTTCTCATTGAACTTAGTGAATACCAAATCTCCACCCCCATAGTAACTGTTACGGTGTGTGCGAGAGCCAGCTAAAAAGGCTGTAAGTAGTCCCTCGCCCTCAAAGAGATTTTGATTGAGCTGAAAGATTCCCGTATGAATACGATGGCGTAAGCTCTCTGCGATCTGTGCTTCGTGCTCGGGGAGTTCTAGGCGATCACCACCTCGGCGTTCCTCCTGAGTATAGAAATAGTCGAGTGTGAGACGAGTAGTAGGTGTCGCAGCATAGAAAGCGCTCGTCCCCACAGTAGTGGAGTAGAGCTGAGGTAGGTCGGTAAAACCATCTTTTCCTCCCGGAAGCTTGCTGCCAGGTCGTACAAAGTCCATCCCTTTCTGGCTCTTCATCTTACCGAATACAGAGACCCCGGCTCGCTGGCTGTCATCTATCACTGAAGCAAAAAGTCCGACATCATGTGATGGTTTGCCCCAATTATCCTTCATACTGGTAATTGTATAGCTTGCCTCAGCCATATTGCGGGCAGGAGCTTTGGTGATGATATTGACCGTACCACCGATTGCTGACGAACCGTATAGCGCTGAACTACCGCCACGAACCACCTCTACACGGTCGATCATAGAGGTCGGAAACATTTCTAAAGCATAGACGCCCGCAAGTGCACTAAAAATAGAGCGAGAGTTGATAACTATCTGGGAATATGAGCCATCTAGTCCATTGATACGGACTTGATTGAAACCACAGTTTTGACAATTATCCTCTACACGGATACCAGGGTTAAATTTCAACGCTTGATCCACGGTCACCGAGTTGGTCACGTTGAAGAGCTTTTGCCCAGTTACATTGACCAAGACTGGAGCTACATTTCTGCGTGTCTCAGCTCTATTGGCGCTCACCACCACTTCCTGCATATTGATAGAGGTGGGCGTAAGGGCTATCACGTGATCGCCACTATTTGATAGTACTACTTCCTGGGTAGCATACCCTACAAAGCTGACCCTTACGGTGGGAGTACTAGTGGGCACATCTTGGATTGTAAAGTGCCCATTGACATCTGTTACTCCTCCCAAAGAAGTACCTAGGACGACCACTGTACAAAAAGGTAGTGGCTCTTTGCTTTGAGCATCTATTACCCGTCCCTCGATTTTGTGTTTTGTTGCGTTGTTGATGATTGCAGTCACTTCGTCTGCTTTTGCGCCATATATCACAGCACAAGCCATCGAAGCAGCAAGAATGCTTCGAAAGATTATTTTATTCATTTCGATTGATTTGTTTTGCCTAAATTTATAGTACCAAAAGATTTCCCTCCCCGATTTTAGGCGGCTATGGGAGGACCTCGACGGAAGTAGGTACTATAAATAGTAGAATACTCCTCGCACTCACGCTGAAAGAGGAGTAGTGTCCCGACCACTTTGAGAGCTCCCACTTTCAGTTTTGGCACGATGTCACCGGCTATCTGGATATTCGATAACTGATGCAATACTACCAATTCTGTGGAAGTATGGTGATCCGAAGTATGAGTTTTGCTGAATTTTGCATGCGAGTGTGCCACCAGCCTGCCATTGACAAGATTGGCGTGATAGTTGGCAACGATAGCGCCGACATAGATCGTGAATAGCGTCAGGAGAAATCCAGCACCCAATTCCCTCTTTAATATGTCTCTTGTAAAATTCATGTTGCAAAATTACCACAATTATCTCAGTGTATGTACTAATCGTAATTTATACCTACTTTTCGGTAGCCAAAAATTATGCAATTGAAGACTGTCCAAATACGTTGTCTTTAATTCGGAAAAGAATCATTGTCTATACGTAAATCGTGGGGGAAATCCTCCACTGCCTCTGATATCACCTACTATTACAAGAGAGTTGCCAAAGATAGTAAAAAGTCCACGTTGTGATAAACAACGTGGGCTTTAGCTTCCATGTCCGGTCATTTAGAATCCAAATTTACCATTCTGATGTTGCCATTTCGAGTTCGGAAGTAGCGGTTCAATAATATCCCAATGCTCGGCAATCTTGCCTGCTTCTACTCGAAAAAGATCGTAGAAACTGACATGTTTGCCAGCAAAATTGCCCTCACTTACCACGAGGACGAAATTACCCTCTCCAAGTACCTTGTGAATGCGTTCATAGGTCATTGTTATTCCATTCTTTGCCATCTCGGCAAGAGCTGTCCCCAAACCCGATAACCCATCTGCAATTGCAGGGTTGTGCTGTATATATTTGTCTCCATCAAAATAGCTTGTCAGCTTGTCGGGAGCTTCCCCCATAAGCACATCACGCCCAAACTGTTCTACAAGGATTTTATTGACCGCAGTCTTATCTAAGTCTTTCAACTCAGTCGTACCGTCTATCATTGTACGGTTACTGGGGTTTGCCTGAGCAGGAGTCTCGATAAGATTATCCCAATGTTCTACTATTTTGTCATCTTCAAATCGGAAGATGTCAAATCCTATTTTAGGACCAAAGAAGTTGTAATCGGTGTGTGTGAAGACAAAATCGCCATCTTGAAAAACACGCACCGTATGCACACGTGCCGAACCTTTTGGTAGTGCCGCAAGGGCTGCACCAAAGCCAGCCAATCCGTCCTCTATAGCCAGATTGTGTTGCTTATACTTATCTGCATTAATGAATGCGATAGGAGCCGTATCTCCTGTTTCAATGCTCTTGAGTAGAGCTATTACTTTTTCTTTATTACCCATAGTGCCATCTATTTTTGTTAAACATTCAACATTCTGTGCAATACAACTTACTGATGTAAGAGCCGCAATTAAAATTGTCGTTACTTTTGCTGCCATAATTTTATTCGCTTTTAATGATTTTATATTGCAAAGGTATAGACGGCAGATGTGTTTCTTATGATTTATTTGGGAGTTTATAGGGTAAATCTCCGAAACAGGTTATTTTTTTTGTCTGCATAAGCTTGAATTCGTTAGGACTTATGTTGGTGTGCTTACGAAAGAATTTGCTAAAATTCGTCGGTTCGTCAAATCCCAAAGAAAATGCGATTTCCTTGATAGATAGTTCACTATATGCCAAAAAACGTTTAGCTTCGAGTATACGTCTCTGATCAAGGTATATCTTGGGAGTTACTCCTATAGCAAGACGGACGGATTCGGAAAGGAGCTTTTCCGGTGCAGAAAGTAGAGGCAAATAATCGCTCACGTTATGCCATTGATGATGGTGTTTTTCTACCTCTTCGAAAAAAAGCCTTGCAAGTTCGTTTGAATTGCTGAGTACCTTGGGGAGGCGACGAGCAACTTCAGCCAACAAGATGCGTAAACAGCTACGTACAATAACCAATTGATAGCCGTCCGTATCACTTTTAAGTTCGTGAATAAGTTGTTGCATTAAGTTGTCTATAGGTAGACCACGCAAAGAAACTACTTTATGTCCGAGAGGATTTGTGTTCAATATCCGATGAAGAAGCTGGGCATCGGTTGAGGCTTCTCCAAGAAATTCGGGAACGAATAGTACAGAGAAGGCTTGTGGATGAGATCGAAGATCAAAGTAGCAGATTTGTCCTAGGGATATGAGAAATGCATCGTTGTTTTGTAGGCAAAGTTCTTCAAAATCGACCGTCAGAAAAAGTTCTCCTTTTTCCACCCAAATAAGATGGTAAAAATCAGTCCTATGTACCCTCCCTGTTATAGGAGCCTTTTCCCAGAGAAAATCAAGACTTTTGACTTCGACTCCAATAGTCGAAGGAGCATTGAATGGGTATCTTTTAGCTACTGCATTATTCATAATGCAAAGGTCATCATTTATTAGCGAATTAAAGAAGAAAAGTGTACGAAATATACCTTTTGGCATTGCAATCGCCCAATCAGAGGTTGAAGTGCTTATGGAAAAGGACAAAGAGAGAGGAAAGGAAACAACCAAACAATGACCAAATTTGTGTACTGACTCAGGCAATAGAGACACAGAGTGTATACACTTATTTATTAGAAACAACAAATCAAGAGTGTAAACCAATAACAGAATTAAATCCCAAAAAGATCCACTTTTTCAGAAACACCACATATAGAGCGTCCAAACTCTCTCTATAGAGCGCCCAAATTTCCTCTATAGAGCAGTCGGATTTCCTCTATAGAGCAGTCAGATCTCCTCTATAGAGCAGTCAGATTTCCTCTATAGAGCGCCCAGACTCTCTCCATAGAGCACCTAAGTTCTTTATATAGAGAGATAAAGGTCTTTTACTGTGGAGACAATTTCATTTCCCTCTTATTATCTTGCTAAGTGGAAGATAGTTGCAGTGATTTTTGGTTACAAAAATTATCCTTTTGAAAAACCGCTTATCCATCGGCTATCTCGAAATTTATACCTAAATTTGTGAGATAATAATGTTTACGATTTTGAATAAATAAATTATGAGAATTAATAAAGGCTTGCTGGTGCAGGCGCACTACAAACTCGAGGACAGCGAGGGCACTCTTATCGAAACTACCAATGGTGGCGCACCACTAGAATTTATCTTTGGAATGGGTATGATGTTGCCTGCTTTTGAGGCTGAGCTTTCCGGTATGGAGGTGGGCGAGCAATTTGACTTTGTTCTTAGCCCTGAAAATGCTTATGGATCAATCAATCCCGACCTCCAGGTAGAGTTGCCCCTTTCTGCTTTTGAGATTGATGGAGCGTTTGATAGTGAGATTGTGTTTGAGGGTGCACGGGTGCCCATGAATACTGCCGATGGTCAGTTGGTGGAGGGGCTTGTCACCAAAATTGGCGAAGAGATGGTTTCTATGGACTTCAATCATGACCTTGCAGGTATGGCGCTCCATTTCATGGGTGAAGTGGTAGAGGTGCATGAGCCGAGTGATGAGGAGTACAATAGATACTTCGGGCACCAACACGGTGGTTGCAGTGGCTGTAGTGGTGGCTGTGGAGAGCACGGATGTCATTGACGTAATTGGGTAGATACGTAATACATTACGTCTCTGCCATGCCTCTGGGATGATAGACGAAAGGACAATCAATCAGATACTCGATAGAGCTGAGATAGCTGATGTGGTGGGGGATTTCCTGACACTTCATCGAAAGGGTAAGGACTTTGTAGCGCTTTGCCCTTTTCATGATGATAGGACACCCTCCATGCACATCTCTACCTCTAAGAATATCTGTAAGTGTTTTGCCTGCGGTGAGGGTGGCACGCCTGTCTCTTTTGTCATGAAGCATGAGCACCTCTCTTTTCCAGAGGCGGTCAAGTACCTTGGGAGGAAGTATGGGATAGAGGTCGTAGAGCGGGAATTGACGCCCGAGCAGATGGAGCGCAAGAGCCAAAGGGAGAAGCTCATCAACGCCAACGCTTTCGCTCGAGATGAGTTTGTCAATGCTATACACCAAGGGGCAGAGGGTAGGCGTATAGGATTGGCTTACTTCAGGGAGAGAGGGATTACAGATGAGACCATCAAGGAGTTTGAGCTCGGCTACTCTCCCAGTGATTGGGACTATCTCGTCAAGCGTGCAGAGGAAAGAGGGATAGACTTGGAGACTCTTGAGGAGCTTGGGCTCATCATGAAGACCAAAAAGGGGGATTACATAGACAGGTACCGAGAGCGAGTGATATTTCCAATTCATAGCTCTAGCGGCAATGTGGTAGGCTTTGGGGGGCGTATCCTAAAGCATGTGGAGCATGTGGGCAAGTATATCAATAGCCCAGCTTCTGAGCTTTATGATAAGAGCAATGAGCTCTATGGACTATTCTTTGCCAAGCGACATATCTCTAAGGAGGATAAGTGCATCGTAATCGAGGGATACATGGATGTGCTATCGATGTATCAAAAGGGTATCAAGAATGTGGTGGCAAGTAGTGGCACTGCGCTTACTGCTACACAGGTGCAACACATCAAGCGGCTGACTTCCAATGTGACCCTCCTCTTTGATGCCGATGGAGCAGGTATCAAGGCTGCCCTTAGGGGACTGGATGTCTGTCTTGCCAAGGATATGAAGGTCAATGTCCTGCTCCTCCCCGATGGTGAGGATCCGGACTCATTTGCTCAGACGCATACCCTGGAAGATATCGAGAAGTATATAGAGGCTCATGAGGAAGATGGACTATTCTTTAAAATACGGATGCTTGAGGCTGAGCATGGCAATACACCTCAGGGCAAAGCGACCGTGATAGAAGAGCTAGCACAGTCTATTGCTTTCATAGAGGATCAGATTACGAGGGAGCTGTATCTAGGGGAGCTCAGCGCAAAGATGGAGGTGACTCTCGAAGCGCTTACTCAGAGAGTTAGCCAAATACGAGAGGGACGCCACCAAGAGGAACTAAGGGCGAGGCAAAGGGTAGTGGTGACACAGCAGATGGCTCCACAAAATGAGATCCCCAATCTTTCGACCAAAGCTCCAAGTGGACAAGTACAGTCCAATGTGCCTAGAGTAAAGGTGAAGCATCCATTTGCTCCCTATGAACTTCCATTGATGCACGATTTGATAGACTATGGTACGACTTTTATATCTGACTATCAGATGGCTTCGGGACAGATTGGTGCTAATGGGATAGAGGTGGTTTATGATACCACTTTGGATATTAGGGCAGTCGGCGGACTTAGTGATAACTTCCAGTTGATGCTTGACGTGCTGATGGAAGCACAGGAAAAAAATCCGGAACTGGAGGTGGGCAAGCTCCTCACTCGTATGGAGAATGAGACGATCTTTAAGTACGCAGATGATTATGTAACGAATAAGCTACAGCTCAGCCCTATTCATGATAAGTATGTCACTGAGTTGGCAGAGGAGGAGGAAGTAGTGAAGCTACTGATGAGAGATGTACTTTCTCTAAAGCTCCACAAGGTGGAGGAGCAAGTGAAATCGGTGCTCAAAGAAATCTCTCAAGTAGATCAGTCGGATGAAGAAAAGCTAAGGGAGTTGATGCAACAGTTGTCGGAACATAACGAACTAAAGAAAAATATCAGTCGGATGCTTGGAGATCGCCCTTTCTCGTCGAAGAATAAATTATTGAATTAAGAATATATGGCAAGCAACGTAGTAGAAGTAAAAGATGTAGTCAAGGACTACGACAAGCACCGGGCACTCGACCATGTGAGTGTATCCATCCCCGAAGGGAAGGTGTACGGGCTGCTCGGACCTAATGGTGCAGGGAAGACGACATTGATTCGTATCCTCAATCGTATCACTGCTCCTGATAGTGGTGAGATTATCTTTGATGGTCATCCTTTTAATACCAAGGATCTCGAGCGTATTGGCTACCTCCCTGAGGAGCGTGGGCTTTACAAAAAGATGAAGGTAGGGGATCAGGCGATTTATCTTGCTCAGCTCAAAGGACTCTCGAGAGCCAAAGCAAAGCAAATCCTCACCGAGTGGTTTGAGCGCTTTGATATCCTCCCTTGGTGGGATAAGAAGGTGGAGGAGTTATCAAAAGGTATGGCGCAGAAGGTTCAGTTTATCTGTACTGTGATGCACGAGCCTAGGTTGTTGATTTTTGACGAACCATTTAGTGGATTTGACCCCATCAATGCCGAGATACTCAAGAATGAGATGCTACGGCTCAAGGCAAAGGGGCATACTATTATCTTCTCCACTCACAATATGCAGAGTGTAGAGGAGCTTTGCGACAATATCTCACTCATCAATCGTTCGCGTGTCGTACTTCAGGGTGATGTCTTTGAGGTAAAGCAGAGCTATAAGGGCAATACCTACCGTTTCCTCTTTGAGGGGGCTTTGCAGCTACCTGAGGATATCGATAATAGGTACCGTATTCAGCGCAAAGAGCAAGATAGTTACGGTCGTACCGAACTTGTCCTCGAGAACATCAATAAATTATCAGCTCGAGAGATTATCACAGAGTGGAACAATCGTGGTAGTATGGTCAGCTTTGAGGAGATTATCCCTGATATGCACGAGATTTTCCTGGATGTGGTGAATAAGACAGGTCAGGTGAATGGCTATGAGACGAGTGAAGCAGAGAGCAAACTATATAAGAAGGGAGGTGCCCATGAATAAGTTTTGGATTGTAATGCAGAGGGAGTATAATGTAAAGGTGAAGAAGAAATCCTTTATACTCCTGACCATTTTCACCCCTCTGGTTTTTATGCTGATTATCGCCATACCACTATTCCTCGGTATGAATGCCAAGGATTCGTCTGAAAAGACGGTAATGGTGATTGACCAGACGGGCAAGTACATGAGCTACCTTAAGGATAATCCAGACGAGGGAATCAAGTTTGTCAAGAGTGATGTAGAAATCTCTGAGGCACGAAAAAATAGATCGGAGGATATCTATGCCTATGTACTGATTACTGACGACCTCCTACAGAATCCTAAGGGGGTGACTATCTTTAGTCATTCCACTATCCCTCCGACGCTCCAAACTACCATCAACAACGATTTGCAGCCGGCACTTCGGAAGGAGAAAATTGCCTCGTACGATATTCCCAATCTGGAGCAGATTATTGACGACACTAAGGTAAACCTCTCTATCTCTGAGGTGCAATGGAGTAAGGATGGAGAGGAGCAAGCAGCCTCTTCTGCTATTGCGATGATTGTGGGGCAAATATTCAATGTACTACTCTTCTTCTTTGTAATAACCTACGGTAGTATGGTGATGACGAGTGTGCAGGAGGAGAAGAAAAATAGGATTGTGGAGATTATCGCTTCCTCCGTCAAGCCTACTACGCTTCTCTTCGCAAAGATGGTAGCAGTGGCACTTGTCGGCTTTACTCAGCTGGGTATTTGGATTATCCTTGGTGTCATCGGCTTCTTCGTGGTGCAGGCCGTCTTCTTATCAAATGTAACCATGGATATGAACCAGCTGACCCAGAATGCGATGTCTTCGGGAGTTGATGCAGAGTTTATCCAAGATATCCTTATGCCACTTACCTCGGTTGACTTTACGGGTATGATCTGTGCGTTTATCTTTTTCTTTATCTGTGCTTATCTTTCCTTTGCAAGCATCTATGCTGCTATGGGAGCCGCCTTTGATAGCGATGAGGATATCCAACAGATGAGTCTGCCGATTACGCTTATCTTTATGTTTGCTTTCTATGCGGCACTCTATTCGGCTGGCAATCCCAATGGACCTCTTGCTTTGTGGGGCTCGTTTGTCCCATTTGTAGCGCCTAATGTGATGATGGTGCGCTTGCCGTTTGCCCCACCGGCTTGGCAGATTATTCTCTCCGCTGTGGTAATGATAGCTACTACGGTATTCTTTGTATGGGCAGCTGCCAAGGTATTCCGAGTCGGACTACTCATGTATGGCAAGAAGCCTAGTGTGAAAGAGTTAATCAAGTGGGTGAGGTATAAGTAATAGGGAAAGGATGATTCAACTTGTATCGATTGATATTTTTATAACCGATATTTTTTAACCTATATGATGAGAATTAAGAAGAGTTTAATTGCAGTTGTAGGAGCGCTTTGCCTAAGCGGCATGGCTCATGCAGCCGACGAACCTTTATGGATGCGCTATCCAGCCATATCCCCTAATGGTCAGGAGATTGCCTTCGCTTACAAGGGAGATATCTACAAAGTATCTGTCAATGGTGGTCAGGCACTTCGCCTCACGACTAATGATGCGTATGAGTCCCAACCCATGTGGAGCCCTGATGGTAGCCAAATTGCTTTTGTGAGTGACCGCTACCAAGGCAGTATGGATATTTATGTGATGAGTGCCGAAGGAGGGAGTGCCAAGAGGGTGACTACACACTCTAATACGACTACTCCACTTGCCTTTTCTAAGGATGGGAAATATCTCTATTACACAGCACACATTCAGGATCCAGCCTCCAGTGTCATCTTCCCTATGGGTAGGCTCAATGAGGTGTATAAGGTGCCAGTGACAGGAGGGCGTACGACCCTTGAAATCCCTACACCAGTATCAGCTGGCGAAATCAGCAAGGATGGTCGCTTCTTACTCTATGAGGATACCAAAGGGATGGAGAATGCGTGGCGTAAGCACCACACCTCCTCAGTCACTAAGGATATCTACCTCTATGACTTCAAGAATAAGAGTTACCAACAGCTCGTCTCTTGGAAGGGGGAAGACCGTAATCCTGTCTATGCCCCTGATGGTTCCCACTTTTATTTCCTAAGTGAGCGTGCCGGCACTTTCAATGTCTTTAAGCAGCCACTTAATAGCAGTAGTGATGCAAGTGCTATCCAGCTGACCAGTTTCAAGACCCATCCTATACGTTTCCTGTCGGTAGCCAATAATGGGACGCTTTGTTTTGGTTATGACGGTAAGATCTACACTATGAAGGAGGGGAGCTCACCAGTAAAGGTGAATATCTCCATCCTCAATGACCTTGATGAGACTCAGAGTACTAAGCTCACCTTTACTAGGGGCATCACTTCTGCTTCTGTATCTCCAGATGGCAAGATGGTTGCCTATATCGTCCGTGGTGAGGTATTTGTGACGAGTGCCGACTATTCTACCACCAAGCGTATTACCAATACCGCTGCCATGGAGCGTGGTGTTTCATTCGGGGATGATAATAGGAGTATTGTCTATGAGTCTTTGCGTGATGGTCAAAGCGACCTGTATATTGCTAAGATGTCACGCGACAAAGATGCCAACTTTGCCAATGCTACACTGGTTTCTGAGGAGAAGCTCATCCCAGGGGATAAGTCTGAGAAGATGTATCCACAGTTCTCCCCCGACGGCAAGGAGATTGCTTTTGTGAAGGATCGCAAGAAGATTGCGATTTACAATATGGAGAGTGGAAGTGTGCGTGAGGTGTATGATGGGCGCCACACCACTTCAGTAAATGGTGGTATTAATTTTACCTGGTCGCCTGATAGCAAGTGGATTGCTTTGGAGCTAGTGGATAATAACCACGAACCATTTACCGATATTGTGCTGATGGATGCTAAGAGTGGGAAACTCACCAATATCACTCAGAGTGGTTACTTTAACAATAACCCTCGCTTCGTGATGGGCGGCAATGCGATTGTCTATGCTTCCGAGGAGTATGGTATGCGCAATCATGCTAGCTGGGGCTCTATGGGCGATGTGATGATTGTCTTCCTGAACCGTGAGGCATACGACAAGTATCGTCTCAATGAGGAAGAGTACGAGCTCATGACAGAGGAAGAGAAAAAGGCCAAGGAAGCGGAGAAGAGTGAGGATAAAAAGGATGACGACAAAAAGGATAGCTCCAAGGATATCCTAGTAGAGCTTGAGAATATCAAGGATAGAATCGTACGTCTCACACCAGCCTCTAGTAATCTTGGCGATGCCTATATTACTAATGATGGCAAGAAGCTCTACTACATGGCTGCTTTCGAAGGGGGCTATGACCTTTGGGTGATGGATCTTCGCAAGGGTGATAATAAACTATTGAAGAAGCTCGATGGCTCCTATGCACAGTTTCAGACAGATGCCAAGGAGAGCAACCTCTTCTTCGTCAGTGGTGGTAGTATCCAGAAGATGAATCTCTCCAGTGAAAAGATGGATGGAGTATCCATACGAGCAGAGATGGATCTCAATGCTGAAGCAGAGCGCGAGTTTATGTTCGACTTCATGAAGAAAGAAGAGCAGGAGCGTTTCTATGTCAAGGATATGCATGGTGTAGACTGGGAGTTTATGACTGAGGAGTACCGCAAATTCCTTCCGCATATCAATAATAATTATGACTTTGCCGAGATGCTTTCAGAGATTCTTGGTGAGCTCAATGTCTCCCACACCGGTAGTGGCTATGGTGCTCCCAACTACGCAGATAGAGTCGCTGAGACGGGTCTTTTCTTTGACCTTACGGAAGCCACTGATGAGGGGCTCAAGATTGAGGAAATCGTTGTCGGTGGTCCATTTGACACCCATCTCAGCCAGGTGAAGGTAGGAGACTACCTTGCCAAGATTGATGGCGTGGAGATTACCAGGGATACCGACTTCTTCCCACTGCTTGCAGGTAAGGCGGGTAAGAATGTCCTCTTTACCTTCTACTCACCCAAGAGTGGCAAGACTTACGAAGAAGTCGTGAAACCGATTAGTAGCGGCAGGCTCTCTGGTCTGCTCTACGAGCGTTGGGTGAAGCAACGTGCAGCGGAGGTAGACCGCCTCTCCAATGGTCGCCTAGGCTATGTGCATATCTCAAGTATGGACGATGCAAGTTTCCGCCGTATGTATTCCGATGCCATGGGTAAGTACTATCAGCGTGAAGGATTGGTGGTAGATATCCGCTACAATGGCGGTGGTCGTCTGCACGAGGATATCGAGGTCTTCCTTTCAGGCACTAAATACCTCACTCAGGAGGTGCGTGGAGAGTACTACTGTGACATGCCATCTAAGCGCTGGACCAAACCAAGTGTGATGGTGATGTGCGAGGCAGACTACTCCAACGCCCACGGTTCGCCATGGGTGTACAAGCATATGGGTATTGGCAAGCTCATTGGTATGCCAGTCGCTGGTACTATGACCAGTGTAAACTGGGTGACCCTCCAAGATCCATCGCTCTACTTTGGTATTCCTGCTGTTGGTTATAAGACCGCTGAGGGCTATTACTTAGAGAACTTTGAGCTACAGCCAGATGTGATGGTTCGTCTCGACTTTGAGAAAGCGCTCAAGGGACAAGATGCTCAGATGGAGGCTGCTGTCAAAGAGCTTCTAAAATAAACCCATAGCGAAAAAGTAAATTTGGGTAAAGCGTAGCGAATTAGCTGATATAGCGTTCGTTACGCTTTGTTTTTCTATTGCACAGAGCCAACGAAATACCACCTCGAAGCCAAACTGCGCAAAAGTTCAGTTACCACCTCGTTACTCCCGTAACGGGTGCTGATTTCTTGCTAAAAGGTTCTGTTCCTGCGTTTTGCGTAGATTTACATAGCTGTCGGTAACTCACTATAAACTAATTTTGTAACCTAAAAAAAGGAGTGAGTTATGCGTAGTACATTCAAGGTATTATTTTACGTGAAGAAAGGCAGCGAGAAGCCGAATGGTAACCTGCCTTTGATGTGCCGTATCACGGTGGACGGCGAGATTAAACAGTTCAGTTGCAAGATGGACGTTCCCCCACGGTTGTGGGACGTGAAGAACAGCCGTGCTTCGGGCAAGAGCGTCGAAGCGCAGAGAATTAACCTTGCGGTGGATAAAATCCGTGTGGAAGTAAACCGCCGCTACCAAGAACTGATGCAGACGGACGGTTATGTTACCGCCGCCAAACTCAAAGACGCCTATCTCGGGATCGGCGTCAAGCAGGAAACCTTGCTGAAACTCTTCGAGCAGCACAACGCCGAGTTCGCCAAGAAAGTCGGGCACGGCAGGGGATAGCCGACAAGGAAGCGAGGCACAAGCAGGAAATATCGTTTCTGAAAACGGTAATCGCGAAGGCGGCGGCATGGTTTCCCTACCTGCGTGAAATGCTCCGTATCGAAAACCTTTGCCGCCTTGTCGGGTTTGATGAAAGGCAGACCGCAACGTTCGTCAGCGGCAAGTCGTTGGAGTATGCAGGGGAACTTTATTCAGAGAAACACGGACGGAAATTCACGACCGAAAAGGCAGGGTTTCAAGTGATGAAAGATCCGGCAGGCAAAACAAAGTTAGTTCTTGCCATTGACCGAAAGCCCATTGCCGAGTGGTTCAAGGAACAGTTTGAGAAATTAAGGCAGAATATACGACGACCTATACAACCGCAAAGGGAAAGCATAGGAATGAAGAGATAACCGTTTTATCTCGCAGGGAAACAATAAAAAGTGCCGTTTATGATGTCTTATGAATGGCACTTTTTTGTACATTTGCAAATAAAAAGTACATTGAGGACTGTGCTGGGTGCGTGACGAGCAAAAGACTTTCGGAAAAATACACGTGAATACGGAATTATAAATCAAAGTAGTATGAAACTTAAAACATTTATCATCATGGGATTTATCAGTACATCTTGTTTGGATGGCTGCGCCCAACGCCCCAGTCCTTTGGGCGAAAAGACAATCAAGCTCGACGATTTCGATTTCTCTACCCCCATTACGGACATCTTTCCCGACCGCTATATAAGCGCCGAGTGGGGAGAAGATTGGTATCAGATACCTTCCCCCTGCACCGAATACGGACATCTGTATCAAAAAGAAACCCGCAAAAATTATGATGGCAATGCCTTTTGGGTTACTTATAGTCAGAATGGTTCCTGCGATGCCGACGAACTTCTGAGCATGGGCGGACATACGTTCAGCACAGCCAATTTTGCCGTTACGCTCGACGGACGACGCATCTCCGCGGTCGGTGGCTGCAATTACGACCTCACACAGGAAGACTGCGACCGTTTCATCGCCCTTCTCACCAAGCGTTACGGAGAGCCTGAGCAGGGAGACGGAAAGTGGTTCCCCTGCCGCCTTTACAAATGGAAGCTGAAAGATCGGACGCTGACGTTTGCCATACACGAAACCGACGAACACAATGTCTTGAAACTCGAACAAGTCTATCACGAAGAAGACAACACCCTCGAAATACGTGAAGGCAAGCGCAGAAACCGTACCGAAGGCTATTTCTTTGTGTTCGACAGCGAATGGTATGACCGCTTTGTCCGCACACAGAGCGTGGCAAAAGGTGATATTTCCTATACTTACTGATTAAACACACAAAAGATGGAAATTGGGAAATCTTAATCAAAACGATATGATGGATATTTCAGCTTTGGCAAATGTTCTATGTAGGGAAATCGCTCAAAATGGTTCCATAAACAAGCCTCCGGCGGGGTTTTCGTTGGGGGCTTCTGACCTTTGCACATATAAAAAGCAATATCGGAGTGTTACACCCCAAAAGCATCCTACCAGCTATTACATAATGAAACGGCATACTTAGCTGATCGGTGCGGATCTTCCACCATGCGGACAAATCCCGGTAACAAAATGACAAAACGGACAATGTTCCTAACATGCCAACTTGTAAATGGGATGAGTGATTTTCTTTTTTTTTGCAAGTTAATTTTATAAAATTGCCGCCGAAAGTTCGTACTTTCGAAAAAGATGTTATATTTGCAAATGAAAGAGTTATTTGACAGCATAGCAATGTAAAACGCTGAAATTCGCACAGTTGCTAAATCGTTATCCCTATTTCTCAAATAATTCGCTAAAAGTTTATTTCTCAATCGGTTATGTCAAACCGATAAAAATCTAAAATAATATTAGTGCCTCATCAATAGAAAGGGGTGGTTGTCCACAAATGGACAACCACCCTTTTTCTCTGTCGATATGTGACCTGATGAGTTGGAGGGTATAGACTGGATTTAGAAAGTGCAAGTTTTGTCTTCTCGAACCTCTCCTCTTTCAAGAACCACCATAATAGAGGAGATTTAGTCGCTCTATAGAGGAGATTTGTTCGCTCTATAGAGGAGATTTAGTTGCTCTATAGAGGAGATTTGTCCGCTCTACAGAGGAAATTTAGTCTTTTCTCCGACAGATATTTCTACTTGCGTAAACTATGGCAAACAAATGCGACCCCTGTCGAGGTCGTGTGAATAGGTGTGTCGCTGCTCCTTCTCTGTAGTCCCCCATCCATGTAGCCCCGCTTTGTTCAGGTCACACTAAGGACGTATAAATAATTATCTTTGCAAAAGCGCATACCCAACTTACAGAATATAGGTATAGTACATGATAGAGTCGGAGGTAAAATTGGTATCTTTGTTCGATATTTATTAGACTATTAGAAGTTAGATGAAGGAGCTGTTTCGTACTCTTCGCCGTTTCCTACCACCTTACAAGTGGTATGTCGTGGGTAATATATTTTTTAATGCCCTCACACCTTTGCTCAATCTACTGGCATTTTCTTTGATTATACCGATACTTAATATCCTTTTCAAGCTGGATAGCACAGTATATAGTTGGGTGCCATGGGATTCTATTCATCTTTGGAGTGCAGGTGGTCTCGATAGGCTTGCAGATACGGTACAGAATAACTTCTTTTACTATATCACTCAGCTCATCACACAGTATGGAGCCTCCAATACTCTGATAATTTTGGGGCTGTATCTCATACTCATTACTTTCCTTAAGGTGATGAGTGACTATATGGGATTTTATTGTATGATTCCAGTGCAGACTGGAGTGGTACGTGATATCCGAAATAGCATCAATGACAAGATAATGGATCTCCCGATCGCCTTTTTTAGTGACGAACGAAAAGGTGACATCATTGCGCGGATCACAGGGGATGTCAATAATATCGAGAGTTCAATCATCACCTCTCTAGAGTCGATTATCAAGAATCCACTGATGATTGTCGTCTCTCTCATAGCGATGCTGATGATAAGTACTGAGCTCACCATCTTTGTACTCGTGCTACTGCCTATAGCCGGGTATATCATGGGACAGGTAGGTAAGCACCTCAAAAAGTCGTCACTCTTAGCGCAGCAGCAATGGGGGACGCTTATCAGTATTATCGAGGAGACACTCGGGGGACTTAGGATTGTGAAAGCGTTTCATGCTGAGGATATGATGAGGGAGCGCTTTGCTCGTCACAATGAAGACTTTAGGCAGACTTCCATGCGAGTATCTCGCCGTCAGCAGTTGGCTCACCCTATGAGTGAGTTTCTGGGTACAGCCACTATTGCCGTTGTCCTATGGTATGGCGGTACACTTATCTTGGGGCATGACGGAGGGCTACAGGCTAGTACCTTTATTTACTATCTTGTGATTTTTTACAGCATCATCAATCCAGCCAAAGACCTCTCCAGAGCAAGCTATGCGATACAAAGAGGTTTTGCCAGTATGGAGCGTGTGGATATGATTCTCTTGGCAGAAAGCAATATCAAGGATCCTGTACAACCTAAGGAGGTGAAGTTTGACAAAGAAATCTCTCTTAGAGAGGTCTCCTTTAGGTATGCTGATACTTGGGTGCTAAAGGATGTAAACCTGCGGATACGGAAGGGACAAACTGTCGCCATCGTAGGTGCTAGCGGTTCGGGCAAAAGTACCTTGGTAGACCTCCTGCCCAGATTTCACGATGTACAAAAGGGTGGGGTGTATATCGATGACATAGATGTTAGGGAGCTGAGAATGCTGGATTTGCGCAAACTGATGGGGAATGTCAATCAGGAAGCTATCCTATTTAATGACACAGTACACAATAATATTGCTTTTGGCAATACCGACGCCACACGTGAGGCAGTCATAGAGGCTGCCAAGGTGGCAAATGCCGATGAATTTGTGAGAGAATTGCCACTCGGATACGATACCAATATTGGTGATCGTGGCGGTAAATTGAGTGGCGGTCAGCGCCAGCGACTGAGTATAGCACGTGCAATTCTGAAGGATCCTGAAATACTTATCTTAGATGAGGCGACTTCTGCGCTGGATACCGCTTCGGAACGAGTGGTGCAAGAAGCCCTAGAACGATTGATGCGTGGGCGAACAACCATTGTCATCGCCCATCGTCTCTCTACCATTACTGATGCAGATAAGATAGTGGTACTCGACCAAGGAGAAATAGTAGAAGAGGGTACCCACAATGAACTGTTGGCTCTCAATGGTAAGTACGCTCGACTAGTCGCATTACAATCTTTCAAGTAAAATTGCACTTGATACTTGAATCTGCGTATTGCCCTATAGAAAAGAAATGTGGCTGCACTGACCCTCAGAGGTCTATGCAGCCACATTCCTTTTATCAGTATTTACTCTTTGTCGAATAGATAGAGGTAATCACCATAGCCCTCCTCTTGCATTTTACTAAGGGGGACGAAGCGAAGGGAAGCGCTATTGATGCAGTAGCGTAGTCCACCTTTTTCCTTTGGTCCATCGTTGAAGACGTGACCGAGATGGCTGTTGGCAGATTTGCTCCTCACTTCTGTGCGGAGGTAGCCCAGCTTGTGGTCTGCTCTTTCGAGGATTGTTTGGGTGCCGATGGGTTTTGTAAAAGATGGCCATCCACAGCCCGCATCATACTTGTCTCGCGAACTAAAGAGAGGTTCGCCAGAGATGATGTCTACGTATATACCATCTTCGAAGTTTTGGTCATATTCGTTGGCATGTGGTCGTTCAGTGGCTTCATTTTGAGTCACCTGATACTGAAGTGGGGTAAGTCGCTTGCGTAGATCACTGGAGCTTTCAGATAGCCTGGCACGCTCCTTGGCTCTGATCCTGGCATCCGACTCGATACTCTTCGGATCTACCTTGGCTCTCTTTGCCAGGCCAAACATGTCTACAGGGACGTGGCAATAGCCCCCAGGGGTGTTGTCGAGATAATCTTGGTGCATCTCCTCGGCAGGGTAGAAGTTCTGTAGAGGCTTAGCCTCGACCATCACCACTTTGGTGTATTTACTCTGTATGCGTGCCAAGGCATTCATTACTATGGGGCGATCAGCAGGATCAGTGTAGTAGATACCTGTACGGTATTGGGTACCGATGTCATTGCCTTGCTGATTGAGGGTGGTGGGGTTGATGATTAAGAAGTATTGATCGAGGAGGAAGCTGAGCGATGTCTTGGTAGGGTCATAGACCACTTTTACCGTCTCTACTGCATTGGTCTTGCCCGTGCACACCTCTTGGTAGGAGGGATTTTCTTTGATGCTATTGGCATAACCTACTTCTGTCTCAACCACTCCAGGTAGCAATTTGACGTAGTGCTCTACGCCCCAAAAGCAGCCACCTGCCAGATAAATTACAAGAAAAGTCTCTTTCATATTTATTTTGTCTGTACTGTAATGAAAGCAAAGCTAATAAAATATTTGTGATGTGAGGGAATTATGTACCTTTACATCATCAATTAGTGATGAATTTTATTATGGATGCAGGAATAATCACGGCCATTGCGCTAGGTATAGGTCTGAGTGCAAGTACTGGTTTCAGGGTCTTTGTGCCTATGTTGGTGGCGAGTATCGCTGCCTACTTTGATGTATTGCCCCTCAATGATAGCTTTGAGTGGTTGGGTAGTGTGCCCGCACTGATTACCTTTGGTGTGGCCGCGATTGTGGAGATTGTAGCCTATTACGTGCCATTTGTCGATAATGTATTGGATACAATTGCCACTCCTATGGCTGTGATAGCAGGGACGCTATTGATGACTTCAGTATTGCCCATCGATGATAGTCTCACTAGATGGGTTACAGGGTTTATTGTGGGCGGAGGGGTTTCGGCAGTAGTGCAGAGTGGAAGTGTATTTTCTCGGTTGCTCTCTTCTCAGGCTACAGCTGGGATGGGTAATTCTGCGGTCTCTACAGGAGAGAATGTAGGTGCTGTAGGGCTATCGGTTGGCGCATTGTTTGTACCGATATTGATAGCTATTATCACCTTGGTACTTGTGATAGTAATTCCAATTATAGTCTACAGGAGGAGAAAATATAAGAAGACGCATGTAGACGCATAAAAAAGAGGCCCCGACACTCTTCACAGTGCCGAGGCTTCCATCAGAATCACAAAAAACAATAAACTATTGAATCACAAGCATTATATTGAACTTATAGCTCTACAGCCATATATCTAATACGTCCATTGGGCAGGATGCCTTTGATGAAGAGTACCTTGTCTGTCGATTTGGCGATTACTTGCTGAGTGATACTCTCGATATCTTTCTCTGTTCGTACCGGACGGTTGTTGATTTCTAAGATTATGAAGCCTTTGTTGATACCGGCTTCTGCTATCTTGCCTTTATCATCTACACCTGTAACTTCTACACCATAACGGATCCCCAATTCGTTGGCAGTATCTTCGTCAATTGGTTTAAATGAAGCACCCAATGATGAGAAGCTAGCTTTTTCTATGATATCAGTCGTACCTTCGTTATTCTTAAGTACGACCTTATATTGCTTGGTATTACCCTTTCTATTTACTGTAATATCCACTGTATTGCCAGGGCTATACTTACTTACTTGTTCCTGAAGCCCCGCCATATTTCGGATAGATACGCCATTGATAGCCGTAATCACATCGCCTTCTTGTAGACCTGCTTTTTTGGCCGCACTACCAGTCGAAAAGTCAGCCACAAAAGCTCCTTCAGTGACTTTGAGTTCGTACTTCTTTTGGATGTCTCCGTTGATATTACCACCAATGATACCTAATACAGCTCTCTGTACGGTACCGTACTGCTTGATGTCACTGACTACTTTACTTGCAATACTAACGGGGACAGCAAAGGAGTATCCGGCATAGTTGCCCGTCTGAGAGAAAATCATGGTATTTATGCCCACTAATTCCCCTCTAGTATTGACCAAAGCACCACCTGAATTTCCGGGGTTTACAGCAGCATCATGTTGGATGAAAGAGGTAACCTGCAAGTCCCCTTGCCCTCCAGAGCTTCTGCCCTTGGCACTGACGATGCCGGCTGTGACGGTACTTTGTAGATTGAATGGATTGCCAATGGCCAGCACCCACTCCCCAACCTTTAGGCTCTCACTATCTCCAAAGGGGATGGGTTGAAGACCGGTCGCATCAATCTTGAGCAATGCAATATCTGTCGCAGGATCTGTGCCGACAATCGTCGCTTCGTACTCCTTATTATCATTTGTACTGACTGTGAGTCGAGAGGCTCCAGATACTACATGATTGTTGGTAATGATGTAACCATCGGTACTGATAATAACACCTGACCCTAATCCTACTCTGGTAGGCATCTCTTGTTGCTCGGAGGAGCGTCCTCCATCACCAGGAATGCCAAAGAAAAACTCAAAGGGATCGATGTACCGAGATCCTTGACGGTGCTCTAAGGTTACTTCACTACGAATATTCACTACTCCATTGATACTCCTCTCTGCAGCCTCAACAAAGTCTTTGGGCGTGCTGGTCGATGAGTAAATTGCAGGCGTCATCTTGGGTTGATCAAATAGACTAGTCTCATCAGCTACTCCTTCCCTATGCTTGGTGGAAGAAGTAAAATAATCAGAGGTGCCAGAGTATATAGCTGCACCACCAATAGCTCCAACTATGGAGCTTCCAAGCACAATGGCTGCGATTATAAATCCTTTTTTCATTTCTATCTTCCTTTCTTTTTTGAGTTGAAGAATGACCTTTCTCTTCACAAAAGGCATTCTACAGATTTGCATAGCAAATAAAAGGATTTAAAAGGAGGTTTGCAAGTGACTTTGCAACCATTTTAACAAATAAAAGGCATACCTTTCGGGGTATGCCTTTGTCTTTACTTTGATTAACGAGGGTAAAGCCAGATTTTGCAACATATAAGGTTGTCAGCGATGTCTTCTCCTTTTCTTATTTGGAGTGGGTTTGGAAGTCGAACCAAATAACTTATCTATAAGATCAGATCTACCAATCCTTTTGAGAGATTTGATAATTCCAGCCCTCTTTTCTGGTTGATACCAAAAGAAGTATTGTCGCTGTGCTTCCTTCTCTTCCTTGGTATGTGCGGTATGAATCTTCTCAAGCGTGTAGGGGTGGTAGCCACTGTAATAAATCACTGTAGCCACTGTCATAGGGGTAGGGGTGAAATCCTGCACCTGTTCTAGCTGAAAGTTGAGAGACTTGGATATCAGGGCAAGATCTGCCATATCCTCTTCTGTGCAACCCGGATGGCTACTAATAAAATAAGGGATGAGCTGTTGTCGAAGTCCTCCTTCGTTATTGATACGGTCAAACTCTCGTTTGAAGGTGTAGAAGTGATCAAAGCTAGGTTTGCGTATTTGCTGAAGTACCTTAGGAGAGGTGTGTTCAGGGGCAATTTTGAGTCGTCCTGAAACGTGGTTCTTGATGAGCTCTTCAGTATATCTTTTTGCGGCGCTATTGAGTTGTTCATCCTTAAAATGATGGGTGAGTATATCATATCTGATACCACTGCCTATAAAGCTCTTTTTCACGCCCGGTAGAGCATCTACCTTTTTATAAACTTCTAAAAGGGGGGTATGGTCGGCATTGAGATTGGGACAAATCTTTGGGTGGAGGCAAGATGGACGAAGGCATTGCTGGCAGACAGATAGATTTTTTCCTTTCATCTGGTACATGTTGGCACTAGGTCCGCCTAAATCACTGATATATCCCTTGAAATCGGGCATCTGTGTCACTTTTTCAGCTTCCTTTACGATAGATTCTTGGCTGCGAGAGACAATGAATTTCCCTTGGTGGGCAGATATAGTACAGAAAGCACAGCCCCCAAAGCACCCTCGGTGCATATTGATTGAATGTCTAATCATCTCATAAGCACGGATTCTCTTTCCTTGATAGCGCGGATGAGGGAGACGAGTATAAGGAAGCGCATAGTACCTATCTACCTCTTCTGTAGAGGGTAGAGGGTAGGGAGGATTGACGACAATTACTTGATTTGCCACAGCCTGAGTAAGGCGGTGTGGGTTTAAGGAATTACTCTGCTCCTCAATCTGTCTAAAGTTTTTAGCATAGCAAAGCTTGTCTGCTAGACAATCTTCGTGGCTATTGAGTGCAATGTCATTGTCCTTTGCCTCAAATTCTTTAACTGAGACGGTATAAGCGATCTGTGGAAGTTGTTTGATATTTTCCAATGAAGCCCCTCTATCCAGTAAAGATGCGATGTCAAGCACCGACCTTTCACCTAAACCATACAGTACTATATCAGCGTCGCTCATAAAGGGCATCCCAGGAAGGAGCTTATCTTGCCAGTAATCATAATGTGTGAGCCGACGAAGTGATGCTTCAATACCACCTAAGATAATAGGGGTATCAGGGAAAAGATTTCTCAGGATTTTAGTGTAAACAAGACTTGGGTAATCAGGGCGCATATCCACCCGCTCATCAGGCGTATAGGCATCATCAGACCTTTTGCGTTTTGCCGCGGTATAGTGATTGACCATTGAGTCCATATTTCCTGCGGAAACTCCAAAGAATAATCTCGGTTTTCCTAGCTTCTTGAAGTCTCTAAGATCATCTCTCCAGTTAGGTTGGGGGATAATGGCAACTTTGTATCCAGCACTTTCCAGAACCCTTCCTATTACTGCATTAGCAAAGGATGGGTGATCTACGTAGGCATCGCCACTAAAGATAATGACATCTAGTTCGTCCCACCCACGTAGTTCTACTTCCTTTTTCGAGATTGGTAGCCAATCCTTAAGATCTTTATTTGCACTCATTATATTATCTATATAAAGTAAAAAGCTTAAAAGGTCGCATCTTACCCTTTAAGCTTCTACTTTTACCTTTCGTGTTGTTTGGATACAACCAAGGTACTCCCCTTTTGATTTGCAGTGGGTGGTGGTTACTTCTTGAAGTAATCCTTTACCATTTCATTAGGTACCATCTCCTCCTTGAAAGTGTAGGCACCAGTCTTAGGCGACTTCACCATCTTGATGACCTTAGAGAAGGTACGTCCATCACCTTTCTGCAGTTTTGACATCGCTTTTTTTGCCATGATCTGCTCCTCCTTTTAATCGGTTAATGCTTAATTATCTTCTCCTTAATCCTTACTTAATCTCCTTGTGCACAGTCATGCGCTTCAGGATAGGATTGTACTTCTTTAGTTCCAGACGACCAGTAGTATTCTTTTTATTCTTGGTAGTCACGTACCTAGAGGTCCCTGGTAGACCACTCTCCTTGTGCTCAGTGCACTCAAGGATTACCTGTACTCTATCGCCTTTACTCTTCTTAGACATACGCTTTCTCTCCTTCCTATTGGGTTAATTACTTATCAAGGATCAATACCTCAGTGAGGTAACCCTTGGCATTAGCCTGCTCTAGCGCTGCATTCAGACCAATCTTGTTGATTAGGCGTAGACCAGCTGCAGAGACACGGATCTTGATCCAGCAGTCTTCCTCAGGCCAGTAAAACTTACGGTCAAAAAGGTTGGGATTGAAAACTCGCTTCGTCCTCCTCATGGAGTGAGAAACGTTGTTTCCAGTCATTGCCTTTTTGCCTGTGATTTGACAAATTCGTGACATCTCTATCTGTTATTATATACGTGTATTATACTTACGGTGTGCAAAGTAACCAAAAATAATTGAGATTACCAAGCTTTTCGCCCTCAAATGCCTACCATCCAAATTATTCGGTAGGTGTAGTCTCAACTGGGGTAGTGGTCTCTGCTGGAGCCTCAGTCACAGGAGCCTCTACCTCGCCGAATGGCTGTGCATCAGCGGGTGTCGGTAGTTGCATCTCGTTTACCTTGTCCATAATCACACTCTCTGGTTGGTTGCTCACATTGTGAGGTGCCCATTTTGCGGTAAGGATAGCCAGCACACCGATGGCGATTGCCAAGCCCCAAGTAATCTTCTCAATCAGGTCGGTAGTACGACGAACACCCATTACATTGTTACTAGATGCAAAACCTGCCGCCAGACCACCACCCTTAGAGTTTTGGATGGTTACCACAAACACCAATACGATAGCAAGTAATACTATCAGTATTGAAAGAAATACATACATACGTTCTCTTTACTACTATATTATAATCACTTCACGGCAGGGTGGGGAGTTCGGCTTTTAGGAAGCACAAATCTACCTACCTACCTCATTATTTTTAATTAATTTCTCTAGGAAATTCAATTGTTCGGCAAAGTAACCACTTTTTTTTGGAAACTCCAAATATATTTGTCTTAATATACGCTCGGCGCGTTCATATTTTCCTTGTCTGATATACATGCGAGCCAAGGTCTCTGTCAATAGCTCATCCTCGTCATTTGTGCCGACGTTAGATGCTTCATTTTGCTTTGCTTCAAGCTTTTCCTTTGGGATAAGCGGTTCAATAGTCTCTGCTTTCTCCCCTTGTTCTAGGAATTGAGCGATGATTTCATCGGCATCTGTATCTTCTTTGATTATTGTTGATTGAGCAGGAGCAAAGAGCAGTTCGAGCTCAGAGCTATCTTCGGGGTGTTCTTCCAAAAAACTATCTATGAGACTGAAAGTATTACTTCCCCTTTCAATTTCCGTATTTCTAGGATTAATTGTCGTCCCAGTAGAAGAATTGAGCAGGAAGAAAAGTCGTCTCAGGTCGGGTAAGATGAGTGCTCTCTCATGTAGTTCGCTGGCAAAACGAAGATCGTTTATTCTATGCAACAATACCAATATTAGACTTTGGAGTGGTGCGCAGTAGGGGTATTGCTGGCTAAGGTTCAGTAGTTCCAGTAAATGATTATTATTCGCTTGCTGGGGGGCGGTGATGAGTCTTCCAAGTTCCTCCTTTGTCATATCGTATTACCTTACCAATTTTCTACAGTGGCGTTGAATATCTGATTGATAATATCCTTAGTGAGATCCTCTACGAGCTGATCCTGCACATTGGTAAACATCTGTGAGCTATCAAAGGAGACAAACGAAGTAAACTCCCTTTCAAAACTCTCTTTGTCATCTACAGTATTAGTATAGCGTACATTGACCCTCATTGTGAGTTTGGTTCTAGCAGCATAGGCATCTGCTTGTACCGCCTCGGCAGCCAGATCATAGCCGACAATCTCTCCCTCTATGTTGATATCCCCAATCCTGGTGGTTTGGGTGAGTCGTGTCTGTTTTTGGAATCTATCCTTCAAATCCTCTGACAGCTTTTGAGCTAGGGGAGGATAGACAATAGGTGCGATATTTTGAAAGTCTGTGATGTTGATTGTTTTAATCCTAGTGTAATCAATACTGGCTCCATTGAGGCTATACGAAACAGAGCAGCCATTCATCATGAGTGCTAGAGCAATCGTCCATATGGTGTATAGTGTATACTTCCTCATCTCTTATTCCCTGTTTAGTTTTCGGTAGAGCGTTCGCTCTGAAATGTCCAGATCCTCGGCAGTTTTTCTTCTAGCCCCATTGTTGCGTTCGAGTACAAACTCAATGTACCTTGCTTCCATCTCTTTGAGCGTTACGATTTCTCCATCCTCTAGGAGATCATGGAAATCTTCCACAGCCGTAATCTCTTCTCCTTTATTCCCTTTGTGGATCTCGTTAATCGGGTTAGGCCGTGGAGCCTCGATGCTGTGCATTGTCTGAGGCATGTATTGCTGTCCTTGCAGCAATCGATAGAGTAGTTGAGTCAGCTCATTGACATTTCCCTGCACATCATGGAGCATTGCATATAGTGCACCCAAAGTTGCATTAGGTGGAGTCTGCCCAAAAGATTCTTGTTGTCGCTCAAAAGTGGGTTGAGTACTAATCACAGCAGGGTGTCGTACCAAAGCATTAGCAGGAAGATTTCTTTCCAATACCTCCTTGGTAATTGTCCTATCCTCTGCGATGACACTGAGACGCTCTACTAGATTTCGCAACTGACGTATATTGCCCGGCCAGGAATACATTTCTAGCATACTCAGAGCCCCATCGTCAAGGCGAATAGGTGGCATCTGATATTTGTCGGCAAAGTCACTTGCAAACTTTCTGAAGAGTAGACCTATGTCATTCCCCCTTTCCCTCAGAGAAGGTAGCTCGATAGTTACAGTATTGAGTCGATAAAAGAGGTCTTGTCTAAACTTTCCTTCCTTTACCGCTTCCTCCAAATCCACATTGGTAGCCGCTACCACTCGGATATCTGTACGCTGCACATCGGACGAACCTACCTTCATAAATTCTCCAGACTCCAAAACCCTCAAGAGGCGAGCTTGAGTCGCAAGTGGCAACTCCCCTACCTCATCGAGGAATATCGTGCCACCATCAGCCACTTCAAAGTATCCTTTGCGTTCGGTGACTGCATCGGTAAATGAACCTTTCTTGTGCCCAAAGAGTTCGGAATCGATGGTTCCTTCAGGGATAGCGCCACAATTGACGGCAACAAATGCACCATGTTTACGGACGCTATTGTGATGAATGATTTTGGGAAAGTTCTCTTTACCCACACCGCTTTCACCCGTTACTAGCACACTTACATCAGTAGGAGCAATGAGCAGAGCCACCTCAATAGCTCTGTTTAAAGCCTCTGAATTGCCCACGATGCCGAAGCGTTGCTTGGCTCGCTGTATATTTTCTTTTGTTGTTATTCCACTCATCTCTGCTTTCTCCTTCAAGTCCTCAAAGATACCTCTTTTCATCGATATTATTTATGATGGATAGGTACAAAATAGACATAGCGCAACCTCCCAAGGAAGTTGCGCTACGTCTGTGATCTGCTTGGGGCTCGAACCCAAGACCCCAACATTAAAAGTGTTGTGCTCTACCTACTGAGCTAGCAGATCAGACCTCCTCTTAAAAGGAAAGCTGTGCAAAGGTACAAATTTATAGTCATACTGCCAAGCCTTACCCCCATAGATTTACTGAAACGTGTGTAAGTCTCATCCCAGAAAGATCAAAAAAAAGGCGTGTATTCCTCATATACACGCCCTTATACTACAGAGAAGCACTTTGAGATTACTTCATTAAATTATCCACGGCTGCTTTGAGTTGAGCATCATAATCCTGCAGGTATTGCTCAGGCGTATTGAGGATGAGGATGTCAGGATTGAGCTGAGTATTCTCTAACGCATTGCCTTGAACATCGGTTACTGTTACTTGTGGGATTCCAAATACGAGTGATGGATCCACAAGTGTCTCCCACCACACCGCAGTCATGGTTCCTGGCACTGGTGCTCCGATGACTTTGCCGACGCCAAGTGTCTTGTACACCCAAGGAAAACCGTGTGCATTGGAGTAATTTCCTTCAGACATCAGCACCGCAGAAGGTTTGTTCCACTGAGCAAATGGGTCACTCCCAATGTACTGTCCGCGAGGGGCAAATCGACTGTACTCTTTGCCAGTCAGTAGGATGACCAAGTCTTCATGTAGCCAACCACCGCCGTTAAAACGGGTGTCCACTACTACAGCATCACAGTGGCGATACTTGCCGAGCAAATCTTTGAATACACTGCGGAATGATCTACTATCCATCCCTTGTACATGTACATAGGCAATCTTGCCACCACTCCACTCTTCTACCATCTTGGCACGCTTTTCTACCCAACGACGATAGAGCAAGCCATTTTCGGCTCCGGCAGAGATTGGGCGTACTTGTTCTTCTACTTCACTGCCATTTGTGTCACGAAGCGTGAGAGTGACCCACTGGCCAGACAGCCCATTGAGATAGTACTCTAGTGGTTTGTCAGGTGCGATCTCCTCTCCATTTACCCTAGTGACGATAACCCCAGGTTTGGCGATAGACTTCGCCTTGTCCATCGGACCGCCTTTCATCACCTCGGAGATTTTCACACCAACGCCTTCGTGGCTATCGTCGTAGAATAGACCGAGCGAAGCGGTAGGGCGGTTAGCTGGTTTGCCACTATATCGACCTCCAGTATGTGAAGCATTGAGCTCACCTAATAGCTCAGAGATCATCTCTGCGTAGTCGTAATTATTATTGATATGAGGGAGAAACTCACGGTACGTTTCAGCGTAGCCATTCCAGTCTACTCCGTGGAGATTGACATCGTAAAATTTGTTTTCTACCTGCTTTACGATGTGGTCAAACATATACGTCCGCTCTTGGGTGCTTTTGTACTCGAAGCGAGCGGTGAAGTTGATAGGCTTGCGCTCCTTGCCAGAGATTTTGTACATTCCACGGAACGAGAAAAGGTAGAGGGTCGTGTCGTCCTTGCCGAGTTCCAACTTGCCACCACCCACGTCTGCCATCACCATTTCCGTCTTTTTCTCAGCGAGATCAAGCGAATAGAGGTTGGTGGCATTGTCAAATGATGCTAGGTAATAGAGTTTGTCTCCCTTTGAATTCATGGCAAAGTCGCTCTGCATACCACTGCTCCGGGTAAGGCGTACGGTCATGTAATCTCTATTATCCAACTCAAATGAGAGGGGCGCTACTACTTTTGGTTGCTCCTTCTTATCGTCTTTCTTCTCTTCCTTTTTACTTTCGTCTTCCTTGGCTAGGAATACCTCCCGCTCCTCTTTGCCGAGCTGGTATTGGTCGAAAGCTTCTTGATTGAGAAACATCAGATAGAGGTCGTACTCTGCACCCCAGCTACCGTGGCTACGATAACCAGCTCTGTCTGACCCAAAGATGACCGCCTTACCCTCCATTACGAAGCGACCACTGCCTTCAGAATAACCACTCTGGGTGAGGTTGTGCATCATACCACTGCCGTCAGCCTTAAATAGGGCGACATCTTTATTATTCCATCCGCCATCCCCAATAGTCTCTGTGATAATCCACTTTCCATCTGGACTCCAAGCAAAGTCTTGATCGCCATCGGAGTAAGAGTAATTGTAACGCTTATTCATCACCTCACGTTCTGACCTAGAAGCGATGTTGAGCACATAGATAGCCGAACGATCACGTAGGAAGGCAATCTCCTTGCCGTCGGGGCTAAATACTGGCTGAAAAGAAGGGACATCACTCTTATTGGTGAGTTGAGTCTCCTTAAGCTCCTTGGCATAGGCAAATTGTTTTTCCTCTGATCGAACCAGCTCGGTCATATAAAGATTCCATTGACCATTTCGTTCGGCGGAATAAACCAGCCTGCGACCATCAGGACTCCATGTGAGATCACGCTCTTGCTCAGCAGTGTTGGTGATTCGCTTTGTGGTGCCATACTCGATATTGGCGACGAATACATCTCCACGGACTATAATAGCAACCTCCTTTTCATTTGGCGAAAGGGCAAAATCAGTTGCTCCTCTCGTGATGGTCTGGTATTCGACTTCGGGAATCGTGAAGTCTGCGATGACCTCCACGGGTATTTGTCGAGGTTCGCTACCAAGAGGCATATAGTAGAGCTTTCCATTCCACGAGAAAGCGACATTACCTCTATTGTCCATACTCATGTAGCGAACAGGGTGCTTCTCGAAGTGTGTAATCTGGACTGGTGCTTCACCCGAAATACTTCCCTTGTATATATTGAGTGTCCCATCTTGTTCGCTAGTGTAGAGATACTCTGTTTGTCCGGGGAGCCATAGAGCATTGCGGTCTTCCCCCTCAAAAGTGGTTAGCTTGCGATAGCTTTTTTCGCTAGGGCTATAGAGCCAAATATCTCTAGTAATAGAAGAGGTATGATGCTTCCTAAACTTGTCCTCATACCCCTTAATATCGGTGTATAGAATGCGACCATCCTTCCCAATGGATGGATCTACCATGGTGATGGCAGAAAACATCTTTGGTCTGCCACCCTTTATACTTTGCTGGTAGAGTTGAGTGAACTGTCCAGATGGGAATAGTCCCATCTCTTTGGCAGGGCGAATATTGGAGTCGTAGACAATCGTCTCACCATCAAGAAACGCCACTGGAATCTGATGGGTGCCACCGTAGGTGATGCGTGTGGCGTTGCCTCCTCTCCTAGAGGTGAGGTAGATATTAAAGTTGCCCTCTCTGTCTGATGCAAAAGCAAGATACTGACCATCAGGGCTCCATACTGGTGCTTTGTCATAAGCAGCATGTGAGGTAATCTGTGTCGCCAATCCACCACTTAGAGGGACAGTAAATAGATCGCCCCTATAGCTGAAAGCGATAATCTCCCCATCTGGGCTTATGGCAGTGTGTCTAATCCATGCCGGGTCGGAACTGGATGCTATCGCTCCTAAGGAGAGTAGGCAGGTGATTCCAGCCAATAAAATCTTTTTAATTTTCATAGGTTATACTACAGTGTGATACGATTATTAGTCTCTAAAATACAGTTTCATCGCCTCATTATCCCGCTCTTTCCAAGCACGATAAGGCTCACTTTTGCTGAGTAAATAGCTCTTGACAATCTTGCTAATCCCCATCGTAGCTAGTTTTTGAATCCAAGGGGTATGGTCTTGTACTAGTGCATAGTAGTCTGCAAGAGTATCACGTCGAAAGTGGAGGATTTCTTCTAACTCGTCACCGTCTTCAAAATAGCCACAATGGAAGTTTTTCTGAGCAAAAGCACGATAGGGAAAATCCAATGGAGCGAGCCCATATATTTTCATATTGTTCGCAAGGAATTCGCTGTAAGTAGTTGTACAATCTGCTCCACCACCAAGGTTAAATATACGACCTTCGATCTCCTCACGATGCTCCAATGTGTTTACAAACGCTCTCGCTGTATCACGAGGGGTACAAATCTCCATTATCTGTTCGAGTGGCATCCTAAACATCAGCTTAGGTGCATTATGATTGCCTGCACCCATAATGGCAGCCAGTCGATAAATAGACCATCGTATCCCGCTCTCCTGTATAATCCGCTCCATCTCTATTTTGGTCTCAGCGTAGGTGTCACCTGTAGCGGGGATGAGCGGATCTCCGACTCTAATAAAGGGGTTGAGAAATCGATCTCCATACGTAGCTACGCTGGATGCCATTAAGATGAAAGCGTCAGGAGACTGTTTACGGAGAGCTTCGGTAAGGTTGCGTGTCCCTCCCACATTTACCTTGTATGCAAGCTCAGGTCGGTCAAGTGCCAATGGGGGAATAATTGATGCCATGTGAAAGACAACATCTACCCCTTTGGTAGCCTCTATCAAGTCTTCAGGTCGGGTAATATCCCCCAAATAAATATCCAGCCGACCTCCAAATCGGTCGAAAAACTCTCGATTGCGGGGCGTGTCTAGGTCAAATACCCTTAGTCGATACTTATAGGTTCGACGCACTAATATCTCTACCACCTCACGTCCAATATTTCCTCCCGCTCCGGTGAGGAGCACTGTCGTAATGTTATTTGTCATAAATTAGATGCTGTATTTGCAAGGATATACTCGTAGCGACAAGATACTAATTTTGTGTCAATTAGAAGAGCATGGTTGGTATATTTTTCTTTTTATCTCTCAATGGAGAGAATCCAGTCTCTCGGTAGAGAGAATCCAGTCTCTCGGTAGAGAGAATCCAGTCTCTCGGTAGAGAGAATCCAGTCTCTCAATAGAGAGAATCCAGTCTCTCAATAGAGAGAATCCAGTCTCTCAATAGAGAGAATCCAGTCTCTCAATAGAGAGAATCTTGTCTCTTTACCGACACATCCCCTCTACTTGAGGGATTGAGGGGTACCAGACGATTAACGTATTTCAGTAGAAGTTGGTATCTTAGTGGTCTGATAGGAATATTATTATCAAGGAGGACTAAAAATGAATAACTTTACTTTTTGCAATCCAACCAAGATTATCTTTGGGCGTGGGAGCGTGGAGCGGTTGCGTAAATATATACCCGAGGGGTGTAAGGTACTACTAACGTATGGTGGTGGTAGTGTAAAACGTAATGGGATTTATGACCAAGTAATGGCACAGCTGGAGGGATATTCAGTAGTGCCTTTTGGTGGTATCGAGGCAAATCCTGATTGCTCTACAGTGGATCGAGCAATAGAGTTGGTACGGAGTGAGGGTTGTGACTTTATCCTCGCTGTAGGAGGTGGTTCTGTCATTGATGCCAGCAAAATCATTGCTATGGGCGTGGAAGCTCCGATGAGTAGCTGGGAGATGGTCAAGAGTGGCTATTATGGTGAAGCACTACCACTTGGGACAGTGCTGACGGTGCCTGCTACTGGGTCGGAAATGAACTCTGGGGCCGTACTTTCCAATAGGGCAATCAATGAGAAGTTTGCCATTACTTGCCACTTCCCCCTCTTCTCCATTTTGGATCCTACTTACACGTACACACTAAGTGAACATCAGGTAGCCTGTGGCGTGGCAGATACATTCATGCATACGCTCGAGCAATACCTTACTTCCACAGGTCAGAGTGGAGTGATGGATCGCCTTGCAGAGGGGATTTTGCTCAACCTCTTGGATATAGCTCCAAGCCTGATGAAGGGCAACAATGACTACGATATGGCATGCGAATATATGCTCTCGGCTACGTTTGGTCTCAATTATATGCTCTCTATGGGAGTGGAGCAGGATTGGATGACACACCGTATTGGACATGAAATAACGGCTCTGACGGGGACCACTCATGGCGCTTCTCTGATGATGGTACTGCCCGCAGTGATGGAAGTATTCAGCGAAGAGAAGCGAGGGAAGATTGTCCAGATGGGTCGTCGAGTATTTGGTATTACCGGGCTGAGTGAAGAATCGACAGTGACGGCAACAATCCAAGCTGTGGTGGACTTTATTCATAGCCTTGGTTTGGCGGCATCTATGAAAGAGGGTGGTATCTCAGCAAGGGTAGCCCAAGAGATTATTACTCGATTTGAGCAGCGTGGCACCATTTTGGGAGAGCGAGGGATAGCTACCCCTGATAGGATTAGGGAGGTGATTAATGTGTCTATGAGATGAAAGTGTATCTAAAGAGCTTACTTTGGTCTGTCTTATTGCTCTTTGCATTGGGCAGTTGTGCCAAGAATACGCAGATAACCGGGCTGAGCGCTTCACTAGAAGAGCTCTGGGCCGATCAAAATGGAAATCCTTTGGATGCCAACAAAAAAGAGCTTTCAGTGGTGGTGTCTTCGGACGAAGCATGGCAGGTATCAAGCGATGCACTATGGCTCTCGACGAATGCGCAAATGGGAGGGATATCCCGCACCATTGTAGGGATTAAAGTCCAGCCCAATCTTTCTGGAGAGGAGCGCCAAGGGGTGCTTACTTTTGCAACTTCTAAGGAGCATGTAGAGGTAAGAGTGAAGCAAAAGGGTGGAAATGACATAGATATTAGCACTGTTACCTATGAAATACCGGTGATATTTCACGTGCTGTATAACGAGGAGGATAAACTCCAGACCGATACCCTTCGCCGAAAGTATGTGCTCAATAGTACTGATGCCCAGAAGATACTAGAGTATATTAATGAACTACATGGTCAACGCCCGCAGTTGGACAACAATCAAGTATACCGTGGTATCAAGCGATGGAGCGAATCGATGGCGACTAATGAGGTCTATTATGTGCCTAGAGAGACGAATATTCGCTTTGTCCTTGCGACTGTAGATCCAGACGGGAAGCGCATCAGTCCCGCTGGGGTGCGGGCTGTAGCAATGACGGAGAAGTCGCTAAGCCCTTCTACGGTGATGAACGATAAGGAAGGAGGTCGATTCCATTCTATGGGATGGCCTATCAATAAGTATATTAATATCTTTGTTTTTCCATTTACTCGAGAGGGAGGAGCTAATCAATTGACCCTTGGTATATCACATCTTCCATTTGCGCTTAATTCTGTTGCGATAGAAGGATTGTCGCAGCTCTCGGCTGAGGATGAGGCAAAGATCAAGGCGGCAGGAGGGTTGGCAGGCTTTAGCAATTATAATCATTGTGTCGCCATCAATTCTGACGCTTTCGAGTGGCTTACTTGGCAGTATACTTTCCTGAAAGGAAATCTGGGCAAGAATACGTTGGCACATGAGCTTGGGCATTATCTTGGGCTTTTCCACACTTTTTCTGAAGTCCAGGGGAGCAGAGAGAGTGTCATACTTGATAGCTGCGAAGACACTGATTACTGTACAGACACTCCTACTTATAACCGTCAGAAGTACGAAGAAAATCGCAGGGCAATCATCGCATCGGGCAATACCAGTATATTGGAGATAGCTGGTCTATTGAAACGGAATGACTGTAGTAGTGGTAGATTTGATGCGACTAATATCATGGACTATGACTTTTGTCATAGTGATGAATTTAGCCTAAATCAGATTGCTCGAATGAGACAAGTGCTCTACAATAGCTATACAGTACCGGGTATCAAAGTCGCCACCCCGAGGAGTGACACTAGGGGTCTTCAGGATCTCGTCAGGATTACTGCTGAGCCAAGGACTACCTCGTGTGCTATCCACCTAGATTAGTCGATGAGTGTTGTCTTGAAGCGATTGCTACGGCTCGTAGGAGCACTCGCTCTATTCGTTCTCTTAGAGTCGTGTGAGTCTAAGCAGCCCTATGTGGGGGTGATCGTGGTAGATACCGATCTCCCCACTATATATAAGGGAGAACTCCCTATTGGCGTGACACTAGATCCTGGGAGCGGAGGTAGAGACCTATTGGGTACCAATCTTTTGATTAATGGCGGTTTTGACCTTGCTACTCTGCCAGCTAACGTAGGGTATGACGTCGAAGAGCAGGCCATCGTGACACCCAACGGCTCTCGACTATTTTATCCCACTCCTCATCAGCACTATGGTTGGACATTTTTGGGAGGTAATATCTCTGTCTTAGGTGGTGGAGACAATTATTATCTCTCAATTATCGCTTCGAGCAATGACTCTATCGTCGCTTTTACTCAAATCATCCAGGGGGGATCAATGGACAAGGGACAGAGCTTTGACTTCTCCTGTCGAGGCCAAGCGGTTGGCAATGCCACCCTATATGCCTCTATTGTAGATGATTCCCTTCGCCTGGTTTCCAACCGTATTGCCCTCTCCCCTAGAGCCGATTGGGCACGCTACAAGGGAGTCCTTACGACTTCTGAACGTGTAGAGCGTACGCAACTGCTATTGGAGGTTGAGGTCACTGAGGGTGAAACCTACTTGGTGCAAAATGATAGTGTGAGCTATTGGACAAATAGTAGGCGCGCTTCTCTGCTATTGGATGACCTCCGCCTCGATCGTTCGGATAATATTCTACGTGGAGGGATTAGTGCTGACCTTTATTCACTACTCAAGGATTTGGATCCTGCCTTTGTCCGATACCCCTGCGGTACTACTGCCAATGGGATTTTTCCTGGAACCTATCCCCTTTATCTTGATTCTCTCAAGCAGAAACCCTTATGGACACTTAGAGAAAATGAGCTTACAGATGCTTTTGGTTATCCTGAGTTGCTTCGGCTAACCAAGGAGCTAGGGAGTACTCCTGTGTTGGTTGCTAACTCTGGCTTTACCGACCCATCGACCATCCAACGTGTAGAGGACATTAAGGAACTTCCCAGTCGCATCGCCTATATGGAGAAACTGATTGACCTGGCTGGTGCAAGTGAAGTGACGATACAGCCAGGTTACAATCTCACCAGTATGGAGTATGACAGACGCTTTACGATGCTACTTGAAGTATTGGAAGCTAAGTATCCAGAGCTTCAAATCATCAGCGCTGGCAATCGCTCTGCCTATCAGAGGTACAGTGATTATCCTTACGATTTGATTTTACCTGAGGTAAGCTATGATAATCTGGAGCAGGTAGATTCTTTGATTGCGGGCAATGATTTGCTTCTTTTCCCCCATTTGATAAGCGAGGTCACCTTTGACAAACATTATGATACGGGGTATTTTCTTCCTCCTCTCGCACTTAGAGCTGCATTCCTTATCCTTTCGGAGCGTCGTACACCCCATATCCGTACACTAGGGATTACGCCATTACTTTCCACAAACATAGAACAAGACTTCCCTATTGTCGAGGTCGTAGGTGGAGCCTACCAGCCTACACAGTTGTATGATTACCTCAGAGACTTCATGGCATTTAGAGGTGCCCATTTACATAGATTAGATAATCCTAATCCACTCACGAGTGATGTCATTCTCTCTATTACTTCAGACGAAGAGACGGGGTGCTACTACCTCAAGGCGGTCAATATGACACGTCATCCCCTCAATTATCGTATCAAGCTCAAGGGTCAAAACAGTGGATTTTCTAAGGTAAAGATCATTTCTTATACATCGACTCAGTCCTCTACAAGTAGCAACCTCGAGGGCTTTACCCATTATGAACGAAAGGTGTCAGAGGAGCGTATGAGCTTCAAGAGTTCACTGAGTTACCTATTCGCCCCTTTTGAGGTGGTACTATTTAGATTTGAGTGATGAAACAAGTATTTTTACTCTTATTCCTTGTGCCGTTACAGGTAATGGCTCAGGTACAGGTCGGAGCGGATCAGATGGATCAAATCCTTGTGCATACAGAGGGAAAGAAGGTGGGGATGACGGTCAATCATACGAGTATCCTCTCGAATAGTCGGCACGTCCATATCGTAGATACGCTACTGGCACGGGGGGTAAAAGTAGTAAAGCTCTATAGTCCAGAGCATGGCCTGCGGGGAACCAATGATGCGGGTGCAGTGGTCGATTCAGGTAGGGATAGTGAGACAGGACTGCCTGTGGTATCGCTCTATGGTAACAAAAAGAAGCCGACGCCCAAAGAGCTCTCGGGGATAGACTTAATGATTTTTGATTTACAGGATGTGGGCGTGCGCTTCTACACCTATATCAGCACGCTTACTTATGTGCTAGAGGCTTGCGCTGAGCAGGGTATTCCCGTATTGGTGCTGGATCGCCCTAATCCGCACGATTATATTGATGGCTCCGTCCGAAAGGATAAGCAGTATAGTTCATTTATCAGCTTACTACCTATCCCTGCGGTGCATGGGCTTACTCTAGGGGAGGCTGCCTACCTAATCAATAGTGAGGGTTGGCTGAATAATGGTGTAAAGGTAGACCTCTCAGTAATCACCGTAAAGGGATGGAGCCATGGGGAGGCTTATACTTTGCCTATCGCCCCGAGCCCTAATCTCCGAACAGATAGAGCTATTCTCTACTACCCTACGATATGCTATTTTGAGGCGACCACCTGGAGTGAGGGTAGGGGGACTGATACTCCTTTTGAACAGGTGGGCTATCCAGATAAAAGAATGGGTACGCACTCATTTGTTCCTAAATCTATGCTAGGGGCAACCAAACCTAAGCATCAAGGAAAACGTTGCTATGGTCCTGACTTACATAGTTATGACTGGCATAAAGGCATCAACCTTGAGGTGATTATCGATGCTTATGAAGCGAGTAAGCGCATCGGGATAGAATTTATTAATCGAAAGTCTACTTTTGACCTTCTTGCGGGCAATGGAGTGCTTTATCAGCAGATTATTAGTGGGGTCTCTGCAGAAGAAATTCGTAATAGTTGGCAATCCGACCTTGATGCTTACCGTAAGCTACGTGCCAAGTACTTGCTCTATCCAGACTATCCGAAGATTAATGTGGAAATAAATACTTAAATAATTGCTCGGTGATATTATTATTAGGTATATTTGCGGGGAGTGAGACTGAAGATAATAACAACATATTATAGACTGGTATCATTATGATAGGTAAAATTGATTTAGCAAAGTACGGTATCACAGGGGCTACCGAAATCATCTACAATCCCTCGTATGATTTCCTCTATGAGGAGGAGACACGCAGTGATCTTGAGGGTTTTGAGAAGGGACAGGTGTCGGAGCTTGGCGCAGTAAATGTGATGACAGGGGAGTATACTGGACGCTCTCCTAAGGACAAGTTCTTCATAATGGACGAAGTTTCCCGTGACACCGTGTGGTGGACTTCTGACGAGTACAAAAATGACAATAAGCCAGTAGAGGAGAAAAACTGGGCTACTATTAAGAAGATTGCAACCGATGAGCTCTCTAATAAGCGTCTTTTCGTCGTAGATGCTTTTGTGGGAGCGAATAAGAATAGCCGTCTCAAGCTCCGCTTCATCATGGAGGTAGCTTGGCAGGCGCACTTTGTCAAAAATATGTTTATTCGCCCGACAGAGCAGGAGCTTGTAGATTTTGGCGAGCCCGACTTTGTGATTCTTAATGCCTCTAAGGCAAAGGTGACTAACTACAAAGAGCTAGGTCTCAATAGTGAAACTGCAGTTGTCTTTAACCTCAAGGAGAAGGTGCAGGTCATCATCAATACTTGGTATGGTGGTGAGATGAAGAAGGGGATGTTTTCGTATATGAATTACCTCCTCCCACTCAACGGGATGGCTTCTATGCACTGTTCGGCTAATACCAGTATGGATGGTAAGGAGACGGCGATTTTCTTCGGACTCTCTGGTACGGGCAAGACTACTCTTTCTACCGATCCTAAGCGATTACTTATTGGTGATGACGAGCATGGATGGGATGACGATGGTATCTTCAATTTTGAAGGTGGTTGCTATGCTAAGGTCATTAACCTAAGCAAGGAGAGCGAACCGGATATCTACAACGCTATCCGCAGGGATGCACTTCTCGAAAACGTGACCTTAGACAATGAGGGTAAGATTGACTTCGCCGATAAATCTGTGACAGAGAATACACGCGTCTCATATCCTATTTATCATATTGAGAATATTGTAAAGCCTATTTCTAAAGCTGGTCATGCCAATAAGGTAATCTTTTTATCAGCTGATGCCTTCGGAGTGCTGCCTCCAGTATCTATCCTTACTCCAGAGCAGACCCAGTATTACTTCCTCAGTGGGTTTACCGCTAAGCTAGCAGGTACTGAGCGTGGTATCACTGAGCCTACTCCTACTTTCTCTGCTTGCTTTGGTGCAGCCTTTTTGTCGCTTCATCCCACCAAGTATGCTGAGGAGTTGGTGAAGAAGATGGAGGCGCATGGTGCTAAGGCTTATCTTGTGAATACTGGCTGGAATGGGACGGGGAAGCGTATCTCAATTAGGGACACCCGTGGTATTATCGATGCTATCCTTGATGGTTCGATTGATAGAGCTGAGACTCGTGAGATGCCTTACTTTGGCTTTAATATCCCACTAGCTCTTCCTGGTGTAGATCCGGCTATCTTGGATCCACGTGATACTTACGCAAGTGCCAGTGAATGGAATACCAAGGCGGAAGACCTGGCTGGTCGCTTCATCAAGAACTTTGAAAAGTTTACAGGTAACGCTGCAGGCAAAGCACTTGTAGCTGCCGGTCCAAAGTTGTAATATCTCGCACATGAAATAGTTTGCCCCTCTGTCTAAATTCTAGACAGAGGGGCAAACTATTTCATGTATGAATAGACAATTATCTTGCTGCCATACGTGCTAAATCACTCTCGACAGTGTCGATGCTACGAAGCCCGAATGCTTCATTGAGTACTTTCCCGATGTTTGGTGATAGATAGCCAGGGAGGGTAGGTCCTACTTGAATATTCTTAAAGCCAAGAGAAAGGAGCGCAAGAAGTACGATTACCGCCTTCTGCTCATACCAAGAGATATTAATAACGACAGGCAGATCATTGACATCCTCCAGATTAAATGCCACCTTGAGCGCCATTGCAATCTGTACAATAGAGTAGCTATCATTGCACTGTCCTGCATCTAACACTCTTGGAATGCCATTGATGTCGCCCAGAGGCAGCTTGATATAGCGGTACTTGGCGCATCCAGCGGTAAGGATAATGGTGTCCTTTGGTAGTCCAAGTGCGAAATCGGTGTAGTAGCTACGCTCTTTGTGACGACCATCACAACCACCCATCACGAAGAACTGCTTGATATTGCCTGCCTTTACCTCCTCTACTACCTTGTCGGCAAGTGCGATAACCTGATTGTGTGCAAAACCACCAACAATCTCGCCTGTCTCTATCTCTGTCGGTGCTTGGCACTTCTTAGCGTGTGCGATGAGTTCAGAGAAGTCTTTCATCTCCCCTTCTTTGCGATCTGGAATGTGTTTGAACCCAGGGAACCCTGAAGATCCAGTCGTGTACACTCTATCAGCATAGGTAGCACTCTTGCGCGGAGGCACGATACAATTTGTGGTGAATAGGATGACACCATTGAAAGTCTCGAAATCATTGGTCTGCTCCCACCATGCACTTCCGTAGTTGCCTACGAGGTGCTTGTACTTCTTTAGCTCAGGGTAGTAGTGGGCTGGTAGCATTTCGGAGTGGGTGTAGATATCAATGCCCTCTCCTTCGGTTTGCTTGAGCAAATCCTCTAGGTCACGTAGATCATGCCCGGAGATGAGGATGCCAGGGTTTTTCTGTACTCCGATATTTACTTTGGTAATCTCAGGATTACCGTAGTGGCTGGTATTGGCGTTGTCAAGTAGCGCCATCGCTTTCACACCGAAAGAACCGGTTTTGAGCGTCATCGCCGTAAGTTCATTTGCATCCTCCATAATGTCTGATGCGACAAGAGCTTCTTCCATAAAGGCGTAGATCTCGGGGTCTTCATGCCCTAGTACCATCGCATGTTCTACATACGCAGCCATACCCTTAAGACCATAGGTAATCATCTCACGGAGTGATCGGATATCCTCATTTTTAGTGCGCAGTACACCTACCTCTTGAGCTTTTGCTTCGATTTCAGCTCGATCGGTGGACTCCCAGTCGGCAGATTCGATGCTTCTCCCAAGGATATCCCGAAGCTCGTTACGGAGCGTATATCCTTTGTTTATCTGTACGATAAAGCGATCGAAATCAAAATTGGCATTGGTGATGGTCATAAAGAGCGACTCAGCTATATACCTACCTACGCTTGTAGGGATTTCTTTCCCCTCCTTGCGGGCGGTCTGGGCATAGAGTGAGATATTACGGAGTAAATAGACCGTGAAGTCTTGGATACCTGCCACATCGGCAGTCTTTCCACAAACACCTTTTAAGGTGCATCCAGTATTGTGTGCCGTCTCTTGGCACTGGTAGCAAAACATACTCATAATTTGAAACTTTGGTGTTGGATAATTATAACTTCTGCAAAGTTAGTGCAATGGTTGATGAAATAATGTGATAAATGCGACACTGCTTTATCCTAAAATGAGTATCTTGCGGATGAGTTTGAACTACAAGATTACACCATGAATACTGAGACGATCAAATGTCCTAGGCTTTTCAATTACTTTTGTAATGTGGAATGCCGAGGTAATTATCCTGCAGATCTGATAGAGATGTTGGCTCTGGATGCCAAAAAGGCGCGACGCTTTGATAAAGGAGATCATATTGCCTATCAAGGAGATGCGATTGAGGATTTGATGTTGCTTACAAAGGGAAGCGTGCGGATGGAGATTATTTCGGATGTCGGATATAATCTCTTTGTATCGGAGCATAGAGCACCATTCCCATTAGGCGCATCGCTGTTGTTTTCTTCCAAAAATCGATTTGCTCACGATGTTATCGCACTAGAGGAATGTATGGTGGAGTACTACGATACCAAAGGAGTAGAGAAGGCGATGACCTATTGCCCGCATTTTCGTCGTGGTTTTTTGCACTATAGTAGTGATCAGGTGCAGAATTTGAGTCAAAGGTTACAGATTTTTTCAATCAAGAAGATTAGATCCAAATTGGCTTTTTATATTTTGGAGCAGACGGACAAGAATGGTCTCTTTGATCTTGGTATGAGTGTTACCTCTTTGGCAGAATATTTTGGCGTGACTCGTTCTGCCCTTTCACGTGTGATTACCGAGCTAGTAGACTTGGGTGCTATAGAGTACGATAAGGGGATTGGGCGTGTGCTGGATCGTAAAATCCTTTCTAGTCAGATATAAAAGCCAAGGAGCACCTCTACCATCTTGGTAGAGGTGCTCCTTGGCTTTTATATACTTATGATTACTTTTTGAAACGCTCTGTAAGGACACGAATCATGTCGGCGGTCATGCTTTCGAGGTCATACTTAGGGCTCCAACCCCACTCGTCGCGCGCGCAACTATCATCTAGAGAATTGGGCCAAGATTCAGCAATAGCCTGACGTAGTGGATCTACCTCGTAGGTCATTTCAAAGTCAGGAACCACTTTCTTGATAGTCGCAAAGATGTCTCCTGGCTGAAAACTCATGCTTGCAATGTTGAATGAGTTGCGGTGAATGAGCTTGCTGGGATCTGACTCCATGAGTTGAACCATACCATTTAACGCATCGGGCATATACATCATATCCATGTAGGTGCCTTCAGCTATTGGGCAGACAAACTTCCCTTCTTGGACTGCTTTGTAATAAATATCCACTGCATAATCTGTGGTGCCACCTCCTGGAGGCGCTACGTTGGAGATAAGTCCAGGGAAGCGTACTGATCGGGTATCCACACCAAAGCGACGGAAATAATAGTCGCTAAGCAATTCGCCAGATACCTTGGTCACACCATACATGGTGGTAGGGCGTTGGATGGTATCTTGTGGTGTCTTGTCTTTCGGAGTAGACGGGCCAAACGCACCGATAGAGCTTGGGGTGAATACTGCACAACCCATTTCACGTGCCACCTCCAGCGTGTTGAATAGACCTCCTAAACCAATTTGCCACGCCAACTGTGGCTTGGCTTCCGCTACTGCTGAAAGGAGAGCAGCAAGATTGTAGATGGTATCTATGTCGTACTTTTTTACGACATCGGCAATCTGCTGTGCATTGGTAATATCGACTACCTCGCAAGGACCGCTCTCCAGTAGCTCCTGCTTAGGTGGCTGAGCTTGGATGTAACCTGCTACTACCTGACCATCCTTATAGATGCTACGGAGGTGCATGGCTAGTTCTGTACCGATCTGTCCAGTAGAGCCGATGATAAGGATATTTTTCATACGAAATGAAAGTTTTATGTATGTGATAATTTCTTAGGCGCAAATGTAGTGAAAATATATGATATGTATAAATAAAGCCATTGCTTTAATTATTCATTTTTCAGGGATATAGTCTGTGAAGCAGTTGTGTTTCTCTACCGAGAGACTTTTGTTGCTCTATCGAGAGAATTCAGTCTCTCTACCGAGAGACTTTTGTTGCTCTATCGAGAGAATTCAGTCTCTCTACCGAGAGACTTTTGTTGCTCTATCGAGAGA
>JAEWZH010000002.1 GCA_023395395.1 Bacteroidota bacterium | reverse complement strand
GGCGTCAGGATTTGGCTTCGGCAGGGATTGTAATGGCTTCACGGATTATCGCCACTTCAACCAAAACCCTTGTAACTCAATTCTATCACTATATCTTTCCGCATTTCACTTTTTTGTAGTAACTTTGCATGACAAACTTACAAAAAACTCCTCTATAGAGGAGAGATAACTCCTCTATAGATTTGTCTCGACTCCTCTATAGAGGAGCCGTCTCTTCTCTATAGAGGAGATTTATGCCCTATACCCCACCCTCAAGAATAGTCCGTTATCCGCTATTTGACCCCCTCAGTGGAGATAAAATATAGGTTTGAGCATGTTTTTCTTCATTTTCATTGTTATTTTAGAGAATTTATTTACGTTTGGTAAATCGAAACAACCGCGGATAAGATAATTAACTAATCATCAAGATTGAATATGAATGGAGAATTGAAAGGGAAAAAGATAGGGTTATTTATCCCCTGTTACATCAATGCTGTGTACCCAGAGGTGGGTATAGCGTGTTACAAGCTGCTAAAGTCGTTGGATCTGGACGTGGACTACCCGTTGAATCAGACATGTTGCGGTCAGCCGATGGCAAATGGTGGTTTTGAGGAGAAATCTCTTCCTCTGGCTGAGCGCTTCGAACAACTTTTTTTGAAGTACGACTACATCGTAGGTCCATCGGCGAGCTGTGTCGCTTTTGTACGTGAGTTTCATCCCGAGATATTAGGGAAAGAGCCTCACGAGTGCCATTCGGTGCAATATATATATGATATTGCCGAATTTCTACACGACATTGTCAAACCTGAGCACTTTGCCAGCAAATTTCCCCATACTGTAAGCCTGCACAATAGTTGCCATGGTGTACGTGAGCTAGGGCTCTCTTCTGCGTCAGAGCAGACGGTGCCTTACTTCAACAAGGTGCGAGCTCTGCTAGAGAAAGTAGATGGTATCACCGTAAAGGAGCCGGAACGAATCGACGAGTGCTGTGGCTTCGGTGGACTTTTCTCTGTGGAAGAGCCCGAAGTGTCGGGTTGTATGGGACACGACAAGGTGCGTGACCATATGTCGACGGGAGCTGAATACATAACAGGAGCCGACAGTTCTTGTCTCATGCACATGCAGGGTGTGATTGACCGAGAGCATCTACCTATCAATACGATTCATTTCTTACAAATCCTCACAGCTAACTTATGAGTACACATCACGCAAGGGCTGCCAAAGCCTTCCAAGAGAATAAAGAGAATGCGCAGTGGCACGATCAGACGCTTTGGCTCGTGCGACAGAAACGCGACCGTTTGAGCAAAGACATCCCCGAGTGGGAGCAGCTCCGCCAGCTCGCCCATGATATAAAGATGCACAGCACCTCCCACCTTCCCGAGCTCATCGAACAGTTTGAGGAGAAAGCGACAGCAAATGGGTGCATCGTACACTACGCAAAGGATGCAGAAGAGTATCGCCAAATAATCCATGAGATACTGGCAAAGCACAATGTGAAGAAGATGGTCAAGAGTAAGTCGATGCTCTCTGAGGAGTGCGAGCTCAATGACTATCTAATCTCCAAGGGAATAGATGTGGTAGAGAGTGATCTCGGAGAGCGTATCCTCCAGCTGATGGATGCTCACCCAAGCCACATAGTAATGCCCGCAATCCATATCAAGAGGGAAGCAGTAGGCAAGCTATTTGAGGAGAAACTGGGTAGTGAGAAAGGCAATTCTGACCCTACCTATCTGACCCATCAAGCACGTAAGTCGCTGAGGCAGGATTTTCTCAATGCCGACGCAGCGATGACCGGAGGCAACTTCGCTGTCGCTGAGACAGGTGAGGTAGTGGTCTGTACCAACGAAGGGAATGCGGATATGGGGATGGCGTGCCAAAAGCTCAATATCACTGCCTTTGGTATCGATAAGCTGATTCCAAATCTGGATAGCCTTGCGGTATTTACCCGTCTGCTTGCTCGTTCAGCCACGGGACAGCCTTGCACCACTTATACCGCACACTACGGAAGACCTCATGAGGGAGGAGAGCAACACTTTATCCTCGTCGATAATGGTCGCTCGGAGATTCTCGCTCAACCAGAGCACCGCAAGATACTCAATTGTATCCGTTGTGGCGCCTGTATGAATACCTGTCCGGTCTATCGCCGCAGTGGAGGCTACTCCTATAGCTATTTCATCCCCGGTCCGATTGGGATCAACCTCGGAATGCTTCATGATGCGCACGACCATTCGGGCAACGTTTCCGCTTGCTCGCTCTGCCTCTCTTGCTCCTTTGTCTGTCCGGTGAAAGTGGATCTCGGAGAGCAAATCTACATCTGGAGACAGAAGCTGGATGGTCTTGGCGAGGCAAATAAGGAGAAGAAGTTGATGATCAATACGATGACGCCTGTATTCAAGAGCCCTACGCTATTCAATTCAGCGCTTCGCATGGCACCGATTGTCAATAAACTACCTCGCCCACTCCTATATAATAAGCTCAATGCTTGGGGCGAGTCGAGGGAGCTCCCAAAGTTTGCGAAGCAGTCGTTTAATAACTGGTGGAAACAAAACCACAAGAAATAATTCTATATCATGAGTAATAGTAAACAATATATACTGGATAGTCTCCGTCGTAATACGAATGAGCGCTACCCCATGCCGGATCTCAAGATAGAGCACACCACCTATCTCGACAAACTACAGAAGTTTCTAGAGATTTCTGCCGGCGTAGGAGGCAGGGCGGAGCTACTCCAAGAGGGTGAGACTATAGACCAAGCCATCCGCCGACTCTACCCAGAGGCTCAACGTATAGCATGCAATCTCTCCGAAGTGAGTGTGGCCACATTTAATCCCGATGAGATAGGGACTCCTGCTGAACTCAATGGGACGGATCTGGTAGTCATCAAGGGGCAGTTTGGCGTCTGCGAAAATGGTGCCGTCTACTACGAGCAGAGCTACCGCCAGCGGGCAATTTACTTTATATCGGAAGCAATGCTGATACTACTCGATAAGACTCAGCTAGTGGATACCATGCACGAAGCCTACAAGCGAGTGCCAGCAGAGCACCCAGCAGAGTACCGTGGCTTTATCTCCGGTCCGTCCAAGACTGCGGATATTGAGCAGGCACTTGTAAAGGGTGCCCATGGAGCAAAAGAAGCGATTGTTTTACTCATATAATATATAAGGTATATGGACGTATTATTTGCAATCCTCCCTATTATTCTGCTATTTGTATTGATGCTGGGCTTCAAGATGCCCGGGCACAAGAGCGCATTTATCACACTAGTGGTTACGGTGCTTATCGCATTGTTCTTGCCCAAACAGCTTGGCTTTGCCCCCGAAGCATATACACAAGGGGGCGTATGGTGGGCTGTGGTAGAGGGGCTTCTCAAAGCTACCTTCCCCATCCTTATTATCATCTTAATGGCCATCTATAGCTACAATATCCTGCTCAAGAGTGGCGAGATAGAGGTACTCAAGAGACAGTTTACCTCCCTTTCCGATGATAAAGGTGTCACAGTGCTCCTCCTGACATGGGGCTTTGGTGGGCTTCTCGAGGGGATGGCAGGCTTTGGTACCGCAGTGGCGATACCTGCTGCAATTCTGATGTCTCTCGGATTTAAGCCAGGTTTTAGCGCCCTAGTATCGCTGATTGCCAATAGCGTCCCCACCGGGTTTGGCGCAGTCGGTGTGCCGGTGACTACGCTGGCCAACGAAGTGGCAGCAACAGGAGTCGCTACCCACGAAGACATCCTTGATATCTCTTCTAAGGTGGTGCTACAGCTTTCACCATTGATGATTATTCTGCCATTCATTATCCTATTCCTTACAGACAGAAGCAGTAAGGCGCTGGTCAAAAATATCATACTTGCACTGGTCGTGGGCATCGTGTCACTCGTAGTGCAGTTCGCCTCCGCTCGCTATCTCGGAGCAGAGACCCCGGCAATCTTCGGAAGTGTGGCAGCCATCCTCGTGATTATCCTTTACGCAAAGCTCTTTACTAAGGGCGGCAGGCGAGAGGAAGACAAAAAGGCGTCACTGAAAGAAAATCTTCGTGCGTGGAGCGTCTACTTCTTTATCCTCCTATTTATCGTATTGAGCGGGCCGCTAGTGCCACCTATCAACGCCTTCCTCAAGAGCCATCTCGTGAGCCAAGTGCACCTGCCAATATATGTAGAGGGTAAGTTCTTTACTTTTGGTTGGCTCTCCAATGCAGGATTGATGCTCTTCCTCGGTAGCGTGATAGGAGGATTGATCCAAGGGCTCTCTTTCAAGACACTCATGCAGATACTTGGGAAGACAGTAGTGGGGCTCAGGAAGACTATTATCACCATCCTTAGCCTAGTCTCCATCGCTTCAGTGATGAGCTATGCAGGTATGATTGTGGTGATTGCGGCGACCCTGGCAGCAGCGACAGGCAGCCTCTATCCTCTCTTCGCACCACTGATTGGTGCCATAGGTACCTTTGTGACAGGTAGCGATACCTCATCAAATATCCTATTTGGAAAGCTCCAGTCCAATGTGTCTACTCAGATTGCTTATCCGGACCACAATTGGCTAGTGGCAGCAAATACCGCCGGAGCTACTGGAGGTAAGATTATCTCCCCTCAGAGTATCGCTATCGCTACCGCAGCTTGTAATATGGAGGGCGAAGACGGCAAGATACTGGCTTCGGCACTTCCTTATGCTATCGGCTACATCATACTGGCAGGTCTGATGGTTTACTTCTCCGTTGGCATTATCTAAGGCAATCACTATACCTGCGGACTAAGGTTCGTCTCTATTAATGAAGGGGGTGGTACAAACTACCCCCTTTATCTTTATTGCTGTTTGTCTGGGAATGTCATTTTTATATATGGAGACAGAAAATGAGGCGTAGACGATGGACATTTTAGGTGTGAGAGGAGGCATTGTAGATTATTGAGAAGATTTTTTTGAGAAAGAATTTTCGATTGGTTTTGAGTTGGTTGTGTTGTTTTGTTAGGGGAATTTGTTTGGGATATTTTGTTTTGTTGAAAAAAGTTTCTATCTTTGCACTCGCAAAAGAGGGAAAGGTGTTGCCTAGGGGCTCAGCGGAGCGTTGTCCGGGTCGCCGCTTGAGAAAAAGTTTGCTGGGTATTTGGTCAAATGAAATATTGTTTGTACCTTTGCATCCGCAACCGAAAAACGGAGGTTCTTGATAGAGTCTGTCCGGCTGCCGCTAGGGGTGCCTTAAGGTGGTTTTCGGGATTTTCTTGAAGATTTCTTCTTGGGGATTTGGTCAAATGAGAAATCGTTTGTATCTTTGCAAAACCATCGCTTAGGAGCAGGTG
>JAEWZH010000015.1 GCA_023395395.1 Bacteroidota bacterium | reverse complement strand
CCCTTTTTTCTGCAGCTTTACTAATGCCCAGCAAGGAGACCCCTTCCTTACCTAGAGCACAGTCCTCACGGATTTGCTCTAAGTTGGGATTACGACCATAGTGCTTGACCACCATAGCCAAGCACGCAGGACCGCAATCCATCGCATCCTTCTGCTTAATTAACAGCATAATAAATAGATGAGTTTTAGAATCTGAAGTAAAAACCTAGTAATAGTTCCAGTGGACGAATTTGGTACTCCAATGTGTAGCTTGTCAGTGCACTAAGCGATGTATAGCCATATGTTCGGTTGTTAAATAGATTACGTGCAGTCAGATTGACCTCCCACCCTGCTGGAGCAGAGTACACAAGCGAAGCATCCGCCAGCAGATAGTGCTTCCGCACATTTTCAGCAATCTCATTGTAATAGTGGTTACCTGTTAGTTCTACTCGCCACGATTTACTCGGGACAAAAGTGAGGTCTAGCCTCTGAGCGTAATTATTTCTTCGCTTAAATCCCTGACCTTCCCCTTCCTGACCGCTCTGATTGTACGAAATCTCATAGAGCAGACTCGCCCAAGTCGCAGGACGCATAGAGATTTGACCACTTAGCATCAGCATATCGTAGCGATACGGAGTCAGCTCTTGTTGTAGCAACAGCTCCTGATTGCCCAACGAATAGAGAGCATTGAATGTCAGCACACTTCTCAGCCACATAAAGCCCTTACTCACACGACCATTGAGCGTCCAGCTATCACCTCTACTCTCCTGCGTTATTGGTTGCAAAATCATATAGCGATCCACGAAGTCACGACTACTCAGATGACTGGTGCGAAAACGATTATAAGAGACCGAAGCACTTGCAAATAGTGCCTCTAGTGCATTACGATAGTTTGCCGAAAAACTCGCATAGCCACTTTCACGACTTCCCAGTTCCTCCAGACCCAGCGAAAGCGTGCGATAGTTATTGAGGATATAACCATCGTACCACTCCTGGTCATCGAGGATTTCATTGCGATAGCGTGCTGTAGCAGATAGCTTCAATCGTGTCGTCGCCTGCAGCTCCAATCTGATACGTGGCGATAGAGGAAATCGATGAAGTCGGGTCGTCTTGCCACTTTCAATGCTATACGGTGTCCAAGCAATCGGTGCCTCTATCTCGCTCTTAAAGTTTTTATAGCTGTAGCTCAGTTGAGGTGTCGCATAGAGCTGATAATAATTGGCTCTTACATCATTTTCCAGCGGAGAGAGCGATAGTTCCAAACCACTTAGATGACTCTCCATACTTCTGTGCATAGTCGCCAAGCCCAGCTTAGTGGAGAGTACCACACGACCCAGAATATAACTAAGACTCGTAGAAGTGTTGGTAAATAGCAATTGCGAAGCTAGAGTTTGTCGTAAAGTTGGATGCTGTGTTTCACTTCCCACTTCCAAGATATTTGGTTGCCTCTCCCACTTCACAAACGAATTGAGTGAGAAGCCACCTCTGCCTCTACGCACTAGGAAGTAGAGCCTATTTTCCACACCTTGTCGCTCTCCTCTTACTGCTTGAATATTTGGATACGTTCCAGCAGTGAGCAGCTCCATATTGTTCCACTCAAAGTTTCCCGATAGCTTATTACTCAGATAGAGCTTAGGACGATTAACCAGCAGATTGACATCTACAGAGAGACTTTTGTCACGAGCCTCCGACTCCTCCTCGCTCTCAATCACTCTATTGCCATCATTGAGAAAGTAAATCATCTCCGAGCGACTCCTAGAGAGGTCTGTTCGGTGACTAAAATTGATCTTACTTGTCAAATTCATATTCTCACCCAGCCCCCACAAGTTATTGGTACTCACCATATGCGACGGACCTTTGCGAGTTCGGTTGAGGTCCAACTGATACGGCACTGATGGCGAGACCCCTATAGGGTTAGAGAGCGAATACTCACCGCCAAATGGCGAACCATCATTATCAAATATGAGATTAGAGCTAAATACACTCGCACTCTTACCTGCATTGGTACTTCGCCCCGTGATGAGCACCTGATTCTCCTTCTTAAATCTCATTAGTGTCGCCTGACCATCCCAGAGCAAAGCAGGCATAGCATCCATGTATCCACTGCTCAATGTAGCTGTACCAACCCAGCGACCTTTAGCATCCTCTTTGAGACGAATATTAATAGCAGGATTTTGAGAGAAAGATATATCCTCCAAAGCCTTAATCGGCTGATGATTTTCCATCACCTCTACAGACCCGACATCATCAGGATTAATCGTATTGGTTGCGATACCGTAGCGACCTCCAAGCATATCACGCCCCTCGATATAAAACTTATTAATCGCCTGACCTTGGTACTTAATCTGACCGCTCCCCGACACCTCTATTCCAGGCATCTTCTTCAGTACATCAGCAAGATTTTTGTCCTGTATCTCACTAAAGTTAGAGACGAGATAACGAATTGTATCCCCCTGAGCTGTAATCGCTTTAGCAGTCACTTTCACCTCTTTGAGCTGAGTCGCTTGTTCACGTAGCTTAATCTCATAATGGTTCTGCCTCTTACGTAGTTGTACACTATCATTGGCAAAGCTAAGCATAGAGAAATGAAGCCAGATCCCCTCCCTTGGCTCTATATTAAGTTGGAATTGTCCTTCGTCATTTGTTCGTGTATAGCCTAATATCTTCCTTTCTCCATCTCTCTTTGCAGTAATGATTACACCTGAGAGCGAACTACCATCATCCGCACTACTTACCCTCCCCTCGACCTGTGCCATAAGTGGTAGGGCAACACTCAGTAATCCCAAGAGATACAATAGCTTTTTCATCTTTTCATGTGTTTCTCGTGCTTCAGAGTACTCGTTGTAAAGTTTTGGTCGTACCGTTACTATTGAGAACTACCCAAACCAAAAGACATATAAGTCCATCAGCGATAACACTACCAATACCAATAATTTCCCCACTCATTTTATTCTCTATAATCCTTCTCTTGTAAGTCGTACGACTTAGGCTGACTTTCATTTACTTGTATTCCCATAGATCCCAATTGCATAGAAACTTTGAGGTCTTCTGTGGCCTTTGATCGTAATAGTTTTATTCTATCAGTCTTTTCTATAGCTCCAACCGTCTTATCAAAGAGGTCGATAGGCAAAGCATAGTACATATTCATTTCTTTTTCCTCAAAGCCAAGTAAAGTGTAGTAATAATGTTTATTTTGATCGTATGCTTCTAAGATAAGCCCAGGTAGTCCACCTAACTTCCAAGGCCCATTATCTATTGGGATCTCAGGGGTGAACCATGCGTACCACCGACGACCCCTAAAATCAGCTGTTGCAAGATGACACTCATAGCCATGTATTATCCGAAGTGAATCCCGAATCTCCCACACCTGTGGGTGTAAAACATCATTATAGACATACCACTGCATAGCCACAGCATCTGACACAGTCACATCTCCGGTCTCTGGATAATTCTTATAAATATACTCCTTAGAACGTTTCCCATCTGGTCGTCCATTCTTAGCAAAAGCCGACTCTACCTCCCTTCCCCAAATCTTTTTCCCGTTGGGAAGTGCACAAATAGAATCCATACGATAACTATATTCGCTCACCCATCTTGACATTTCATTATCAGAAATCTGAAGCATAAAGCGATCATCTTTTGTAGTGCCTTTGATAGTGTCTGTCTGATATATCAACTTGTAAGTTACTACATACTGACTCTTCCCAATTGATTTATGACCTTCTTGTGCAAATAAATTCACAATACTCAAGCAAATCATAAGTGCAAATAATACTTTTTTTATCATCTTGTTTTCTCTGAATTATAATGAGGTCTTTATATCATAGTTTATGACCAATCATAACTTGTTATTCAAAAACAGATATTCCCATTCAATTAAAACGAAGTTGCAGAGTTTAATCTCTGCAACTTCTTAGTAACTAAAATTTTAGCGGTTAGAGAAATTCAGCACAATTGAATTTCTCATAGCCATACCTTGCTCCTTCCATCGCTCCATCATCAAGATCGTTTTCCATTACAATCTTCATAAGAGTTTTGCAATACTCTTCCCTTGAAACTCCTCCTGAAATGTTCATCATTTCAGATGTTGTTAATGTCTCTCTGTTCATAGCAATAACATAAGTGTTAAAATGTTAATGGGACTATTCCCGAATACAAGGTAATTAAAATTAAACAAATAACAAAATAATCATCCTATGTTTTTAAGATCGGTAGAATCCAGACCAAAATGCGACATGCTTAGGAATTCAAATATAAATCACTTGTCTATGAGTCCGATGCAGAATCGATTTAGTCTTAATGACTATAAAAAGGTAACCGTATTTCTTCTAAGTAACTATAAAGATAAGACGCCAAAATCTTTCTTAAACAGAATAGTATTTAGAGTTTCTAACTCTATTAGAGAAGAAAGCTCTTTATCGTCAAGCCAAATGGTAGGGACTTTGTTTGTAGAAAAGAGCTGGTTATTAGAAATATGCAGCTGATACTCATTCCAATAAAAAGATTGAGTCATTACATCTTTATTAGGCTTAGATTTATTCCATTTTAGTATCAGACTTAACTGATTGTCTAAATCTCTTGTCTCTTTTAGCTTAGAGTAGAGATCATATTGGTGCTTATTTATAGGGCTCAATTGTGGCTCAAGAATCCCATCTAACCTGATATTCCAAAGAATCCTCCTTGGATGTCTATTAAGTAAATCCACCATTATTCTTATCACATCAGCACATTTAGGACAATAGGGACTAATAAGGGTTGTGACAACAATATCAGCTCCAGAATTACCTATTGTCAAATCTTGGAATTGGTTGACAGGAGCTTTAGTTGAAGTTGAGATTACGGCTCTTAGTACATCCGTATTCCTTTGGATTTTGAGTAACTTTAATCTATCCTCATTCTTCTTTTTCTCTAGATTTAGCACATGTCTAATGATAAAAAGCAGTGTAAGTGAAAACGCAAAACTCATAATAATCCCTGTCGATGTCGTAAAATCTATCATCAGCTTAGGCATACAGCCTCGTTGTATAAAGTATAGACTTCGGCAATTCTCCAAAAGAACGACGAAGGCTATTCCTAAACAAAATAGACACCATTTCTTAACTACAAAGAACTGATAAAGAACCGACAAAATAGCGACAAATAACCCCATCAGAGAAAAAAGGGCTAACACTTGTAAGACTTGATCTATTTCTATTGTATGCCCCAATATTATCAGAAAAACTCTAAACGAGAAGTAGGTAAGAGATATTTCTGCTAATGAAACTCCTCCTATCTTTGCCAATTTAGAATGTCCGACACTTTCACAGTCGATGAAGCCCCCTCTTTTACAAAATTCAGAGACAGCCCCATTGTTGGATAAACCAAAAGACTGTCTCACCAATGGTACCGATAAAAGAATGCCCATCAAGCAAAGCAGTAAGTATGACAGTAATATATCTGGAACAAACCATACACATCCCACCAAAAAAGCTGTTATCAGAAAGATACCCCCAAATACTTTGTTCCATTGCTGATTAGTCTTACCTCTCGGTGGAGTAGAAGTGGGAATGACTAATACTCCAGTCCATAGATTAGCTGTATCTTCCTCGGTCAGTGTGATTTTCTTATGCTGACTTGCATCATAAATGCTGACTATACCATTAGAGTAACTCTCCAGAACCACAAACCAAGCCTTTTCATGTTCTTGCAGTTGTATTATGCAAGGTTCTGTGAGGGAGCGAAGAGTTTGGATATCCCCTTTTACGGCTTCGCTCATTACACCGCAAACAAATAGTGTTTCGACTATTGACAGAAGCGATGGATAGTATTCCGAGGAAAGGATACACATCTCCACTTCCTTTCTAGAGTGCTTTACACCAAGAAATTTCAAAAAGTGCGTCAGCAAATCTGTATAATAGTCCCTATTTTTCATCGAAGCCATGATGTTTTTATCTGAAAGTAATACATGATAATCTATTACAACAAAGCTTCTTTAGACTACCATGTTGTTATTAGTTCAATTCCTTCAATGACACCTTTCAAAATTATGTCGCCAAAAGACCTATTTACAAGATCACTATATTCCCCTTGAATTTTGCCGAACATTAATACCCAAGATGTTAAGGGACTGTATGTGCATCACTGAAGGATTTCGAGAGGTTTAGGAGAGTCTTCCACGGCATCTTGGCTTGAACTGTTGCTGTTAGATGGTGTTCCTATTGAAAGACCAATAAAACCTCCTGCTTCATTGAATCTAGCCTTACTTTTAGTAAAATTTTCAAAGGTGGTCTCCATGATAGGTTCTTTATAGTAGATGGAGGTGTCGTGAAATTCACCTCCTTGTTCTAGACCTTTAGCTTCATAAATATAATGCTGTTCAGCATCATAAGCTTGCAATATAAGACCAGGCAATCCATTCAACTTCCAAGGACCAAGAGGAACTGGAACTTCGGGTGTAAACCAAGCAATCCACTGACGACCACGAAATTGAGTAGTCGCTTTGAAGCACTCATAATCAAGTATTATTTTCATGTCCTCGCCTATCTCCCAGTCTAACCTCACCGAATCAGGATACTGAAAATATTCAGAACCCAACTTATCATATACCTTGAGTAATATTGGATTATTTAAATAGTAGGTTATTACTTGATATTCTCCCATCGTTGGAAAGCTTTGTGCAAATTCTCCAGGTCTAGATTGACCAGAACTCATTTTCTCAAAAGCTAGTTGAAACATCTGATCCCTTTTAGCCTTGTACTCTGGATCCTCACTGCTATATCTGTGACTCCAGCTCTTCATGCTAAAAAACTGCACACTATCTTGTCCTATCTCAAGAAAGAAAGTTTGTGGCTTCCAGTAATCACCCCTAGAAATACTCAAAACTTTCTTTAAGTCATACTGAACGACCATTTGTAGCTCTTGAGCGAATGAATTTAGACAGAACAAGCTAAAAAAAACTAATATCAATAACCTTTTCATACTGAGGTGACATATGTGTGCTGTACTTGCCAACCAACACCAAATTTTATTAATTAAAGACCTTACTTCTTTTTCTGTATTCTCACAAATACGCATAGGGAGTCTCTAAAGAAACTCCCTATGCCATTTAATTTAGTGCTTACAATGCCTTTCATATGCACGTTCTGCATTTCTCCATTGCTCATCAGTCCATTCATTTTCGGCATAATCACCAGCCATTAAATCACGCAAATCACGGCAGTACTCTTCAGCAGAAACACCACCATAAAGATTCATCATCTCGCTAACACTTAATTTTTCATGTCTCATAATTTAGTAAACTTTAAGTTATAAATTTAGTGAACACTCACAGAGCAAATATACAGATGTTTATAGTACTCCCCATTTTTCGACAACGGGCTAGTATTTTTTTCTTTCACTGTCACAAACGTACACTTTTTCTTTCTCTTTACATCGTTATTGGTTATTGTTATGCAGCTACTACTATTCCATATTCCATGGCAGGGAGTAGCTTGGTGATACTTTGGTGAGG
>JAEWZH010000012.1 GCA_023395395.1 Bacteroidota bacterium | reverse complement strand
TCTTTAAATCTCAGCGGCTCGACAATGGACTCCATCACTCGGTTCTCTATGCGACCATGCCCGGCATCGGTTTCTTCCGTCTTAATGATTTCTTCTTTGTAAAAGGGGCTGAAAAGCTCCTCTGCCTCCAAGTGTGTGCCCGGTTGATTGCCCTTTACATGCAAGGATATTATCTCCTAAGCCTTCCACAATCTTCTTTACGATATCTTTTTGTATGCCAATGGCATCGATGGTAACCACATTGCCTTGCATGTCTGTCAAGTCAAGTAGCTTTTTGATGGCGGTGATTTCATTGGCCTTTTGGGAGAGATAGACCTGATTAAAAGAAGCTCTAAGACCTGCAATATAGGCAGTAACAGAGTGCGACTCTGCATCGGGGTTGAGTTTCTTCACTCCCCGCATCGTCTTGCCTTCAATGCAGATATGCTGCCCCGTCATTTAAAAAATCAAGGAGAGCCAATAGGTGAAGGCTTCGCTAAACCTCTCCGGATTTTATACTTATGTTCGGATGGGGACAATCACAGTTCAAATGCGTGAGCCCTGCCTTAGAGCGAAGGGTGACATTAAATAGTCTTAAAGGCTACTGCGTTCCGGAGTCGCTCTACACAAAAGATGTTTATGAATGATCTATCGACCCACAATAGTGTTATTTTTATAAACATTGTATCAGCCCTCAAGCCTCCTTTGGTAGTTATTATTGTAACTTTGCGCTGAAACAAAAAAGTTTTAGAAAGATGAAAAGAATAGATTTACTTGCAAATTGGGGAGTTTTTTTGATACTGGTCTCCCTATTAGGGTCTTGTGGCAAATCTGCTGTAGATATGCCTTCAACTGAAAAAGTAGCCGCTGAAGAGGTATCCCCCTCTCAGGACAAAAAAGATGAGAATCCGACTGAAGAAGCGCCCCTCCCTAAAGACAAAGAAGAGATCGTTACACCTCCGACAGAACAAGGGATTAACGACAAAAAAGACAATACAGTGCCGGAGCAGTATGATGTCATTACCAGGCTATCGGTTCGATGGAAATCTGACTCGGACTACCAGACCAAGTTTGACTATCATCGTCTCACCTATCTTAAAGATGAGCAGTTTATTACCCCCGAGTACTTGTCGCAGTTCATTACCTTTTATGTAATCCCCATCTCTGGGACTACCGAATATGTGCTCAATGCACAGGACATACAAAAGCTCGGTATCACAAAGATTCAGACCAATGGTACGGGGAATAGTATTGAGATATTGTATTCATACAACGGACAGGCGTCCTCTCAGAAGCTCTCCTTAGCGTTTGACAAGACAAAGTATTACGCAGGGCAAATAACCCAGAATAGCGAGGCTATCCGCTCATTATACAGTGCCGGAGTAGCTCGTCATATCGACCTTTATGTCAATAGAATACTCTCTTACGACACATCCCGTTACATTGTCCTAAGCGACGGCAGTGCTACATTGCAGTCAGATGGAGAGGTTGCAATAAATGTAAAGATTCTACCTAAAGGTAGTGATGAATTTCCCCTCGCTACAGCCAATATCTTGGTCAAAGGCTTTAAGCCGATTGCGGAGCTATCCAAAGAAATTTATGCGGAATTATCTGACAACTCCTTCAATGAATATATTCAGAAACATGCTCATCAAAAAGAATATTTGGAGGCGACGATTTCTCAAAAGATGACCAAGCTCGTACGCTATTATATCAAGAGAGGAGATCACAGGATAGAGCTTTACTATTCAGCTAACCAATTAGCACCTGGTGGAGAGGGGGCATATCTTGATGTCTTCCTTGATAACCCTAAGTTTGCTTTCAAATCGATTACGGAGGAGAGTGATGCCTATGATGTGGTGGTAACTCTTATGGCTGGATCGCCTTATTTCACCCATGATTTTCACATTCATGTGCCTAAGAAGATACAGTAACTATACCTAAGGGAACTAATCTTATAAAAAAAGACCGCTATCGATGTGTTAGGGACATCGATAGCGGTCTTCTTTTACGAATGGCGAGTGCTACTACATAAAGGTCTCCCATTCTGCCATTGCCTTTTCAAGTGCACGAGAGGTACTGTCGTAGTCATTGAGAAGCTCCGGAGTGGCTTTGACTGCGAGCTTCTCTTCGATGGTAGCTAATTTGCTTTCGAGGTCGGCTATCGTGGCCTCCACTTTTTCCAACTGTTGCTGCCGCCTACGTTCCTCGCGTTGTTGCGCTTTCTGCGCTTCGTAGTCGAGCTTCCCCTCATTTTTCTCTGACATCGCAAGGGTTTGTACCTGAGGCTCGTCACCAAGGGCAGAAGCTTGTAGTTTACGCACATATTCCTCCATGCCTCCCAGATGATTGACTACCTTTTTATCCTTAAATTCAAAGACTTTATCCACTAGTCCGTCTAGAAAATCTCTATCATGGCTCACGATAAGGACAGTCCCCTCATAATTTTGTATCGCTTCCTTGAGTACCGCCTTGCTACTGAGGTCAAGGTGATTGGTTGGCTCATCAAGGATGAGGAAGTTGGAGGGAGATAGAAGCAGACGTATCATCGCAAGTCGGCTCTTTTCACCACCACTAAGCACTGACACCTTCTTCTCTGAGATTTCACCGCCAAACATAAAAGCCCCGAGGATATTATTGATTTGGAGTCGGATATCACCTACTGCCACCCGATCGATGGTCTCATAGATAGTACAATTGGGGTCTAGTAGCAATGCTTGATTCTGAGCGAAGTAGGCCACCTCGACTTGGTGCCCATGATTTAGTTCGCCTCCATAGGGCAATTCCTCCATCACGGCTCGGACAAAAGTGGTCTTGCCACTACCATTCTTGCCGACAAGGGCAATCTTGTCCCCTCGCTCGATAGTGAGATCTATCTTATTGAGCACATTGTGACTGCCATAGGAGACAGAGAGCTCCTTCGCAATAAGGGGATAAGCACCGCTTGTCACTGCCATGGGAAATCTGAAGTGTATCTTGCGGGTGTCTAGCTCCTCTACCTCTATACGTTCGATCTTATCCAGCTGCTTGATACGAGACTGCACCTGCACTGCTTTAGTCGCCTTGTATCGGAAGCGCTCGATAAAGTCCTCGGTATCCTTAATCATCTTCTGCTGGTTTTCGTACGCCCTCATCTGTTGCTCGTAGCGCTCGAGACGAAGTTGCTCATAGTGAGAGTAGTTGGTCTTGTAGTCAAACGCCTTGCCCACTGATAGCTCTATGGTTCGAGTCGTCGTATTATCAAGGAAGCGACGATCGTGGCTTACCATGATGACCGCTGCGGGACTCTTTCGGAGAAATTCCTCAAGCCAAATAATCGATTCCATATCGAGATGATTGGTCGGCTCATCGAGTAGCAATAGATCCGGACGCCCCAAAAGGATTTTGGCGAGCTCGATACGCATGCGCCAGCCACCACTAAATTCACTCGTCTGCCGCTCGAAGTCGCCTTGCTCAAAGCCAAGGCCTTTGAGCGTACGCTCAATCTGAGCATCCTGCTCCTGTGGGGCATAGAGCGCAAGTAGCTCGGTCTGATTGGCGAGCCTCTGTACAATCTCCAGATACTCCTCTGATTCGTAATCCGTACGCTCCGCCAATTCTTGGGTGAGCCTATCCACCGATTTTTGTATCTCTATCTCCTTACTAAAAGCAAGTCTTGCTTCCTCTCGCACCGTATGCCCATCTTTCGTGAGCAGGTGCTGGGGCAAGTAACCGATGGTGATGTCCGAAGGATAAGAGAGAGAACCCTCAGAGGGCTCTCTCTTACCTGCAATAATATTGAGTAGGGTAGTCTTTCCGGCTCCATTACGCCCTGCTAGGGCTATCCGCTCCTTTGGATTGATTTGAAGAGAAACACCCCGAAAGAGCACGTCGGCACCAAAAGAGACACCTACATTATTGAGTGATAGCATCTGTAATTGCGACAAATACTTGGGGCAAAAGACGAGAGATTGCTCCCCCGTCTCCTGCCCCAAGCGGATAAATTATTACTTAATACCAACGAGTGTAGTGATCACGGTCTGACCAGACATCGTCTGCTCTGTCTTTACTACACCCTTGTTAGGCACAATCCAAAGCAACTGCTTGGTATCAAACGCCTGGGTCTGCCCCATCGCTTCAGTCGTAGTCTTCATCTCCATCTCCACCACAAAGGTCTGGAATGTCCCTGCAGGAGTGGTAATCTCCTCTTCACGAATAACTTCGTATTTCGTCACATCGGCCTTTGATTTAATCTCCATACCCATGGTGTTGATCTTGACCGTGTACTTATTGAGTGGAAACTTGTCCCCGACATTAGCCACTAGAGGGAGAAATCCGACTTCTCCATCCAGCTTGATATCCATATCGGCTCCGCCAAGCGTAGCTTGCATGCTTGCTTTGGTAGAATCGATGATGCTCTGAGGATCTTGGTATGCCTTGCCATCAGCAATGGTAAGTACATTATTGATAACCATTGGCTCTGCTAGTCCGGGCACAGAGGTAGTCATCTTAAAGGCCAACTTATTATTATCCACAGACTCTAGAGTATAAGTGGACTTCATATTGCCCATAAGGGGGTTGGTTATCTCATACTCATAGACAGTGCCAACCGGCTCGCCGCCATAGTATTGGGCGAAGCCGCTTGTCATTGCCACAAAAGCAAGGGTAAGTGATAAAATTATTTTCTTCATACCTCAAATGATTTCTGTATTATTGTCGCTTTGTTGGCTATTGGCATTGGGAGTAATGAGCTTATAGCCCTTACCGTGCTTATTCTGGATTTCTACTCGGGGATCTTCTGAAAGATGCTTACGAAGCTTGGTGATATAGACATCCATACTGCGTGCGTTGAAGTAGCTATCCTCGCCCCAAATAGTCTTGAGGGCGTAGTTGCGCTCCATCAGTTCGTTGGCGTGCATACAGAGAAGAGTGAGGAGATCGGTCTCCTTAGTGGTGAGCTTCTTTGGCTCGCCATCCTTGTACATCAGCAGCTGCCTCTGGGTATCGAAGGTATAGTCTCCGATGCTATAGAAAGCGACTGGTTCGGGCTTCTTTCCCTGTACACGGCGAAGCACCGCATCGATACGCATCGTTAGCTCTACGGTGTTGAATGGCTTCTTGAGGTAGTCATCGGCACCTAGATTGAAACCGTGCTCCACATCCTCGCTCAGCGTCTTAGCTGTAAGGAAGATGATAGGTACAGCCTCATTCTTTTCCTTGATACGCTTTGCTAGCTCAAATCCGTCCATCCTAGGCATCATCACATCCAGTACACAGATATCCCAGCGATCAGGTTGCTGCTCAAAGGCATCCCATCCTTCCTGACCATCCACATAGTGATCAGTCTGATAACCTTTACTTGTGAGGAACTCGCTCAATAGCGGTCCAAGGTTAGGATCATCCTCACACAATAGTACTCTTACAATTTCTTCCATCATAATTTAATCTCCTTTACTTTTTCTTTAATAATGGTAATGTTATCACAAACTTGGTTCCCTTCCCTAGCTCGCTATCCACCGAAATCTGTCCGTGGTGTAGCTCTACCATGTGGTAGACATAAGCAAGCCCGAGACCATATCCTTTTACATCGTGCCTATTTCCGGTGGGCACTCGATAAAATCGCTCAAATATCTTCTTAGCATGCTCCTTCTTCATTCCCAGTCCATTGTCCTGGATAAAGACCTTTATGCTCTTGCTGTCGCTCGTCGTCCCTACCGTAAGTATAGGCGGACGATTAGGGTCGCGGTATTTCACCGCATTATCAAGGAGGTTGAAGACAATATTGGTGAGGTGCATCTCATCGCCCTCCACAAGAGCCTCCTCAGCCTCAAGCTCCACATTGATTTCGCCACCGAAGTTCTCCACTTTGAGGCTGAATATATTGGTCACATTGAGGAGTAGCTCTTCCATATCTATCTCCTTGAGCTTTAGTTTTACTTTGTCCTTGTCAAAGAAAGACATCTGTAATACCTTATCTATCAATAGCTCCAGCCGTTGTCCTTCTGCCATGATGCTCGAAGTCCACTTCTGTCGTCGCTCATCTGTGGCCTCCATTCCATCACTACTGAGCATCTGGCTTGCCACCATAATCGTACTCACCGGGGTTTTCAGTTCGTGCGTCATATTATTGACGAAGTCCTTGCGCATCTCCTCTAACTTCTTCTGTCTGAAAATTGAAGCAATCGTCACCACAAATACAACGAAGAGCAACACCGTAAATATCGCCGAAGGGATGATAAAGTCAAGCGAACTGCGAATTTCCTGATCCTTGGTCGGAAAGTAGACCTTTACAAAGTACATCCGTGAAGGATTGTCATACGGAAATATAACCTGTGAGTAAGTCGAACCGCCTCGATCCGGAGGAATCTTTCCGCTACTGTAATGCACCCGATGGTTTTTGTCCTCTACCTCATATATATAGGGTATGGTAATACCATTATTGGAGAGGTAGTAATTGAGCAGCACGTCTAGCTCTCGTTCGGATATGCGCTCATAGATAGGCAACGGGGTATTATCCCGTACCGACTCCATTGCCATCTGTATCACCATCTCTCGCACTTCATCGTAGCGATTGGTAAGAGCTTCCATCAACTGACGGGAGATGACCTGTACTCGATTGTCTCCTAGAGTCCCTTTCCCCAGTCTAAATGGGTCCTGTGGGAGTTGGTCGAGATTAAATCGAATACTATCAGACTGTGTATGAGTAGTGGAGGAAAGGTTGTCAAAGGCGAGCAACGAAGGGTCGGTCACAAAATTCAATTTCTCCGAAATCAATCTCGAAAGCTCTGCACGCTCAGCATCTTGACTCACAGAAGAAAGCGCCTGTCGCACCTTGCTGTCAAATTGTTCATTGCGGAACCTATTGACCGTATCGACATAATTGAGCTGCAAGGTAAGCAACCCAATGAATGCCAACGCCATTGCGCCAACGATCAACCAAAGTGTCCACTTCTTCATAACGAGTGCAAGGTACTTATTTTCCCGGATATGATTAACATAAAGAGAGTTAATAATTTGAGCCGCAAATGTTAATTGCTGCTTTTTCACACGCAGATAATACACCCAACACACATTTAGCAATAGATAGAAGTTAATCATCGGTCGCACTACCGCCATTTGACGGCTCGATAAGCGCCATCCAAAATTCAAGTTGGGACATCCGTATTAAGTACCATAGACCGAGTATCCGCATATCTACCTGATGACAGAAATCAGTATCGGACGGGAACCTAAATAGAATCTCTCTTGACCGCCCTCTATAGAGGAGATTGGCATTTAATATATACTAATCTCCTTATTTAATATATACTAATATTCCCGTTTAATATATACTAATCGAAGCAATTGATATATATTAAATGCCAATCTCCTCTATAGAGAGTCGTCAAGTGAGATAGGTCAATGGCTTGTCCTATCAGTAAACAGGGGGCAATTCTTTCCTCTCATCGACTGTGTTTTGGTGGCGATTACCTCAAGGATTTTCTGCATCGGGAAGTCTATTTAGGAGAAAATGAGTAACTTTGGGATTGGAGGGGTTGTCACAGACAATATTTAATAACCATAATAATCCGAGACCGACTAAGTTATGAGTAAGTCCAATCCAAAGATTAACCAGTATGTAGAGGAAAACAAGGGACGTTTTCTAGAGGAGCTGTTTGAGCTCATCCGCATCCCATCAGTGAGTTCTCAAAGCCAGCACAAACCCGACATGGAGAGATGTGCTGAACATTGGCGCAAACTGCTATTGAAGAGCGGTATGGACAAGGCTCAGGTGATGCCTACCAAGGGCAATCCGGTAGTATACGCCGAGAAGAAACTCAATCCCAAGTATCCTACCGTGCTCGTATATGGGCACTATGATGTGATGCCTCCGGAGCCACTTGAGCTATGGAAGTCCCCGGCATTTGAACCGGAGGTGCGTGATGGTATCATCTATGCTCGTGGTGCTGATGACGACAAGGGACAGACTATGTGCCAAGTAAAGGGGCTGGAGACTGCTATCAAGCTAGGACTCCTCAAGTGTAATGTCAAGGTAATGCTAGAGGGTGAGGAGGAGATTGGTTCGCCAAGCCTAGAGGCATTTTGCAAGAAAAATAAGAGGTTGCTCAAGAGCGACTATATCCTCGTGAGTGATACTGGGATGCTGAGTATAAAGCACCCATCGATGACGACAGGTCTTCGCGGGCTTTGCTACTGGCAGATTGAGGTGACCGGGCCAAGCCATGATCTCCACTCAGGTATCTATGGCGGCGCTGTGGGGAATCCTCTGAATGAGCTTTGCAACATCATCGCAAAGATGCGTGATGAGAAAGGGAGGGTGACTATCCCTGGTTTTTACGACGATGTGGTAGAGCTCACAGATACTGATAGGGCAATGACCGCCAAAACGCCTTTCAATGAGAAGAAGTACAAAAAAGAGATTGGCGTAAAGGCGCTCTATGGAGAGGAAGGGTATCACACTCTTGAACGTACAGGGAGTCGCCCTAGCTTTGACCTCTGCGGTATCTGGGGCGGATATCAGGGGGAGGGTGCCAAGACCATCCTTCCGAGCAAGGCTTTTGCCAAGGTCTCTACCCGACTGGTCGCTAATCAGGATGAGAAGAAAATAGCTCAAGCATTTATCGACTATGTGAAGTCTCTAGCCCCTGAGCATGTAGATGTAAAAGTAGAATATCTCCATGGTGGTACGCCATATCTCTGCCCAAGTGACTTGCCTATTTACAAGGTGGCTGAAGAGGCGTATCAAGCCACCTTTGGCAAAAAGCCTCTGGCGGTGCGCTCCGGCGGTAGTATCCCTATCATCGCCACATTTGAGCGTGTGCTGGGTGTGAAGAGTATCCTGATGGGCTTTGGTCTAGGTAGCGATGCCATCCACTCTCCTAATGAAAACTTCCCTCTGGAAAACTTCCACCTCGGCATACGTACGGTGGCAGAGTTCTACGCTAGATACGGACACGATGAATAATAGCAAGATACTAATTCAAAAACCTCTGCATCCTGATGGGATGCGGAGGGATATTTTGGTGGAAGGCAATAGAATCTCTGGTATCGGAGAGGGGCTTGTAGCCGAGGGGGCTGAGGTGATCGATGCCAGCCGTATGGCAGTGATACCGGGGTTGGCAAATTGCCACACCCATGCGGCAATGACCTTTTTCCGTGGCTATGGTGACGACCTCGACCTCATGGATTGGCTCAATAACATGATTTGGCCGGTGGAGGCACACATGGATGAGGAGGATGTCTATATCGGTACCAAGCTGGCTTGTCTCGAGATGATCAAGAGTGGTACGACGGCTTTTCTCGATATGTATTCCTTTCCTCATGGGACTGCTAGAGCAGTAGATGAGATGGGGCTAAGGGGCAATATCTCTTACACCGTCTTTGATCAGGGTAATCCCGAGCGAGCCGAGCTGGATAAGCGGAATATGGAGCGGTATCTCGAGGAGTTTAAGCACTATTCAGAGAGGGTGCAATTTTCCGTTGGGCCCCATGCTATTTATACCGTTACAGGACCGATGCTTCAGTACACGCACGACTTCGCCAGAGCTAATGATGTATTGGTGCACCTTCATCTCTCTGAGACTAAGGGCGAGGTGGACAATAGCATCAAGGAATATGGGATGACGCCTGTGCGCTATCTGAAGCAACTAGGAGTGCTTTCGCCCAACCTTGTACTAGCCCACTCGCTATGGATGGATAGCGAGGAGCTACAAATACTAGCGGATCACGGTGTGGCGTGTGTGCATAACCCTGCCTCTAATATGAAGCTCGCAAGTGGTTACCGCTTCAAGCTAGAGGAGATGTGGTCAAAGGGTATCCGAGTGGGTATTGGTACCGACGGCACCTCCAGTAGCAATAATCTCGATATGTTTACGGCAATGAAGCTCACCAGCTTCCTCGCCAAAGCGTGGTCGGGAGATCCCAAAGCGGGCAAAGCACAGGATGTATTTGGAGCAGGGACTTCGGCGGGCGCTGACATCCTAAGGCTAGATGCCGGGAGGATAGAAGAGGGAAAACTAGCTGACCTCGCCCTCCTTGACCTAGATATACCTGAGATGACCCCTTGTCACGACTTGGTGAGCAACGTGGTCAATTCGGCTAATGGGAGTGCTGTAAATACCCTGATGGTAGACGGCAAGATACTGATGCGCAACCGTAAAGTGCCGGGAGAGGAGGCAATCCTCGCTGAGGCACGCCTATATACAGAGAAACTATTTGCAAAGAGTAAGCAAAAGAAATAAGATTATGATGGAATATAAGCACTACAAAGAGGCAGCGGACTACCTGAGACCTCTGATTCCTCCAGCAACCAAGGTGGCTATCACGCTAGGTTCAGGGCTAGGTCGGCTGGCAGAAAAGATTGAAAATGCTAGGGTAATTCCCTACAGCGACATCCCCAACTTCCCTAAGTCCACTGCAATAGGGCACAAGGGCAACCTCATCGTAGGAACCCTTGAGGGCAGCCCTGTAGTGGCGATGCAAGGGCGTTTTCACTACTACGAAGGTTATCCCATGGATAAGGTGACTTTCCACGTACGGGTATTTAAGCTCCTTGGGATAGAATATCTCTTTGTCTCTAATGCCGCAGGAGGGGTAAACGAACAGTACAAGGTGGGCGATCTTATGATTATCCGTGACCACATCAACTTGCTCCCTAATCCACTGATTGGACCTAATATGGAGGAGTTCGGGCCACGCTTCTCGGACATGACTCGTCCTTACGACCGTGAACTGATGGCAAGGGCAGAGAAGATTGCCCGCAAGCTGGATATTCCACTGCATAAGGGCGTCTACCTCGCTGGGACAGGACCTAGCTACGAGACACCGGCGGAGTATCGCTTCTTCGGGATGATAGGAGCGACCGCTGTAGGTATGAGCACTACTCCGGAGGTGATTGTGGCTCGCCATGCAGATATTAGAGTATTCGGCATGTCGGTCATCACCAATGAGGGCTATCACTTCTCCGATGACTTTGTCAATGACGGGGATGATGTCATCCGTGCAGCCAATGCGGCTTCGGAAAAGATGGGTGCTATCTTTACCGAACTCATCAAAACTCTGTACTAAATCTTCTCTATAAAGCAAATCTCTCCTATGTGGCTTAACCGCAGAGGAGAGATTTGCTTTATGGGGGATTGTAGGGTTAGTTGCCGAGAAGTTGATCTAGAAAGCGGGGATAACTTTTGGCGATGCAATCGGGGTCTAGGAGCACGGTCGTAATCCTCGGCAATGTAACGGCAAAGACGGCAAACGCCATAGCTACACGATGGTCGCCGTGGGGATTGATCATCACCATTTCGGGGAGGTCGCCCCAAGTGCCATCCCAGCTGATCTCATTGTCGGTGATGGAGAAGCCTCCTACATTGTACCACTCCATTGCCTCGAGAAATGAAGCGATGCGATTGCTCTCTTTGTATCTAAGATTGGATGTGCCAATGATTCTAAACGGCTTTCGATTACGGATGTAAGTAAGAGCAAGCGGCAGGAAGCTATCGAGGTGCTGTTCGATATGAATATGCGCTTCACCTATGCGCTCCTCTCCGGTGCTTCCAATTGCTTGTAGGGCATCCCCTATTTGCTCGCTACTAATACCCATCTGTAAGGCATCTCGCTGTATAAGGGCATCGGGCTGGAGACTATTTGTTTGTAACCCCGGGAACTCTATGTCGAGCGCTTCGGGATGGCTCATGGTGAGCTGGTACCAAAAGGTAGCAGCACTCCAGTCTCTCTCCAATGTGCTCGATTGCTCCTCGGCTAGAAGTTCTTGCGTCAGCCTGAGGTAGGAGTATGAGGGGGATTGGTCTGAGAATTCAAAGGAGACCTCATGGTCTAAAGCCCTATTGCAAATAAGAATGGCACTACAGTACTGGCTACTCTTCCACTGCGTAGTGAGGTGAACCCTCTTTGCTGGCAGGTATGGGGTAATAGCTACGCCACAATCATGTAGCTGGCACTCTGCACCCATGAGGGCGAAGAAAGAACAATCGTCCTGCTCAATCCGCTTCATAAGCTGAGGTGAACCGATTAGAAAGGTTGCACAACGCTCATAGATAGCGACAATCATCAGGAAGCGCATGGCAGTGGCACTCGAACCACAATCGATTTGTATGGTTTCGCCCTCAGGTCTCTGCCTAAGCTGATGGACAGCACGCCAAACAACCAATATATCTTCATTACAAAGAGAATAAGCCTCTTCCTCCTCTGGAAGAGGGGGAAGAGGCTTATTTTGCATATAAGCGAGCAGCAACCGACGCGCCACGATGCTTTTGCTATAGGGCAGCTCTATCTGCTGTCTGCTTGGGAACGAGCGATAAGTGAGTGCTATCTGCTTCACCTAATAAGTATACTACGCTAACTGAGGTGTTTGAGCAAATCGCCCTCAAGGGAGCTAGCACCGACTCGGAAAAGCTCGTTGGTCATCCACTCTTCGCCAAGGATGCCCTTGACAATGCAGAGGTACTGTAGAGCCTCCTCGGTGGTACGTACACCTCCTGAGACTTTGAAGCCACGCTTGAAGCCAAACTTCTCGTGATACTGCTTCAAGACACTACACATCACGTATGCGGCCTCCAAAGAAGCTCCGGGATAGCCCTTGCCGGTCGAGGTCTTGATAAAGTCGGCATCACTAAAGAGTGCTAGGATACTTGCACGCTGGATATTTTCGGGGGTCTTGAGAGCTCCTGTCTCGAGGATAACCTTGAGGGTATGCCCTTTGGTAACATCCCGTAACTCTTGTATCTCATCAGTGACTGCCTTGTAATCACCGCTAAAGAAATTGCCAAGGTGCATGACAATATCTATCTCGTCTGCTCCGTCAGCGAGGGCAAGAGAGGTCTCTGCAACCTTAATTTCAGGGAAAGTCTGAGATGAAGGGAAGCCGCCGGAGACACAGCAAACCTTGACATCCTCTACTGTAAGTGCCTCTCTTACGATTTTGGCGAAATTGGGATATACACAAATACTTGCTACCGGGGAAATCTCAGGATTGGAGTCATCCAGTTCATTGACCCCCTTGACGAAGTTGTATATCTGGTCGATATTGTCTTCTGCGCCTAAAGAAGTAAGATCAATAACACTGTGTAAAAACTTAAGGGTCTGCTTATTATTGAGACCATCGTAGTGATGGTCAATCAACTTTTTAATCTCTGCTTGGATTTGCTCCGATGATAATACTGGTGTAAAGGCGTCAAAAGCCTCTTGGAATTTGCTCTTGCCTACATGATCGTGATTGTGCTCGTTGCTCATAAAAACTATCTTATTTATTCAATTTATAGTTGTCCGTATGCCTATCCTTATCTCTCGAAGTCTTCTTCTCGATATTCTTTTGAAACGCTTCTGAGAGATTGCAGCCCGTCTGATTGGCAATGCAGGTTACGACCCAAAGAATATCTGCCAATTCGTCCGCCAATCGCTCGCGGTTCATCTCTTCCCCCGGTTTGGGGCTTTGCTCGCCATAGAGGCGAGCCATCACTCGAGCCACTTCCCCTACCTCTTCCGTAAGTATCGCCATATTGGTGAGGGGGTCGAAATAGCGTACACCATACGTATTGATCCATCGATCGACAATGGACTGTACCTCTGCTATCGTAGGACTATTCATCTATTCTTACTGTCAATAACAATAGTGACGGGGCCATCGTTGAGAAGTGCCACCTTCATATCAGCTCCAAAGATACCCTTTTGTACCGGTTTGCCCAAATTCTCGCTTAAAAGCTCACAAAATCTATCATACATCGGCTGAGATATTTCTGGTCGCTCCGCCCTGATGTAACTAGGTCGATTGCCCTTCCTCGTATCAGCAAGGAGCGTAAATTGGGACACACAAAGAACATCCCCTCCTTGCTGGAGGATGCTTTCATTCATCACCCCATCAGCATCATCGAAGATACGGAGATGAATACACTTCTTGAGGATATGTTGTAAATCCTCTTCTGTATCTCCGACTTCTACCCCATGTAAAATCAGCATCCCCGCGCCAATATTGCTAATCATCTGGCCATCAACGACTACGGAAGCTTGTTGCACCCGCTGAATCACGACTTTCATTCTGTTTGGTTCTTGAAATGGTTATAGACACGTTCTCCCTTAGATGGCCCTATAGCTTCTTGGAGCTCATCAAGAGAGGCAGTGCGAATATTTTTGACACTCTTGAAGGCTTTGAGGAGTTTCCGTTTGTATGCAGGTCCTACCCCGGGAATATCATCCAGAGCAGAGTGTGTCTGTCGCTGGCTACGGAGCTTGCGGTGATAGGTAATGGCAAATCGGTGCACTTCATTTTGTATTCGCTCCAAGAGATAGAAGACCTGGCTACGTTGCATAATACCGACGACTTGAGGGGGCTCTCCAAAGAGTACTTGATTAGTATTGTGCTTATCGTCTTTGGCTAGTCCCATCACTGGAATGTCGGCGCCAATCTCCTCCAAGGCCGTCTTGACTACACCCATCTGGCCTTTTCCTCCATCTGTAATAATGAGATCCGGAAGGGGCTGATCCTCCTCAATGAGTCGACTATACCTTCGGGTAACGACTTCGTGCATCGAGGCATAGTCATCAGGACCCGAGACGCCTCTAATCTTATAGAGTCGATAATCTTTTTTGCTCGGTTTGGCACCCTTAAATACGATACAGCTGGCGACAGGATCACTCCCCTGGATATTGGAATTGTCGAAGCTCTCCACGTAATAAGGGAGCTTTGGTAAACCGACAGCCGACATCAGTTCACGCAGTATCTGAGTATTGCGTTGCTCCGGGTTCATCTTTTCGGCTTGACGATGTTTGTCCTTCATGTATTGCTGGACATTTTGCTGGCTTAGTTCAAGGACTTTGCGCTTTTCTCCTCTCTGGGGGATAGTAATCGTCAGATGCGAGAAGTCACCAAACGAGGGCACTTCCTCTAATATCAATTCTCGTACTTTGAAATTGGATTGCTTCAACAATTCAATAATCGCAGAAGATAGGAACTCGCTATCCAAGTCGTCATCATCTATCATTTGTCGCTTAAATTCAAGCGTGCGACCAGCTATAATATTCCCATTATGTACCTCCAGATAATTAACATAGTAGGCATCTAAGTCGTTGGCAGAGCTGACTACAAGGGCATTCCCAATGACGTTACTGATAATCGTACTTTTTGCTTGATAGGTAGAGATTTCATTCAGGGTATTTTGGATGGTCATCGCTTGTTCAAAATCAAGTTCTTCGCTTGCTTGCTCCATTTTTTCTTGGAGAATTCCTTTGACATGACTTATATTACCGCGCAGAATCTCAATGGCTTGCTGAATATCTTCATCGTACGACTCCTCGCTCTGATAGCCCTCACAAGGGGCGTTACATCTATTGATATGATACTTGAGGCAAGCACGAAATTTTCCTTCTCCTATTTGCTCTTCATTGAGTTTGAGTGCGCAAGTCCGGAATTTGAATATTCTCTTGAAGAGGTCAATGAGCGTCCAAGCCATCCCCTTTGTAGGATATGGGCCGAAATATTGGCTCCCATCTTTGATGACTTTATAGGTGACAAATACACGTGGGAACGGTTCATTCTTGACACAAATATGCGGATATAGGTCGCCCTCCTTGAGAAGGATGTTGTAGTGTGGCTGATGTAGCTTAATCAAGTTATTCTCCAAGAGCAGGGCATCTAGCTCGGTATCGACCACGATATATTCCAATGTATCAAAGGCTCTAATCAAAGCCCTCACTTTGCGATCGCTATGATTCTTTTGGAAATAAGACGACACACGTTTCCTAAGATTCTTAGCTTTCCCCACGTAGATTACCTCTCCTTCCGAATTACGATAGGTGTAGCATCCCGGCTTTTCTGGGATAATGCTTAAACTCTCTTGGATATCCTCTTTACGTATGACCATACAATTGTTTCACGTGAAATCTTATCTCCCTAGTAATACGAGTAGGACATTTATATCGGATGGGGATATTCCGGGGATGCGAGATGCCTGTCCAATAGTTTCAGGATCAATCCTCTCCAACTTCTGTCTTGCTTCGATTGAAATACTATTAATCTCTGCATAATTAAATCGACCTCTGATTTTAATATCCTCGAGCCGCTTTGCTTTCTCTGCGGACTGCCGTTCACGCTCAATATATCCCGCATATTTCAGAGAGATTTCTGCAGATTCTGTCACTTCTTGAATCGTTCCATAATTCGCATAAAATTGAGAAAGTTTTTCACTGAAGGATTTAAGCGAATTATATGAGACCCCGGGACGGAGTATCAGATCTCGTATTTTGACAGAAGAGCTGAGGGGATTGCTATTGTTTGACACTAAGAAAGTATTGAGTTCTTCGGTAGGGGCAATAGATGTATTGGCAGTAAGAACCAGCAACTCATTCTTGAGCTCCAATTTATGCCTCAAGACCTCTATTCGTTCGTCGTTTACCAGGCCAAGGGTGTATCCCTTTTCAGTCAGACGCTCATCTGCATTATCCTGCCGGAGGAGTATACGATACTCGGCACGAGAGGTAAACATTCGATAAGGTTCATCAACACCCTTTGTCACGAGGTCGTCTATCATCACGCCAATATATGCCTCATCTCGACTGAGCACAAACGACTGTTTCACGTGGAGCGATTGATGCGCATTAATACCTGCGACAAGGCCTTGCCCTGCTGCTTCTTCATAGCCAGTTGTCCCATTGATTTGCCCGGCGAAATAAAGCCCGAAGATGAGCTTTGTTTCCATAGTGTGATAAAGCTGCGTAGGATCAAAGAAGTCATATTCTATGGCATATCCAGGCCGTAGGACGTGTGCGTTTGCCAGAGCTGGAATACGTTTTATCGCTTCGAGCTGTACCTCGTAGGGCATAGAGCTACTGAAGCCATTGAGGTAGACTTCGGTCGTTTCAGCCCCTTCCGGTTCGATAAATAGTTGGTGCTGGTTGCGCTCTGCAAAGGTCTTGATTTTAGTCTCTATACTTGGGCAGTAACGCGGACCGATAGAAACAATTTGTCCATTGTACAGAGGCGCTTCATCGAGATGCTCGTTAAGCACTCTATGCACCTCCTCATTGGTATAGGTGATATAGCATGAGCGTTGCGGAAGTCGCTTGTTGGTTACACGTGGGAGATAGCTGAACTTATACGATGTATCATCGCCTGCTTGTTCTTGACAGAGGGAGTAGTCGATAGTCGTACCATCCAATCGCATAGGTGTACCAGTCTTCATCCTATCGGTTCGGAAGCCAATCTCCTTGAGCTGCTCCGTGAGCCCGTGTACTGCGGGTTCGGCAATCCTACCACCCTCTATCTGTATCCGTCCAAAGTGCATCAACCCATTTAGGAACGTACCATTGGCAAGAATAACCTTTGGGGCATAAAACTCGACACCCAGATGGGTGCGCACCCCTCTGATGATTTTCTGTCCATCATCAAGAAGTAGGTTTCTCACGCTGTCTTGCCAAATCAATAGGTTGGGCGTAGTCTCTAACTCGTGGCGCCAAATACGAGAAAAGAGCTTCCGATCAGTTTGCGCCCGAGGGCTCCACATCGCCGCTCCTTTACTCATATTGAGCATCCGGAATTGAATCGTACTTTCGTCCGTGGCAATCCCCATAAATCCGCCTAAAGCATCAATTTCACGCACAATTTGCCCCTTTGCAATACCACCTATAGCCGGATTGCAACTCATCTGAGCGATGCGCTCCATATCCATAGTAATCAGGAGCACCTGAGAACCCAGTAATGCAGCTGCTCGTGCAGCTTCACAACCAGCATGCCCAGCACCTACTACAATTATATCGTATTCCTTTTTCATTTAGCTAATCAACCCCCAATCCTTATCATTTGCCAACATCATTTGCAGGCGCTCATAGAGAAGCCTATTCTTCGGCTGCTGTAGCTCACTATCCTCTCCAAGAATGTACTCCACCAGGTTATTACAAAATTGCACATAGCGACCATCCTCAGATAGATTTGCAATCTTCAGAGAGATTCCCTCCCCGCTCTGTTGCGTCCCCTCGAGATCCCCAGCACCTCGCATCTTGAGGTCCTCTTCTGCCAGATAAAATCCATCTGTACTCTGGCACATAATATTGATTCTCCTCAGTGCCGTTTCTCCAACAGCATTATCACTCATCAGTACACAATAACTTTGATGGGCTCCACGCCCTACCCTCCCTCTAAGCTGATGGAGTTGAGAAAGTCCGAATCTATCGGCACTAGTGATAATCATTACCGTCGCATTTGGGACATCAACACCCACTTCTATCACTGTTGTCGCTACTAAAATATGGGTCTCCCCGGTTGCAAATTTACGCATTTCTGCCTCCTTTACCTCTGGTTTTAGTTTTCCGTGTACCATCCCAACCCGATGCGCAGGAAAAGCAAGTCTAAATTCATCATACCCTTGCTCCAAACTGACCATATCACTCTTTTCGCTTTCCTCAATAAGCGGGTAGACGACATAGCACTGTCGTCCTTCCATCAGCTGGCTATAAATAAATTGATGTACCTCCGCTAGTTGGTGATTGAAGGCATGACTAGTGATGATTGGGGTACGCCCAGGAGGTAATTCATCGATTATAGAAACGTCTAAATCTCCATATAGTGTCATCGCCAATGTACGGGGGATAGGCGTCGCACTCATAATAAGTACGTGAGGATTTAATCCTCTACCCTTCTCCCACAATACACTTCTCTGATAGACCCCGAAGCGATGCTGTTCGTCTATCACTGCAAGACCTAGCTTGTGGAATTTTACGTAGTCTTGAATCAAGATATGTGTCCCCACAAGGATGTCTATCTCGCCCCTTTCCAGAGCTTCCAATACCGGCTTTCTCTCCTTGACTTTCATCGAACCCGTCAAAAGTGCCACCCTAATCTCTTTCTGCCTCGCTAACATCATCGAGAGCGACTGGTAGTGCTGGGTTGCCAATATCTCCGTCGGAGCCATCATCGTCACCTGAAAACCGTTGTCAATAGCCACCAACATAGAGAGAAGTGCCACTACAGTCTTTCCACTACCGACATCACCTTGCACCAGGCGATTCATCTGATGTCCGCTCCCCATATCGGCACGGATTTCATTAACCACACGCTCCTGAGCCCTCGTGAGTCGGAATGTCAGCCCCCTCTTCCTATATTCATCAAAATGTTTTCCAGATGGCTGAAAGACAAATCCAGTACTCTCCTCTTTTCTATTTTTATGGATGTAGCGTTGTCTCAGAGAGAGGTAAAACAACTCCTCCATTTTCAGCCTTGCTTGCGCTCTCTGTAGCATCCTTGCATCCGTAGGGAAGTGAATCATTTCCAATGCTACACCGAGGGGAAGCATCTGATAATTCTGCACAATATACTCGGGGAGAGTGTCCTGTATCTGCCCCCTTACTTCTGCCAAAATAACCTTTTGTAGTTCGCTGAGAGCCTTTGAGGATAACCCTGACTTCTTCATCCGTTCAGTAGAATAATACATCGGATAGAGTCGCCCGACCGAACTCATTGGACTTCCTGCCAATTCTATCTCAGGATGTGCCATCGAAAAAGAGCTTCCGTAGCGAGTAGGTTTCCCGAAGATTACATATGGAGTATGGAGCTTAAGATTTCGGAGCATATAGGTAATACTATTAAACCATACCAGCTCCATCACCCCTGTTTGATCCTTAAAGTAAGCCTTTAGCCTTTTCCTCGGACCGCTGCCCTCCTCCACAAAGCCAATAATCTCTCCCTGGAGTTGTACATAGGGCATCTCCTCTAGCAGTTCGTTGATTTTGTAAATCCTAGTGCGATCCACATGACGATAAGGGAACTTATAGAGCAAATCACCCCAGGTCTTTACCTCCAATTCTTTGGAAAGCACAGCAGCCTTGCGCTCCCCTACCCCTTTCAGAAAAGTAATATCACGCTTTAGGATATCATTCATCGACTTATTTCCTGGTCAGATACCAATTAGCCAAAGCCAAATCCTTTGGTGTAGTGATTTTGATATTCTGTTCTTCTCCCTCCACAACCGTAGGGGCAAGCCCCCCGTAAAGCTCTACAATACTGGCATCGTCCGTACATGAACTATTAGGATGATCGAAATAGCCTCGATAACTCTCTACTAATAAGTCCCGCTCAAAGAGCTGTGGCGTCTGTATCAGACGGACATCGCTTCTTGGGAAGCTCCTGTAGAGCCTTTCCTCATCCAGTATTCTGATAGAGTCCGTAGGCTCCATGGCAGGTACCACTGCTCCGTTCGTCCTAGTGTCCCAGATTCGATACAGCAATTCTTTCGACACAAAAGGACGTACACCATCGTGTATCATCACGAAGGCTCCTGTCGCAAGCTCCAGACCATTCCGGACACTTTCAGCACGTTGAGAACCGCCATCTGCATATTTGAGTTCGATGCCTTTCTTGAGATGGAGAGACATTATCTCGGAGACAAATGCTTCATCCGCTTTGGGGCGTACCAAGATAAACTCCGTATCGACAGTGTCTTCAATGGCATCATAGAGGTGCTCAATCGTCCAAACCAAGATAGGTTTCACGTGGAGCATTAGGTACTGCTTTGGCAGAGTACTCTCCATCCTCAGTCCCTTACCCCCAGCGACTATTACCACAGAAAGCTCTTTCATGCTTACCCTATTGTATCCCTCTAAATTGGCTCAAATACCACATCACAATCCCGGCTGCGACGCTCACATTCATCGAGTGCTTCGTCCCGTATTGCTCAATCTCTATCACTCCATCACAAAGGTCAATCACCTCTTGCTGTACCCCCTCCACTTCATTGCCTAAAACTATTGCGAGTGGCTGATTATCTCCGACAAATTGTCCTACATTTGGCAATAACACTGACTGCTCCGCTTGCTCGAGTGCCCAAACCATATAGCCCATTGCTTTGAGTTGGCGAACTGCCTCTGCGGTTTTCTGAAAATATTGCCATTCCACCACTTCCTCTGCCCCTAATGCGCTCTTATGTATCTCGGAGTGTGGAGGTCTTCCGGAGATACCACAGAGATAAAGAGCCTCCAGACGCAGCGCATCTGCAGTCCGAAACACCGATCCCACATTGTGCATGCTACGGATATTATCCAGCACCACCACTATCCTTCGTTTCCTCGCTTGGGTGTATTCCTCGGGGCTCATACGCCCCATCTCCTCTATCCTCAGCTTTCTTGCCATCAAGGGTTTACTCAGTAAGGTCAGGTAGCTTGTGATAAGCGTAGAGATCACGGATGGCATCCTCGTAGTGCTTCTCCACGACCAAGCGCTTGGTCTTTAGACTATTGGTGAGCATCCCATTATCTATAGAGAGGGGCTCGGTGAGGATGTAAAACTTCTTTACCTTTTCATAAGAAGCGAGCGACTCTAAGAGCTCCGAAATCCTCTGCTCCAGTAGCTTATATACCTCTGGGTGCTTAGAAAGAGTTATTTTGTCCTCTGGGAGATTGTTTATACCCACTTCCTTTAGTCCTATTAGGAGCTTTTCCCAATTAGGGAGTATCAGTGCGCTCACGAAGCTACGTCCATCAGCAATCACCACCGCCTGCTCTATCAAACCATCAGAGGTGAGCAGGTTTTCTATCAAGTTGGGGACGATATATTTGCCATTAGCAGTCTTAAATAAATCCTTGGCGCGCTCCTTAAAGAATACATTCCCCTCAGCATCCATGGATCCTAAGTCTCCCGTTCGGAACCACCCATCCTCAGTAAATGCCTGAGCATTGGCCTCCGGATTGAGATAATACCCCTTCATTACGGTATCTCCCTTCACCAGTATCTCGCCTCCCGCAGCTTCATCAATGCGAATGGAGACCCCGCCTAGAGCACGACCTATAGACCCAAACTCAAATCCATCTTGGTGGCAGAAACAAACCGTGGCGGTTGTCTCCGTCAAACCATAGCCATAGACAATCGGCACATCGATACTAAGCAGAAATGCTTGCACCTTGTCTGCAAGTGCAGCTCCGGCAACAGGGTAAATAAGTCCACGCTCGATACCCACTTTTTTCCTTAGGATATTGAGCAGCGTACGAGAGTAGAAGTTGTATTGCATCTTGAGTAGAGTCGGAGGTCTCTTCCCCTTTGCTCGATACTCGAAGTGATACTTGCGACTCACCCTGATACATTCATCGGTCATCTTTTTGAGTATAGGAGGCATAGTCTGAACCTTTTCATACACGCCCACATATACCTTTTCCCAGAAGCGAGGCACATTGCACATGTAGTGGGGGTGCACCTCAGTCAGGGATCTTAGGATTTCTTTAGGATTGTGATTGACAGCGATTCTGACGCCCATTGTCAGGCAGACATAGCACCACATCTTCTCGAAGATATGTGTGAGAGGGAGGAAGTTCATACTCACCTTTCCTGCCTTGAGGAGAGGAAGTTCGATGGCATGATTTATAATGGCCGAATGAATGCTCCTAAAGGCAATCTCCACTCCCTTCGGGGTACCACTTGTCCCACTGGTATAGAGGATGAGAGCGGTATTGTCGAGATGCCACCTTTTTCTCCTCTCAGAAAGCTCTGTATCATGCTGTCCTTCGTCTCCAATTCTCAGAAAATCCTCCAAATAGATAGAGTCCAAATCTCCTCCATCCCGTACAATTTCACGGTCAAAGAGGACTAGCTTTAGAGGTTGTGAAAGCTCTCTCATTGCCGCACGAGCCGCTTCATACTGCTCCTGCTCTCCGACAAAGAGCAACTTCATCTGACTGTGCTCCACCATGTACTTCACTTGGGAGGGCGAACTGGAGGCATAGAAAGGAATGGCTATCGCACCTGCCCTAAAGATCCCGAGATCAGCAGCGAGAAATTTATCGCTATTTTCCGAAAACACCCCCACCCTATCTCCCTCTTCTATACCGCTCTCGATAAGTGCAGCAGCCAGACGGTACACCATGGTGCCAAACGTGCTCCAGCTAATCTCTTCCCACACACCCGAAAGTTGATTGCGCACCATCAGACAGCACTCTTTTGGGTAATCCTCTGCATAGCGCTGAGGGACATCAATAATCGGAATCACCGTCCTTTGCCTGCTCATAACACTCTTTCCTTATGCTAAATAAACAATTCTTACTCTAACAAAGGTACATAAAAAATGCCAGTGTCCAATGTATAAGGGTTGCCCAAAAGAAGGTTACTTTTTGCTTGCTTTATGTATTTCTCTTATTCCATGGAATAGACAAACTACGGGGGATAATATCAGACATAAGTAGATGAGGATTGGGATTTTCTCGACAGACAACGACATAAAGAGCGTGATACTTGTAAAAACCAATGTGGTAACAAGGCGCAATACTTCGACGAAACGAGAGGCAGCGGCATAAACTCTCTCTCTATTCATATCGGTTATCTCAAAAGGGTAATTGTAGATATTGGGGTATCGGGCCAAAAAACCAATAGCGATGTTGAGGATAAAATTGCCTACGGCAATAATCCACAATAGACTTTTATGCTCCCAAGCATCAGCTATCCCGAGGAGTCCGTAATGAGATGGAGTAAGAGGTGGAATTTGACCGTAAAACAGAATGAGTATAAGCAGCGTTGCAATAGCAATAACTGCTGATAAAATGCCTATTGTCTTTGTCTTCATTGCAGTCTCTATTTGGTTATGGAGTACAAAGATATGAACATAAATGGATAACGGGAATAAATCTTTGGGAATATTGTCGGATAGCCAACCGCCTCTATTCTGCGAGTAAAGGTTCCCAGCTTATCGATGGCGGATTTTTTCTAGGCATGGATGATCCCTCGGTAGAGAGAATCTGTCCGCTCTATAGAGGAGATTTGTCCGCTCTATAGAGGAGATTCGTCCGCTCTATAGAGGAGATTCGTCCGCTCTATAGGGGAGTTTTTCCCCCCCCTATTAAAGAAATTAATTCGCTATCTTTGCGAGGGAAACAACAATCATAAGAGGAATAGATATGAAGAGGTATAATCGTGTGCTACTCAAGCTGAGTGGCGAATCGCTACAGGGCGCTCAGGGCTATGGCATCGATCCAGTTCGCCTAAATAACTACGCCACTGAGATTGCTGAAGTGGTAAAGAGCGGGGTGCAAGTTGCTATCGTAATCGGTGGCGGGAATATCTTCCGTGGGCTCAGCGGTGCGGCAAAGGGCTTCGACCGAGTCAAAGGCGATCAAATGGGGATGCTTGCCACAGTGATCAACAGCCTAGCCCTAAGCTCTGCTCTGGAGGCAGTGGGGCAAAAGAGTCAGGTATTTACTGCTACACCTATGATGCCCATCGGCAAGCACTACAATAAGTGGGATGCTCTTGAAACTCTCAACGCTGGCAAGGTCGTCATCTGCGCGGGAGGCACAGGCAACCCTTACTTCACTACCGACACAGGCTCGTCGCTCCGTGCGATAGAGCTGGAGTGCGATGCGATGCTCAAGGGGACTCGCGTAGACGGTATCTACACCGCAGATCCAGAGAAAGACCCTACAGCGACTAAGTTTGACGAGATCACTTATCAGGAGATTCTGCGCCGCAACCTCAAGGTGATGGACATCACCGCTACAGCCATGTGTATGGAGAATAATCAACCTATTGTGGTCTTTGATATGGATACCCCAGGCAACCTCACCAAACTACTTGTCGAGGGCAAAGAGATTGGCACTCGAGTCATCCTCGAATAAATAACTGCAGCCTCAAATATCAGGCTATCAATAGCCCCTTAGACTGCCTACTACATTATATTGATTCTATAGAATTACCACAAATGGGTGGCTGGAATTGGGAGACTGCTCTGCTGTCTCCCTAAATTTGTATCTTTGTAATCCATCTAAAGATAGTTTGTGATATGGATTGGATAAGTATATCAGTGATAGCTGTGCTTGCTGTGGTAGTTGTATTCTCCACAAAGCGTCTACGCAAGATAAGGGAGGACAATGGAGGAGCAGTTCCTGAAATCAAAGAGTGTGCACCGGGGCATAGCTGTAGCGGATGCTGTGGCGGTACGAGTTGCTTCAATGCCAAGGACAAGGAGCGACCACACTTGGTTTATTTTGAGGATCAAGAGCTTGATCGATTTCGTCGTCGGAGTGGCGAAGACTACACCGAGGAGGAGCTGGCAGAATGGAGTGAAGTACTGCATACGCTGAACCCCGATGAACTGGCGCCTTGGAAGAGAAGCATCAGCCTCAGGAGGCTTCCTGTCCCTGTCCAGATTCAAAAAGAGCTAGAGCAGCGACTGGCTGCACAGGCATAAGGCTGCCAATATGTCACTCTTTAGCTACGACTTCTTTATTCAGTCAGCAATAGCGGTGTTACTGACTGGGCTCATCACAGGGATTGTGGGGAGCTTCGTGGTGGTTCGCCGTATGGTCTTTATATCAGGAGGGATTACCCATAGCTCCTTTGCAGGTATGGGGCTGGGGTTCTTTATGGGGCATAATCCCCTACTCTACGCAATCGGGTCGGCCGTCTTGAGTGCACTGGGTGTAGAGTGGCTGAGTCAGAAAGGGAAGGTTCGAGAAGATTCAGCGATAGCTGCTATATGGTCGTTGGGCATGGCTCTTGGAATTCTTTTCGTATTCCTCTCTCCAGGATACACCCCTAGCCTGACCGCCTTTCTCTTCGGCAATATTCTCTTGGTGACACCGATTGAGCTGTGGGGGCTAGTTGGCTATGCGTTCATCACTATTTTATTGGTGATAAGATACTATTACCCCCTGCTCTACATCTCCTTTGACCCAGAGTTTATGCAAGTGCGAGGTCTACACCGAAGCATCTATCAATATGCGATGATTATCTGGATAAGTGTCGGTATCGTACTCAGCATCAAAGTAATGGGTATCATGATGTTGATGAGTATGCTTACACTGCCACAGATGACAGTGGGACAATTCACCTCCAACTTCAAGCACTTGATCATTGGGAGCTCACTGCTCAGTATTACCACAGTACTCATCGCTCTTTTGGGGAGCTACTTCTTAAACCTCCCTACCGGCGTCCTCTCTGTACTGCTGCTTTCCATAGTATTCCTCCTCTCCAAGGGAGTCATCGCTTTGAGAAGGAAGTAAATGCGCCACCTATTCTCGCTCTTATTGTTAGTCTTTTTGTTGCCCGGTTGTCGGCTGCTGCAACAAGCTAAAGAGATCAACCAGAAGCACTATGCGGAAGTCGAACTCAAACGAATTACTGAAGCATTACAAGCACAAGAACCTACATTTCAAATCCCAGCAACCCTCTATCTCATAGACGATTCAGGCAAGTACAGGGAAGAACTGGAGAAGCTACATTCCATCATCTCAGTTTCGCATCCTCTGAGCACCAAAATAGCTCTCATCATGGGCGATGGAGAAGGATTATTGGGACGAACGTCTGACACCATCCTCTTGTCCAATGCACATCTCTTGATGGGAAATGTGTTTGAGGCCGAACGACTCATGAGGCTTTCGAGTAGAAGAGATGCTGCCACAGAGGCAATGATTCATCTACGACAAGGGAGGGAGGATGAGGCATCAGTGCTACTGGAATGGGTGATCGAGTACGAGGAGAATACTAATCTTCGGCTGCGAGCCGCCAGAGTCTTGAGCTTACTGAGCAAGGGAGGATGGGACTATTTAAGTAGATACAGCCCCTCGGAATGGGAGCGATATATGGCAGATGCACAACTCGGTCGTAATCACACCCCTACAACACCTCGAGAAATAGCCTACTCAAGATACCTCTTTGCTCTACAGCAACCCGATAGTCTTTCGACAAAAGAGGCAGCACAGCTACTCCTCGCCGAGACCATTGCTCCTTGGCGCCAACATGCCCTCAAGTCTCTTTTGCCCCAAGTGATAGCTCAAAGACATTGGGTAGAGCTCTATAAGATTGCCAAGGAATTACCGGAAATGGGGATCATGTCCCCAATCTATTACCAGATATTGCAATTTGAAAGGGAGGTAGAGCTTATGGCTCGCTACGAAGCACCTGAGGAGTTGTCTACAAGTAGTGTAGTGACTGCTACCCCCCAAGATGGAAGTTTCCGCTCCGTATGGGGCAATGTCTCCAATGTCGATAATTGGGTGATGGTGCGCTCTGGACTTCTCTCCAGTCCTACCCTTACCACACGCCCAACCGCAGGACAGTATGAGCAAACCCGCCAGCTAATAGCACAGTTCTTTGAATAGCAAATCAATCCATTTGGCGGTTACAAAATATTATGTATCTTTGCAGACGCAATTGAGGATTTCAATTGAAATGGTGGACGTAGCTCAGTTGGTAGAGCACTGGATTGTGGTTCCAGTTGTCGCGGGTTCGATCCCCGTCGTTCACCCTCTGTGTTTAGGTGTTATACATTTTAAGTGTTTGAGAGGAACCAAGGTCATATTTACCTTGGTTCCTTTTTTTGTTGGTATCATTAATTCATTGGAAATGGGTAGATTTGTGGAGATAAATTTTTGTCAATTACAAATATTACTTATGAAACATCTAAGATTTTCTTTGATGACGGTCGCTCTATTGCTCATAGCTCCGATGGCTAAAGCAGATAAGGGCATGTTCCTCATCAACATGATCAAGCAGGAAAATATGGATCGTATGCGTGAGCTGGGCCTAAAGCTCAATGCCGATGATCTTTACAATCAAGATGGTACCAGCTTATCCAGTGCCGTAGCAATCTTTGACAATGGTTGTACTTCCATTACGGTATCCAACGAAGGCCTGCTATTTACCAACCATCATTGTGGTTACAGTTCCATCCAGAGTCAGAGCTCGGTAGAGCACGACTATCTAAAGAATGGTTTTGTCGCACACAATAGGAGCGAGGAGCTTCCCATTCCGGGTCTTTCGGTGATGTACCTCCGCGAGTTTGTGGATGTTACAGACCAAGTGCTCGCCTCCGTAGCAGGGATTGAGGATGAGATGAAGCGCATGCAGGCGATACAGACGGCTGCCGGGATGATTGCCATGAAGTATCAAGACGAACCGAATACTGCTGCTCAGGTCTATCCATTTTATGAGCATAATGCCTACTATTTGGTGGTGTATGACGTATTTACCGACGTGCGTATGGTATTTGCTCCACCGGTATCTATGGGCAAGTTCGGTGGCGATACGGACAATTGGATGTGGACACGTCATACCAACGACTTCTCCGTCTTCCGTGTATATGCAAACAAAGATAATAAGCCTGCCAAGTATTCTGCCGACAATCAGCCCTATAAGCCACGCCACTTCGCTAAGGTATCGACCCGTGGGGTGTCTGATGGCGACTATACAATGACTATCGGCTTCCCCGGTAGCACAGACCGCTATCTTAGCTCTTGGGGTGTCAAGAGTAGGATAGAAAATGAAAATGCTCCACGTATCCTCGTGCGTGGTCTCAAACAAGATGTTTGGTCAAAGTTTATGGAGAGCGATGACGCCATCCGTATCCAGTATGCCGATAAGTACGCAGGAAGCTCCAATTTCTGGAAGAACTCCATCGGAATGAATAGAGGTCTCCGAAGACTTAACGTGGTAAAGAATAAGCAAGAGATTGAGCGCAGATTTTCTCAGTGGGTTGCCGCCGACAAGGGACGTGTCGCAAAGTACGGCTTCGTGCTGGATAGCCTCCGTATCCCTCTTGAGGCTCAGGGAAAGCTGAGGTATAATGGCATCATCCTCTCCGAGGCGCTGAGTGGCACCGAGTTCCGCGCCTTTACTGCAATGCCATCAGAAAATATCCAAGCGTTTGATGCCGATGCGCTGTACAAGGATTTTAATCCGATTGTAGGCCAGGCGACCCTTCCTGTGATGCTAAAGGTGACAAAAGAGCGTGTAGATCCTGCTTATCTTCCTTCAATCTTTGAGATGATAGATAGGGACTTTGGTGGCGACTACGAAAAGTATGCGCAGTATGTGTACGACAATTCAATAGTCCTCCACAAGGAGCGTATGCTAGAAGCACTCAAAAATTATGAACTTTTCAAGGCTGCTCACGAAACAGACCCTGCTGTGCAAGTGGTGAAGAGCTATAGAGAGCAGCTCGATAAAATCTCAGGAAGACTCAGAGAAACCGTCTTTATGTATCAAAAGGGGCGTCGTCTCTTCATGGCTGGTCTTCAAGAGATGAGTGACGAGTACCTCCCAAGTGATGCCAACTTCTCCATGCGATTGAGCTACGGGTCGGTAAGTGGCTACAAGCCTTACGATGGCGCTTGGTATGACTACTACACCACACAGCAAGGCATCTTGGAGAAGCAAGACCCAGAGAGCAGTGAATTTGCAGTTCAGCCTGAGCTTCTGGAGATGTTTGAGAATAAGAAGTTCGGTGAATTTGCCGACAAAGATGGCAATCTCCGTCTCTGCTTCATCTCCAACAACGACATCACCGGTGGCAACTCTGGTAGCCCTGTATTTGATGGAGAGGGCAACGTCATCGGTCTTGCTTTTGACGGTAATTGGGAGGCAATGAGTGGTGATATAGAGTTTGAGCCCAACATGCAACGCACCATCAGCGTAGATATCCGCTACGTCCTCTGGGCAATCAAGTATTGGGGGAAGGCAGATTATCTCATCAATGAGCTAACACTTGTAAAATAATATTTTAGGGAGTCAAGCGTCAAAATAGTGGGAATCTCACTATCAGTCGCTTGGCTCTTTTTTTGTCTCCTCATGAAACCTATATTTCTCATAGGATTTACCGGTGTAGGGAAGACCACTATCGGGCGCAAGCTGGCAGCTAAGCTAAACCTCCCCTTCGTAGACACCGACATCTATCTAGCACGTAAGTACCACTCCTCTATCGGCGATATGATAGAGTGTTGTGGGGTGGATAAATTCCGCAAGCGTGAAAAGGTAATTCTCCTCGAGCTATCACAATATCAAGATGTCGTCATCGCGACAGGTGGCGGAATGGCGTCGCACGACGACAACATCCAGACCATGAAGCTCCGTGGCACCGTCATCTACTTGGAGGCTTCGCCTGAGATTCTCTCCGAGAGACTTTTCTCGGTCAAGGATAGTCGCCCACTAGTCGCCCACCTCGACGAAGAGGGCGTAAGAAACTATGTAGATGCGACACTCCCCTTGCGATTGCCCTACTACCAGCAAGCGCACCACACCGTGCCAGTCCATCAGCTCGACACTCCGGAAGACGAAGACAAAGTGGTAGAAGAGCTGCTGAAGTTGCTATAGGTCACTCATCACAGATTACAAAGATCTCCCCTAGCAGTAGCGTCAAAAAAGCGCCTCTATCGATTTGCCCTCCCTCCTCTACTGAAACTCTGTGATGAATCAGCAGAGGAGGGAGGGCAAATCAGTAGAGAGAGTCTGGCGGCTCTATAGAGGAGATTTGTCCGCTCTATAGAGGAAGTCTGACCGCTCTATAGAGGGAATTTAACCGCTCTATAGAATTTCGCACAACCTCTATCAATGACAGTATCGAACCGACCATGGAAGACTTTTTGCTGTCGCAATAAAGTCGGGATTAAATAAAAAAGATGCTGTGGAAATATTCAGGAAGATGCAAAATATTCTGGAAAACCCGGACTTACGATATTGAGATTGCACTCATTTTTGCTTAATGACTTCTTTTCTATATCTTTGTGTCAGAGTTTAACCATAGAGACATTTTCGATATGAAAGAGTTAGAAACGATATTGAAGGAGACAAAGATTGCGATGAATGAGACCATCGCTTTTCTCGATGAGAAATTAGCCAAAATCCGTGCGGGGAAAGCCAATCCTAAGCTCCTTGATGATATTCGCGTAATGTACTACGGCAATCCTACACCACTAAGCAATGTCGCCAACGTATCAGTGCCTGATGCCAAGACCATTATTGTGACACCTTGGGAAAAGAAATTAATCAGAGATGTGGAGAAAGCGATTATAGACTCTGATCTTGGAATTATGCCAGAGAATAATGGTGACCTGATCCGTATCAGCATGCCTCCACTGACTGAGGAGCGCCGCCGAGATCTCGTCAAGCAAGTAAAGGCTGAAGCTGAGCAAGCCAAGGTAAGTATCCGAAATGGTCGCCGCGATGCAATCGACACCCTCAAGAAACAAATCAAGGAGGGTATGCCAGAGGATGTGTCTAAGGGCGGTGAGGCCGATGTGCAGAAGCTTCACGATAATTACATCAAAAAGGTGGATGAGCTCTTTGCTGCAAAGGAGAAGGAGATTATGACCGTGTAAAACTTATGTACACAGGATTAGTAGTACAGAATACTGGTAGCTTCTATCTTGTAAAGGTGGAAAGTGGTGGGACGTACAACTGCAAATTAAAGGGGAGTTTCAAACTAAGCGGTATTCGTACTACCAATCCTGTAGCCGTAGGTGATGTCGTAGACTTTGAATTGCCCGAGGCTGACGAAGGGGAGCAGATGGGGTGGATTACCAATATCCATCCTCGGCGCAATTACATCATTCGTCGTTCGTCCAACCTATCCAAGCAGTCCCATATCATCGGTGCAAACTTGGATAGGTCATTGCTCTTGGTGACCGTCAATTACCCTGTCACATCGACTACCTTTATCGATAGATACCTTGCTACTGCCGAGGCGTATAGAGTAGAGACTGCTTTGGTCTTTAACAAAGTAGATAGGTATGGCGATCGTGAACTTCAAAAGCTCAAAGAGCTGTCACACACTTATGAGCGAATAGGGTACCGTTGTTTCATCGTATCTGCAAAGGAGGGTAGGGGGCTTGAAGAGCTCAAGTCGTATATTTCGGAGGGAGTGACCCTCATCAGTGGGCACTCAGGTGTGGGGAAGTCTACGTTTATCAATGCTCTAGTCCCAGGAGCACACCTCCGCACACAATCCATCTCTGAGCAGCACAATACAGGTGTGCATACAACTACATTCTCTGAGATGATTCCTTTTGGGGAGCAGCAAGGGACCTATCTTATCGACACCCCTGGCATCAAGGGGTTTGGCACCATTGAGTTTGAACGAGAAGAGGTGGGACACTACTTTCGAGAGATTTTCAGAGTGGGTAAGGGGTGTTTCTATAGCAATTGTACCCACACACACGAGCCCGACTGCGCCGTTCGTAGAGCATTAACTACGGGCGAGATATCTACCTCTCGCTACAAAAGCTATCTCAGCATCCTCAACGATGAGGAGGAGAGTAAGTATAGGCTGTAATAGCCTCTAATAAATTAGGTTATGAGGAATTTTGTATTGAGCATTCTTCTCTTGATATGCTCACAGTTTGGGCTACAAGCCCAACAAACTATTTCACAAGAATACCAAGCACTGGTACAGCGCTATTATGACTACTACGAAGCAGAGCAACCTGATAGTGCAGAGCTCGTATTGCGAGAGACGTTGGAGCGATTTCCCAATGAGCCGATCAACTACGTATTGAGGGGTAATCTCGCAGAGCTTCTCTTAGCCCGACAAGATACGACATCGGCTCTAGCCGAGCTCTCCGATGCCATCAGAGAGCAGCCTCAGGTGACGCAGTTGCGTTCACGACGGGCAGAGGTGTATGAAGAGCGAGGGATGTACAATGAAGCGCTTATAGATTTGGATGAATTGATTCGCCAACAACCGACATGGGAAATTCCACTATACAATAGAGCGAGGGTGAGATCTTTGCTCGGATTATACGAGGGAGCTATTGCTGATTTGGAGCTGATTATGACCATCAACCCGGAGGCATATCTCCCTCGAGTCGCTCTTGCTGAGGCATACGAAAAGGCTGGGCGTGCGTTGGATGCTGAGAAATTGCTGAGCAAGCTGATAGAGGGTTTCCCCAAGATACCCAATGCCTATAGGGCTATGGGGTGGTTGCTACTAAGGCTGGATCGCAAATCTGAGGCGCTGGAAAAGGTACGCCATCTGATTAATGAACTAAAGGATGCGAATAAGGAGAATTATTTGTTACGGGGGACTATCTGGTTAAGCTATGGCGAATTGAAGGAGTCAGATAAGGACTACGCTGAGGCGCTTCGCCTTGGTGCTACGAAAGAGGAAATTGATAGAGCAAAGAATTATGGCAAGAATAGGTAGATGGATTGTTGCAGCCCTATTGATGGGATTGGTATTATTACCACTATTGGGAAAGGACAGCGAAATGAAGCGGGAGCAAATAACAATCACGGAGGAGATGAGGGCTTTGAGTCGCCTTTATCAAAACTATTGGCGCAGTATACAAGAGTATGATGCCACCAATGATACTTCGGTAGATACTTTGCTGTGGAGTAAAGAAAAGACCGATCGAGAGGCGGTAGCTCTCCTAGGGCGACTACTCTCACAGCGAGAGGTACTCCGTATGGCTGAGAGTAGAAGTTTAGCTCGCCAAGAGCGAGTGGAGCGGTGGCGCTTTAATCTACGAGAGGGAGAGTCGCTCTATGTCAATGCCATCCAGGTTACAAGTGCTTTTGCTCATGCCTCCGATCCTGTGAAGAAGCTACTACAGGAGGAGCTGGATGTGGCACTAAAGAAAGCGTACTATCCCGAGGCACTTATGATTCTTAGAGATGCTTATCCGGTGGAGCAGTATGGCGAGTTCCGCCCCCGTTTCGGCAATCAACCTGAGGGGAGTCTCATAGATATGCTGATGCTCGAAGAGGAATATCATACTACACTTATGCCCATCGAGGATAAAATATTGCCTGACAAAGCTACCGATGCCGACAAAGAGTGGATGCGTCTGATGCCTACGCTTGAAAAAAAGGGTAGGGAGATTAGAGCAAAACTAACTGGAAGTGAATATGCTTCCGAAGGGGACGGTATCTATCAAGGTTGCTTTGGGACGAAGAGAGTATCCATAGATACTCAAGCGTTGAATACAGCCACAGGTGAGCTGAAGCTGAAAATCTTTGGGATCTTTGCCACGGAGGAGCAGTTGATGAGGGCTGAAACCAAGGTCGCATCTATCCCCTCTGGGATTGTAAGGATGGAGCTCACAGACAAGCTCCCAAAACCAGGCATATACTACTACAGCACTAGCAGGAATAAGAGGAACTACTCTACTTATGTAGCGTATGAAAAGATTCATCTGAGCGTCTATCATATCGAGGGTGATAAGATGCAACTTCGGGTGCTTGATCGCGCCTCTAGTATACCGGTAGGAGGTGTTGTGGCAAAGGCGGAAGGACAGGTGTTGAGGAGTGATAAGGAGGGGCAAATCACTTTCGACATGAAGTCGCAGGGCTATATGGTCAAGGTGGAGGATAGTCGTTTGGCAGAACCTTTCTCCTTTTATGTGCCTCAGCGTCAGAAAGAGATTGAATGGGAGAGAGTGCCTACTACAAAGGCAGACTATTATACCGACCGACCTATGTATCGCCGTGGTCAGGAGGTGAAAGTGGGTGTGGTAGTATCCAAGCTGGGAGCGAAAGAGGAGCAGACACTACCCCACTACAATTTGCTACTTACGCTCAACGCTTGGAGAGAAGCTGAGCGAGTACAGCTCAGTCAGGTATCCGTCACCACCAATACTCAAGGGGTGGCAGAGACGACCTTCCAATTACCAGAGGATGCCAATCTTAGCAACTTTAGTATTGAGAGCGCAATTGGCAGCCAAAATATAAGGGTGGAGGATTATAAGCGGAGCTACCTATCGGTGCAGATTGATAGTATCCCTAAGGGCTATGTACTTGGGCATCCCCTTGTTGTGATGGGCAAGACCACCGACCTCAACGGCAATCCTACGCCAGCTAAGGTGCTTATGGAGTATGGAGATAGCCAAAGAATCGAAGTGCAGTCGGGCGACAATGGGTTATTTACCATCACGACACCCAAGATAGAGTACCGAGGCTATGGTATTAAGCTAACAGCATCGGATGCACTGGGGAATACGGCGACTACGTACAAACATATCTCTACTGAGGAGACCGATATACCGATTGAGGCTTACTCCCTATCGAGGGGGAATAAGCAGAATAAGGAGCACTTCACGCTTTCGACAAAGGATCAACCCTATACCAAGAGATTATTGGGCAATCTGGCTCAGCGCCATCTCTACGCACAGCTGGTCAATCAACGAGATACCATTGCGCTTGGTGAGCTTCCGATAGAGGGTGATAAGGTATTCTCTCTCCCTCAGCTCGCCAGTGGCACCTATAGTATCCGCATCTACACCACTGATGGCTATGGCAAACTGCAAGTAAAGGAGACAGAGCCCGTCTACTTCTACGGCTCTAAGGATCAGAAGCTGGTAGGGGAGCACCTCCTTTGGGCAGTCCGACTGGAGTCGGGCGAGATACTCTACGGCAGTAGCTATGACCTACCAATTACCTGCATATTGGAACAACAGGGCATCGTGAAAGAGCGACGACTACTCCGGACAAAGGCAGGGCAATTGCAACGCCTATCCATCCCAGAGGAGGCTTCTGGGGCAATCACCCTCTTTGCTCTACGGTATATGGAGGAGGCTTCGGAGCGAATCGAACTGAATGAGGAGGGAACCAAGGAGAGGAAGGCGAGCTTTGTGGGATTTTCGTTTGAGGAGCCATTCCTCCCCGGTGCTAACTTTGATAAGCGTGTACAGGTATTGGATAAGGCAGGCAAACCGCTCGCCCATGTCCCAGTCATCGTTACTGTATTCGATAAGGCTGTGGCAGATGCTGCCGGGAGCAGTTATTTTTGGAGCTTGATTTCTTCCCCGGAGCCGATGTTCATTGCTCAGCCACGAGCAATGTACGCTAAGAGCCATGGTCTCGGGGTTGAAGAGCTAGCTGTATTAGCCGAGAGTGTCGCAGTCGCTGATGCCAATGGCACAGGAGAGGATGCTCCACTACGTTCCAACTTCGTGGAGACAGCTTACTTCTCTGCGCTGCTCCTGACCGACAAGCGTGGCGAGGTTCATCTCTCTTTCAAGATGCCAGATACCCAGACCAAGTACATCACCAAGCTATATGCCTTCTCTACAGATCTCAAGGAGCAGGTGATGGACGAGGCGACCTTTGAGGTCTACTCCCCACTCAGTATAGAGCTATCTACGCCTCGATTCCTCACTTGGGGGGATGAACTGGAGGGCGAAGCTCTTCTGAGGAATACAAGCGACAAGCTCATCACGGCACACTATTATATCAATAACGATAGAGATCAAATAGCCAAGGGGACAGTCCAAGTCCCTGCCCAAGGGAGCATTGCCGTACCATTTTATATCCAAGCATCTGAAAGCGAGGAGCTCAAGCTGCAGGGTAGGGTAGTGGCCGGTGATATGATGGATGGTGTCGAGCGGATTATTCCACTGAGGAGTAACCTATCGACCTACACAGTGGCACAGCCTATCTCGGTGTACAAGCAAAGCGAGGTCAGCCTGTTGCTTCCCAAGATGGAGCTATCCAGCAGCCCGCTTACCCTACAACTCTATCTTGACCCCATCCAGTTGCTTCTCAGTAAACTGTCACAAAGCCATCGCAACATCAACATCAACGAACTTGGGTTCTTCGGTGCTGTCCATTACTATACCGTCTATAGCCGCCTACAGAGCTACCTCATCCAGCACCCGGATTTTGTCGTAGAACTCAAGCATGCCGCCAGCAAGTTAGAGCAAGTAGAGCGTAAGCCAAGCACTTGGATGGATCGCATGGCTGATCCTAAGAGCTTAGCCGACTTCTATAAGTTCATCACCGATGAGGCGAAGCTACAAGAGAGGTTGTCAGCGATGGAGCAGACCATCCTCGCTCATGCGATAGAGACAGGAGGTTTTTACTTTAGTAATTACTTCCGTCAGCCCTCTCCTTGGCTCACCCACTATGTGTTGGCATCGCTTGGAAGACTCAGTATAGAGAATAGCGAACTAAAGCTGCAATTGGAGCGTTCGCTCACTTTCCTCGAGCAAGAGCTCATGAGAGAAAAGAGTTATTATCGCGACTTCGTAGGCTATGCACTGATTGCCCACGACTATGGGCGTAAGCTACCTGACTTCGGTAAGCCAATGAAAGAACAAGTGGAGGCACTACACAGGAATTATCAAAGCTCCTCTAATAGCACGATGCTCAGGTACGCCGAGTACTGTCGCCTCTATGAGAGCAAGTCACAGTATAAGGAGGTACGTCAGTTTGTCCAAGATCGCAGTCGGTACACTTTCAATGACGATGAAAAGCTCACCCTCATGATGTTCCTCCAAAAGGATGAGCAGCAGGTGGGTGAAGAGGTGGTCAAGTTTGCCCTCCAAGTCAAGCAAAATACCCTTTGGTACGATCGTGGCATACTAGATGTCGTCGAGGCAATCTTAGACAAAGTAAAACCGACACGCATTGCTCCGGATGCCGCCCTACAGATTGCCGGGCAGCGCTACCATCTCACCCCTGAAGAGCAGATTACAGGCGCAGTCACCATGGAGTATCCTGCCAAGGCAGATCAGCTGACCATTAGCTGGAGTGGAGTGGAGAGTGACTACATCTTTGGAGGACTCAGCTATCTGGTGACTGAACCAAGTGCCAAGGCAACTCCGACAGGTGATAAACTAAAGGTCGAGAAACAAATCTTCGTTCGTCAAGTGGATAGCCAAGGTAACCAAACCTTTGCCCTCGCTGAACATGCCGAAAAGGGAGACAAGCTGATTGTACGCTACCTCATCGAGACGGAGCAAGATCTTAGTCTCGTGACCCTCGTCGATCCTCGCCCAGCGACCTCAGAATTTGGTTATCAATTTGAAGGCTATGGACGTGGGGATCGTTTCTGGTGGCACTATAGCCGTAGAGATACGGAGGATCGTCTTTACATCGACTGGTTACCACGCGGTCGCCATCAGATAGAGATTGAGGCGGTAGCCAGCCAGAGCGGACACTTTACCTACGGCCCAGCTCAAATACAAAGCTACTACGCTCCCGAGTATGCAGGCAACTCCTCAGGAGGCACGATAGAGATTGGTAATTCCTTAATGAAAAAAGATGTCTCCATCCTGAAATAGTAGACACTCAGAAGATGCAAGACTTATAGGTAATTGTCCTTGTCCTCTCCTGAAATAGTAGACACCTAGAGCACATAAATCTCCTCTATAGAAAACATTTCTCTCCTCTATAGAGCCACCGTGACGGCTCTATAGAGGAGAGAAATGTTTTCTATAGAGGAGATTTTAGCATCAAGCTCCGCAGATAAATTCACCCTATTCTATCTGTTTCTATGCCTTGAAGCTAGTAAATTTTTGTTATATTTGTCGGTAATCTGTGTTTTGAAGTCAATTGTGATGAGAACAAATAGGATTTTTGTGGCGCTTATCGTATCGTTTGTGCTCTGGGGCAGCAGTGCAGCTCAGAGGGTAGAGCGGTACAATGTAGCGGCTCTTAACGACAATAGAGTCGTATACGCGCTGCCACTCACCAAGCTATATTTAGAGGTAGAGCTAGAGAGGGTGGTAGAGCAGCCGGGAGAGCTTTCTCTCTATGCCGAGCGATTTCTCGGAACTCGCGATGCGATTATTGAACCAGCTACATATTATCATATCAATGGTCTAAAACTAGGAGCCTACGGTGTACCTGACCCAGACCAAAGGTATTCTATCGACTTCAAAAAAAATAGCACAGCCACCAATGTCTCTCTGACCGAGGAAGGCATACTGGTCGGAATCAATGGCGATACCCCCGTGATTGCACAAATACCGGCGACAAAAAAGCCAATCATTAGTAGCACCGACAACCAACTCTATCGGATGCTGCCTCCTGAGTATATCCAAGCGACTACGACTGCTGCCAAAGCACAGATCCTTGCCGACGAGATTTACCGCACTCGAGAGAGTCGCAATTTGGTGATAAGCGGGGAGTCTGAGCAGCCATTTGCCGATGGGCAAGCGCTCAAGATTGCCGTGGATCGGCTAGATCAGAAAGAGCGTGCTTTTGTAGAGCTATTCAATGGCACCCGGCAAAGCGCTGAAGGCGTGGAGGTGGTAACAAATCTATCAGCGACAGAAGAGGGGCGCCATGTGGTGGCTCGCTTCTCCGAGCAGGTAGGACTATTGCCTAGCGACGACCTACGAGGCGAACCTATTTACCTCGACATTGAGATTATTGAGCAGGCACCTCAGCTGGAGGAGCGCGACCTCATTAGGCTCCAGAAGCGATTGGAGAAGGGCGTCACTTATCGTACTCCCGGATTGGTAAAGGCGACTGTGACTTTCCGAGGAGAGCGCATGCTCGTTCAGGAAATCCCCGTAGCTCAGCTGGGGAGTCTGGAAGCACTAGATATGGTACTATTCACCACCAAAGGCAAGAGCGCATCGGTAACATTTTACACCAGCAATGGCGGGCTCAAAGAAGTAAGGGAAATCAACCAGTGACAGACAATATTTAACTTAATAATAACTGATAAACATTTTACAACATGTTCAAAGATCATCCTAAGGGATTAGTAGCGGCTGCCCTGAGCAACATGGGGGAGCGCTTCGGCTACTACATTATGAATGCAGTTTTACTGTTATTTTTATCCTCTAAATTCGGTATCAGCGATGAAATCTCGGGCTGGATTTATGCTGTCTTCTACTTCTTGATATATGTATTGAGCTTGCCTGGAGGTATCATTGCAGATAGGACACAAAACTACAAGGGTACCATTATATCCGGATTGATTGTGATGGCAATCGGTTATGGGTTGCTTTCCATCCCTATCTTATCGACATCGACTAATATTGGTTGGTTATTACCCTTTACTTGTGTGACTTTGTTTATCATTGCTGCCGGTAATGGTTTATTCAAAGGTAACCTTCAAGCAATCGTCGGTCAGATGTACGACAATTTTGAAGCAGAAGCTGCGAAAAAAGGCGAAGCTGCTTTGAAGATCGCCAAAGACAAACGTGATGCCGGATTCCAAATTTTCTATGTATTTATAAACATCGGAGGTTTGATTGCTCCTTTCATTGCACCTACGCTCCGCAGCTGGTGGTTAGGGAGAAACGGATTCACCTACAATGCCGACCTTCCTGCTCTCTGTCATAAGTATATTGGAAAAGCGGCAGAAATGACTCCTATCGATATGAGCAATCTAAATGAACTTGCAACTAAAGTTCAGATAAATCCACAGCCAATCGCAGCAGATCAAATGGCAGACTTCTGTCAAAGCTACTTGGAAGTTTTCAACACAGGTGTTCACTATTCGTTTGTCGCATCTGTAGTTGCTATGTTGCTGTCATTGACCATTTTCTTATTAACGAAGAAGTCTCTTCCTAATCCGGCTAAGAAAGACAAAAAGTTAGTCGTTGAATACACTCCTGAAGAAAAACAGGCACAAGCAACAGAAATCAAGCAAAGATTGTACGCATTATTTGCTGTCTTAGGCGTTGCCGCCTTCTTCTGGTTCTCTTTCCACCAAAATGGACAGTCACTGTCTGTATTTGCGAGAGACTTTGTCAAGACGACAAGTGTAGCTCCTGAGATATGGCAAGCGATTAACCCTGGATTCGTAATTCTTCTGACTCCGCTTATCATGTGGTTCTTTGGAAGATTGGCTAAGAGAGGCAAAGAAATAAGCACTCCTCGCAAAATTGCTATTGGTATGTTTATAGCAGCTACAGCATATATCTTCCTTGCGATAGTAGCAGTGTCATTTAATTACCCATCTGCAAAGGAATTTGTCTCATGGGATGTCAATATCCGAGATGCAATGAAAGCAAGTCCGTGGGTTCTTATCATAACTTACTTCTTCCTAACTACTGCAGAATTATTTATTTCTCCTCTTGGGTTGTCGTTTGTTTCTAAAATCGCACCAAAGCATCTTCAAGGTATTTGCCAAGGTCTATGGCTGACTGCGACTGCTATCGGAAACTTATTCATTGCACTCGGAGTAACCATGCTAAATCGCTTCCCACAACAATGGATGACTTGGGCTGTATTTGCCGGCTTCTGTTTACTTTCTATGGGAGTGATGCTCTATATGATAAAGTGGCTGGAAAAGGTTACTAAGTAATTTTAGACAACTATTGAATAGGTAATGCTGGAGCATAAGTCCATTGGTCAAAAACAGGCATTCCGCTTCACACGCTGGAGTAGAAATGCAGCCGCCTCTTTTCACTCCATCAAAATGGTGGTGAATATCGGGCAATTGCGTGCCAATGTGGTAGAGCGTATTGCGCTCAAATGCTCTAATGCTCTACTTTCACTCCTTGTAGGACGGAGAGTAGTGGTAGCACAAATCAAGGGGCAAGAGTATTTTGATTCAATGCCACCTGATCTACAGGAGGAGCTCCTCATAGCTCCCACAGAGGTCAAAATAGTAGTTCCTGCTACACCTATTTAGACATGCTTATACATGGGTGTGCCTAGGTTGATACATGCCTAGGCACACCCTTTTATTTTACACGAATGAATATTGCGGAAAGAATCATCGGGGGAGAGAGGATTACGACGGTGGAGGAGTTGCTCCAAATCGTGGAGGAGACGCCACGAGAGGAGCTATATGAAGCTTGTCACCGTATTACGAGAGCTCTGTCGGGAGATGCTTTTGATACTTGCTCGATCATCAACGTCAAAAGCGGGCAATGCAGCGAAGATTGTCATTGGTGTACCCAGAGTGGGCATTTCAAGACGGATTGCGACACCTATCCTATACTTCCTGAGGAGGAGGTACTCGCACTGGCTAGGCACAATGAAGAGGTCGGCATCAGGCGATACAGCTTGGTGGCGAGTGGCAAACGACCTTCACAAAAAGAGACATCCAAGTATATCCCTATCTATCACAAGCTGAGAGAGGAGACAAGTTTACAGCTCTGCGCTTCCCTAGGTCTGGCAACTCGGGAGACACTCGAGGAGCTGCACAACGCCGGGTGCACGACCTACCACTGCAATCTGGAAAGTGCACCAAGCCACTTTCCTACACTCTGCTCCACACATACACAGGCAGAGAAGGAACAGACACTCCGCGATGCTCAAGCAGTAGGGATGCGCCGCTGTAGCGGAGGCATCATCGGAATGGGGGAATCTCGTGAGCAGAGAGCAGAATTTGCACTATACTTGGCTTCATTGGGTATAGAGAGCATCCCAATCAATGTATTGCATCCGATGCCAGGAACACCACTAGAGCACCAAGAACTCCTATCGACTGAGGAGGTGCTACTCGCTATCTGTATGTTCAGAATAGCCAATCCGACAGCTTTTTTGAGGTTTAGTGGCGGGAGAGCGCTACTCAGTACAGAGGTGCAGAAGCAAGCCCTTTACATCGGCATCAATGCTGCCATCACCGGCGGACTGCTAACCACTACAGCCTCAATTGCTGAGCGCGATATGCAGCTCTTTGCCGAAGCAGGTTACGACACCACCAAAGCCACCGACTGGAAATGAGGACCAACGAATTATTGCAATGGGATAGAGCACACCTTTGGCATCCTTATACCTCTACGATAGACCCTCTGATGGTTTATCCTGTGGCAAAAGCAGAGGGCTCTACGATTATCTTAGAAGATGGCACCCGCCTCATCGACGGGATGAGTTCGTGGTGGGCTGCACTCCATGGATACAATGTGCCGGAGCTCAATCAAGCTCTTGCCAAGCAAGTGGAGCAGATGTCACACGTGATGTTTGGCGGATTTACCCACCGCCCTGCAGTCGAACTGGGCAAACTATTGGTGGATAAGGTGCTCCCCGAAGGTATCGATCAACTATTCTATGCCGATAGCGGTTCGGTAGCAGTGGAGGTCGCTCTCAAGATGGCCGTACAATACCAGCAGTCGCAGGGCAATAGAGGGAAAAGACACTTCGTATCGATCCGAAGCGGTTACCATGGCGATACTTGGCATGCGATGTCGGTTTGCGACCCCGATACCAGTATGCACAGCTACTTCTCTGGCACACTCCCTGTGCAATACTTCGTGCCTCAACCTCGTAGCCGATTTGGTGGCGAATGGGATGCAAGAGATTTACATCCGATGGAGAATCTACTTCAAAAGCATAGCCAGGAAATCGCTGCCATCATCGTCGAACCCATTGTACAAGGGGCGGGTGGTATGTACTTCTACCACGCGGAGTATCTCAATCAGCTTCGGAGACTAGCGGAACAATACGATTGTCTCCTCATCTTTGACGAGATAGCCACAGGCTTTGGTCGGACCGGTCAGCTACTCGCCACCTACCACACTGATATTGCCCCTGATATTATATGCCTGGGGAAGAGCCTTACAGGCGGATATATGACACTCTCGGTCGTCGCCACTACTAAGACGATTGCCGATACCATCTGCGGCGGAGAGGCGGGGTGCTTTATGCACGGGCCTACCTTTATGGGTAACCCATTGGCTTGCGCTGTGGCAAAGAGGTCTGTCGAATTGCTTCTCTCTAAAGATTGGCAAAAGCGCATCCAAGAGATAGAGAGCCAACTTCGCCAAGGTCTTGCGTCACTTGCATGCCATCCCTCTGTCGCCGAAGTGCGCATACTTGGAGCTATTGGTGTAGTCGAGATGAAAGAACCGGTGGATATGGCAACACTTATTCCCAAGTTTGTCAATGAAGGGATATGGGTGCGCCCATTTGGCAAACTGGTCTATCTGATGCCGCCATTCCTCGCCATCACCGATGAGGAGTTACAAAAATTGATACAAGGACTCATCAACGTCATCCATGGATAGGTACTTAGACGCACTTCAGCAGAGCAAAGCGGAGGGTATTTACCGCACTATCCCCGAGCAGTCTCTCCGAGGGAAGTATGTCGAATTGGCAGGCAATAGATACCTAAATCTCAATAGCAACGATTATCTCGGATTGCTTGAGCTCCCTCTTTGGCAGAGTTTTTTAGAAGAAAAGGGCAAACACTTCCACCCCTCCAGTGCATCGTCTCGTCTTCTAACAGGCAATGACCTGCCCTTTTGGCAGTTTGAGCAGACCCTCCGTGAGCGATACCATGCCGAGAGTGCTCTGCTCTGGGATAGCGGATACCATGCCAATAGTGGCATTATCCCGGTATTGGCGCTCCCCGATACCCTGTTTATCGCAGACAAATTGGTGCACGCCAGTATCATAGACGGGCTAAGGCTTTCGGGAGCCCCTTTCCAGAGGTACCGCCACAATGACCTCGAGCACCTCCGCAGGTTACTCGAGCGATTTGCCGACGACTATCGGACCATTTGGATCGTCACCGAGAGCCTATTCAGTATGGATGGCGACTTTGCTCCGCTTCGAGAGATTGTGGCGCTCAAAGCGTTGTACCCTCATCTCCATATCTACGTAGACGAAGCACATGCTGTAGGTGTGTGTGGCGAAGGGGGACTGGGGTACACTAATCAGCTAGGTCTACTGCCAGAGGTAGATCTACTTATCGGGACGCTCGGGAAGGCTCTCGGTTCGGTAGGTGCCTACTCGATTCAAAGCGACACCTTACGCCAACTCCTTGTAAGTCGAGCCCGACCACTGATATTCTCCACCGCACTTCCACCCATCAATGTCGCATGGAGCCATTATATATTTGAGCAAGTAGTGCAGATGGAAGAGAGGAGGGCGCATCTACGACGCCTGATACAGCTCTTCAACCATCAGCTCAAGAGCGATTACCAAAGTCAGATCATCCCCATAATAGTCCCCGGAGAAGAGCGAGTAACGAGGGCGGCAGAGCGATTCCAAAGCCAAGGCTTCTACATCCGTCCCATACGCAAGCCCACTGTGCCCGCAGGGAGCGAGCGCCTGAGGATATCGCTCACAGCAGCCATGACCGAGGAGGAGGTTTCCAAGATAGCCGACTTATGCAGACAGATTTGATACACCGGGAGGGCAATGACTGCCTCCTCATATTCTTTACAGGCTGGGGTACCACGCCCGAAGTAGCGGTGCACCTGCAGCTCCCCGAGCGGTGCGACTACCTCACCGCCTATGATTATCGTACCGTCCTGCCCCAAGAGCTCCCTACATTGGATACATACCGAGAGGTCTATGTAGCAGGTTGGAGCATGGGTGTATGGGCCCTGGATATTTTGGCAGAGCACTTGCCCGTACCCACCAAGGCAGTGGCAATCAATGGCACTCCCCTGCCGATGCACGACCGATATGGTATCCCCAATGATATCTTCCGTGGCACACTGGAGGGGTTAGACGATGCCAATAGAGAGCGTTTTAACCGCCGTATGTGCGGGGGCAAAAAGCTCCTCGCCGTCTTCAACTCCTTCTCCGCCCGTAGTACAGAGGAACTGAGAGAGGAGCTATACGGAACCTATCTGCGGGTCAAGGATCTCTCCGATGATACGCTGCCCAAACTGGCTTGGAGCGAAGCAATCGTGGCGACCAAAGACCTTATCGTCCCCACCGTCAATCAGCTCGCCTACTGGGAGCAGCACCATACTCCCGTCCGACTACTTGACGGGGTAGGGCATTATCCTCTAATGGAATATCAAAACTGGTCTGAAATTTTTCAACTATGAAGATAGATAAATCCATTGTCCTAAGCCGTTTCTCCAAAGCTCTTGGCACCTATGATGAGGCAGCTACGGTACAGCAATTGGTTGCTTCGGAGATGCTCCAATTGATTCAAGAAGTACAACCGACTTTCTTTCCCCAAAGAATACTGGAGCTTGGTTGTGGCACCGGTTCTCTCACCAGTAGACTTGTAGAGCAGTTCGGAAGTGAGGAAATCACGCTCACGCTCAATGATATTGTCCCTGATGTTCAACAAGTTTTAGCGCATCGGATAGTATGCTCATTTGACTTCCTTCTCGGTGACGCTGAGCACATTGGATGGGTAGACCACCAAGATCTTATCATCTCCAATTGCTCTATCCAGTGGTGGGACAATCTTACCTATTACTTCCGAAAAGCGCTACAGTACACCGACGAGCATGCGATTGTCGCTGCTTCCATCTTTGAGCATGGACACTTTTGGGAACTAGATCAGATACTACCCCACTCCCTCCACTATCCGACACTTGAGGAGATAGCCTCTCAGCTTGAAGGGCTTGGTTACTCGGAAATCGCCTATCGTAGCGGGAAACAAATATTAGAGTTTCAAACTTTGCTGGATCTCCTCCGACACATCAAAGCCACTGGTGCCAATGCTTTTACACAAAAAGCTTCGGTCTCTTGGACGCCAACTCGACTCCAGCAACTGGAAACGACTATGCGCTATGACCTTGGAATAACCGAGGAGCAGCCACTTACACTGACTTACAAACCACTTATCATAGTAGCAAAAAGATGAAACTATCCGGAATCCTTACCTCTCCCGTACACTTCGTATCGGGCATAAACACAGATGCGGGCAAGAGTATCGCCACAGGCTGGCTGAGCAAGCAACTGCTCTCTGAGGGTGTCCGTGTGATTACCCAAAAACTGGTGCAGACCGGCTGTATCGATATGAGCGAGGACATTATCACCCACCGTAAGCTCGAGGGGCGCGAACTACTTCCCGAGGATTTAGACCACACCACACACCCCATCCTATTTGCCAAACCGGCTTCGCCCCATATTGCAGCCGAACTGGAGGGCACTACAGTAGATATTTCGCTCGCTACCCAATCTACCGCTAAGCTCATAGGGAAGTACGACAAGGTGCTCCTCGAGGGCGCAGGAGGGCTTATGGTCCCGATTACCCGGAGCCTACTCGCTATCGACTATATAGAGCAGCAAAAGTTCCCTGTGATCCTCGTCTCTACAGCTCAGTTGGGGAGCATCAATCACACCCTCCTAAGCCTCGAGGCGATAGCTGCCCGTGGATTGGAGATCCCACTTGTGGTCTACAATGAAGGGCTGACCTATGACCCCATCGTCACCGAAGACACCCGAGAGTACCTCCGTAGCTATCTCGCCGCATACTATCCGGGCACCCACTTCCTCGTGATGCCCCACCTTCCCCAGGATACCTCGACCGATGTCTGAGCCGATCATCACACGAGAGAATAAACCAACCTATAGGGAAGCTGAAATCGGCTGAGCCCTCAAAGCACTTTACAGCAATGGTATTGTAGTATTTGGTATCTTTGTGCATTAAAATATTTTAGACGAATTTAATAGGAAATATGGCAAAGAAGACTGATGCCCTCACACCTAGGAGCGAGGACTACTCGAAGTGGTACAACGAACTGGTCGTAAAGGCAGATCTCGCCGAGAATAGCGAGGTGCGCGGCTGTATGGTGATCAAGCCTTATGGCTACGCTATCTGGGAAAAGATGCAGGCGGTGTTGGATAGAATGTTTAAGGAGACCGGACACGTCAATGCTTACTTCCCGCTTTTTATCCCGAAGTCGTTTCTCTCCAAGGAGGCGGATCATGTGGAAGGCTTCGCAAAGGAGTGTGCAGTGGTGACCCACTATAGACTGAAGAATAATCCTGATGGATCCGGCGTCGTGGTAGACCCTGAGGCAAAGCTTGAGGAAGAACTGATTGTCCGCCCTACTTCTGAGACCATTATTTGGAATACCTATAGAGGGTGGATACAGTCTTGGAGAGACCTCCCTATCCTCTGCAATCAGTGGGCCAATGTGGTGCGCTGGGAGATGCGCACCCGCTTATTCCTCCGTACGGCAGAGTTTCTATGGCAGGAGGGGCACACCGCCCATGCTACGAGCGAAGAAGCTCGTGAAGAAACGGAACGCATGATTGGTGTCTACCGCACTTTTGCAGAAGAATATATGGCGATGCCTGTCGTCGTAGGGCGCAAGAGCGAGACTGAGCGCTTTGCTGGTGCTATCGATACTTATACCATCGAGGCGCTGATGCAGGATGGCAAGGCATTGCAAAGCGGTACGTCTCACTTCTTGGGACAAAATTTTGCCAAGGCATTTGATGTCACCTTTACCAATAAGGAGGGTGAGGAAGAGTTGGTGTGGGCAACCTCTTGGGGCGTTTCTACCCGTTTGATGGGAGCACTCATCATGAGCCATTCCGACGACAATGGACTTGTGCTTCCTCCAAAATTAGCACCTATCCAAGTGGTAATCGTGCCTATCTACAAGTCCGAAGAACAGCTGGATGAGCTTCGCTCCGCCCTCAAGCCGATTGTCGAAGCACTCAAAGCAAAAGGCATCTCTGTGAAGCTCGATGATTCTGACAATAAGAAACCAGGTTGGAAGTTTGCCGAATATGAGCTCAAGGGAGTACCTGTTCGCCTCGCTATGGGTGGTCGTGACTTGGAGAATGGTACTATCGAGGTGAGCCGAAGAGATACACTCACCAAGGAGACTAAGGAGCTTGATGGCATCGTAGAGTACGTCGCAAAACTACTTGAGGATATTCAGGATAATATCCTTAGGAAAGCAATCGACTACCGTGCAGAGCATACTACGGTGGTGGATAGCTACGAGGAATTTAGGAGAGTACTGGACGAAAAAGGGGGATTTATACTTGCCCATTGGGATGGTACACCAGAGACTGAGGCCGCAATCAAGGAGGAGACCAAGGCGACTATTCGCTGCATCCCTTGTGATGGCGATACCACGCCTGGCACATGTATATATAGTGGCAAGCCATCGGCTCGTCGAGTGCTCTTTGCCCGAGCTTACTAATAGGTAGCATCGTGCTACTTTTTATAATAAAACTACCGCTCCTAGTATCTACCACAATAGTTATGGTAGTGCTAGGAGCGGTAGCTCTTTTGATACTCTTTCTTCTATTGGTGCGCCCTCATCGTCCCAAGCAAAAACTATTGACTGTCGATGCTCCTCAGAAGGTTCTCCATCCTGCTTATAAGGTGGTGGCAGTACCTCCGATACCTAAGGCGGAGTCAGGCGCAATAGCAAAGTGGTTCGTACTCGATCTTCAGACCACAGGGCTCAGTACTGAGAGAGGTGCAGAAGACCTAATCGTCGAAGCCTCTTGGTTGTTACTCGATGCAAAATATCGACTCATACGACAGAGGACACTCCGAGTGCTCCAATCCTATAGCGGTAGTCTAGAGGCGAGAGAGGTACATGGGCTTTCGGTAGAGGATCTCCGAAACCACAGCGTCACAGAGGCACGCTTCGTAGAGCAGTTATTGGCAGACCTCCATCCCGGGACGACTATCGTGATGCACAATGCGGAGTTTGATAAGGCAATCCTCCGTGGCACTGTAGAGCGGGTTGCTCCAGATGCTCTCTCCATAGTCGATAGCCATCCTATCTTCTGTACCATGACTTTTCTACAATCAGACCATTATCCCTCACTTGCAATACTCACCTCTAGCGTCACTCCCTTTACCCAAGCACAATTCCGATCCATCCGTCCTATCTCTTATCGCAACGCCTACTTCACCCGTCACTGCCTCATCGCCCTCTCCGAAATCAAACCCGTATAATTTTAAGGTTGGAGTTGCAAGCGGAGGAGCACTCCGTATGTGGTACGACGATAAGGGAAGGAATAATTGGAGACAAGCGGTTGTCGGTGCTGTCGCTCGTAAAAAGCCCTCACACTGACGGCACTAGACAATCCATACTCAGCGGATAGCTGAAAGGTATGCCCTTTTAGCCCCTGAATATGGGTATTGTTTTGACTTAATAGTGTGTGGGTGTAGGTGTGGTGAAGCTGTACCAGAAGGGTTTGTTCGCTAGTGCGAAGCAGGGGTATTTTGCTCTGAAAAAGAGGATCGAATGTGATGCGATAGCCTAGGCGACTGAATACCTCCTGATCTGTCTGCTTTAGCATTCTTTCTGAAGCGATCAACAACGTGTACGTACGCCGGAGATTGAATCGCTCCTCTAGGGTGATACCAGACTTAGTCCGGATCTCTAATCCGGCGAGCGGATTGAGATCTTCGTTTACGATTATACTCTGAAGATCTACCCCAGATGATTCCAAATAATAGGTCGGGACTTCGAGAGCAGAACGATAGCCGTGGTTGATACGGATGCTACTCAGATGTTTCTGAAACCAGTCGTTTAAGTGGAGCAGTTCGTAAGAGATTTGCCAATTAGGAAGGGTATTTAGGAGGCTCGGTAGTTTATGCCTATCCATGGATGAGAGCGGATCTTTTTTGAGAAATGCGATGGTAGTGTATCGGATAGATCCTCGGCGGATGGGTTCAAGATTGGGTTGATAGGGAGTGATTGATGTATGGTGTTGGCGATTATTTTGATAGGATAGGAGTATCTCCAGCCCCTTGAGAGGGCGAAGGGTAAGAGCAATATCTAGCTCGTTGCGCCAAAATGTAGTAAGGGGCTGAGTGCTTCCGCTCTCACGAGTAATCCATCCTCGCTCTTCTGCCTCAGAAAAGGTATGTAAAGGATTGTCGATAGAGAGCATAAAAGGGAGCCCGGGAGCGAGACGCCTCTTAAATAGGGCCAATCCAAAGGCTTTCCCTGCACCAGAAAGCAAACCAGGTAGACTGCTACCAGTAGTGCGTCGGAAGTGAATGGCAAGAGGTTGATAGCGAAGAAGGACATCGAGAAAACTGCCATTTTCAGCTCTATTACCTATTCTTCGGTCGGAATAGATGGCACCCATTTGCCACTGGTAGTTGCTCCGCCAAGTAGCAGTACCTTGAAATGGTTTTAGCCATTCTTTCTCGAAAGCCGGCAGACGATAGCTCAGTTCTAATTGCCCTCGATAGCTTTGTGTTTCGCCAAGGGCGGCGATGTCACGAAGTATTTGGTTCGTCATCCACTCAAATTGTGCTTTCTTTGTGAGGCGATGCTCTTCTTCAAAAGGCTCTCTTATCAGTGCTTGTGTCGTGCTTTGGAGCGAAAGAGTAAGTCCATTGCGACTGTAGCGCATCTGTAGTCCACGCACCCAATCCCAACGATTCTGTAATGTACTCAGAGGGACACCACTAGAGAGAAAACTCTGATAATGGTAGAGCCGATTCCAAAGACTATTGAGGCGGATATAGTTATGGGGAGCAAATTCATAGTTGTAACTGAGCTCACTCTCCGCTCGTCTTCTATTCTGCTGAAGGAGGTCCGGGGTATATCCATTTTGATCTTCTATTCTGTATCGAAACAAGAGATTCTCTATGCTCCAGAGTTTACGATTTTGCGCACTTGGCAATACCCGAAGCTCCGATAGCTCTAGCGTCTGCCGTTCTGAATAGCTCCCTCCTTCCCCCTGATTAAGGATATCACTTTGGTACGGATCGTAGTAGGGGGTACTTAATCGAGTTTCGTAACTATAGCGCATGGGGGCAAGCACACGCCACTTCTTAGGGAGAAGCAGTCCCAACTGTAGTTCGCTTTTCAGCGAGAAGAATCGACTATCCTGCAATTGTCCATGACGAGAATCGCTGGTGATACTACCAAAGCCAGCATTTCTATATTGCCCATCTAGATGCAATCGAGCGAGCTCACCTATCGTTGCTTGCAATGACCCTTGTGCTGCTCTTCCTCCCATAGCTCGAGAGCCTTTTGCGGATAATTCATTAATCCATACCTCAGCCTCGATAGGTCGTTGCCCTTTATTCCTTACCCCAATTAATATTGAAGACACTTCTCCCAGCGAGGGATAACCTTGAATAGCTAGTGTAGCATCCGGGCGATCCCTATAGGGTTGGACAAATGGTCGCCCACTATCAGCGCCAATCCTATCTCTTTCCTGCTTTAGCTGAGGTAATAGCTCCAATAGGATATCCACTCTATTAGCCCATATCTCACGGCGTGCCTCCTCTTCAGCCAAAGCCAAATAGTCTCTCTGTGGTGAAGGGATAAGAGGAATTCTATACTCATAGAAATTATGGGTAAAATCTTGACCTAATCTTACAAATAACTCTAGTTCACCTGCAGCTATTCCTCGTAAAGATTCTAAGTGGCTCCACAGCTCAAGATGCTCATAATGGCGCAAATCGAGCGATTGTTCTTGAAAAACGGCTACCGGTTGCCCCGGCTCTAAGAGCGCAATCTCCATAGATAGCGCTTGCTCATCCTCTGCCCGCATTGTCCACTCCATAGAGATTTGTTCACGGCTCACCTGCGGAGGAGAGAGATAAGGGATAGGTTGCCTATCTCCATCCTCTTCGAGCGAAAGTCGCCCTACAGACACTCTAGCGGTACGATAGTCATTGGGTTCAATACTACTTTGATATTCCGCCCAAGTCGTAGAGATTAGCCTAAATTGCGCCAATCTCAGGTGTATTTCGCTACTATAATCCGTTAAAGATAACCTCAACGCTCTCACATCCTGTAGCGATACGCCACTTCCTTTGACCTCTAAAGGCTCAGAAAGAGGTATTCTCACCTTTACCCACCTCTCTTTTTCACTGAGTCGTTTCTCTCCAATTATCTTTTCTGATTGTAGAGCAGTATGGGTCAAAGGTAACTGATAGCGAAAATATGCATCCTCTCGCTCCTCAATAAAATCCCTATTTAGATCCTCCGTATCAGGCACAAAGGTACGGGTAGCTTGTACCCCCTGCACCATACGAGGAAGCGAATTACCCTCCAGTCCATTGATATACTTATATCTTCCTAGGATACTCTCCCTCTGCATATCCCACTCGTCACCGAGATAAAAACGATAATCATCTCGAGCTGGATCTCTCTGATTAGAGAAAGCCGAATAGCGAGGGTGCTCCCTTTCTTCAATAGACGATAGACCGTCTAAACCTACGTCTTGTCGCTCCATTGGGACTTCACCTGTACTGTCAAAGCCATATATCTGAGGGAGAGAAGTTGCCCGCTTACCCCATTCTGTCACTATTTTCTCCTCAGCACCTTCAAAGTAGATACCCTCTTCAGGTAGAATACGATCGGCAAATCGCCCGAGGTCAAGATAAAGCACCCCCTCTGGGGCATCTGGATTCAAGGTGAATGGATCCAATATCCACAATTCTATGTAGCTATATCTTTGACCCTGAAGATCAGAAATCGGAAGAGGGTAGCTCATGCTGCCCCACATCTGAGACGGCAATTGTACCTCCTCAGGATTGTATGATCCTCGTTCCTCCGGATAGTAAGAGAGATTAAGCGTCGGCATCCCTTGCATCATCACTGGAGAAGCATCCTTTTTTGGGAAAAACTCATCTTGCCTTACCTCTCTAACCAAGGGGTGCTCTCTCTGCTCCCTATCCTGTCTCAAGTGCTCTGGCTGATGCTCTGCCCCCTCTCGTACCAGCATAGGTTCTACAGAGAACCACGCCATCTGTCCCCTCATTTCAGGTCTTGGTAATCTTCCCAACTGCCAAGCAAACGGATAGGTTAAGTCTATGAACCTATTCCCCTGCTCAAAATCCTCAATCACAATCCGATCCTCCACTCCTCTTGGCATATTGTAGTCACTCCTCAGCTCCGCATAAGAGAGTTGAGCCGATAGACGTATTGGTTCGCGTAGCTCTAGTCCACTCCATCCATTGAGCCAATCTATCGCCTTTCTACTCTCCCCTACATAACTAGCATGTACCCCCCACATGCGATTTCGCAGAGCCTCCTCCCCCCAGCGAATCCTTTGCCGACGACTATCCTCCCAGTAGCTGAGGAAAGTACCCCCTATATTAAAGCCGGAGAAGGGCGACCAATTTATCTCCGCTCCCACGAGAGATTTCTCTTTCCTACGTACTCGCTCTCGCTCCTGCACCGTGACCTCTATCCGCTCATTGCTATTCGTTGTGAGCGTGAGCGTACTATTCATATAGTCTATCCGATAATCTATCCCCTCAGTAAGTCGTCTACCCCCTGCTTCTACCCGTACACTCCCAGGCTCTACTCCATTGTACCCCAACTGAATTACTTGAGTAGAGGTACCACTCACCTCAGCCCTTATTCTGAAGAGATCCTTATCTCGCTCCTCTGCTGCCTCCCATTTACTCTTGGTATAAAGACTTTCATAAGTGGGAAATGCCCCACTCGGGACTTCCCTCAATGGTTCTCTAAAAGGCAGAAAGAGTGTCCCTGTACTCCTTTGATAGGTCACACCATCTACCAAGTCGAAAAGACCATCAGGATGACCTCCTCTCCCCGATGTGTCGGCTCTATCCCAGCCAAATAGATCTAACCAACTTCGCCCGGCCTCTATACCACTATCTACGATAGGGCGCTCAATACCACTGCGATGATCTTTGTAAAATAGCTCTACTCTCAGATCATCTCGATTTATATCTTGCCGAACTCCTGTGAGAGAATAACCATTTTTCATCATCAGTCGCCAGAGCTTGGACTGTGGCGAACGATCCTGTTCAGAGATTAGTGCTGCATTTCTGGTGCTTCCGCCTCCGACAATATCCCCCACCTCATACCGTACGCCACGGTACCGGTAGGCATAGGCGACGGCTAGCACCTGACCTTCTCCCAGTGGAGCATGTAGCGAGATAAATCCCAGTGTAGGATGGAGCGTATATGCCGTTGCAGGCAATCTCTGTGCAGCAGACAACTCCACAGCCTCCCCTATCAGCATATCACTTGTAGGCAGTTCGGTGGTGAGTGAAGCCCCTATGAAAGCCTTGATGGGCTCTACGTTGGGCACAGCTTGCATTTGCCTTGGAGTCGTCACCCACACCTCTATCCGTTCGATAAATAATTCGCTCGAGACTAGTGGGATATCTCTCAGAGCCTCACTATACTTACTGGCAAAAAACTCAGAGAGGAAGAAATGTTGTGCAAAGTCATACTCGCTTCCTCTCAGCTCCATCTGACGAAGTTGCCTCCCTCCTTGTACCACAATCTTGCGTTCCTCAGAGTACTGACGGCTCGCAATCACTTGTAGTGAGACAGGTCCCAAGAGGAAATCCCCCCTAAGACCAAATAACTCTTGTCCTGTATCTATCAATGGATTGCGGCTATCCATCTGCACATTGCCAGCTTCTAGCCTTTGGATGAGGTCAAATTGCTCCCCCTCATAGCTCAGTCGCACACGACTCCTCCGATTGGCAATAGCTGTGGAGGTATCATAGCTCATGTCCAGCTTTAAGCGGTTGCCATAAGTGCTCTGTAGATGAATATTCATCTCCGGACGGATCTCAATATGACTTCTCCGCCTTAGCCCGATTGGCAATAATGGATTATCCTCCTCTATCGTGGTATTATTGACATTGAGTGTCAGGTGGCCATTGGTTTTGAGCCCTAGTTGAGGCTTCGGTTTAGCCGGTAGAGGAGAAACTGGTTTCCCTAGTTCATAAAGTCGCTTCCCTGTCAGTTGTTCTGTCCGGATTTGGAAATACTCCGAAGGTGTAAGCAATTGTCTCAATTGCCAAGCTCCTACGCTATCCCTACTGTATAGTAAATAGTAACCACCCTGCGGATTGTAAGCGACCGAATCAGGTTGCCACGCCTCAGACCGCCTCACTAGCGAGAGGAGCAAGAGCAGTAATACTATATACCTCCAACGCATTACTCTCTACCTCATAATAGCTGAAGCCCCTTTCTAATCATATCATTGATGCTCATATCGGGATCAGCCTTAGCCAGCTTTGCGACCACCTTCTTGGCAGCTGTAGCAGGATAACCCAGTGCCACAAACGCCTTTTCCGCTTCCTCGTACGTAGGTCTGTATTCAAAGGTATCTCCTGACTTGATAGAAGAACCTCCAGCTACATACGTCTCCATCACCTCCTCTATCTTATCCTTCAATTCCACAATCATCCTCTGAGCCATACGGGCACCCACACCTTTGATGCCCTTTAGCCCTGCCTCATTACCTTCCCTTATTAGTCGGGTGAGTTCAACAGGAGTAAAACTCGAAAGTGCTAATCTCGCAATTGCAGGACCAATACCATTGACCGTAATCAGCAGACGGAAAAGCCTACGTTCCGGCTCCTCGGAAAAGCCAAAGAGGTCATGCGTATCCTCCCTCAGCACCTCATGCACCATCAGCTTTGCCTCCTCGCCAACCTTTAGTTGATTGTATGTATTTAGTGAAATGGAAAGTAAATAGCCGATTCCACTCACCTCCAGCACCGCCGAAGTAGGGGTACGCTCTACTACAAGACCACGGATATATTCAATCATAATAAGCTCTATCTGAGTGTTTATATAATACCCAAAGGTACAAAAAAAAATTACCCCAAGTCTCACGACTCAGGGTAACACCATAAACCTTAAAATATTATGAAAAACTAGAGGTTCGTGGCGGATTCGAACCGCCGTACACGGTTTTGCAGACCGTTGCCTAGCCACTCGGCCAACGAACCAATTTTTTGCTAGCGACTGCAAAGGTACATATTTTTTATCCTTTTACCAAACGCATTCTCCTTAAACTCCTATTTTTGATATCCCTCGAGTAGCAGGAATGCGCCCTTTTCTATAGAGGTGATTACAGATTGGTACTGCCCCAAGTGCTACGGTCGAGCTTTCGGTAGCCTACAGCTTCGCCAATGTGCCGGATGGTAATATCTGAGGCTCCATCAAGGTCGGCAATGGTTCGAGCCACTTTAAGTATTCGGTCGTAGGCACGTGCCGAGAGCTTAAAGTGATCCATCGCCTGCTTTAGTCTATCGAGACTTGGCTTATCCAGATGCACATACTCCTGCATCATTGCAGGTGTCATCTGCGCATTGGTATAGATACCCGATAGATGCTTGAAGCGCTCTTGTTGTATCTCCCGTGCCCGTATTACTCTTTCCCTTATCTCCTTACTTGATTCGCTTGGTGCTTTGTCAGCAAGGGCTTCAAAGGGCACAGGGACTATCTCCACCTGAATATCGATGCGATCGAGTAGGGGACCTGAGATACGACCTAGATAATTTTTTACCTGTACCTCGGTACATTCACACGCTCTGGAAGGATTATTGTAATGTCCGCAGGGACAAGGATTCATCGATGCTACCAACATAAAAGAGGCAGGGTAGGTGACGGTTTGCCTTGCTCTTGAAACTGTAATCTGCCGATCCTCGAGTGGTTGGCGAAGGACTTCCAATACATTACGCGCAAACTCTGGTAGCTCGTCTAGAAAAAGCACTCCATTGTGCGCCAGAGAAATTTCTCCTGGTTTGGGAAACGAACCTCCGCCCACAAGTGCGACATTGGAGGTACTATGGTGAGGCGAACGGAATGGGCGCTCTCGCATCAGTGCAATATCGGTAGGCAAAGTGCCTGCCACAGAGTGTATCATCGTGGTTTCCTGTGCTTCTTCCTTAGTGAAAGGGGGTAGGATACCGGGTATACGCTTAGCCATCATAGACTTTCCGCTACCTGGGGATCCTATCATAATGATATTGTGGTTGCCGGCTGCGGCTATCTCCAAAGCACGCTTGACCGTTTCTTGTCCCTTGACCTCTGCAAAGTCGGCGTATTGGAGCAATGAATGCTCAAATAGAGTGTGCTCTTCATTGCGAAAATGCTCCAATGTATCATCGCTCCCTCTGAGAAAGTCTACAACCTCATTTAACCTATTAGCACCCCAAACCCTTATCCCCTCTACCACAGAAGCCTCTCTAGCGTTGGAGTGAGGGACGATGATATTCTTAAAGCCCTCCTTTTTTGCCGCAATGGTCATTGGCAATATGCCATGAATGGGGCGGATATGTCCATCAAGCGATAGCTCGCCCATAATCATGGTATCTCTAAGTCGCTCAAGGGGGAGTCGCTCAGTAAGTGCAAGGATAGCTATTGCCAATGGCAAATCATAGGCAGCACCCTCCTTTCTAAGATCGGCAGGAGCCATATTGATGATATAGCGGTGCTCCTTGTATTCATAGCCACACTCCGCTATTGCTGCCTGTATCCTCTGATGGCTCTCCTTGACTGCTGCATCGGGAAGCCCCACCAGCATAAACTTGGCGCCATTACTGATCTGTGCTTCGATTGTCACCTTGGTCGCATCTATACCGCTAACAGCAGCGCCAAATACCTTAACCAAAGCACGCTCTACTCCTACTTCAATCCACTCTACGTCCGACATCCCTATACTTCTTTACAAACTCTACCAGGCTATCTGCTACCTCCCAAGTCCGCCATACTTGGCGAGTGCTATCCACCAATATATAGGTTGGGATATTCTGAATATGATAATCTTTGATATACTCCACTGCATAGCCTGTACTATCGACGAGAAAGTGGCGATTGGCTTTCTTGCCAATCCCCTTGGGCAATTCATCATTGAGCAATACATTGTAGCTCAAAAGTCCGAGACTATCCAGTCGAGTGAGATACTCCTTTTGTCTCTCAAAAGATATAGAATCCTCCGGTGTCAATTGCATCACATTGATGACCATCAACTCTCGTTTCCCTATCAAGTCTCGGAATACCTTGAGTTGTTCCTCACCCTCGATACGAAAACCATAGGGTACCTGCATAGATTCGGACGATAAACCAACCGCATAGGTAAGTCCTGCCAAGTCTACCATATCCGAATATCTATTGGATAGCTCGCTTTGGAGTTCCATAAGCTCGTTAGCACATTCGCCTGTTGGATCACGCTTGATAGCATCTGCGGTCATAATAAGAGCGATGCCATTGGATTTGTACTGAGAGAGAAAGTGGAGCAATTGTCCCATTCCCATTGCTTTAGATCTGTACCAACTCTTAATAGAATCTATCTCCAGCACCCCCCGTAGTGCGAGACCATTTTTGTCTACTGTAGCAGAAATACTTCCTTCACGATTAGGCAAGAAAGGAATCTCCAGTAGACCTTGGCTATTGTGTAGCAATAGCATATCGAGCGTATCGATATCTAGCTCTTTGCTCCAATCAATCCTACCCTTATCGTTTACCTCAATCGTATCGATAGAGATACTATGGGTACCATAGGTGTATAAATACCACGGGCTATCCTTCTCTACAATTCCCTCTATATCCAGAGATATATGCTGATGGTTCTGACCATTTCCACAACCCACTAATCCTATCGCCAGGAGCACCACGCTCCACATCTTATACCTTTTCACTGTACCTCCTTATAAATGACATCCTCTATTAGTGCCTGCTCCCAAGGTTCAATTCCATACTGCTCGAGGAGTGAGAGCTTTTCTCTAAGTACAGCTCCTTGGCTGCCCTCCTCTTGCCACTGTCGTAGTCGGACTAATCCTTCGGCGCGCTTTCCAAGTGCTATTGTCACCAAACCAGCCCAAAGAAGCGATTCGCCCTTCAATACTTTACCCTCCAGTCGCTTATTTGCTTCCTCTGCCTTGCCTATTGATAATAGGAGCTCAAGTAGTAGCATAGCGCTCTGCAAATCGTTACCATCAGCGAGGTAGTCTGCCTTGAAAGCGGCCTTAAGTGCTTCATCTATCCTTCCTAGATCCTGTAGCAGTCTTGCCCTTTGTAGTGGTAGCTGATAACCGATACCCTCACCTAGCTCTGTCTCACTCACAGCAATCCAATCGACCGCCTCTATCTTTCTCCCCAATCGAATCAATAGCTGTGCTATCTTTCGTACCGTCACTTCACTCTTTCCCTCCAGTTCCACAGCACGTCGTAGCTGATCAAGCGCAATTTCATCGTCATTGCGCATCATACTTGCCACCGCCATACCGCGCCATACCTCAGCGGTATTGGTGAGGTAATCATGTACCACCCTCTCGTACGTACGCCCTGCCTCAGCATACTGCCCAAATCGCACCATCAGCGAAGCAAGCGACAATAATCCTTCCTCAGATATAGCGCCTTTACCGGAGAGAAACGCCCCACCAATGATATCAGGCGATTGATCAAAAGGATTGACCAAAGTATTGGAGTGACTAGATAACTGATAAAAACGATAAGCACCAAATACAAGGTCTCGTACTCCATCCATGAGCGTAGTCTCAGTTGGGCTTTTTCTCGGCATCTGTCCATCCATTTGCGATAGGAGTGCATCACTTGCTTGCTGCCAGGTAGGGACAAAAGCATAGGAATACAAATCCGAACTGATCATCCTCTGTCCTTGCATCAACATCGGAAGTAGTTTCAAAAATGCAGCTACATTCTCCTTCGAAAGTCCGGGAAAGCGTTCATAAAATGGCATAAACCAATGACTGATTTTGCTGAAGAAAGGAAAAGCCTTGAGCTCAGAAATAAGATGAAAGGCCACATCCTGTTCCGTATCTTTCATCATCGAAAACTTATCTGGTGCCTTTGCCATCAGGGATTCCACCTCCTCCAACTTTTCACGGTCTATCGATCCATTCTGCAACTCCTCAATTCTAGTGGTGAGCGAATTACCCATCACCTGTTGGAGCTTGTCGGAAATGTTTTTGAGTTCGGGCAGAATCTTCTCCCGGAAGACTTTGTGATTCTCCGTCGTCTTGTAGGCAACCTGAATCACCTTAAGTGCCTCCAAGAGCTGTTGCTCATCAGCTACCAATGCTATCCGTATCTGCTCTACAAGCTGGGGATGCAGGCAAGATAGTTCCTCTCTGTGCCGCCTACCGAGTATCAAAAGGGCTCCAAGCGAAGCCCCTTGTACCATTATCGATGGATGCCCTTGCCAAAGGGCATAGAGGAGTTCTACTTTGCGAGGGTCAAAATATTGCATCGTACCCAAAAAGAGTGCACCGACTATCGTCTGTGCCTCTAGCTGGCTACTTTCTTCGACCAATAAAAGCGTGCGAAGTGCCTGATCTTCGACTTCAGAAATATCTATGGAAGTCCAAACAAGTCCAAAGAGTTGATCTAGTTTGTCAAAGTAATCATGTGAATAAGGCTCTACGCCTCTTCGCATCACCCCTATCAGAGAAATCAATGACGTCCTATCATATCCATAAGCCCTCAATGTCTGGATGGTCGCACTCCTCGTATTCCAAGGTTGCTCATGCTCCTCAATATAGGCTACATTGGTGCGTAGCATACGCATCAATGAGATTCCTATCTGTCTCATAATCTTTGAGCGCTCAGGATCTACTGCCCCCTCCTCATAGTATTTAGAGAGAAAACCGTAGGTAGATTCCAAATTACTAAGTTCGGCTTCATCCACCACCGGTAGCGACCGCATATCGCGGAGCACTGTGCCATACAGCCCACGCAGTGTCTGTTCTACATGCCATCTCACACGAGGTGGATAATATCCAATACACTCTATTTCTTTCATTTCATTAGATTCAATGGATCCATAATCACTAACGCTGCCGCAGACAAAAATAGCAGCCCCAGAAGTATGAAGATTAGTCGCGCCCACCCCATACCAAGTCTCTCGACGAGGAAGCTATAAGAATGATTTTTGAAAAACCACTGGCTTCCACTTATTCCAGCCCATATTGCCAGACACCCTGGCAATACAAACATCAGACCAAGTGCCACGTATACCAGTGTCATCCGCTCCATCACCTAGGGTCGTAAATGAATGGCGAATCTTCGGAAAGTAAAGTGAGGCGGCGATGATCTCCAGCGACTTCAATACGAAGTCTTGCCACATCATCCGGTAAGAAGGGATTGAAAAGCGCCGGCCATTCCACAAAGCAGTAATCACCACTGTGGAGATAGTCGGTAGCACCGATATTGCGAAGATCATCGTGCGTCTCAAGTCGGTAAGCATCTATATGATAGACTGCTTCACCCTTATCAGTATGGTATTCATTGACAATAGCAAAGGTAGGACTACTCGTCACTTCCTCTACTCCAAGCAAGTGACAAAGCTCCTTGATCAGCGTCGTCTTGCCCGCACCCATAGGCGCATCAAAGAGCCACACAGAAGTGTCGCCCAGCTTATCAAGTAGAAATCGGGCTACCTCTCCGAGCTGCTCCAGTCCATACTCTACCACATTATTTTCTCCCCACTCTATAGCATTCATATATCTACTGACTCATTAAGTAAACAAAAATACTCAAATCCACCCCAATAGCAAAATAATGTATTCTAGTGTCAGTAGACATATACGTAGTAAAGTAACAAAGCTATTTAGTTCTCTATTCTTTACTTTGAAATTTGAATAACGAAATGGATTAGTTGTCAATAAATTAAATATGTTTATCATACAGCGATAATTTACAAAAAAGAATAAGCTACTCGTTCATACAGTTAGCTTATTCTTTCTTGAAAATGGTTTATATTTATATAGTATTTTCCAGTTCAGCAATTATGTATTGATAGATATCTTAAATATTATCCCTCAAAAGAGAGCCATGTGGGATCCAAATTAATGAGCACACATTTCTTGTCCTTTGTATGTGGTATCAAAAGGACTACATCTTCATCTTTATTAGTAGCATAAGACCTAACAGTAACCCACGAATTCTTCTCTCTAATGTACATTCTCCAAATTCCAGAGTACCCAAAATAACCTCCATTGGCAAATAGTCTTATCGATTTTATAATTGAAGGTTTTTCTAAAGACAGTGAAGAATATTGTCTCATATCTAATACCTTTTTCCCTATAGGAAAATCAACTATTACATGTTGATCGATATATTTCGTCCTTCTTGGACGTAGTAATATTGAGAATAAAAAGAAGACAAATAGTACAAGAGAAACTATTGTTGCAACTACTCCTCCATGGTCTATAGATAATACAATAGCAATTAGGACAACTATAGAAAGAACTATCGTTGTGACCAATGAAAATCTATCCCATTTATTATTATATATTCTATCCATAAGAGACACATATTAATCTGAAATAGATTCAACAATGGAGTCCTCTATTATGCCTGTCATTGACAAAACATCTTGTTCATCAATAGCTTCAATATTTACCAAAGATTGGGCTATATCAGAAGATAATTTGTCAATTTCAGGGTATGATGTCATACATGTGTCTATATAAGATATCATATCCCTTTCACTCATTGTTATATCCCTCTTGGGATTACAGCCAAAACAACAAGAAGCCGTACACTTATATGTGGTAATAAGAGTCAATATACTTGGTACAAAAATATCACTCATAACTTCAATGTTATTAATTATTTACTCTTTAAATATATATAATATAATTTAATCTGAAAAATAATATCAAAAAAAATAGATTTTTTAATCACTTGAAATTACCATCACTCCAGACAATCATTTGGCAGTCTCGACAGTTGGTGGTGAGTTTGAAGCGTTCTTTGCCTCTGACCAGATACATGGGAAGAGGAAAGGGAGGCTTTACCTTATCTCGAGTGCAGTAACCTATCTGGTGGAGGAGACAGTGACGGGTAAACATCACAGGAATCTCCCCCTCTGGCTTTGCTACCTCTAGTGCTGGACTAATGAGTCCTGAAACACCTATTTGGCGATAAAATTGCTCTGCGCTCTGATTGGCTACGTTATAAGTAAAGTCTAAATCTATTGGCAGTCCATACGTATCGGCTTCATAAGTATGAGTGAGAAAGGCATGTCGCTTTTCAGCCAAAGCACTGCCTACCTCATCTCTTTGGCAGAGCATACGTCGCTCACTCTCCTTAAGTAATTGCTCCACCAGTTCTCGACGCATTTCGGTAGCAATAGATGGTGGTAGGTAAAGCCCATTGAGCTCTATGGTTGCTTCCCTCAGGGTATAAGGTGTATCTCCGAGCTTAGAGATAGCTTGCAATATACGATCTGAATTATCTTTTTGTGCGGATTCGAGCACTATATTTCTAGCCACTTCTACTACTCCGCTCTTTAGGATCACCGATGTAGGTGCAGCCGTACATACAATATCTATCTGTATCTTACGAGAAGAAGCATCAGATCGTTGCAGCAGCTGTGTAAACTTATGATTGAGATTGCGATAGATAGTAGCGCCATTGGAAATTTCCAATATCTTAGAGAGTTTGAGTCGGTAGTTATTTGCTTTACCTTTTATAGGTGTCACTTGATTGACCAGGGCACCAATAGTCACTCTTTCGTCCCTATCAACAAATAGTAAACCATCCCCATTCGTAAGCTCCACATTCAATTCTGCCTCTACTTCTTTACCCATGTTACGAAGCAGGCGTCCAACCTCTTCACCCACACTCTTATTTGTAAAAGGTGTGATTTCACTTACCGGAATAGGACGGTACATAGGCGTATTATAACTGGTAAAGCGACGGGAAAAAGTAGCCTCCGGAGTAGGTATAAAACTTCTTTGTTCTACGCCAAATGAGGCTCTTTGATATTCATTAGGTCTACGAGTGATAATATCATCCAATACCTTTCGGTAGTGAGCTGTCACATTTCGGACATATTCAATGCCCTTGAGCCTACCCTCTATTTTGAGAGAAGAGACACCACTATCGAGCATCTCCTCGATAATCTCAGTTCGGTTGAGATCACGTAGTGATAATAAGTGCTCACCATGTCTGAGTTTATTACCATCGGCATCCTCGAGGTCATAACTCATACGACAATATTGAGCACAACTACCACGATTGGCACTACGTCCCTGACACGCCTCACTGATAAAGCACCGTCCGCTATAGGAGACACATAAAGCACCATGAATAAAGCTCTCTATTCGGATAGAAGTATCCTCTTTTACTCGCTTGGTATCCTCCGTACTAAACTCTCTAGGGAGTACCACTTGCTCAAACCCTAAGTCCTTTAGTAGCCGTAGCTTGAGGGTACTATCATTGTGGCATTGCGTGCTGGCATGAAGAGGTATAGGAGGGAGATTCTGGAGTAATAGACCCATATCTTGGATGATAAGCGCATCGGCACCTGATTGGTAAATCTGATGCGCAAGTTCGACTGCTTGAGGTAGCTCATCATCGGTCAGAATGGTATTGAGCGCTACATAGACCTTAGCACCATACCAATGAGCTTCGGTGCATAGCGTGGCAATATCCTCTATAGAAACAGCCGCTGCACTTCGTGCACCAAACATGGGTGCTCCGATATACACCGCATCGGCACCTGCCGAGAGGGCTATTCTACCTACTTCTAAAGAGGCAGCCGGGGCTAATAATTCTATCTTTCTCATCTCCATACCATGTATATACTATAGGCAAAGATACTATTTACTCACAATTGGGTGTTGGTAGAGTGTGGATAACTTGTGCGTAAGTTTTGAAGTAAATATTTGCTAATATCGATAAAAAAAATAAGTAGAAAAATAATTGATACTACCAAATAAAGTAGAGCAAAAGTTACAAAGAAGTTACCCACATCCTACCAACATAATAAGCCATATCGGTTATGGGCTCAAATGTTACTAACAACAATTTCAGGCATAATTAGTAAAATCAGATTTTATCAGTTAGTAAAGTGTGGATAGCTTGTTAGTTGCTGTGGATAGAAGATTATTTGCATAGATTACAAGTCGGTAACTATTCTGTGTCAAAAGCTCTACTCACATTTTCCACAAGTTTTATCATAGTCTTTTTTTTAGCATAATATTTTCAACGTAATATATACTTCTATTCTATAAGTAAACATCAATAAAATAATAAGATAAAGGGTGTTGGCCATGTGAATTTGGGTATCTTTGTATCTGAAACAGTGACTATTGAATATGAAGAATTGGATATTTGTAGGGGTGTTATTAGCAGCAATGCTATTTAGTTGCCACCCCAGAAGAAGTAATGAGAGTGAAGCAGCAGAACTATCTGAGGTCGATACTATCCCTGTGGAGATAGTAGAAGAACCGGATACAATCAGTTTTTCAGAAATAATTTTGACAGAGGATCTCCTCTTTAAGGATTATCATTTAGATAGTGTCTACGCTTATAAGGATACTACTAGAAGCATTAAGTTGGATCAGATTAAAGAGAAACTTGCCTTTGTGGAGAATTTGGAGGATGAGATTGGGCAGTGGGCAGTGGTGGAAAACTATCGCAATATGAATGGTGAGGCACCCACAGTAGCAAACTATGTGCGTAATGAATACAAAAGAGTATCCGATACGCTTGGGGTAGAGCGCTACCAATCAGCTCCTCTATATATAGTGAATGATACGACCCAACCAGTACTCTATGCGAGAGATGGATGGCTCACACATCTTTTAGATTCAGTAGGAAGTTACTATCACATCACACCTATTCGCAATGAGATAGGAGAATTTTTTATACCCAAGAGATATGTACGTCCGTTAGGAACGGGCAAGACCTTCAATAAAGTAATATTTGTGGATAGAGGTGATCAGAATATAGTGACTACTGAGAGAGTAGAACGAGGAAAATGGGTCATAAGAAGTACCAACCCTGCTACTACCGGTAGGAAAAAACCCCCTTATGCCATGGAGACACCTCTTGGTATCTTCCTACTTCAGCAAAAGAAGGCTAAGATGTTTTACACACACGATGGTACCTCTACGATTGCAGGATACGCACCTTGGGCAAGTAGATTTACCAATGGTGCTTATGTCCATGGGATACCTGTTAATAGTCCTAATGGTAAGATTATAGAGTATAGTGCCTCTCTAGGGACTACACCTCGCTCCCACATGTGTGTCAGAAATGCTTCGAGCCATGCTAAGTTTGTCTATGACTGGGCACCCACTAATGAATCTCTGGTAATAGTGATAGAATAATCCACCAGATAAAAAGAGCTTGGTAGTTTCAGACTACCAAGCTCTTTTTATTTAGTGGATATAAATAGGCTTATTACGCCACTTCGTTTTCTACAGTAATGCCTTTCCAAACTATAGCTGCAATAGCTGCGCCGAGGAATGGAGCCACGATGAATAACCAAAGCTGTTGGAGTGCCAGACCACCTTGGAATAGAGCGGGACCAAAACTACGAGCTGGGTTTACCGATGTACCAGTGATAGGGATACATACGATGTGGATGAGGACTAGGGTAAGACCGATAGCAAGACCGGCGAACTTATTGAGACCGTTTTTAGCAGTTACGCCAAGTACTACTAATATGAAGATAAAAGTAAAGACCGTTTCAGCCACAAAAGCTACTGCGGTCTGACCTTCGGCAAAGCCATTGGCACCGGTAAGAGTGGTAGTAGATCCGGAGTCTTTTGCCAAGAACCATAGGATACCTGATCCAATCACAGCTCCTATCAATTGGAAGAGCATATACATAGCTGCATCCTTGCCATTCATACGACCACTCATAAATACCCCTAGAGTGATTGCAGGATTGATATGGCATCCAGAGATACTACCAATACCGTACGCCATTGCTACCACTGATAGACCAAAAGCAAACGCTACACCAAGCGTACCTACAGAAGCAAATCCTTGAGGAGCACCGGCAAAGACAGCTGCACCACAACCAAGAAGTACAAGCACCATAGTGCCAATCATTTCAGCCAAATACTTTTTCATACCATCTATATATCTAATTATTAAGAAAAAAATATTCCTTCATTACCCTTTGCATATATTATATTCGTGCGAAAGGTAATAATAATTAGTGAAAGAACCTACAATTAAAGGATAGATAATGCTATTTTCTCCTCAATTCTACCTCTTTAGCAATGGCTTCGATGATAGTCGGGACAGATAAGCGGTGGAGACAAGCGTAATCTCCTCTATGGCATGACTTATTACCTAGGATAGAACAAGGGCGACATTCAATATCCACACCTATGCAATTGGCTAAAGGGGTACGAAATGGAATATACCCTGCTGCCGGGTGTGTAGCACCCCAAATAGAAATTACGGGTGTACCAACCATCGCAGCAATATGCTGATTGGCACTGTCCATACTTACCATACAATCCAGCTGAGCTATCTCTTCTACCTCTTCTGCCAGCCCTTGAGCAGAGGTGAGACGAACCGTATCAGGTCTTAGTTGTACCAATTTTCTATTTTTCCTTGCCTCGGTGCCTGCCGCTCCATATAGTATCAGGTCACTGTCCGGAAACCGCTCTGCCAAACCATCTATTAGCTCTATTATCTGCTCTTCGAGTATCATCTTTCCTTTATATTGGGCATGGGGAGCTATCCCGATAGATACTCTCGTAGGGCAGCTGGTACGCCCGATGACAAGTCTACCCTTACTGAGCATATTGATATCTGCCTTTTTTAGAGTGAGGACATAGAGGTCGGTCATGCGTGGCAGATAAAGTTCAGGTGGCACGATAGCTTCTTTTCGAGCGGCCAACAACCTACGCCTTTCTCTCTTTGGTACACTTAAAGAGAATAGTTTATGTCCCATTGCTTTCAGGGCAAGACCTATGCTTTTGGTACGCAGTGTATTATTAAGATCCACTACCACTGCATCGGGATAGAGATGATGCAGCTTCTTGGTGAAGCTAATCGTCCCCAACGACGTACCATCGTGATCTTGCAGAAAAGGTAGTGTGGTAAGATTGAGTGGAGGATCAATTACTAGGCGAGACATAAAGTATTGAGTGACGAGCACAAACTGATCACCCGGATGATCATCCGCTGCGGAATAAAGGGCCGGTAGTGTCATAGCCACATCGCCCAATGCCGACAGACGGATGATGATATAGGTCTTACCGCTCACCGATCGTAATTACTTTTTTCCTTTATAGAGTACCGGGTTGAGGTTGGGGTCATTGTACATCTTCATCTGCTTATACACCTTCATGTACTTGCGTCCTGCCTCAATATCCTGTAGCAGTGTATCAATAGCGGTCACCAGGTCGGTATTTTGTTGCATCAATACAGATAGCTTGGCATTGGCACTCATCCGCTGATGCTCATCTACTCCGGGACGCTCCGTCTCCTCCCTCATGTGGTAAATTTTGAGTTGGAGGATACTCAGACGGTCAATGGCCCAAGCAGGGCTCTCGGTATTCATTGTAGCATTGGGAAGTGTCTCAACGCCGTGAAACCTATCGAGTAGATAGCTATCGATGAGCTCTACGATATCTGTGCGATCCTGATTGTTTCTATCTATTTTCCGCTTAATGGTGAGTGCCTTGACCGGATCTATATCAGGATCCCTCATCATATCCTCCATGTGCCATTGCACAGTATCAATCCAGCACTTCAGATATAGGTAGTATTCCAGCGACTTGAAGGTATAAGGATTGTTTACCTCCGCATCTACGTTGTCACGTACATGGTAGTCCTCAATAGCTTGGTCAAAGATGGCTATTGCTTGTCTACTGAAGTCCTTAATGGTTTCCATTGCTTTCCTATTTTCATCAAAGTGTTACAAAATACAGCGTAAAGATAAACATAAATACAGGATTCTCTCCCGCAAAAAGCCTATTATTGCAATATAACAATAGCTCATTTGTACACATTGAGAAGCAGATTATTGTGCATTGATTATTATGTCCCTTATGCACCAAACTTTTTGATGAACACTTAAAAATTTTATACCCAGCGACTATAGTCTCTCTGTATAGAGATTCTAATTCCTATACCTAGAGACTACAGTTTCTCTGTATAGAGACTCTAATTCCTATATCTAGAGACTACAGTTTCTCTATCTAGAGACTGCAGTCTCAATGCCTAGAGAATCTCCGAGACTAGGAAATCTCATAATACTATGAAACGTAAGTTATAAATCGAAATACACTTATGTTGGTTACATACATATACAGAAAATAACATATATATATATTACTATTAAATATTTTATTGGTAAAATTGCAGTGAGTAAATATTGAATATTAATATGAGTGTAAAATATGGAACTTGAATAACCATAAGTCAAAACTACTATATGCTATATGACAAGAAGAAATATTATAACTAATATTTTGAATTTATTGGATATTAAGTACACAAAGGAGTATGCCAATAGGTATTTTAGTGAGCATCCGTATAAGTATACTATGTACGGGATTAGTTCTATTCTAAATCATTACGGTATCCAGAATTCAGGTTTGAAGATTTCAAAAAAAGAAGATATTAAGTTACTGGAATTACCACTAATTGCTCATATTAAAAATGATTTTGTAGTTGTGGAAAAGATTTCTGACAATATTATTACTTTTTTGCAAGATGACGATAAGCATACAATGCTGGAGAATGAGTTTTATGATATATGGACAGGGTATACTCTACTTGTTGAAAAAGATTCTTCTTCTAGAGAACCAAGTTATAGTTTACATTATAAGGAACAACTATTCAATAAATTTCAACTAGTTTTACCTATAGCCATAATGATATTATTGATTGGTTATTCAATCTACACTAAGAATATTTATAAAGATATAGGTATAATGCTTTTGCTCATCATTAACGTGATGGGGACTTTTGTTGGCTGTTTGCTTGTCAGCCAAAAACTTTTTTCCCAAGGTAATTATGTAGAAAAAATTTGCTCGCTCTTTCATCAAAGTGATTGTAATAGTATTCTAAATTCTGAAGCATCAAAGTTATTTGGTTTTTTAGGATTAAGCGAAATAGGCTTAGGTTATTTTATTGCAAATGTATTCATACTTTCTTTTGCAACCAGTTTTGTTGATTCAATTGCAATAATTAATGTCCTTTCATTACCTCTTACATTTTGGAGTGTTTGGTATCAGCTATACAAAGCAAAGTCTTGGTGTCCTTTATGCTTAGTTACGATGACTCTTCTTTGGTTGATTTTTTTTGTTGATGTTTTTTTTTAGTACCTTCCATAAATATGACTTCCATTTTTCTGAACTGTATATTGTAGGTGGGATTTATTTAATTATTATTTTGGGATTAAATACTACCATTAGGATAGTCGCAAATAGTAGAATGGCAGATAATATAAAATAAACAGATAACTAAAAAGTAAATCAGAGAAAAGCGTAGCGAATAGGCTGACAAAGCGTTCGTTACGCTATATTTGTCTATGGCAACGTAGCCAGTGGATAACCATAACGAAGCCATACAGC
>JAEWZH010000006.1 GCA_023395395.1 Bacteroidota bacterium | reverse complement strand
TCTCTACCGAGAGACTTTTGTTGCTCTATCGAGAGAATTCAGTCTCTCTACCGAGAGACTTTTGTTGCTCTATCGAGAGAATTCAGTCTCTCTACCGAGAGACTTTTGTTGCTCTATCGAGAGACTTTTGTTTCTCTATCGAGAGAATTCAGTCTCTCTACCGAGAGAATTCAGTCTCTCGATAGAGAGACAGGCTTATAAGGTATATTTTTCTTGGCGTGGCAGACAGAAAAACTTTTAAAACAGTGTAAGTTGATTTTCAAGTGTTTTTAATCAAGTGGGCAGCAAATACACTTTTAAGGTTTGTCTATGGTAGTCGTTTTTGGTATCTTGCAAAGTAGAACGGTAATACTTAATCTTATCATCGTGATTATTATGGAACAGAGAAAGAATGGACTATTAGCTTCGATTGTGATTGCCGTGGCAATTGTGGTAGCAACGTTGGTGGGAGCCAATGCTATTCTACATCGGAATGACCGCCCAAAGACAGTCAGTGTCAAGGGTAGTGCGGAGCGTGACTTTGTAAGTGATCTCGTAGTGTGGAATGTGACGATTTTGAGCCACTCGGCTACACCTATTGAGGGACTTAGAGATGTAGAGCGACAGCAGGGATTGCTCCGAAATTTTCTGATAAGCAAGGGTGTGACAGAGGAGGAGTTGGAGTTTGGACCGGTGTATTATGCAGAGGATGTGACGGGTTATTATGATAACAAACAGGAACGATATGTAGAGCTCAAAAATGGCTACAACGTATCACAGACTGCTACGGTGACCAGTAGCCGTGTAGATGAATTGGACAAGGTGGCTCGCACCGTAGGAGAACTTATTGATCAAAACGTAACTGCCCAAGCCAGCAACCCTCGATACTATTACACTAAACTGGCCTCCCTAAAGTTAGAGATGGTAGCTGCTGCATCGGCAGATGCTCGAGAGCGAGCAGCTCAAATTGCTGAGCAAAGCAAAGCAAAGCTAGGTAATCTGAGACGATCTAGCTTAGGTGTATTCCAGATAGTAGGTAAGCACTCCGAGGAGGATTATTCGTGGGGTGGTAACTTCAATACTTCTAGCAAGGTGAAGACGGTAAGCATTACAGTGACATCAGAGTTTTTACTGAAGTAGCTTGGTCTGACAGATCGTAACGCCAAGGGCGTGATGTGAAGAGAAGGAGATATAAGTCATCTGGGTTCCAAATTTTTGTATAAATATTAACTAGCCGTCAGTCTCTGACAGTGGATTTATTTCGAGCGGATTACAATAGGATAAAAGAGCTGAGGAAGCTTTTGGTGCAGTATGAGCATGAGTACTACGTACTCAATGCCCCGACGGTGAGTGACCAAGAGTTTGATCAACTCATGAAAGAGTTGCAGGATCTAGAGGAGCAATACCCAGATCAAATTACGCCTGATTCGCCTACCCAAAGAGTAGGTAGTGAATTTATCAGAAGCGGTATCTCTGGGGGTACCTATAGGCATCGATTTCCGATGCTTTCTTTGGCGAATAGTTATTCCTGGGAAGAGACGCTTGATTTTTATCGAAAGGTGAGAGAGCTAGTAGGGCGTGAGATCGACCTTGTAGCCGAGTTGAAGTTTGATGGCACTTCAATTTCTGTCATATATGAACATGGTAGGTTGTCCAGAGCTCTGACGAGAGGCGATGGTACATTGGGAGAGGATGTGACCGAGGCGATTTGGGCGATGCCAATAGTCCCCAAGCGTTTACTGGGGAATGATTTGCCGGAGTATATTGAGGTGCGAGGTGAGATACTACTCCCTTGGGCGGAGTTTGAGAGAATCAACGAGGAGCGGGAGGCGGAGGATTTACCGCTTTTTGCCAACCCTCGCAATGCCGTGGCAGGGACAATCAAAACGAAAGAGGAGGTGATTTCTGTAATTGCCCACCGCAAACCCACCGCTTTCTTTTATTATCTACTCAGTGATGATGAAGACTGGCTGCCCCAGTTCCACCATGACCGACTTGAGCGTATGAGGGAGATGGGTCTGTCAGTGGATAGTCATACCAAGGTGTGTCATACGCTGGAGCAGCTCAAAGAGTATTTGGATTATTGGGATATCCATCGCCACGAATTACCGATAGCCACAGATGGCGTAGTGGTAAAAGTAGATGACTATCACCTACACGAAGAAATCGGCACCACTGCGAAGTCCCCTAGGTGGGCAATGGCGTATAAATTCTCTGCTGAGTCTGCAGTGACACGTCTAGAGAGCGTGAGCTTTCAGGTAGCTCGTACTGGGGTGATGACACCTGTGGCAAATCTTGAAGCTGTACAGCTTTCTGGCACCACAGTTTCGAGAGCCTCGCTACACAATGCCGATATTATTGCCGAGCTCGATCTTCATATCGGTGATTTGGTAATGGTTGAAAAAGGGGGGGAGATTATTCCAAAGATTACAGGGGTACGCTATGATCTTCGTGATGCACAAACAAAGGAGCAGGTAGTCATGCCTACACACTGCCCAGACTGTGGTACGGAGTTACGGAAGGAGGAGGGGATGGCAGGCACTTACTGCCCTAATGAATGGGGGTGCCCTGCCCAGATCAATGGTAAGATAGAGCATTTCTGTAGCCGAAAGGCGATGGATATCAACATAGGTCCTAGGACGATCGAGCTCTTGACAAAATTTCTCGGAGTGAGTAGTGTGGCTGATTTGTATGATCTCACAGAGGAAGAGCTATTGAGACTTCCCAGCTTTAAGGATCAGAAGGCTAGTAATCTCGTGAAGAGTATCAAGGCTTCAGTAGATATCCCTTTTGACCGAGTATTATTTGCGTTAGGCATCAAGCTTGTGGGGAGTACCGTAGCTGCACAGCTCGCCGTCCACTTTGGTTCGCTTTCCTCCCTTCGAGAGGCCAAGAGGGAAGATCTACTGAGCGTCGAAGGGCTTGGCCCTATGATAGCAGATAGTATTATTTCCTACTTCGCAGAGGAGCGCAACAGGGCGATTTTGGAGCGATTAGAGCGAGCTGGGCTTCAGTTTGAGAGGGTTCAATCGACTTCCCCTAGAGGTAATAGCCTTGAGGGGATGAGTATTGTGGTGAGTGGTGTATTTACCATTAGCCGTGATAATCTAAAAGAGTTGATAGAGCTCCACGGAGGCAAGAATGTGGGGGGTATCAGTGGAAAAACTTCGCTAGTAGTAGCAGGGGAAAATATGGGATCAAGTAAGCGAGAGAAAGCTGATAAACTCGGCGTAGAGGTGGTGAGTGAGGAGGAGTTTTTTGCTCGCTATCCTGAATTAAGAAGAGAGGAATAAGCATGCAGCAGTTTGTACATCTACACGTTCACTCCTACTACTCGGTATTGGACGGACAATCATCGATAGAAGGATTATTGGAGCAAGCCAAGAAGAATGGTCAGCCAGGGTTGGCACTGACAGACCATGGTACTATGCTTGGTATTAAGTCGTTTTGGGACGCACCTAAGGCGATGAAGGGCGGTAAGATAAAAGGACTCAAGAAGAAACTCGAAGGTGCATCTGAAATCGATAGACTAAAGATTGAGGCAGAAATAAAGGAGTGGGAGGCATGGACTTTTAAGCCAATTATCGGTTGTGAATGCTATGTGGCACGTAATGGTAGGCTGAATAAGACGACAAAGGAGGATAGAAGTGGTTACCATCTCATAGTCATAGCCAAAAACCAAAAAGGGTACAAAAATCTGATAAAGATGGTGTCGCGCTCTGCCGACGAGGGATTTTACGGCAGACCTCGTATCGATAAGGAATTACTGGAATTGTACCATGAGGGGCTCATCGTGCTAAGTGCTTGCTTGGGAGGTGAAATTCCACAATTGATTATGCAGGGGAGAATAGAGGAGGCTAAGCAATCTATTCTATGGCATAAGGAGGTATTTGGAGATGATTACTACTTAGAATTGCAACGCCACAAGACCGATAAGCCGGGAGGAAACATCGAGACATACCCGGAGCAAGTGTCGGTAAATAAAGTACTCGTAGAACTATCTCAGGAGCTCGGCGTGAAGCTCGTCGCCACTAATGATGTCCACTTCGTAAGAGAAGAGGATGGCGAGGCGCATGATCGCCTGATATGTGTCAGTATGGGAAAGAGCTACGACGACCCCAATCGTATTACTTATACTAAGCAGGAGTGGCTGAAGAGTACCGAGGATATGGTCGAAATCTTTAGCGACATTCCTGAAGCGATTGCTAATACGATGGAGATATTTGATAAAGTAGAGGAGTACTCCATCGAGAATAAACCACTCATGCCCCATTTCGAGATACCAGCCGAATTTCCCACTGATGACGATTACCTTCGCTATCTCTCTTATGAAGGAGCAAAGAAAAGGTTTGGTGAGGAATTGTCTGAAGAGGTAACGGAACGATTGGATTTTGAGCTAGCTACCATTAAAAATATGGGTTTCCCTGGCTATTTCCTCATTGTCCAAGACTTTATTGCAGAGGCTCGTAATCTTGGGGTGGCGGTGGGTCCCGGTCGAGGCTCGGCTGCAGGCTCATTAGTGTCGTATTGCCTGAGAATTACAGACCTTAATCCTCTCAAATATGATCTTCTTTTCGAGCGTTTTCTCAATCCAGACCGTATCTCTTTACCTGATATCGATATTGACTTCGATGATGATGGCAGGCAGGACATCCTTAGGTGGGTGACAGAAAGATATGGTAAGGAGCGGGTCGCGCATATCGTCACGTACGGTACGATGGCAGCCAAGATGGCAATCAAAGATCTTGGGCGTGTATTGGGTTTGCCCTTATCGGAGACCAATGCGCTTGCTAAGATGATTCCCGACCGTATGCCAGAGGGAGGGAAGGCAACAATCAGTAATGCTTTGCAACAGATTCCTGAATTTCGAGATGAATACTATAGTGGTGATGAGCTAAAACATGATGTGATTGAATATGCACGCCAACTTGAAGGTACTGTGCGTAATACCGGCGTGCATGCTTGTGGTATTATCATTGGGCAGACTGATATTTCTGATGTCGTACCGACCATGATTACGACCGACAAAGATTCGGGAGAGGATATACTAGTCACACAGTATGAGGGTGGGGTAATTGAATCCACTGGATTGATTAAGATGGACTTCCTTGGTCTGAAGACCCTCTCAATCATCCGAGAAACATTGAAGAATATCAAGCTCCGACACGGTATAGATCTTGATATTTCTGACATCCCATTGGATGATAAGAAGACTTACGAACTCTTTAGTGATGGAAAGACTTCGGCGGTATTTCAGTTTGAGTCTCCTGGTATGCAGAAGTCACTCATACAATTGAAACCAAGTAAATTTGAGGATCTGATAGCGATGGTAGCACTCTACCGTCCGGGTCCGATGGATAATATCCCTTCGTTTGTCGCACGTAAACATGGGCGAGAGAAAATTTCTTATGATCTACCAGAGATGGAGGAGTATCTGGAGGAAACCTATGGCATCACCGTCTATCAGGAGCAAGTGATGCTTCTCTCTCGTAAGCTGGCCAATTTTACCAGAGGTCAGTCTGATGAGCTTCGTAAGGCTATGGGTAAGAAGCTAATCGATAAGATGAATGAGCTAAAGGCTCGGTTTATGGAGGGAGGTCAGAAGAATGGTCACAAACCAGAGATCTTGGAGAAGATTTGGCAGGACTGGGCTAAGTTTGCTTCGTATGCTTTCAATAAGAGCCATGCTGCTTGCTATGCGTGGGTAGCATACCAGACAGCTTATCTTAAGGCAAATTATCCTGCAGAGTTTATGGCGGGGGTGATGAGTCGTAACCTTAATAATATTTCTGAGATTACAAAATATATTGATGAGAGTAAGAAGATGGGTATTCTTGTCTTCAACCCAGATGTCAATGAATCCAACTATGCTTTCTCTGTAAATCCAGAAGGGCATATCCGCTTCGGTCTCGGGGCTATCAAGGGCTTTAGTAGCTCTGCTGCAAAGCAAATCATAGAGGAGCGTCAAAATAATGGACTTTATCATGATATCTATGATTTCTTTTCTCGAGTCGATAGTAAGGCGACCACCAAAAAAGTTTCAGAAGCACTAGTACTGAGTGGTGCTTTTGATTCTTTCAAGACCTACAGTCGTGAGGATTATTTGATGGAAGAGGGCTCAAAAGGGGAAACTTTCTTGGATAGGCTAATCAATTATGGAAGTCGGACACAGGAAGAGAAAACCCACTCCATGGGTTCTCTTTTTGGTGATGACCTTTTCCAAGAGATGGCAAAGCCTGTCCTCACAGAGCATGCCCCTGCTTGGTCTGATATTGAAAGACTCAATCTGGAGAAGGACCTTTTGGGATTCTATCTTACAGCTTCACCTCTTGATCCTTTTGCTTTAGTGCTGAAGTACAAGTGTAATATCGGAGTTTCGGAGCTGAGAGATATAGGAACAGAGCATGTCAATAAGGAGCTTATCTTTGGAGGTATTGTGACGGGATACCGTGAGATGATAACTAAGAAGAATACTAAGGCCGCTTTCATCAAGATACAAGATTACAACGGAGAGGGCGAATTAGCACTCTTTGGTGATGCCTATCCTAAATATTCTATGTACGGCAAGGAGGGGCTCTTTATCTATGTCCGAGCAAAGGCAGAGGCTGGATGGTCTGGAGATCGAGTATTTGTGACCGTAGAGAGTATTCAGTTACTTGAACAAGTGGCAGATAAACTGGTGAGCGAGCTAAATATCTCTATCCCGGAGTGGGCCGTGACTGAGGAATTTTACAATGATGTGGTACCCGATTTGATGGATTGCGAAAAAGGATCAATTACCGTGAGTTTTAAGATTCACGATAGTAGCCACGGCGTTTTCGTCAATATGAGTTCGCAGAGGCTATCTGGTGTCAATGTCCCTATCGATCTTCTGGAGAGACTATCCGCTTATGAGGAGAGTGGCGTCTCTTTTGAAGTGAGATGAACTAATCTTAGGCTTCGCTTGTTTGAATAGTATATGTTTTTATAATAAATAATTAACAAGAAATCATGGCACTAACATTTACAGACGCAAATTTTAAGGAGGAAATCGCCAAAGGAGGCGCTATCGTAGTGGACTTTTGGGCACCTTGGTGTGGTCCATGCCGTATGGTAGGTCCTATCATCGAGGAACTTGCTGAGGAGTACGGTGATAAGGCACGTATCGGCAAAATGAATGTGGATGAAAATAACGATGTCGTTGCTCAGTTTGGTATCCGTAATATCCCTACTATCATCTTCATCAAGGATGGAGAGGTCGTAGAGCGTAAGGTAGGAGCTCAGAGCAAGGAGTCTTTAAAGGAGTCCATTGAGAAGCTCCTCTAATCTCAATTATTATATCAAAAAAAATCCCTAGAGAGGATGCCTTCTCTAGGGATTTTTTATCTTTATGGTTTACCTATTTACTACTTATCAGGAGTTGATGCAGCTGTCGGTATAAAGGCTCATCAATCTTAGTCCCTAGAAGATAAGGGAGAGCTTTGCCCTCTCTGAGCAGTTTGCGAAGCTGACTACTAGATATCTCAAAGGTGGGGACATCGTCAAGGAACTCCACCTGTTCTAGTATCTCTGGCTTTATGAGGCTTTTATCATAGGCAGGGCGAGGGTAGGCGATAATCTTAATCTCCTTGAGTAATTGCTCTGCACCATACCATTCGGGAAGATCCATTAGACTGTCGGCTCCAATAAGGAGAGTAAACTCGAACTTGGGATATTTACCCTTAAGGTACTGCACCGTATGTACTGTGTAATAAGGAGGTGTGAGATTACTCTCTTCTAGACTTAGCTTGAGTTGAGGATACCCCTTAATCAGATGTCCAATCCACTTGGCTCTAAACTCTGTAGGAAGTTTCTCAATCTTCTCCTTGAAAGGGCTGTTGGGTGTGAGGAGCAACCATACTTCATCAAACCTATCGCTATACTGTTCGGCTATAAAGTTGGCAATAGCAAGGTGCCCTACGTGCATTGGATTGAAAGAACCAGGGAAGAGTAGCACCCTCTTTTCTTCGCTTAGAAAAGAGTGTATTAGCTTACTAGCTACTTGGCAGGCTGTATCAAGCTGATCATTGATGATTTGTCTGTCAAAGAGAGGTGCGTAACTGAGCTCTAGTTCAGCCTTAGCCAATCGCTGTGCAATCTTTTCAGGTGTATCGGTCCCTCTCCCTTCCAATCGCTGCTTGAGTACTTCTAAGCTTGGAGGTTGTATAAAGAGAGTGAGAGCCTGGTCACCATAAGCTTTCTTGATATTGAGTGCTCCTACGACATCAATATCAAGAAGAGCTGTTTGCCCTGTCTCCAAAGTCTTATCAATCTCGCTCTTGAGGGTTCCATAAAAGCACCCCTCGTAGACCTCTTCATACTCGAGGAAGTCGCCCTGAGCAATTCTTTCCTTAAACTCTTTGGTTGTCAGAAAATGGTAGTGGATGCCATCCACTTCCTCACCTCGTGGGGCACGAGAGGTAGCAGAAATAGAAAAATGCCCCTCGAGTCCATACTCGTTGGTCAGTTTCTCTATTATCGTGCTTTTCCCTGAGCCACTAGGGGCTGAGAATATGATTAATTTGCCCGCCATCCTAGATTATAGTACGTTGAGCACTTGTTCCTTAATCTGCTCCAGCTCATCTTTCATTTTCACGACAATCCTTTGTAGAGCGGCATGATTGCTTTTAGAGCCTAAAGTATTGATTTCCCTCCCCATTTCCTGAGAGATAAATCCGAGCTTGCGTCCTTGACCAACCTCTTCTTGATCGAGCGTTTCGAGGAAATATTTGAGGTGATTGCGGAGTCGATTCTTCTCCTCATTGACATCCAGCTTTTCTATATAGTAAATCATCTCCTGTTCCAGACGGGAGCGATCGTAATCGACATCTAAATACTTACCAAGACCTTCTTCTATTCGCTGTCGAATCTCTAAGATGCGTTCTTCTTCGTAGAGGGCAACATTATCCAAAAGAGTGCTTATTTCTTGGATGTTCTTGACAAAACCATTATATAGGGCTTGCCCCTCTTGGAGTCTAAATTCACTGAGCTTATCACATGCCTCTTCGACAGCTTTTAGAGAGATTTCCTCCAGAGCTTGCTCGTCCTCTTCACACTCTTTGCGATCATTTTCCATTACTCCAGGCATAGTCATGATGGTGCGCATAGGATCTGAAGGCAGAGGTATAGAGGTTGCTTGGCTGAAGCTCTGAAGCATTGCCCAATACTTGCCAGCAAGTTCGTGATTAAGACAGATAGAAGGCTCTGTATGGAGCTGTTCGTATGTAATGAAAAGATCTATCTTGCCTCGCTGTAGCTTTGAAGTAACCAGCTTTCGAGCTGACATCTCGACATGTCGGATTTCAGAAGGACAACGAAGACTGAGATCCGCCTGCTTGCTATTGACCGACCTTACTTCCACTGTTATCTTCTTGGTTGCCGTCTTGACTTCTGCCTTACCGAAGCCTGTCATTGAGTGTATCATAGGTTTTGACCGTGACAGTTCTTAAACTTCTTTCCACTTCCACAAGGGCAAGGATCATTACGACCCACTCTCTGCTCAGCTATATATGGCTGTTGCTTCTGAGACTGACGGCTAGCCGCCTGACCCGCCTCGTAGCGAGCCTGTTGTTGCGCCTCATAGTCGTCCTTTTGTTCTTGATAGCGACGACGATTGCTCCCCCGTGGATCTTCATGTTGTTCACGGACTTCTACCCTTCGATCACCTTCAGTTTGCTGCTGAGGTGCGATATTGACGTGACCACGCATGATAATTTCAGAGGCTTTTTGATTCATCTCTACCACCATGGAACGGAAGAGTTCGTAGGCTTCCATCTTGAAGATTACAAGTGGATCCTTATTCTCATACGAAACATTTCGGACGGCATTCTGTAACTCGTCCATCGCTAGTAGATGTCGCTCCCATGCCTCATCGATAGTATATAGAAGTATGGTCTTTTGGAATGCCTTTGCGATGCTCTTGCCTTCGGATTCAACTGCTTCCTTGAGGTTGGTGACTACATTGTAACCCAAGCGACCATCTGTTACAGGTATTGCTATGCGCTCTACCTTATCACCTTGCTGCTCATAGAAATTCTTAAGCACAGGGTATGTGACCTCCGCCATACGTGCAGATCGACGCTTTAGATTAGCAACAACATGCTCCATCACGTGGTCTACGAGACGATCATTGCTCATCCTCTTGTACTCTCCTTCGGTGAGCGGTAATTCGGTAGAGAAGGCCTTAAAGACCTGCTGCTTAAAGTCTGTATAGGAAATCTCGTTTGGCGCTCCCTCCGCAATCGCCTCGGCAGTCTGTGTAAGGGTGTTGAGTACGTCTAGTCCGACACGCTCTCCCATAAGAGCGTGATTACGTCGAGTGTATATGACATTGCGTTGAGCGTTCTTTACATCGTCATAGTCGAGGAGATGCTTACGCACTCCATAGTTATTCTCCTCAACCTTCTTTTGAGCATTTTCTACCTGATTGGATAGCTGTTTACTCTCAAGCATATCATCGTCTTTTAAACCCATAGTGGATAAGATCTTCGCCATCCTGTCTGAACCGAATAGACGCATCAACTTATCCTCAAACGAAATAAAGAATACTGAAGAGCCTGGATCCCCCTGGCGACCAGCACGACCCCTAAGTTGCCTATCTACTCGGCGACTTTCGTGTCGCTCAGTGCCGATAATCGCAAGGCCACCTGCACCTCTTACTTCTGGGGTTAGCTTGATGTCTGTACCACGACCCGCCATATTGGTAGCTATAGTAACGGTACTTGCTTTTCCCGCTTCGGCTACAATATCTGCTTCCTTTTGGTGGAGTTTAGCGTTAAGTACTTGATGTGGAATCTTGCGTAGGGTAAGCATCTTACTAATTAGCTCGGAGGTTTCTACGGAAGTCGTTCCGACCAACACTGGGCGACCTTTGCTGATGAGAAGCTCTATCTCTTCTATAATTGCAGCATACTTGGCGCGAGCAGTCTTATAGATGCGATCATTTTCGTCAATACGAGCAATCGGACGATTGGTTGGAATTACTACTACATCTAGCTTATAGATATCCCAAAACTCCTTTGCCTCGGTCTCTGCAGTACCAGTCATCCCTGCCAACTTGTGGTACATACGGAAATAATTTTGTAGCGTAATGGTTGCCTTGGTTTGAGAAGCAGACTCCACCTTTACACGCTCCTTTGCTTCGATAGCTTGGTGCAGACCGTCGGAATAGCGGCGACCATCCATGATACGTCCGGTACCTTCATCGACAATCAGCACTTTATTATCCATCACTACATATTGGTCATCTTTCTCAAAGAGGGTATATGCCTTGAGTAGTTGTTGGATTGTATGCACACGTTCACTCTTGATGGAATAGTCGGTAAGTAGCTGATCTTTCTTTTCATTTTTCTCTTCCTCTGTTAGAGTTTCATTTTCTAATGCAGATAGCTGTGCTGCAATATCAGGGAGGACAAAAAACTTCGGGTCTTCATTCTTACCTGAGAGCAGATCGATACCCTTATCGGTGAGCTCAATCTGATTATTCTTTTCGTCAATAACAAAATAGAGGTCATCAGTAATTTCGTTCATACGACGGTTATTATCCGCCATATAGATGGCCTCTGTATTAAGCATTCCCGCCTTTATTCCTTCTTCACTGAGAAATTTGATGAGGGCTTTGTTTTTCGGCAATCCCTTGAAGCTGCGGTAGAGTTTGATGTATCCTTCTTCTATAGTCTTTTTATCGTCGCTAGCAATCTCCTTTTTCGCTTCAGTGAGTAGGCGACTTGCAAGTGTCTTCTGAGCGTTGACCACCAATTCTACATTGCCACGGAACTCTTCAAACATGGCATCCCCCTTGCTTTCGACCGGGCCAGAAATAATCAACGGAGTACGAGCATCATCGATCAGTACGGAGTCTACCTCATCCACGATTGCATAGTTGTGCTTACGCTGAACTAAATCCGCAGGGGTACGTGCCATATTGTCACGAAGATAATCAAAACCAAACTCGTTATTGGTTCCGAAAGTAATATCGCAGTTATAGGCACGAAGTCGCTGAGGGCTATTTGGTTCATACTTATCAATACAATCAACGCTGATGCCATGGAACATATAAATAGGTCCCATCCATTCAGAGTCACGCTTTGATAGGTAGTCATTGACCGTCACTACATGCACTCCATTGCCAGTGAGGGCGTTGAGGAATACAGGGAGGGTAGCTACTAAAGTTTTTCCTTCTCCCGTAGCCATCTCTGCGATTTTTCCCTCGTGTAGCACCACTCCACCGATGAGTTGGACATCGTAGTGTACCATATCCCACTTTACCATGTTTCCACCAGCCATCCATTCGTTTTTATAGATAGCTTTGTCGCCCTCAATACGGACAAAGTTATGTGTGACAGATAGGTCGCGATCAAACTGGGTGGCGACCACAGCCATTTCATCATTATCCGCAAAACGCTGAGCAGTGCTTTTAACGATGGCAAATACTTCTGGAAGCACCTCATTGAGTTTTACTTCGAGCTTCTCCAGAATATCCTTGTCCAATTGGTCTACTTGCTCCCATACAGCTTCGCGCTCAGAGAGCTCTAGATCGTCTACATTCTCCTTGAGCTTAGCAATCTGCGTCCGCTCTTCTTGCACGCTCTCTTGCAGGCTTTGACGTATCTGAGCAGTCCTATTGCGTAGCTCATCATGTGAGAGTTGCTTTACCTGCTCGTACTGCTCCCTTATTTTATTGACCATTGGCGTGATCTCTTTAAGATCTCGCTGTGATTTATTGCCAAATATTTTGGATAGAAAATCGTTGAATCCCATATATATTTATTACTTCTAATGTCAGACTATTTAATGAATAACTCCTCCTCCATATAAATGATTTATGGAGTAGGGGGTCTAATGCGGAGCCACCGTGCAACCTTAGTGGAAACCTCTCGGAGGTCAAGATGCGTCTCATCTTTATCTGCTCTGATGCTTGGGTGCATCATGACAAAGACTGTAGGGGTGGCTACCATTTGATAGCTCAATATCCCTTTAGAGTTGCTTAAGTCTTGAGCTATCCAGCCTGGAAGCAAACCAAAGACGATATCGGGGCGATTGGCATTGACAGCACCGTTGAGTGCTGTCAGCCAAAGCCTATTATCATTATTGCTGATGGCACTATCCCTCAGCCGATGTTCTTCGATGGCATAAGCAATACCACTGAATTCAAGTAGAAAGTCACTAACAGAGCTTTGGATATCTCGCAGATTAACTTTCGGGTTGGACTTAATAGAATTTCTATCAAGATAAACCGCTCCATTAGGAGAGATCTCTTTAACGAGCCCTTGTATGCCATACTCTGCATGGAGGTACATATTGACAAGTGCGAGGCAACGATCTGCCTTGAAGAGCCTACGATCGTCAATGATAGCAGGTGGATATTCACGAGAGATGCCGTTTCCACTCAGTACCACTAGGGTATTATTTAAGTCAATATGTCTAAGAAGTTCAGCAATGCTCCTATCAAGCCTGAAATAGCTATCAACCGTTTCGTTTGTGATGTCATTCTCTGCTTTATTGCCATTGGCTACAGTAAAGTGTAAGGAGAGAAGATCTGTGATTTCATCTTTGCCTAATCCTGTAGCTCCTAGTAGAGCCTTGGCCAGTGTCACAACTTCGTCGTTTACTAGAGGGCTCTCCGTGAAGTCTGCAACATCGCTACTACTTTTACGGAAGCTATGGCTAAAAGTTATCCCGCCAGTATATGCACGAAGTGGTTGCTTATTGTTAGAGCCTTTCCAATCAATGCCATTCTCGAGCCGGGCAGGGAGTGACTCTCTGCCAATATTGCTCTTATCTACAACTATGGGGAAATCTCCCTTGTAATACGTACTACTAGCCCATCTTGCCGTGAAGTTGTCAATCCAATAAGCTCCGTTGCCATAGATGCCTGCAGCGATTATTGCCTCTTCAGCTTTTGGAGCGATACTATAGATAAGTGCTTTATTTTGCGTAGCCTTCTTCAAATTATCGCCTATAGTAGGAGCACTTAGAGACAGTGGTGAGTAGTTATTAGAGGTAGCGTAGCCAAGAAAGTCCTTGTCTTCAAATACGGAATTGGTGTAGACTCTTTTGCCAGCTCTATCCACTCGCATTGGTTTGCGCTCTGCCACTCCGTTATTGATGGCCAGTGTACCAGTATATAATACCGCTTGAGCAGCTGTTGTGTTGCTCCTCAGTAGCGGAATAGCTACATTGCTATACACCTTGCCTCTATTGAGTAGCCGATTAATACCATCATCTGGCATCTCTCGAGACAGCTCCTCTAGAAGGTCTGCGCGTAGCTCCTCCACAGATATCATCACCACCAAGCGAGGCGTCTGCGCTTGCAGTACACCTACTTGACAGAGTGTCAATAAAGAGACAAGTCCTGTAAGTATCTTATTCATTTATCAATTTGGTTTCTACTCTCTTTCCATAGAAAGTACTGATCTATTGCTATTGCGATGGCTAGCATGTGAAGATGCTTGGGCAACTCTTGTAGGAATAAACCCAATAGTAAATAGATAACTATTGCCACAAAGTTACCAAAATAGAGCCACTTATTGGCCTTTGTCCACTCTTTATTGAAAGTGGTGAATGCTAATATAAACCATACTGGGTGCATCAATAGCATATTGGCATTGGGCCAGGTATGTGGATGCTCTGAGACAATAGCTAGAAACCATATTATTAACCCTCCCACCCCAAACAAAGAATAGATTACTCTACGGTACAAAGTCTGAATTTTTGACGTGGGGCGTATCACAAGTAGTATCCCGAGTATTGCGAAAAGAAAGGTGGGTAATCTCCATTTCTCATACGGATTGGTAATTTTCTTACTTTGCTCTACCCAAACTATTTTATTGGTGACAACAGGTTCATTTGTATCAGTTCTAAGTGCGCTATCTAGTTCTTGCTCGAGATAACTGGGGAGGAAAGCTGCATCTTGGAGAGTCATTTGTTTATCCGTCTTCCAGCCCAAGCACATATCTGCACCCATGGTGTACCACACGGCAGTATGGCTTTTTTCCCTGATTGCCTCACGAAATGTGGGGAGTGTCGCCGAATCCAATTGATACGTTATCCCTCCAATCGCTTCTTCCAATAGATCTCTGGGGCGGGTAGCACAGTTGTCAAAGTAAAAGTTGTATTGATAGTCTCTATTCTCTGGGAGAGCATTCCAAGCTAGCTTGTCAGCTAGTAAAAAAGCTTCTGTCTCCGTGAGATTGAGCTCTTGCTCTACCACACTTCGTCCTTGTAATGAATATTCCCAAAGGAAGTCTTGAAAGCTGATAACTCCAAGTGAGTACATCGGCTTGCCGAGTGTAAAATTGAGAATAAAGTTTTTTTGCTCAAGGGAGAAATTTCCATAGTTGTACACTATGTCTTGTCCATTCTGTTGCACCCTGATAGCCGTATGCCCATATAGCGAAAATACGTCGTCATCAGTGGGACCGCAGGTGAGGAAACTGACTTTTGGTGCAGCTAATGTACTTAAAGAACTAAGTAGCAAAGTGATAGCAAGGAAATATTTTTTAATCATATATCAATTCCAACTAGGTATATCGTCTGCTGTGAGTTTACTATTGTGTATCATCATCTCTTTGGGGTATAGATTATTGACTCTACCCCCAACTTGTTTAGCAAACCCCAAAGGAATATTATTGTAAGTAATCAGCTGGATACCCCTTTCGCTCTCTATATTGAGGGCTTCGCGTTTTAGATACTGTAGGGCTTCGTCTTTATTGACCTCGTAGCTTGGGTAAGGGATTAGAGCACTTAGCTTATGGCTATTTACCCACGCTTGATGAGGTACAAAGTTCTTCCCCTTTTCTCCGCCTAAGGGAACTCCAGCGCTTAGTATCTTGATGCTCCGCAGTTGAGCAAGTAGTGCTTGACCCTCTTGGTTTAGGGTGTACCATAGACTCCCGTGCTGGTAGAGCCTGCCGGTGTCGAAGATTCTTGTAAGCTCGAACGGAATCTTAACTTTTGAAGCTCTTAATTCGTGACTGGATCGCAGAGTGTCCTCTTGTTTTCGTACTGCGAAGATGGTCAATCCTTCGCTCTCAGTGCGATGGGGCATGAAACGATAGACCCCCTCTTCGTGCTCCCACACCCCCCAAAATGGGTCAATCTTTAGCTTTAGTAATTCTGCGGAGTATTTGTTACACAAATATTCGAGCTGCCCTTCATTTTCCTCCCTATTGTAGGTACATGTGCTATAGATAAGCACACCACCTTCTTCGAGCATTGCCCAAGCTTGATCCAGGATTTCTTTTTGGCGAGAGACACAGAGGAGAACATTGGATTCAGACCACTCGCTGACAGCAGATGGCTCTTTCCTAAACATCCCTTCTCCTGAACAAGGAGCATCAACGAGTACAAAATCTACTGTAATCCCGGTTTCCCTCAATTGCTGGGGGGATGCGGAGGTAACGATGGTCTCGTCCAAGCCCCATCGCATAAGATTTTCCCGTAATATTCTTGATCTAGAGCCTTCTATCTCATTCGCTACGATTACGCAATCGCTCGGCAAGTGGCTTCTCAATAAACTGCTTTTGCCTCCTGGCGCAGCACAAAGGTCCATAGCTCGTCGAGGTGTCAATCCCAACTGTTCAATGAATTGTGCCACCATCATGGATGCCGGTTCTTGGACATAATATGCCCCAGCGTGCCAAAGCGGATCTGCACCAAATGTGATTTTACTATCTACGTATGCACCCTCGCGACACCAAGGTACGCTCCTCAAGTTTGGAGTGAAGCCCTTGGAAGGATGCAGACGGAGAGAAGATGAAATAGGGATGCCTAACGCATCCTCGAGTAGCAATAGCTCACCGTCACCAAACTCTTTTGCAAAACGCTCTCTAAACCCCTTGGGTAGCTGTGGCATATCTATACCAAGGTTAGATCTTGTAAGTAAAACCTAGGCTAAAGAGCTGGTTGTACTGTAGGAGGTTTTTAAAGTTCATTGGGACGCCCGCAGGGAGTATGACACTATCGTCAAACCTTGTATTGAGGGAGAATCGTGCTGTGAAGAAGCGATTGAAAGCGTAGTTGATAGAATTGTCAAACTCAAGCTCTATGTGCTTGTATGATGTGCTATAGAATAGTCTTGAAGTCCAATTTAACGAGGTCGAAAAGTCCCAGTTGAGATTGAGATGAATTGAAGAACCAAGACGAGCCCTAAACTTTTGATCCTCTAAAAAACCGATACGCCCCTTGTCGATATTATCCGAATAAGTGTAAACCAGATTTACAGCAACCGGAGCAATATTGGCACTAAATCGGAATCGCGCAAATGGATTGCCCCTAAACTCCTTCCGATCAATATCGTACTTCATACCAAGACCTGCATCCAGTACCATAGGTGCAAAAGGCTGTGTGATTACAGTGCCATCTTCTTTGGTATTTCTAAGCAGTTGGCTTCGCAATTGGACATCAGCTGTATAGTACCAATCCTTTATTGCCTTGATACCAAGGTTGCTATTGGCACGGAAAAAGTCTTCGCCGATCTTAAGCTGCATCTTTTCTCCGGCTTCAGGCACATTAGTGAAAAGCCCGAGACGGTATTCAATCTCATTGACCCACTTTACTCGATCTTTTTCGTAAGTGGCGTTATAATAAACTCGTGTGTTGGAATTAAAGCTATTATAACCACCCTTGTGCCAGTTTGGGGATACTTGGTTTTGTGCAAAATGGATGCTTCCCTCAAACTTATGCCACCAATATTTCCTTTCCACCTGTTCACCAATTATTTTGACATCCTCTACAGGAATTTGAACTACAGAGGTCTGTGCCAATTCTCCCTGATAGCCTTGTGTCGCAATCTGATCACCGGTAAGTCTCCCTGGCAATTGACTCACCATAATATCTGCAAGACTAGGATTGGTCAGCATCAGTCGCTCTCTAAATAGATGAATATCAGACCACCTTTTTGTTTGTAGAGCAAATGCGCTATTTTGGGCAATTGTGTTCTGTCTTTCGATAAATTGCTTTACCCATGATTTGTCGGTTGAAGCACAAGGTTGTTGCTTAGGTACAACTATTGCGAATGACTTGAAATTTGTTGCATCCACGACCAAGGGTGCATTGAGAAAGGCTCTCAACCTAAGATCTTCGGGAGTGGTAACCACTAAATCAGGAGAGAAGGGGCGACCGATAATTTGCTTCGCCTCACGACTAAGGCTCGCCCCTAGTGTGTCGTTGAGTAGTATATTTGTTGCATAGTCTGGAGTGGAGGCAAACTGCTGAGCCCCCACTTTGCTAATTGTCATACTGCTTAAACTAAGTGTTGCTATGGCAACGTAGATGCTTTTATACGCTCTCATTAATATGCTCAAATTATAGTTTTCATCCTATGTACAAAGATACAAATCTCCTCTATAGAAAACAAATCTTTCCTCTATAGAAAACATCTCTCTCCTCTATAGAGACGCCGTGACGAATCTATAGAGGAGAGAGATGTTTTCTATAGCGAAGATTAATGCTTGGATTACTTACTTTTGGATGATCTTGGCAGAGATAATATAGATATCCTTGATTGGTCGATCGTCGGTATCAGTTTCCTGATTCTCAATCTTTTCTATGGTCTTCATGCCATCAAGCAATTCGCCAAAGACTGTGTATTGGGTGTCGAGGTGAGGTGTGCCACCCTCTGTCATATAGCTTTTTTTGACGTTGTCGGGCATCTTGCCACGCTCCTCTGTTTCGTAAGCAGCCAATTTGTTCTCGAGAAAATATTGCCCAATCACGATATAAAATTGGATGGGATCGCTCTTTTTCTCAGGATTTTCTTCGTCTCCTTGGCGTGCGGCTGCGAGGGCTCCTCTTTTGTGAAACAATTTGGGGTAGTGAAATTCTGCAGGGATCATCTCTGAGTACTTTGATTGTAGCCGTTCCAATGCCCATTGCTTATTACCCTTCGTCGCACCACCTGCTTGCACCATAAAGTTTTTAATCACCCGATGAAATAGGAGGTTGTTAAAAGCACCTTCTCTAACCAATGCCAAGAAGTTGTCACGATGTAGGGGGGTCTCATTGTAGAGTTTTACGGTGAAGGATCCTACGTTGGTCTTAAACTCCACTTGATACTCTTTTTCTTGAGCAACTGCTGAAAGTGCTACAAGTACAAGGATTATAGAAAATACAATTTTACGCATGGTCGCTTATATTATAAATGAAGAGAGCAAAATAGCCGCGCTAAGCGATACATTGAGTGAGTCGCTTATCGAGCTTTCTGCTCTCGGAATAGTGATATGATTATTTGAAATCTTGAGAAGTTCCACAGAGATGCCACTACCTTCATTGCCAAATATTATTACTGAGTCGGATGGAATGGTAGCTTTTCGGTAGTTTTCTCCATCTATCGTAGTGGCAATAATATTGCTGAAGTGCTGAGGAAGGAATCTAATGAGGTTGATATTTTGATAAATATTCACGTTGCCCAAAGCCCCCATACTTGCTTGGACGACCTTAGGATTATAGGGATCTACGCAGCCTCCGCTACATAAGATATTTTTGATTCCCAGCCAGTCACATAGCCTAATAATAGTACCAAGATTGCCTGGATTCTGTATCTCTTCGAGAGCCACCGTAAGTCCCGAAGCGACAAATGGTTGCTCCGAAGGGATTTCAAACACAGCGATAAGCTCTTGGTGGCTTTCTAGCGAAGATAATTTCTTCATATCCTGCTGACCCACCAGTCTCGCTTCAAAGGCTCTGTTTGTCAGTAATTCGGCATTAGAGGAAATCATCCATCGAAGGTTGAATTGAGGAAGGAGTAGCTTGATGGTCTTAATTCCCTCAGCTACAAAAAGCCTCTCTTCGCTTCTTTTTTTAGATAATCGAAGAGAAGTGATGATTTTTCGTTCCCGTTCGGATAGCGGTTTTATAGTATATCTCGACACCATATCAAAAGCGCTTTCATGTCGGGAAATACTAGATCGGCTCCCTCTTCTCTCAAAATGGACTCCTTGATTGGTCCAGTAGTCACAGCAATGGTGAGTGCGCCTGCTGATTTACCACTCTTTACGCCTAGTGGGGCATTCTCAATCACTATTGTTTCCTCCGGTGTGTGCCCCAATAGCTTCATCCCCATGAGATATGGCTCAGGATTAGGTTTGCCCTTAGTGACGCTCTCTGCAGTAATGATATACTCTTTAGCAATAAAGTCGCTGTAGTGCTCCTCTATTCTGGGGTAGGCATTTATTTTAGTGCTTCCAGTGACCACAGCCATATCAAATCCCTTTGCTTTAACCTCTGCCATTACTTCTCGTGTATTTGGGATGAGTTGCAATTCGAAATCACTACCATTGAATAGGTTCGTTTTCCTCTCGTATATCTCTTCGATTAGTCTGAGAGAAGCATCTTTTCCGTATGTTCTTCGGTAGAGGTTGGCAATCGTGTCGATGCCTCGCATCCCTTCGTAGAGGTAAAACTCATCTTGCTCCGCCATTAATCCATATTCATCGGCCACCTGTTTCCAACTACGGACATGCTGTGGCATAGTGTCGAAAAGGACACCATCCATATCGAATAGAAATAATTTACCTGCCATTTCTCAATTTCGTGGTTAGTACAGATGGAGGCTCTGAGGCGTAAGTTATTTACACCTTGCGATACTACTAAGTGCTGGTGTATGATGAGTGAAATCCCAGTTCTCCTCCATACTTACTCTTCGACTCTACCTGCTCCCAAATAGGTTCTTTCGTAGTAGGGTTCGTTAAGGTCACTAATAATCACTCCCCTGCGCGTAGAGGCGTGGATGAATTTATTGTCCTTCAAGTACACACCTACATGGCTAGCTCTACCTCCACGCCTATTATTGATATTAAAAAAGACCAAATCTCCCTCTCTAAGGTCATTTTTCTTTATCCTTTTTGTCTTATTCATTAAATCAGCCGAGGATTGTCTGCCTACATCTGTATTATACACATCCTGATAGAGACGGTATACAAATCCACTACAGTCGGTGCCTTTTTTTGTGGTACCACCAAAGCGGTATCGTGTGCCTATCCAGTCGTCTACGAAAGAGTAGAGATGTAGGTTGTCCCTCGGAGTCTCTATTTCTATCCTAAGAATCGTAGATAGTTTTTCAGCCAGCTGTATCTCTTCCGCATTGATTATAGGATCTTCGTTAGTGATCACTTCGCCTGGAATTAAGACACGCTTTGCAGGCTGCTTTATAGTACGGCAAGAGGTGCTTCCCATCATTAAGATGAGTAGCACCACTAACCATATCCTTCTTATGTGGTGATTCTCAATCACCTTGATAGCCTGCCGGGTTTAAGCCTCAACAGATACCATTGACCTGTCGCCCTTGTGGGTAGAGAATACCACTTTGCCATCTACTAGAGCGTAGAGCGTGTGATCCTTGCCCATACCTACATTTACCCCGGGGTGGTGCTTAGTACCACGCTGGCGAACTAGAATGTTTCCAGCCTTTACGATTTCACCACCAAACTTCTTTACGCCGAGTCGCTTACTCTCTGATTCACGACCGTTCTTAGAGCTACCTACACCTTTTTTGTGTGCCATATCTCTTTCCTTTCTTTAAGTTTCTCGTTATCCTACAATCTCCTTGATAGCCAGCTCAGTAAACTGTTGCCTATGACCATTCAACTTGCGGAAGCCCTTTCTGCGCTTCTTGTGGAAGATCAATACCTTCTTTCCCTTTACAAGTGGGCGACGAACTTCACAAATCACTTTAGCACCCTCAATAACAGGAGCACCAACACTTACCTGACCATCACGGTCAAGGAGCATAACTTTTTCAAACTCAAGAGTATCACCCTCATTCACATCCTTGATGTGATGAACGAAAAGTGTTCTGCCACTCTCAACCTTAAACTGTTGTCCTTGAATCTCTACGATTCCGTACATAACTATTAACGTTTAATGTAATACCCAGTGGGTGAGCCTTTATCTCAAAAGCTTCTTACACGACCCATCACGGAATAATCTGCGCAAAGGTACCAAAAATCAATTATTGTTCCAAATATTTTCTCTGGATATGGTGTGAATATTAAGCCAAAGCAGCATAAAGCATATATATCCCATGGGCTGCAATGGCGGCTACTAGTCCTCCAATGAAGTGTGAGAGGATTGCCTTGGAGGTCAATTCACGGTAGCCAATGGCATCAAGCATAGCGGTGTGGGTACTCAAGAAGCCACTCCAGCACATTCCGATAGCAGTAAATACAGCTATGGCGTTGCCGTCTATCCAACCTTGGGATAAGAAGTTTGGGACAAGGCTAAGAGCAGCACCGACTGCACCAAGTGCTGTGATAGGAAAGGCAATTTGGTGAGGGTCGGTAAATCCAAATAGTGGTTTAAATAGCCAATCGAGGTAACCAGCGAGATTAGGCAATAGCTCTATGCCCTCATAAGCTCCTCCCGTATATGTACCTTCTGCAGAAGGACCAAAGGTTAGTATCATCACAAGAGAGGATATGATCAATACCCCAGGAATAATAGACATCCCCACTTTTACACCCGACATTCCACCGTCCAGCATAGAATCCAGTACCCTCAAAAAAGTCGATTTTCCTTCGCCGTATACGGGGCTCTTTGTCTCAGAGTTGAGCGCTTCTGATTCAAGAGCTTCTTCTTCCCTATATTGTGGATATGCTTTGAGTACAAAATATTGCATCAGTCTAGTGGATACGATACAACCGACAAAAGCACCCAAAAGCCCGAAAAAAGGTTCTACGAAATAGCCATTACCAAGCATGAATACAATCACTATCAATCCCATACCAAAGGCGGTACCAAAGTTTGTTAGCGATATGTATTGATACTTTTTGAAATAACCACTGAAGTGCTTATCCTGCGCTAGGGTAATAATGGCGGGATTGTCTGATAAAAATGTGAGCACAGCACCTAAGGACGCTACGCCAGGTAATCCAAAGAGCGGACGCATTAGAGGTTTTAGAATCTTTTCAATCAAGTCTACTACCCCAAATTCTACAAACAGTTTTCCTAATGCTCCCGTCAATACGCAAATGGCCATGAGGTAGAAACATGTATTCAGAAGAAGATCGTGAGCCGTCTTCATCATAGTATTAAGCATTGGTGCTACACCCATCACATATCCTATACCGCCAAATAAAATTGTGATGATTAGCAAACAAGCCATTCCCTTCGGGAGAAAACTTCTCTTACGGGCTTTTGGGTGTTTAGTAGCACTCGTCTCAAGCTCCATCATAACTGGTTCGTTCATAAATGAAAAAATAAGTGGTATATAATTATCTACGCCCAATTGAATTTAATTGCGCAAAGGTAGATATTTTTTGTCTTATTACGTTAAAATTTAGTGGTTGTCTCTGTTAATTGATTTGGGAAATGAGTCTTTTAAGTTTGTTGATTTCTCTCTTATTGAAGTAGGAGAGCTTATGTAAGTGACTCATTGAAAGTGCATCTTCGTAGCCATAGGGCAGAGCTGTGCCACCGACGACAGCTTGAAGAATATGAGGGGTACAATCACTAACAACTATTGGTTTTGTCTCTTTCAGAATTCCATTGACCAACCGATTATAGAGCACCTGGAAGAAAAAGTACTCCGAAACGTGGTCGTAATTGAGCCAAAAGTAAAGTAGTAAGTCGCTTATTGTAGACATTATCTTGCTCCCTTTTTTTGCCCACAAAATGCTATTCAACATATTGACTTGAAAACCTTCTCGCCATCCATAATAATATACGAACGCTTTTTCCCAAATCTGTTGATAAGGTTCATTGTGGTCCCTCTGATAACAGAAATGATCCCCCTCCGTATATTCACTCGGAAATTCTCCAGTCATCAATACCGTGGCATCTAACCAAATTCCACCATAGGTAGCCAACAACATTACACGCAGCAAGTCACTAAAAAAAGCTCTCTTTAATAGCCCATTATCTCTTTTTTCATAGATCTCATTTGGGATATCGAGATACTTCGCAATGCTATCATCTGATAGTCTGATGATTGTATAGTCTCCAGAGTGCTTATCTATGGAGTCAAAACCAATCTTGACTATCTCTGGGAGTACATCATAGTCTATTCCTTGCCCCCAATATTGCCATATTATCCTCTCTGTTTTGAGATCTTGCTTTGGGTTATAAGTGTGGTGTTCTATCTTTCCCGTTTGATAATCGGAAATTATCCTATCCCACTGGTCGCCCACTTTGCGATGAGACGCAAGAACCCTTTCGAGTTTCTTTCGGTAGAGGAGGTCAAAAGGAATTATGGATTTTGATCTTTCAATTATTTTCCTCGATATCGACATACTTACATGACTAAATTTGAGATTTCAAATTTAGTAAAAATACTTATTCGATACTAATAATGGTAGGGATCAGTATTTTTCGGAGAAGAATAACGCACAATTTTTATAGGCCTCTCCGTTTTTGATTATCTTTGTGAGGTCAAGGTCTACGATACAAGCAGTTATGAAAGCATTTCAAGATTACTATTCCGAAGAGTTTAGCCACTGTTACGGTTGTGGCTCTGCTAATGAGCAAGGTCTCAAAATCAAGAGCTATTGGTTGGACGATGATCCCACCAGCGATACGACGATAGCGTACTTCTTGCCACAAGAACATTTTACTGGTGGATTTCCTAATAATGTTTACGGAGGATTGATTGCTGCCATCCTCGACTGCCATGGCAATGGCACAGCAGCAGCTGCAGGCTATCGCCATTTTGGGAGAGTGATGGACACCTTGCCCAATCTCCGATATGTCACAGCCAATCTTAATGTCAACTTTCTATCTCCTACACCTATGGGGCACACACTAGAGCTAAAAGCTATTATCAAAGAGGTCACTGACCGTAAGGTAGTGATGGATTTAGAGCTATGGGCTGCAAACAAACTTAGGGTGAAGGGTAGTATGGTATCTATTCTACTAAAAAGGTAATTAAAAGATTTGTAAGCGATGGCTTGTAATGATGATTTTGTACAATACGTTGTAGATCAATGTTCAGATGCTGGAGCAATAACGGTTAAAAAGATGTTTGGGGATTATGGGATTTATTGCAATGGCAAAATTTTCGGGCTTATTTGCGATGATAATTTCTATATAAAGCCGACAGAAGCAGGACATAAACTATTGCGAATAGAAGATTTACGATCGCCATACGAAGGGGCAAAAAAGTATTTCTACATAGCAGATGTGGATGACCGCGAGTATATTATTTCTTTGGTAAGGGCAACCTATGAGGAACTTCCCGAACCAAAATACAGGAAGAGAAAGCAGATGCCGGGATAGATTTCGTGATTCTACAAATAGTCTCCATATAGAAACTGGAGTTTTTTCATAGAGCGATTGCCCATGAGATATTTACTGTGTGGAGAAGCGGAATTATGGCTATTTTTGCAAGAGAAAACGAGAGGAATAGATGGTATTTTATGGAGAAGGAGATATTTGACATAGAAATGGAATTGGTGGAGAAGGAGGTCTATTCCGATAGACTTTTCTTGGGGCACTTCGCTCCCATCAATCGGAATCAGGTGTTGCCACTCTGTCTTCCAGGACAGTTTGTGGAGATTTGGGTAAAGAATTGTGATGGAGTGATGCTTCGCCGCCCCATCTCTGTCTATAGAGCAAATGATGAGCGCCTTGAGTTACTGATCCAAAATGCAGGTAAGGGTACAGAGACGCTATACAATGCGCCTGTGGGGAGCTGCTTCAACATCATGTTGCCACTTGGCAATACGTTCCGGATACCTGAGCCGTCAGATCGCCCTCTTTTGGTCGGAGGAGGGGTAGGGGTTGCTCCTATGTACGCCCTCGGGTGTGCCATGAAGGCTAAGGGCATCAAGCCGACCTTCCTCCTTGGAGCTAGGAGTGCAGCACACTTCTCTGATCTTTCGCACTTTGAAGCAATAGGTGAGTTGTTTATCACTACTGAGGATGCTTCTCTCGGAGAGACCGGGTTTGTGACCCAGCACTCGGTGCTGAAGGAGAAAAAATTCACCCATATATATATGTGTGGACCTACACCGATGATGAAGGCTGTTGCTCAATGGGCAAAAGAGGAGGGTATCCCTGCGCAGGCTTCGTTAGAGAATCACATGGCTTGTGGCATAGGGGTCTGCCTTTGTTGCGTAGAACCGACAGTGAAGGGGCACAAAACAGTTTGTCACGATGGCCCTGTATTTGATACCACTGAACTACTTTGGGACTAAGGATATGGAGAAAAATCTAAAGGTTAGAATAGGTGAGGCTCAACTAAAGAATCCAATCACCGTCGCTTCAGGGACATTTGGAGATGGACTCTTGATGAATAGAATCTATGATGTCTCCTGCTTAGGTGGCATCTTTACCAAGGGCACGACACTTGAACCTCGTGAAGGCAATGCCCCCCAACGTATGGCAGAGACCCCTTCGGGCATGCTCAATGCTGTAGGGCTTCAGAATAAAGGGCTAGATTACTATATCACGCAGACATACCCAGAGGTGATAAAGTTGGGGACGGAGATTATTCCTAATGTCAATGGTTCCACTATTGATGACTATATCGCTGTCGCCTCCGCTATGGATAGATTGGAAGGGATTCGTTCCATGGAGCTTAATATCTCTTGTCCAAATGTCAAGAATGGAGGGATGGCTTTCGGAGTCTCTGAAAAGGGAATTGCAGAAATTGTCTCGGAAATTCGCAAGGTCTATAGCCATACGCTTATCGTGAAGCTTTCGCCTAATGTGACTGATATAGCTCGTATGGCTTGTATCGCTGAACAGCATGGTGCAGATGCCGTTTCGTTGGTCAATACGTTCCTTGGGATGGCGATAGATGCGCACAAAAGGAAGCCAATACTCTCTACGGTGACGGGAGGGCTCTCAGGTCCGGCTATCAAGCCTATTGCCCTCCGCATGGTATGGCAAGTGGCACATGCGGTGCAGATACCGGTGATTGGGATTGGCGGTATCACGAATGGGATTGATGCGATAGAATTTATGCTGGCTGGAGCGACTGCAGTACAGGTCGGTACCTACAATTTTGTAGATCCTTACGCACCACAAAAGATGATTGGCGAGATAGAGACCTACATGGAGCGCTATGGCATCAAGGATATTGTCGAAGTTATTGGTGCCTTAGAGGTTTAATCTCTGAACTATAGATAACATAAAAGCTCGTGGTGCATATTGCACCACGAGCTTTTGTTTTATATTTTTATTTCGGAAAACCGCTCCGGAAGCCTTACGACCTTGGGAGCAGAATAGGGCATCATAGGTTTATTGAGCGCAAAGATGGGGCGAAATATAGTTTGAAGTCTCCTCGCACGCTTAAAAATAAGGTCGCCATCTATCGGGTCGGCGTGGGTAGTGAGGGCGACGGTGCGAGCTCTTCGTCCAAGATGAGCTTCCCATCCCGCATCAATCCTAGTGGTATCTCCAGCTCGCTTGGCAATAATCTCAAGGTCACAATAGCCTGTATGTATCAAGTAGAGATCGGAGACGATGTGGAAGTTATGTCCCTTTACCCTATGGAAGCCCGAGCCCCAACGAAGAGGTCGGGTCAGTATTGAGGCTTTGGTATAGCGGGGAGAAAGAACCGCATATCTACGCTGAACTAATAGCGATTGGGTAGGATCCAAAGGTGCTGGCTCCTCTTGTCTTCTTTGTCCCAAGTCGAGACCGAGAGGAGAGAGAGAACTAGTAATCCGAGTGCGAGATAGGTATTCTTTGAGAGAAATACCGAGCTTGGGGTCTACGATGATAAATTCATCTGCATCGGTACCGATAACTCTGTCGTATCCCTGATTGAATAACTTTTTTGCCAGTTCTGATAGTACACCAATTCTATACTTATCTCCTTTGGCTCTGGATAGTGCGTGGTGTGGTAGTTTTTTAATATTCGTGCCTTCGTGATTGTGTGGCAATTCCTGATCCTCTCCATCAAGCGTGATGTAGAGATGCTCTTTCCCCAATTCTCGCCCATAGTATTCGATCCAGCGAGAAAGAAAGAAGAGGTCGTTACGAGCCATCGTGATGGCAGCAATCTTCAGTGGCATTTCGTTGATTCTTAGTTAGTCGATTCGATAAACTCCTTTATCTTCAGACGATTGTATTCTTCTTTTTTGCCAGTTGGATGGTCAAACACACCCAGATTCCACAGCTCTCTGAGGCGACGTCGAAACGTCTCGGCTTCAGAGCTCTCTGCAACCAACTTTAGATCCTTTGCTATTTGGATTACGATGACTGCCCACATACAATTTTTGCTCCACTGAGCTTTTTGGTATTCAGTAGCCCTTGCCTCATAGAGCTTATAGCTATGCTCTAGCCCGGTAATCCAATTAAGGATTTTCTTTTCCTGCTTGCTGCCTAAATCTATGGATCCAAAGTTGGGGAAGTAGTAGTAGAATGGTAGGTTGGTGATGGTCACCCTAGGATTTTTCAAAATTACCTCGCTCCACCAAGGGAAATCCTCAAAGGTTAATCCTTTGATAAATGGCACATCTGCTACTAGTTCTCTTTTTATCAGATGGCGCCAGACATAGAAATGCTTGATAGGGTGCTTGATGTTTGTCTTAGAGTACTCCGTTACATGGGCAAATACATCGTCTGTGACATAGCTTCTTACCTTTGAGAGTTCAAATCGCTTGTTGATACCGCGAGGGAGCGCATTATCTACGTTAAATCCGAGCTTCGCCATTACTAGCAATTGGGGTCTAAAAAGAGGGTCTTTGTACCAACTTACGATGTCCGAACCATCACGTTGGGCGAGCTGTAGGGCTATCTCCATAGTCTGTGGATGTATGAGATCATCAGAGTCAAGATACATGATATAGTCCCCGGTGGTATGCGACATGCCTACATTGCGAGCATCGGAGAGCCCTCCATTTTCCTTGGTAATTATTTTGAAGCGTGGATCGTCCGCTGCGTATTCCTCCAAAATCAAAGCACTTCTATCAGGGCTCCCATCATTGACACAGATAGCCTCCCAATCAGCAAAGGTCTGATTTGCTACACTATTGAGACAACGTCTGAGGTATCTCTCGACGTTGTATACAGGTATAATAATCGATATTTTTGGCATATTATCTAAGTAATAGGAATAGTCAAACCATTTAGTTCAGTATCTTATAGTTAATAATTTATTTGAGAATGATCCGCCACAAAGGTACTAAAGTATTTTTATTTACTATATACATGCTTAATGCGCTTGCCAAATAGGTTGAATTATCTGAGCTCAGACAAACGGTATAATTTTAGTTTATTGATAAATAGTATTATCTTTGCGAGGAAAGTTGTGGTGATGCCCTTGGGTAGTCTATCTCGGGAGCATAAAAGGGAATCTAGTGTAAGTCTAGAGCAGTGCCCGCTACTGTGAGCTTCGTAAACATTTGGAGTATCCTCTGATTATTGTCACTGTCTCATGAGCAGATGGGAAGACATCTCCAAAGGGAAGCGAGTCAGGAAACCTGCCATAGCTATTTTATTAATTTGTACTCTCGGGGGCAAGAGTGCGTTATGTGAAATCTCTTCAATCCATGAAGAATAGCTGTCTGAGACCTTTTTGGCTTCCATGTACTTTGGTACTTTTTGGTGCCTAATCTATTGCTCAGGAGACAAGAAATAAAGGATGAAAGTCTGGTCTGGAATGCATAAATGGTTGGGAGCTCTACTTGCTCCGATGATGTTTGTATGGTTTCTCTCAGGGCTAGGGATGCTCTTTTTCTCTTTCCCAAAGGTCGGAAATCAGGGTATTGTCCACCGAGATACTATCGGTGGTACACTTCCGAGTTTGAGGCAGATACTTGATCAGGTACCTGAAGGGGAAGAATTGAAGAACCTTCAGCTCACCACCTTCTCCGGAAAGTCCATCATCAGACTTACGACAGACCAGCAAACCTTGCAATTAGTAGCTGACACCTCCTTCACCCCAGTAGTGGAGAGCAGTGTCAGCTATTCTTATATCCTTGAGCAGGCAAGGCGCTGGAGTACTTATCCTATCAAGGAGATCAGAGAGATGAACCGCTTGGATACATGGACTCCCTATAGCTCACTAAAGGAGCATTTCCCTATCTACCGCATTAAGTACAGTGATCCTCAAAATAGTTACCTATATCTCTCTTCACGGACAGGCGAAGCACTACAATATTGTACCAAAGAGGAAAGAATCGGTGGGGCATTGAGCACTATCCCACACATGCTTTACTTTTGGCAGCTGAGGCAAAATAGGGATTTATGGTTGGCGATAGTATCGATACTTTCTGGGCTATGCGCCATCATGTGCTTGGCTGGTATAGTTGTAGGGATTCGATACTACTGGATTACTTGGAGAAAAAGGAGACGATTGCAAAGTCCATATCGAAAGAGGAGCTATCGGCTTCATCATATCTTTGGGATACTCTTTGGTTTCTTTTCTATGATGTTTGCCCTTAGTGGACTTCTCTCCATGCAAGAGCTTCCAGATTGGATAGTGAAGCAGCACAATCCTAAGCTAAAAAGTGCAGTAAGGAAAAGGGACAAAGTAGACTTCTCCGGCTTTTCCTTGGACTATCGCGAACTATTGAAACAACTGGGAGAGGTAAAAGAGATCGAATTTGAACAGTTCGGCACCAAGACATTTTATACCGTGACCTACAGAGATACAGTCGCCAAGTTTGATGCCACAAGTACTTCAATTCAACCCCTCTATCTTACTAAAGATGAAGTGTTGGGGCGATTGAGTCGATTTGTTGATGCCCCGATGAGTGTAGAATTGTTGGAGGCGTACGACAATTACTACGTAAGCAATATTGAGAGTGAGACATTGCCGGTCTATAAGGTGATATGCAATGACCCAGACAAGAGTCATTTCTATGTCACACCTACTGAGGGTAACATACGGTATTTCAATACCAATAATAGGATCAAGAAGTGGATTTATCCAGCTTTTCACAGTCTTCGCATCAAGTACTTTGCCGGGCATCCAATGTTCAGGAAGGTGCTTATTACCTCGCTCTGCATAGGAGGGTTAGTGCTTTCGGTGACTGGAATGGTGCTTGGATTCCATTTTTGGACAAGACTTATTCGTAAGTCGAGATTAAAACAAAAAAGGTGAGTAGTTTTGCGGGCAGTATGACTAGTATATATCCGACACAAATCTCCTCTATAGAGGAGACGGATTTCCTCTATAGAGGAGACAAATTCTCTCTATAGAGGAGACAAATTCTCTCTATAGAGGAGATGAATTCTCTCTATAGAGGAGGTTTATGTAATTGTAATATTCTTGTAGTCAAGTGATTATATTTAAGAGTAGTATTAAATCGTAATATATGGGTAATAAAGGGAAGATATACATAGTGGGAATAGGTCCGGGTAGAGCTGATGAGATGACTCCGGCTGTACAGAAGGTATTGGGAGAGTCCGATGCTGTGGTCGGGTACGACTATTATTTCCAATTTATAGGATCATTGCTCAAGGAGGGAGCTGAGTGTATCGATAGTGGGATGCGCCAAGAACGTGCGAGAGCAGAGCTTGCCTTTGAGCAGGCAGAGCAGGGCAAGGTGACCTGTGTAATCAGTTCGGGTGATGCTGGTATCTATGGTATGGCACCCCTCATGTATGAGATGCGCGAGGAGCGAGGTAGTGATGTAGAGCTTGAGGTATTGCCGGGCATTTCCGCATTCCAGGAGGCAGCTTCGCTTCTCGGAGCTCCGATAGGGCATGACCTCTGTATCATCTCACTCTCTGATCTTATGACTCCTTGGGCAACTATTGAGCGAAGGGTAGTAGCTGCTGCTGATGCAGACTTTGTCACAGCCATATACAACCCCAAGAGCCAAAAGAGATTTTGGCAATTGGAGCGGGTCCGTGAATTATTCCTCAAGAGCAGGAGCGCCGACACTCCCGTAGGTATCGTACGACAAGCGGGAAGGGAAGATCAGAGTATCATAGTGACTACTCTGGGAGAAATGGATACAGAGGTAGTAGATATGTTTACAATCGTGTTGATTGGAAATAGCCAGAGCTATCTTTCAGGCAATCATATAATAACCCCCCGTGGCTACTATAGGGAGAAGCACGAGGGCAAGGAGAAGATTGGTCAGCAGATAATGATGGAAAGCTTTAAGACCATCTCCTCTTTGCTAAAGCGGCCTGATGTCCCATTGGATCATAAGTGGGCACTTCTTCATGCGATTCACACCACTGCTGATTTTGAAATGGAGGAGATTTTCTATAGCGACACCAACGCTGTGTCAAAGCTCTATGAGGCATGTCATGACGGTAAAATAAAAACCATCATCACAGATGTGACAATGGTTGTTTCAGGGATTCGTAAAGGGGCATTGGAGCGACTGGGTATTGAGGCAAAGTGCTATTTGCACGACCCTCGTATTGCTGACATGACAGGACGATTGGGGATTACCCGCACTCAGGCAGGGATTAGATTGGCAGTAGAAGAGCACCCTGATGCGCTCTTCGCCTTTGGTAATGCTCCCACGGCCTTGATGGAATTGGCACACCTTATCCGTAGAGGAAAGGCAACACCTAATGGTATTGTGGCAGCTCCCGTAGGGTTTGTCAATGTATGCGAGTCTAAGCAGATGATTAAGCCCTTTAGGGCAATTCCCAAGCTCATCATCGAGGGGCGTAAGGGAGGCAGTAATCTCGCTGCTACGCTTGTCAATGCGATACTGACTTTTGATGATGCAGCAACACTCAAACCGGGAAGAGACGTATGAAGATAATACTTATCGGTACGGACGACAACAAAGAGAGATATTGGCAACCTGAGCTCTTGGAGCACATTAAAGAGAGCTACTACTTCTCCGGAGGCAAACGTCATCACGAATTGATTAAGCCCTATCTGCCGGAAAAGTATGAGTGGATAGAGATTGCCCCTCCTGTACAAGATGTGGTTCGAAGCTACGAGGGAAAGAGTCAAGTGGTGGTGATTGCTTCTTGTGATCCGATATTCAATGGAGTAGGGGAGCGGATTATGCGGGAGTTTCCAGAAGCCGAGATTGTGCTTTTCCCTTACTTCAATTCGCTTCAGATGCTGGCGCATAAGGCGCTATTGCCTTATCAAGCGTTACATGTGGTATCGCTTACGGGTAGACCATGGTTGGCATTTGATGCAGCATTGATTCAAGGGGAGAGGATGATAGGGGTTTTGACCGATAATAGGTTGCATACTCCTCGGTTGATTGCTAGTCGTATGCAGGAGTATGGGTATGATAATTATGATGTCTATGTCGGTGAGCTCCTGGGAAATAAGGAGCATGAGCGTGTCACCAGGCTCTCGATAGTTGAAGTGGCGAGCAGAGACTTTGAGTATCCCAACAACCTCATTCTTATTCGACGTGAACAACGCACTAGACTCTTTGGAATCCCAGATAGACTATTTACCCATCTGGAGGGTAGGGAGCGTATGATGACTAAGATGCCAATACGTCTACTCTCCCTCTCCATGCTTGGATTGTATGGGAGGAGCGTCCTATGGGATATTGGATCATGTACGGGGTCTGTATCGGTGGAGGCAAAGTTGCAATTTCCTCATTTGGAAGTGGTCGCTTTTGAGATTAGATCTGAGGGAGAGAGACTTTTGAGAGAGAATGCTCAGAAGTTTGGCGCACCAGGGATTGAATTTGGAGGGGGAGACTTTTTGGAAGTAGAACTGTCTCAGCTTCCTGCTCCTGATGCTGTCTTTATTGGGGGGCATGGAGGAAAAATGCTGGAGATAGTAGATCGGGTATGGCAAGTATTGGCAGATGATGGTGTGGTGGTCTTCAACTCGGTAAGTGACGATAGTTACCGACTATTTTATGATGCTATAGAGCGTGTTGGAGGGAAGATAGAGGAGGAGACTAAGCTCGCTGTGGACCAATACAATCCTATTAGGGTAATGAAAGCGAGGAAATGATTATGGATAAAAGAGGTATAGCGATAATTACACTTTCGGAAGAGGCAAGAGAGTTGGCTCTACTATTGGAGAGAGAGCTCTCAGAGGTAGACCTTTATAGCACAAAGGAGCAGGAGAGGTTTGCATACCTTGAGAGTCTTCAGCAAGGGAGTGGAGAATTGATGACAAAGTATCAGCTGGTCATCTATTTCTCTGCTATGGGGATTTGTGTGCGAAGTATTGCTCCGTACTTAGAGAGTAAGTATTCTGACTCTGCGGTGCTTTGTATTGATACCACTGGGAAGTATGTGATTTCTGTGGTTTCTGGGCATGTCGGAGGTGCTAATGATTGGGCTAAGAGGATCGCTGCTATCATCGGTGCAGAGCCGATAATCACTACTCAAAGCGATCGCTTGGAGCTTTGGGCACTCGATACGCTTGGTCGTGTGTACGACTGGAAGGAAGAGACGGTCGGAGGCTCTCTCAATGATGTGATTGCTCTATTTGTTCATAAGGAGCCTACGGCACTATTGATGGATATTCGTTCCAAGGGCACTGCTTGGCTGGAGCGTACCAAACCTGAGCATATAGATATCTATTGGCGAAGCGAAGAGATTGATTGGTCTAAGTACAAGCTCTTTATTGCCGTTACCCACAAGGTGTACCCCGATATCCCTATACCTCAGCTCTATTACCGTCCACAGATATTGCACCTGGGTATCGGATGTCGCAAGGAGGCGAGCCCTACCGGTGTAGCAGACTTTATCCTCGAAGCGATTAGGAGGGCTGGATTCTCCCCTAAGTCTATTAAGGGGATTCATAGTATCGAACTGAAAAAGGATGAGGCACTGATTGCTGAGGTGGCTAATAAAATAGGGGTGGAGAGCTATTTCTACTCTTCGGATATCTTAGCAGAGGTTGAGGTGCCCAATCCATCGGAAAAGGTGGAAGAGGTCACCGCCAGTGCCAGTGTGTCGGAGGCTTCGGCACTGTATGCTTCGCGAGGGAAGCTCTTGATTGAAAAGCAGAAGGGAGTGATAGAGCAAGGAAGTGACTTTACCTTTGCGCTTGCGGTCGAACCTGTAGGGGCTTTGGGCGGTCATATTGAGATTGTAGGAGCAGGCCCTGGCGACCCAGAATTGGTATCGGTGCGAGGGAAACAATTTTTGCAACAAGCAGATTTAATACTCTATGCAGGTAGCTTAGTACCAATAGAGCTTACCTACTATGCTAAGGAGGGGGCAACGGTGCGTAGCTCTGCCGATATGGCACTGGAGGAACAGTTTGAGGTGATGAAGGAATTCTACGATAGGCATTGCCTTGTAGTGCGCCTCCATACAGGAGACCCAGCTATCTTTGGAGCTATTCAGGAGCAGATGGCACTCTTTGACGAAGCAGGTATGAGCTATCACATCACACCAGGGATATCCTCGTTTCAGGCAGCTGCAGCAGAGCTTCAGTCGCAGTTTACTATTCCGGAGAAGGTACAGACGATTATTCTCACGCGAGGAGAGGGTCGGACCCCGATGCCAGAACGAGAGCAGTTACATAAGCTCGCTGCCTCTCAGAGTACAATGTGTATCTTCCTAAGTGCTTCAATAGCAGAGAAAGTACAAGAGGAACTGCTGGTACATTATCCACCTACTACACCTGTAGCGGTATGCTATAAACTGACTTGGAAGGATCAAAGGATATGGAGAGGAGAACTGCAACATTTAGCGCAGATTGTAAAGGAGAATAAGCTCACTCTTACAACTCTAATCGTAGTAGGTGAAGCAATAGACAATCGCAAGGGACTTTCCAAGCTCTATGCGGATGACTTTAAGCATCTATTTAGACCATGAAGACCTATCCGGTACAAATAGTTTCTTTGGGTAGCGGTGCCCCAGATAATATTACTCTTAAGGCTTTTAGGGTACTTGAAGAGGTCGATGTGATTGTCGCTCCGGGGAGCGCTGCTCTCTTGGCGCTTTCCAGTTTGGAAAATGCAGAGAATATCATGGAGAAGACAGTACTCAAAAATTGCCCAATGACTAGAGATCGGGAAGAGACCTTGGCACTCTACCGAAATATCGCTGATGAAATATCGGACCTAGTTATTCAGGGGAAGAAAGTCGCATTGGTGACAATTGGAGATGCAAGCATCTACTCTACGGCTCAGTACGTGTGCGACGAACTGAATGTCCCATATATCGTACTCCCCGGGGTGCCCTCCTTTGTGTCGGCAGCAGCGATGGCAAATAGTAGCCTCGTGCGCCAAGGCGACAATCTTACTATTCTTAGCGAAATAGCTAATGCTACTGACATTGAGATGCCACTTAGTCGAGGAGAGGTAGTGGTGGTCATGAAGCTTTCGGTACATCAGGAGTTAGTTAGAGAGGTAATCAAGAGAGGGCAATACTCTTTTGTTTATGCAGAAAAAATGGGCAATCCTGATGAGGAATGGTTTACCGAGGACTATGCTGAATTGTCTGGTCGTAAGTGCCCCTACCTATCATTAATCATCATCAAGCCTAAAAGGATATGAAGGCAATAATTACATCACTTATGCTGCTGATCTTTCTGCTCTCAAGCTGTGGAGAGGAGGAGAGAGGCAGTATGCAAAGTACCTTGATACAGGATGAGAGCATCAAGTACGCTCGAGGACTATCGATAGAGCAAGGAGATGGCTTTACTTTGGTGGATATCTCTGATCCCATAGAAAGGGAAGCACAGGTCTACCACTATGCCTTGGTACCAAGAGGGACAACTCCTCAGGGTATTCCGAGTGAGTACGAGGTGATAGAGACGCCGGTGAGGCGGGTAATCGTGATGACCACCCTACAGCTCTCTAACTTTATTAAGCTAGATGCAGTCGATAGAGTCGTGGGGATGCCAAGCACCCGTTTCCTTTTCAATCCTACGATGAGGGCTCAATTGGAGTCGGGAGAAACAAAGAGGATAGGTATAGAGGGGAACTTCGATACCGAACTCATTATGGCTCTACAACCTGATATTATACTAGTTTCTCCATTTAAGAGAGGTGGGTATGACGTAATCAAAAATCTCAATATCCCATTGGTGACCTTCCTTGGGTACAAGGAAACGACACCTCTTGGACAGGCAGAGTGGCTAAAGTTTACTGCTCTGCTACTTGGGATAGAAGAGCAAGCCAATGAAAAGTTTGCCCGTATTGAGACGAAGTACAATGAACTAAAAGCACTCGTTACCGACAAGATGCAGCGCCCCAAGGTGCTTAGTGGAGAGCTACACGGCGGTAATTGGTATGTGGTAGGAGGAGAGAGCTATCTTGCGCACCAGTTTGAGGATGCAGGGGCAGACTATTTCATGAAGGGCAATGAAGAGTCTGGTGGATTTTATGTAGACTTTGAGACGGTTTATTCTCAAGCGGCTAACGCTGATTATTGGAGAATCGCCAATAGCTATCCTGATACTTATAGCTACGAAGTACTTAAGCAAACCGATGCCAGATATGCCGATTTTAGGGCATTCAAAGAGCGAAAGGTGCTCTATTGTAATCTCAATGAACGTCCATTCTATGAACTCTCTCCTGTCGAGCCAGAGAATGTCTTAGCTGACCTTATCAAGATATTTCACCCTGAGTTGCTCCCCAATCATCAGCCAGTATTCTACGAACTTCTTACTCTTGAGCGATGAATAGGAGACAAGCCCTACTTTTTGCGATTACCCTTTTTTCTATTGTCCTCTTCTTAGTGCTCAACCTTGCACTGGGCACTATATCCATCCCATTTGGGGATGTGATTAGAATATTATTGGGCAAAGGCGGAGAGGAGCAAGAGATATGGTACAATATCATTTGGAAAAGTCGCTTTCCTCAGACCATTACTGCACTTGTCGCAGGAGCTGGACTATCTATAAGTGGCTTGCAGATGCAGACCGTTTTCCGCAATCCTTTGGCAGGACCTTCTGAGCTTGGTATTAGTTCGGGAGCCAGTTTGGGTGTCGCCACACTGATACTTCTGTCTGGAAGCATTAGTCAGAAAGCACTTTCTCGTATGGGGCTAATAGGAGAGATTGCCGTCACTAGCGCAGCAATCATAGGAGCAATGGCGGTGATGGCTATCATCATGATTATTTCCCAAAAAGTACGTGGCAATGTGGTACTCCTTATTATGGGTGTGATGATTGGGTATATTGCTAATGCAATCATCGGAGTGCTCAAGTTCTTTAGTAATGATGAGGATGTGCGCAGCTATGTAATCTGGGGTTTAGGGAGTTTTGCCAAAGTGAGTGGTGATCAAGTGACGACCTTTGTGGTATTGATGCTGATATTGATGCCACTCTCTTTTCTCTTGATAAAGACGCTCAATCTGATGCTTCTTGGAGAAAATTATGCTCGAAATCTTGGGCTTAATTACCGACAGGCAAGGCTTTTAGTTATCTTTTGCTCTTGCGTACTTACGGCAATAGTCACTGCTTATTGTGGCCCAATCGTATTCCTTGGGCTTGCAGTGCCGCATCTTTGTCGTACGCTCTTTACGACATCTAACCACATCATATTGATGCCAGCAGTCACCTTTGTGGGGGCGGCATTAGCTCTATTGTGCAATCTGATAGCACGTATGCCGGGCTTTGAGGGGGCGTTGCCAATCAATTCGGTTACGGCACTTATTGGTGCACCGATAGTTATCTCCGTACTCTTTGACAAACGTAGAGCCGAACTGACCTAATGGATAGAAAGCAAAATATAGAACTGCATAACCTCTCTATCGGATACAGGATGCGACATGGGATTAAGGTCGTGGCTAGTGGATTGGATGCTACTGTACAGTCGGGTGAATTGACTTGTCTACTCGGCTCAAATGGTGTGGGAAAATCTACTCTATTGCGCACAATCTCTGCTTTCCAGCCTAAGATAAGTGGTAATATCTTTGTTAAGGGAGAGGAGATAGGACGTTACAAAGAGAGAGCGCTCTCTAAGGTCATAGCTGTAGTGCTTACTGAGCGATTTGCCGACAACAATATGACGGTTTACGAACTTATTTCTATGGGTCGTAGCCCTTACACCGGTTTCTGGGGCAGATTAGATGCCGAAGATAAGGTCGCAGTAGAACGTGCAATAGAGCTGGTAAGGATAGAGCATTTGAGGGGTAGAATGCTTCACTCTCTTAGTGACGGCGAGCGTCAAAAGGCTATGATTGCTAAGGCTCTGGCTCAGGATACACCAATAATTATATTGGACGAACCTACAGCTTTTCTCGACTTCCCTTCAAAAGTAGACATGATGCAGCTGCTCCATAGGCTTTCCCGGGAGACGAGCAAGACCATATTCCTTTCTACCCATGACCTCGAGCTTGCTCTTCAAGTATCGGACAAGATTTGGTTGATGGATGATGATAAGCAGCTCCATATCGGTACTCCAGAGGATTTAGCTCTTAGAGGCAATCTCAGTCGCTTTTTCCAACAAAAAGAGATAATATTTGATGAAACCACCGGGCTATTTCGCATAGAAAATGATTATGACAGGGAGATTAAGGTTCTTGGTCATGGATATTTGTACGTAATGATTCGTAAGGCACTATTGCGTAATCGCATACTTGCAAGTAGGGGTACGGAGAGCGAGGAATATATAGATACCCATGAGGGACGGATGATACTTTACCGTCCAGATGGCTCTGCCATAGAGCTGTACTCTATTGAGCAAATGCTGGAAGAAGTCGTATGAAGCCATTGATTATTGGAGGGACTACGGAAGGGCGGATTGCTGTGGAGGTGTGTGAGGAGGCAGGCCAACCTTTTTATTACTCGACAAAAGGAAGTTCGCAAGTAGTACAGTTGCACAATGGATTGCCCATTACCGGGGGGATGACTGCTGGCGAGATGCGTTCTTTTTGCGAGAAAAATGGAGTGGGATTGATTATTGATGCAGCTCATCCATTTGCTTCAATGGTACATGCTAATATCGGTGAGGTGGGACGTAAGCTAGGGCTGCCCATAATCCGTCTGGAGCGACAATTCCCTAAGATACCTACAGAAGCAATAAAGGTGCCGAATTTTGATGAAGCCTTGCAACTGTTGTGTGAATTGAAAGTAGGCAGAGTACTAGCTCTCACAGGAGTCAACAGTATCTCCAAGCTAGAGAGCTATTGGCGTCAGTACGATACCTACTTCCGAGTAATGCCTATCCCAGACACTGAAAAGGTATTGTCTACGAGCGAACTACCGAGAGAAAAGGTCATCTACTATGATGGAGATCAGCCCGATGAGCAACTTTTCCAAGAGGTACAACCCGACCTTATTTTGCTCAAAGAGAGTGGTAAGACTAGTGGATTTGAGAATAAAGTGGAAGCAGCCCTTGCATTGGGTATCAAAGTGATGGTTGTTACTCGACCGCCACTAGGGTATAAGGAGCATAGACTGGTTACGGGAAAAGTAGGACTAAGGAGAGCTATTGAGCAACTCCTTCCCAGTTACTTCTCTCTTCGTATCGGTTTTACCACTGGTACTACGGCTACAGCGGCTACTATTGCAGCGCTACAATCGCTTCTCGATAGTGAAGAGGTGAGGGAGGTCGAGGTCGAATTGCCCATTGGCGAGGTCATCCCATTTCCCATAGAACGCATACAACTTAGTCATTGCTCCGCTACTGCCGTCGCAATAAAATATGCCGGGGACGACCCCGATGTGACCCATGGTGCAGAGATACATTCGACTGTGGGACTTACAAAAGAGCACACGGGGATTAGATTTCTCCAAGGTGAGGGTGTGGGCAGGGTGACACTCCCAGGAATAGGGTTGCCTATTGGAGATCCAGCAATCAATATAGTCCCAAGGCAGATGATGATGAGCGCAGTATCCCAGTTGGTAGACACAGAACGCTTGGGCGTAGATATTACTATCTCTGTACCTACGGGGCGAGAGCTTGGGGCTCAGACATTCAATCCTCGTTTGGGCATCATCGATGGCATTTCTATCTTAGGGACTACAGGGGTGGTGCGTCCTTACTCACTGGATACTTGGGTAGCCTCGATAGGCCGGGAGATGGAAGTGAGCAAGGCGGTGGGGGTAGAGCATCTTGTCCTCAATTCGGGTGGTCGTAGCGAGCGTTTCCTTAAAGTCCGTTTTCCTGATCTTCCGTCCAATGCCTTTGTGCAGTATGGCAATTTCATCGGAAAGTGCCTTACAATGGCGAGAGAGCATGGTTTTCCTATGGTGACCCTTGGTATCATGATTGGTAAAGCGGTGAAGCTAGCCAATGGAGAATTGGATACCCATAGCAAGAAAGTGACTATGGATATGGACTTTATACTATCTCTTGCGCGCAAAAGTGGAGCCACTGACCAGGAAATGGAGCGGATAGCACAGATTACTATGGCACGTGAATTATGGGATATAATACCCAATCACGACGCACCTTTTTACCAAACAATTCTCCAGCACTGCTTTGAGGTTTGCCAACCATTGGTGCCAGAATGCAGATTGGAACTATTACTCATAGATGATCAAGGACAGTTTATTTCTCAAAAGATATGAGACACTCTACCTTCATGATAGCCGCTCCTAATTCAGAAAGCGGCAAGAGTACCATTACGATAGGTCTACTCAGAGCCTTGTACAAGCGAGGCATACAGATACAATCTTTTAAGTGCGGGCCGGACTACATCGATCCAAAGCTCCATCAAGTGGCATCCCATCAGACCGCTATCAATCTGGATCTCTTCATGAATAGTGAGGAAAGGATAAAGGAGATCTTTGCACGTTACGATGCTTTTTCAGAGAGCTCTATTGTGGAGGGTGTGATGGGGCTGTTTGATGGATACGATAGAGACATGGGTAGTTCGGCGCATTTAGCGCGAGTGCTTGGGCTTCCGATACTCCTTGTGGTGACCCCCAAGTCGATGGCATACAGTGTGGCACCTCTTTTGTATGGGATTAAGCACTTCCAGAAGGATCTAAACATCGTGGGTGTGCTATTCAATAAGGTCAATTCGGAAACCCACTATAAGTACCTACTCCAAGCGTGTGAGGATGCTGGTGTGAGGTGTATCGGGAAAATCCCGACCGATAAGCAATTGGAGCTCCCCAGTCGGTACCTCGGATTGGAGACAGAAGATGCTTCTAAGCTAGAGCACTATGCCGAACAATCGGCTCGTCTCGTAGAGGAGCATATCTCGATAGATGATCTTCTGACACTGACAGAAGCACCCAAGTCTGCGGCTCCCAACCCTCTCCCAAAGCTATCGCAATTGAGGATTGCAGTGGCAATGGATGAGGCTTTTTCTTTTGTTTATCCTGAGAATATCAAGGTGCTGGAGCAGTTTGGCTCCGTTACCTATTTTAGCCCGATGTATGACGAACAACTGCCCGAGAGTGACTTCGTCTATCTCCCAGGGGGCTATCCGGAACTGTACCTCCCTCGATTGTCCGGAAATAGTAGTATGCTGAGAAGTGTAGCGAATTATGCCCAGTCGGGAAGACCTATGCTCGCAGAGGGAGGAGGGATGCTCTATCTCGGGCAAGCTCTTATTGACTCTGAGGGTCGTCGTTATCCGCTTGCGGGGGTATTGGAGCAAGAAGGTACGATGATTAGTCCGAAGCTCACACTTGGTTATCGGCAGTTTGCGATTGATGGTATAGAGGTAAGGGGGCACGAGTTTCACTACTCACGAATAATAGAATCTCTACCCAGTATCGTGCAGCAATATAGTGCGCATCAAGTTGCGGTCCCTACGCCATTGGTTCGGTATAGTAACTGCTTTGCGACCTATACCCATCTCTCTTTTACCTCAGAGCTCATCCGTCATTTCATAAATCAGTCGACTGATTTATAAAAAGGGTTTCCCTTTTCCTTTCACCGCTCGAAAAGAAGTTGCCGAGTAGTCATTAAAAAAATACCGAGCCATCCCAAAATGGCTCGGTATTTTTTTAATGACTACTCGGCGTCTCTTATTTGAGTTCGGCAATAGCCTCTTTGAGGTGCTCGAGGTAAATCTGATTGATTTCCTTGTAGTCGCCAAGCCCTTTCATGTGAGCCTCAACTTTCCAGCCCATCTTCTCGAGTTGTACCTTCCAGCTCTGTTCCTCTGGTTTAGCATCCTTGTCATAATCTCCAGCCATATCGTTATTGGCATGGTCACCGACGATGGTCATTAGTGGCTGTAGGTGGATTGTCTTGGCAGGGATTGTCTTCTCAATCTTTTGGAGTTCACCACTGAGATAGTCAAATAGACGCTCCGGGAAGTCTACCGTGGCTACATAGATGTAGTCGTGACCATACGTTTTCTTGGCATATTCACGCATCTCTTTTTCGACATCGATGTACCTCTGGTTGGCATCTCTGTGAAGAGCTTCCGGATTGCCATGCCCCATAAATGCGACCACTTCGCCTTTCTTAATAGCCTCCTTGTGGTCATCGACAAGAATCTTTGCCACACGCTTAATATCTTCTTGAGAGTAGAGTAGAGGCCTGCCGAGTACAGCATCGTTGCGACCACGACGATCATCCTCGAGATACACATTGTACTCCTTATGCACATAGGCACGGTCTAGGAGGGTGAACTCTTCTCCCGGAATCACATGGAGCGACTGTACATAGACGTTCTTATAGTTTTTACCACGGAAACTCTCCATCCACTTGGCAGGTGGAATAAACTCCTTGCCCTGAGCTTGTAGACGATTGATGATGGTGCGAGAGGTGTAGGAAATGTATAGATCCGTATTGGGGAACGCAGAGCCGAAGAACGACTTTTGCATCTCGAATGTCTTTGCTGGAACATCGAAAGTAGAACCGAAGGTGACCAGCAGTAGCGCGGTGTCGTGCTTTTTGGGGAAAGCATCGGCAGGGTTGGTAGAAGTCTTTTCTGCTGGGATATCCTTGCCATTACATGAAGTAAGGGTGACGCCAGCGACGAATGTGATTGTAGCAAGAGCTACCAGTGTTGTGATAAAATGTTTCATGTCGTTTAATTGATTATATGGTGATTACTTCTTTTCTTGATTAAAGCCGATGGTTACTTTGGCAAAGAAGGTTCGTCCAGGGGTCTTGGTGCCGAAGTTAAGACCATAGGGATGTGTTTCCTTATAGTCAAGGATATTATTGATGCCGAGAGCCAATTGTAGATCCCATTGTTCCCAGTAATTGAACTTCTGAGTAGAGGTTAGATTCCAGAGCATAAAACCTGGAGCATTGCCATCGTAAGCATAGTAGCGCTCTGATTGAATGCGCCCATGGAGCCCGGCGGTGAGCTCGTACCACTTTTTCTTTAGGCTATATGTAGCACCTATCGTGGCTTTGTGCCTCGATGTCCCATCGATAGGGTGCTGTACCATTACCGGTGGCTGCCCCTTTTCGGTCAGTTTATCGTCATAGACATTGGCGATGGTATGGGTGTAGGTATATCCTCCTGAGAGTTTGAGGTAGTTGGTGGGGCGCCAATTGGCGGTGTATTCCACTTCCCATACACGTGCATCTTCGGCATTGACATACTGCATCGCTCCATCTACAATACGCCCTTCATCGCTATGATACTTAGGAGGGATTTTTACGGGGATGAGCGTAATCATATCTCTCAACTGGTTGTACGAACCATACAAGTGCATCGTGAGACGACGATTGGGTGAATAACTGAAGCCGAGCGAAGCGTAGTCAGATACCTGTGGTTTTAGATTTTTATTGCCAAGGTAAATCCTTAGTTTCCCCATCATTGCTCGTTCATACTCGTAATAAATTTCCTTGATAGTAGGCGTCTTAAATCCTTTACCATAAGTGCCCCTAATCTGTAACCCAGTATCTTCAATGGAGTAATGAAAGGAGATTTTGGGGGTTATCTGGCTACCAAAGGAATTATGGTGAATGTACCTCAGTCCACCGGTGACATTGAATGCTTTACTAATCTGCCATTCGTCTTGCGCGTATGCTGCAAGCGTATAGGAATAAGCAGTCCCATTAGGCATGCGATTGGGGGCTATAAGATGATCCAGAATTCCTTCGATGCCAAGAGATAAACGATGTTGTGCATCAAGTTGAAAGATCCCTTTACCGTGAAGAAGATATTGTCTCTGGTCACTCTCGAGGGAAAACTCGCCCGGTTGATAATAAAATGGTACTGGGACGTAATGGATGCGACCATCATCTAGGAGCTCTTCTTTGATATACTCATCCATATACCTATTGTAGTAATCGTAATGGTAGGCGTGTCGATCAAAGCTACCCAATAGGCTAAAGGTTTGATTTATACTCGGACGGAATGTCGTCTCGATACTTGCTGATTGGTCATTATATCTAAGATTATACATCCTCCAGCGAGGGGCACCAGGCTTGTGGAATATCCTCTTCTTGTACATCATACCGATGGCTTTGATTTCCCATTGTTTATTGGGACGCCAAGCTACTTCTTGCTGTATCCTATGATTGTAGAAAGCACTAGAAGTCTCGGTAGTGCTATTTTCATAGAGCTCTTTGCGGTAGATCTCTTGAGTACTATTCTGCCATCCATCGCTCCGATCTCCGGAATACTGAGTGATGCTTGAAAGTGTCTTATAGCCCCAAGCCAATGTATTGCTTTGTTGCCACTGACCATACGAGCCTAAACGGGTCGTATTGAGGATTGAAAGGGGAGTATCGGTATAATCCTTGGTGATGATATTGATGACCCCTGCCATCGCATCTGAGCCATATAGAGATGAGGCAGCTCCTCTCACAATCTCTATTTTCTCTATCATATTGGCATCTATCTTACTCAAGTCATTTTCGCCACCCACATCCCCATGCAGACGGCGACCATTGAGCAATATCAAGATATAATTATTCCCCAAGCCCCCGAGTGTGATTCCACTTCCCATTGCGCTTCCTATTGCATCAAATGATGGCGATAATGCCATCAGCATAGCTTCGATACTCTCTCCCGAAGTGCTGATAATGTCTTGCCGAGAGATGAGCTCAGTGCGGACTGGAGAGGTGGAGCTATAATGCTGTGTGCCAGTCCCGGTGACCACAAATTCACCCAATGTGGCTGAGATGCTTATAGAGTCAGCGGGATTGCTCTGAGCCATAAGACCTACTTCACATGTACAGTAGAGAAGTGCACACAATACAGTGTACCACAATTTATGCTTATCAAGAAAGCACATGAAAAATAACCCGATAAAAAACAAACCGAATACTCGTCTATTCCTGGACATTAGCATTCATAAATACACTCTGTAGAGCGAGGTAGGTCTCCCGGCTTGGTCTTTCTATTGGCAACCTTCCCAAAGATATCATCTTCAGTGGTAAATGTAGAGCGCCAATAACAGAGAGGGATATCCTCTCAGACTCTTACGGTAGCAGGAACTGCTTTGGAATCTCACCAAATTCCCTATTAAATGACTATTTCTAGTGTAGAAATCATCATGCCTTGCTTCTGGGTACAAAGGTAATAATAATTCCTTTCTTGGGCGTATAATTTCAAGATTAAAGCAAAATCACTGTCTCGATAGGATTTCCGGAGAATGATGGAAAAATGAGCCGAAGACGGGACTCGAACCCGTGACCTACGCATTACGAATGCGTTGCTCTACCAACTGAGCTACTTCGGCGGTATGCGGCGCAAAGATAATAACTTTATCGCATATAATTAATCAATTAGGTCTGCAATTTTTACCTCGGTGATAGGGAAGTGCTTCCTGAGGGTCTGAAGATCCACTTGCTTGCGATTGCCTACGATGGTGATTGTGACGGGTTTTCCTTGCACCACTTGATTGTGGGCAGCTATCACTTTCTCTTGTGTGAGGCGTTGAAGCTCTTCTTGTATCTTCAGAGATATATCTTTGTCATACCCTTGACGCTCAAGCGATCTGATTTGACGAGAGCGCATGCGTAGAGCAGGATAATAGGTACGAGCACTACTAAGGAGACCTTGTACTGCGTTGTCATAACGAGTCGTATCATTTGGCTCACGATTGATAAGTTCAGTGACCAACTCTATGGCTTGGGTTACTTTATCAGCCTGAGTACTGAGAGTGACAATATAGTCGGTGTTGGCTCCTGAAATAGATGCGGGAGGAAAATCGGCATATCCGCCGACACCGTAGGCTAGTGAACGATACTCGCGTACTTCTTGGAAGAGTAGAGAGCTCATTCCACCACCGAGGTAAGTGCTGTACAGTCTGATGGCTGCTTTTTGCTCTTCTGTGAGAGAGCCAAGAGGGGAGTAAATCCTAATAAATGCTTGCGTCGCACTAGGATCATGTGCAAATAGTATCCGTGACTCCTTTGAGGGGATTGATTGGTTGTAGCTAAAGCCTTCACCCTTTGTGGTTACCTCATTAGCGTGTATGGCGTTGGCTACCCGTGGGGCAATGGAATCAATATCTAGGGAGCCTGTATAGTGAATATCCAATTCGGTATGGAGTAGTTGCTGCAGTTCAGCCACGAGGTCCTTAGCCTTGAGCTTTTTGTAATCTGACTTACTGAGAGAAGCCTTATAAGGCGCATTTTCACCATATCGAGCCAGTTCGAGCAATCGTATAGAGAGATTGCTTGGATCTTTCTTTAATGCACTATCGGCCATCCTTTTAGCTTGGGTTAGTTTCTTCATCTGCTTGCTTTCTGCGTTTACATCGAATAGAAATCTGCTTACCACTTGGAGACTTTCATCAAAATGATGATCAAAGCCGGTAAGCCTGATAATAAAGAAACTATTTTTTGACTCAAATGTAAGAGATGCGCCTAGTGCTTGGAGCTCACTATTGAGCTGATGATTGGTCCATCCTCCACCACCGACTAAGTCGAGGTAGTAGTCCAAGACTTCTTGCCTTGGGTGTCTTTGAGGCTGGCGGAAATAGACTAAATCAAGCGTAAACAGATTGTTCTCTTTATTTTTGGTCTTAAAGAGATTTACGAGTCCATTGTCAGAAAGGGAACGACGTTCAATGTCTTTATTAAAATCAAGTGCACGTATCGGAAGCTCGGAAATAGGTAATGAGTCTAGATGTCGGGCAAAGTCGGACTGAGCCCCTTGGTTGGGCGCTGCGACTGGCTGGTATGGAGGCTTCTGAAGGTGTACTTTAGGGTATCTTCCTGTCTTTTTTCTGATTTCTAAGAAGTTTCCCCCGAGGTATTGATTAGCAACTCTGATCACTTCCTCTCGAGGCAGGATACGTAGCCTGTCTATATCTTGCAAAAAGGATGTCCACGTTTGCCCTTGAGTATAAAGATTGCTTAGGAGCTGGGAGCGCTTCTCCACGCTCTCAACCTGCTGTAGATAGTTTCGCTCTATGATAAGCTTTACTTCCTGAAATTGTTTGTCAGTAAAATCTCCTTGCTTGATTTTATTTATCTCTTTTATCACTGCAGCGATTGCCTTTTTGCTGCTATGTAGTATCTTCGGAATGGCATAAAAGCCAAAGATGCCTAGATCGTTGAGAGAAGTCGCAATAGGCATTGCTGCCATTAGTTCGCCTTCTATGGTTAGTCTATCTAGGAGCCCGGTCTTGCCATCATTGGAGAGTAGAGATTGGAGCAGTAAAAGCGCAATTTGGTCGGGATGTCCGTTGGGGACAGTCTGCCAGATATAGGCAGCACCGGTCAAGACAGGTATCGGGAGCTTGATATCCAACCGCTCATGTCCCTTAAATGATCTGGCAGCTGGGATATCCTCTATTGGAGCATCGCCAGGAGCAATCTTGCCAAAGGTGCGCTCTAGTAGCTCAACCAAACCTTCGCGTTGAAAGTCTCCTACTAGTATAAGTGCCATATTGCCTGCACGGTAATAGGTGCGGAAAAATTGCTCCATGGCATGCAGGTCAGGAGACTTGAGCGACTCGGTGCTCCCGATGATTGGGTATTGGTAGGGGTGGGGAGCAGCTACGCGTTGGAATATCTGTTGCATAGGCTCAGTAATCATATTGTCGGAGTACATATTCTTCTCCTCATACACCGTTTCCAGTTCGCTTTGGAAAAGCCTAAATACTGGCGAAATCATGCGTTCGCTATTTAGTTCGCACCAATGCTCAAGGTACTCTGGTGAGAAGGTATTGAAGAATACAGTGTAGTCGTACGAAGTACCAGCATTGAGTCCAGTACCGCCATACTTAGTGATTAGTTTATTAAAGTCATTGGGGATAGCATATTGAGTAGCTTCAATATTGAGCTGGTTGATTTTTTTCTGTATCTCTAATCGCTCTTCAACGCTATTTGTCTGTTGTAGGAGTGTGTATTGATTGGCAATCTCTGCTAATATCGGCTGCTCTTTGGTGTAATCAACGGTCCCGATACGATCGGTCCCTTTAAACATGATATGCTCGAAGTAGTGCGCAATGCCGGTGTTGGGCGAGTGCTTAGCTCCCGCTCTTACTGCTACTGTGCCGTACACCTTTGGTTCGGATGAATCGTGGGAGAGCCAAACTGTCAGCCCATTGGATAGCGTTAGCTCCTCTACCGTCTGAGATTGGGCAAATGAAATGTTGATAGACATAATGGATGCTGCTAGGAATAATAAAGGTTTCATCACTTTAATGATAGATTAATGATAACAATCTCTGACTTCGTCCCAATACGAATGGGAGAGGAGGAGAGACCAAATCCTGAACTGGTGATATATTGTGTACCGTCCTTTTCCATGTAACCATAGGAATTTTCAAACCTCATGCCCACAATCCACTTAAAAGGGATAAACTGCCCATCATGTGTATGTCCGTGCATTGATAGAGCTACTCCGTTGGCACGCTCCTCTTCAGGCTCTGTGGGTTGATGATCTAGGACTAATGAGGTCGCTCCTTCAGGGACTTGTTCCATAAGTTTTACCAGCGGAAGTCTTTGCTCGTTAAACGCATCATCACGGCCTATTAGATAGATGCTGTCCTCAAGAAGTACCACTTGATCGCGCAGCAATACACCCATACTGCTCAGCCAGTCACACTTCTTTTCTAAATCCATATAGTATTCATGATTGCCCAACACGTGGTATATCTTAGATGGGTCTGGGTGAAGAGACTTTATCAGTGTAGTGATTTCAGGGTCGTTTTCCACAAAATGGAAATAGTAATCTAGTTGGTCACCTCCGACGAATACATAGTCTGGATGCTCTGCTTGCACCATCTTGACCATTTTCCTGACTTGCTCTTTAGTGATAATATCACCAAAATGTATATCGGTGACCAAGGCTATTTTGAGTTCCTTTGGCTCCCCATTGTGGGGTATGGATACATCATATCGAGTTACCACAGGTAGTATCGTATTGTAATAGCCCTGGATACAAAGGATGAGAGTGACTGGCATAAAGACAATCAAAGCCATCCCTCTTGCCTTTCGTTTTGAAATATCTCCCTTGATGACCCCTGACTTCTGGAGAATCCATATCGCAAAATACCCAAACATCAAGAGTGTCATCAGCACACCTATGTAGATATAGTAGTTGCTAAACATTAGCCCTCCCACCCGTAAAAACTCCCCTTTGCTATTGAGATACGCTTGTGTGATGATGGTAAATAGGAAGTAGAGGAGCTCGAGCCCCACCCATCCAAGAGCGATTTTACGCCATATAGAACCCTTTATAGTCCCTTTCCACACCGCAGTAAGTAGGAGGAGATTCATAAGTCCCTGTCCAAAGAGGGAGATAATAATCATGCGCATAGGGGGGTTATACTTTATTTTTCCTGAAGAAAATGATAATCAAGAATATTGAAATTGCAGACGAGAGTAAATCAGCGACAGGTGTTGCCATCCAGACTCCCTTTAAGTCCCAAAACTGAGGTAGAATATATAAGGCAGGGATTAGTAAGACCACTTGGCGAGATATACTTAGAATTAGAGATTGCCATGCAGAGCCAATGCTCTGGAAGAAGTGTACTGTGGACACCTGAAATCCCACAGCCCAAAAGGCAAAAGTCTCGATAGATACGGCAGTAGCAGCAATACTTATTAATTCAGTGTCGGAAGTGAAAAATCGTACAATGTATTCTGGGAAAAACTGAGCCACTAGCAGTCCTACGAGACCAATACTCATATTGATCTTAGTCGTTTTGATAAATGCTTCTTTTACCCGATTCATATTCCCGGCACCGAAGTTGTAACCAACGATAGGTTGCATCCCTATTGCAAGCCCCATAATGAGCATAAAAATAAGTGTCGCAATGCTATTGGAGATTCCATGTGCTCCCACAGCATAGTCCCCACCATACTTTACGAGGGTGGTATTCTTTATTACTTGCACGAGGCTAGATGCCAGATTCATAATGAAAGGAGCCACTCCGATACTCAGTATGCCAAGGATATAATTGAGTTTCGGTCTGAAGTACCTTGGTCTGATGACTAATAGATTGCGCTTGTCGGCAAAGTGCTGTAGCACAAATAGCATCCCCACAAACATACTGATGACTGTCGCTAATGCTGCCCCTCTGATACCCCAGTTAAAGCCATAAATGAAGAGCGCATCAAGGGCGACATTGAGTACAGCACCAATGATCATAGTCACCATCGCCTTGCGAGGATAACCGGTAGAGCGCATCACAGAGTTGTAGGAGAATGTAAGATTTGCAAATATATTGCCTGGGATTACGATTTCAAGATAGGCTTTGGCGTAGGGAATTGTCTCTGCTGATGCTCCAAATGCGTACAACAGAGGTTCCATAAATATAAACGTAAGTATTATTGTGCTGAGACTCAGTATTATTGAAAGAAGGAACGCATTGCCCAATAATTGCTCTGCCTCCTCATTTTTTTTCTGACCCAGCAGGATAGATATTCGAGAGGAGGCACCTACGCCTACTAATACGCCAAATGCTTGTAAGAAAATTAATATCGGGAAGGTGAGCGCAAGCCCTGAAATAGCCATACCACCTACGCCTTGCCCAATGAATATGCGATCGACGACATTGTATAAAGAATTGACCATCGATCCTACAATCGATGGCACAGCGTAGTATCTAAGTAATTTGCCAATTGGGAGCGTTTCGAGATCGTTTGTTTTCACGCTTTTTTCGTCCCCTTGGATCTTTATATTTCCAAACACTATCTATCGAGTTAAATATTACTTCCCATTCCCTCCAAGTACTCTCGTACTAAGTATGATACCGACAAATTGACCTTTCTATGACGTATGAGACTAGCCTAGCCTGCTGATGCGCTGGAGCTTTGTCTCGTCAAGGATTTTTATCTTTCTGCCATTGAGACTGATGACACCCTCCTCCTGAAATGAGCGAAGGGTGCGTACAGCGTTGCTCGTGGTCATATTGCTAAGGTCTGCCAATTCATTGCGCGTCAGATAAGCGTGGATAGTTTTGCCATCACCTTCTGAGCCGTATTTGCTCTTTAGTAGTAATAGCGACTCGGCTAACCTCCCTCTCGTATGCTTTTGGGTCAGGGTAATAATCATTTGATTTCGCTCACGAATGCGAAGCGCAAGGTCATCCATAAAATAGAGACCTACCCGAGGATTGTTGCGAAGAATAACCTCCAGACTCCTTATCGGAATCAAACAAATAAGGCTATTCTCCATCGCAGTAGCACTGGTAAGAGGTGTCTCAGAAGCAAAGTGTGCCTCATAGCCGAAAAACTCCCTAGCGCGGATCAAGCTCAAGATTTGAGTGCGATCCTCTTCTTGGGTAATCTTGACTTGACCATTGACCAAGATGAAAGCGTTTTGTGGAATCACTTTTGCATCGTATATGACCTCTCCACGCTTGTAGATATAGTAGTTAGACCATATCAAAAGCTCCTCTCTCTCTGAATCCGATAGTAGGCTCCAGAGTTTTGGCATGATGTTGGAGAGGTGAGGGCTATTCTCCTTTTTGATTTCAACTTTTTCCTTCATCGCGAGACTTGTATTCTACCACAAAGGTACATATTTTCCACCATCTCCTAAAACACCCAGGGTTGTAGCCATTTAAAATATTTATTCGCCCTATGCTTGTGAGACGAAAGATATTTCTCAAAGTTTTTTTATGTACTGAGACTCCAGTCTCTACACGTTGAGACTCCGGTTTCTAGGCGTTGAGACAGGAGTCTCTGTATATAGAAACTCCAGTTTTTGCCTCTACAGTTTGTTGGAGATATACAGCTCCCGGATTTGTGTTATACTCGGGCTATAATTTGAAATAATGCCCAATCTGGAAGCATCTAAGGCAAATCTCTCTATTTTTTGTTACCTTTGCACACGAATTATACTGAGTATGAATGTTGAACGAATAATATAAGATGACAGATAAGATAAGCTACGCTATTGGTCTGAGTATGGGGCACAACTTTAAGGGTGAGGGTATTGAGATCAATAACCCGGAGGACTTCTCAAAGGCCGTGTTGGATGTGCTCCAAGATCGAGAGCCTGAGATGACTATCGAGGAGGCAAAGCAGGTAATCAACACCTATTTTATGAAGCTGCACGAGGAACGAATGGAGCTCAATAAAAAGGCTGGTGCCGAGTATCAAATGATCAATGGTAAAAAGGAAGGGGTAACAACTCTGCCTTCAGGGGTGCAATATGAAGTACTGAAAAAGAGCGAGGGAGAGAAACCATCTGCCACTGACAAGGTCAAGTGCCACTACCATGGAACGCTTATCAATGGGGCTGTATTTGACAGTTCAGTAGAGCGTGGTGAGCCTGCTGTATTCCCCGTGAATGGCGTGATAATGGGTTGGCAAGAGATCCTACAGATGATGCCTGTAGGCTCAAAGTGGAGGGTAACCATCCCCTATCAGCACGCTTATGGAGAGCGTGGTGCCGGTCAGTCGATAGAGCCGTATAGCACGCTTATCTTTGATATTGAGCTGCTGGGTATCGAAAAGTAATATTTACAACTACATAATTAAGTAAAAGACAATGAAAAGAACAATTACAGGTGTTGCAGCCGCTCTTTTGGGAGTAGGTATGCTTGTATCATCTTGCGGTGGCGGGAAAATCAAAACCGCTAGCTTCACAGAGGATAGGGATAGTATTTCTTATGCAATTGGAATCCTCAATGGTTCACAGTACAAGAACTTTTTGGAGCAGGACTCTACCATCAACTTGGATGAGTTTCTCAAGGGGTTAGCTGATGGAGCTTACAATAAGGGTAGCAAGAGTGCTTCTTACACTCAGGGCTATTCTATTGGAGAGAACTTCCGTAAGGGTACTGAGCAGGATACGACTATTACTCTTGACAATCTCGTAGCTGGATTTGCTGATGCACTCAGAGATAAGGGACTGATGACTGAGGATCAAGCAATGGAATTTATGAACTCTTTCCAGATGAAGATGCAGCAGAAGGCTGCTGAGGAGCAACAAGCAAAGACTGCCGCTCAGGTAGAAGCTCAAGACAAGATTCTTGCTGAGCTAGCAGCTGATGCAGAGGTTCAGAAGACTGAAAGTGGTCTCATGTACAAGGTGACTAAGCTGGGTACCGGTGTAAAGCCAAGTGCTACTGATACGGTGACTGTGCACTACAAGGGTACTGATGTCATGGGTGAGGTGTTTGACTCATCTTATGACCGCAATGAGCCTACTTCTTTCCCTCTTGATAGAGTAATTGCCGGATGGACTGAGGGCTTCCAATTGATGCCAGAGGGATCCACTTTCACGCTATGGATTCCAGGTAATCTAGCATACGGAGAGCTTGGTACTCCTACCAATGGGCCTGCTGGTCTACTCAAGTTTGAGTGCGAGCTGATCAAGGTGTCTCCGGCTACTAAGTAATATTAGTAGACAACATATAAAAAGTGGCTATGTGGGCTTGCCTGCGTAGCCACTTTTTCATGCTCAAGTATTCGCCTTGGTGTATGAATTGTGGCAGCAGATCTTATGGGAAATAGCTAAATTTGTGCTTTTAAAAGAAAGAAATGAATCGGAAGTACTGGAAAAAGAGGCATAAGTGGCTGGGGCTTGGAATGAGCTTGATAATTATCTTGTATTCTGTCTCGGGGATTGTACTGAACCACCGAGTATTCTTTTCGAGTATTGGAGTAAGTCGAAGCATCCTTCCACAGACGTATCGCTACAAGGATTGGAATGGAGGGATAGTGCGTGGGACACTTCAACCATCTAATGAAGAATTACCCGAACTTTTGCTGTATGGTGCTTCTGGGGTATGGGCTAAAGATGGTGATGTGGTAAGCGACTTCAATATTGGACTGCCAGATGGACCAGATCATCGACAGATAAAAGCGGTGGTGGAGACAAGTGATGGTGAGCTATTTGCCGCAGGGCAGTTTGGACTCTATCGGTTTGATAAAGGATGGAAGTCTGTGGATATAGGTCATAAGACGAATACGCGCATTGCAGACCTTACTCTGAAGGGAGATACGCTCGTATTGCTTAGCCGCAATTACTTATATATTTCTACCTCTCCTTATGCCAAGTGGGAACAAGTCCAGTTGGTTGCAGGTAGTGACTACACTGGTCAGGTAACGATGCTAAAAACTATCTGGGAGCTACATAGCGGTGCTTACTTTGGGCTTCTTGGAAGACTCATAGTAGATGCCTTTGCTGTGGTGATGATATTGCTATCGGTTACAGGCATCCTGCATTGTTTTTTTCCAAAGCTCTTGAAGCATCTGAAGCGTAAAGGTAAAGCGATGAAGAGGAGTGTCCACCAGATGAAAAATAATCTTTACTTGCACGATAAGATTGGTAGGTGGACTGTAGTATTCCTATTGTTGGTGACATTTACAGGTATGCTACTTCGGCCACCACTTTTGCTGACTATCGTAAAGGAGAGGGCAAAGCCAATCCCAGGCACTTCACTTTATAGTTCGAATCCATGGAAGGATCAACTGAGGATGATCCGATACGATGAGGGTAGGGGAGAGTGGTTACTGAGCGGCAGTGGGGGATTCTATACCATGAAGTCGCTCAAGGATATGCCCCGTAGGATAGACCCAAGTCCAAGAGTAAGTGTAATGGGGCTCAATGTGATGGAGCGACTGTCAGATGGTAGGTGGTTAGTGGGGAGCTTTTCCGGTGCATATCTGTGGTGTCGAGAGAGCGGTGAGATTAGAGATTACTTCACGAACCAAGTTTCTCTGCCATTGAGTGGGATGCCAACCTTTAATCAACAGGCGGTCTCAGGGTATAGTAGGGAGCTTAATGAAGTCTTTCTGAATATTGAGGGAAGCGACTTCGCTCTAATGCCTAATGAGTTGTCGAAGTTGCCTATGTCGCTTTACAATGTAATGCTTGAAGTGCATACGGGGCGTATATTTACCTTTTTACCCTTTCCCGATGGCTGGTTTGCCTTTGTCGCTGGCTCGCTCATAATAGTTATGTTGGTAGTAGGGTGGTCTGTAAGACTGACCCAACAAAAGAAATAATAAACGAGCCGTGGTAGCTATGATAGCTGCCACGGCTCGTCGTTTAGTATCAGTTGAAAAATATATTTACTTGCGGAATGGGAGTTTGATAACCTCTGCTGGGATATCCTTCTTGCGGATGCGGATAAAGATTTCACTACCTGGATCCTTATATTCGCTCTTGACATATCCAAGACCAATACCCTTGCTATCAAGGCTAGGTGCAGGAGCGCCGGAGGTAACCCGTCCGATAATATTGCCATCGGCATCTACAATCTCGTATTCATGGCGAGGGATGCCTTTTTCTTTTAATTCAAAGCCGACGAGACGATTCTTGATCCCTTCCTCTTTGGTCTTTAGGAGGAGGTCACGGTCGGTCATCTTCTCTTTCCCTTCGACGAACTTAGTAATCCATCCCAGACCGGCCTCAAGAGGATTGGTCGTATCATCAATATCATTGCCATATAGGCAGAAGCCCATCTCAAGACGAAGTGTATCGCGAGCCCCTAGACCAGTTGGCTTGATGCCAAACTCTTTACCGGCCTCAAACAGAGTATCCCATACTAGGCGAGCATTTTTCAAATCCTTGAAGTAGAGCTCAAAACCTCCAGCCCCAGTATAGCCAGTATTGGAGATAATGCAATCAAGACCGGCAAATTTACCGAGTGTATAGTGATAGTAAGCTATATCATCGAGATTGACATCTACACACTTCTGGATAGTGGCCTTGGCCTTAGGCCCTTGGACTGCAAGGATACTCACACGCTCTGAGTCGTTCTCTAGGATTACACCTTCATACTGATGTTGCTTCATCCAATTGAAGTCTTTCTCAATATTTGCAGCGTTTACTGCACACATGTAGCGACCACCCTCTAGGAGGTACATAATGAAGTCATCTACAATACCGCCTTTGCCATTGGGCATATAGGTGTACTGTGCCTTGCCGACTTCCAGTTTGCTGACATCATTGCTAGTTATAGCCTGTAGAAATTCGAGCGCCTTTGGACCACTGACCATAACTGCCCCCATGTGAGATACGTCGAATACACCCACGTTGTCGATTACATTCATGTGCTCTGGATTGATACCCTCGTATTGGATAGGCATGTTGTATCCAGCAAATGGAGCCATCTTAGCTCCCAGCTCTATGTGGATATCGGTAAATGGAGTTGTCTTTAATTCCATAGTTTCTTTTCTATAAAAGTATTAGTAATAACTGATTATTTTCTGACTTGAGTAGAAGCAATCTTAATGATTACCTCCATAGACTTCTCTAGTGAGGGTACGGGCAGATACTCATACCTACCGTGGAAGTTGTGACCCCCAGCAAAGATATTTGGACATGGAAGTCCCATATAAGAGAGCTTGGAGCCATCGGTACCACCACGAATTGGTTCGATGATAGGTTCTACACCGACTGCTTTCATTGCTTCTGCTGCGTGGTTTACGATATAGATCTTGTCCTCTACTACCTCTCTCATATTGAAGTACTGGTCGGTAACGACAGCGGTGCAGCGACCCTCACCATAAATCTCATTGATGCGCTTAGCAATCTCAGTGATGCAACATTTCTTCAGCTCAAATTGCTCTCTGTCGTGGTCTCGAAGGATATAGTGAAGCTCTGCTTCCTCAACGGTACCACCCATTCCCACAAGATGGTAAAAACCTTCGTAGCCCTCTGTGTTGCTTGGCAATGCTCCAGGTAGGTAACTATTATACTCCATTGCTAGGAGCTGAGCATTAATCATCTTGCCCTTTGCATCTCCAGGATGTACATTGAGTCCCTTGAAGATTACCTTAGCACTAGCAGCGTTGAAGTTTTCGTACTGTAATTCTCCAATCTTTCCGCCATCAATGGTATAGGCAAAGTCGGCACCAAACTTCTTGACGTCAAACTTATCAGCACCACGACCAATTTCTTCATCAGGAGTGAAGCCTACCTTTATCGTACCGTGTTTGATTTCTGGATGATCAATCAAATATTGTACTGCCTCAAGGATCGCTGCTATACCGGCTTTGTCATCGGCAGCAAGTAGCGTGTGACCATCTGTTGTGATAATCTCTTGACCCTTATAATTTTCCAAGTCTGGGAAAGTTTCCGCAGAGATACGGATATCCTCTTTGGCATCTAGGATAATGTCGCCGCCCTTATACTGGACAAACTGAGGCTTAATATCCTTGCCACTCATATCAGGTGCACTATCCATGTGTGCAACAAAGCCAATCACGGGTTGATCCCAATCACAATTGGCCGGAAGCGTACCCATCAAGTAGCAATTGTCATCCAGTGATACATCCTGCAATCCCATCTGCTCCATGTCTTGCCTGAGGAGCCTAGCTAAATCCCATTGAATTTCAGAGCTGGGAGTAGTCGAAGACTCGGGGTTAGACTTTGTATCTACAGCAATATAGCGCAAGAAGCGTTCAACAACCGGTTGTTTCATCTCTCTATTTTCTTAATTATCTCGTCCGCTATTGCTGAGGCTTCGTCAGCACTCTGTGCTTCAGCGTAGATGCGAACGATAGGTTCTGTATTACTTTTCCTTAGGTGCACCCACTTATCAGAGAAGTCGAGCTTCACGCCATCAATAGTGGTCACCTCGGCTTTATCTCTATATTCCTCTTCAATCTCCTTGAGGATTTGATCTACATCAAGCTCTGGGGTAAGCTCTGCTTTTTTCTTAGCCATATAATAGGCAGGCAAAGTAGCCAATAGCTCCGTCGGAGTTGTCTTTCGCTTCGCCAGAAGTGTAAGGAATAGTGCGATACCTACCAGCGAATCTCTACCATAATGTGACTTTGGATAGATGACGCCACCGTTACCTTCTCCTCCAATGAGAGCACCGACCTCTTTCATCTTGGTGGTGACGTTCACCTCTCCTACAGCTGCAGCATAATACTTGCCACCATGCTTTAGGGTAATATCTCTCAGAGCACGAGTAGAACTTAGATTGGAGACGGTGTTACTCCCAGGATATAGCTCCAATAGGTAGTCGGCGATGCTCACTAGTGTGTATTCCTCTCCAAATGGAGTGCCATCCTCGCAGTAGATTGCCAATCGATCTACATCAGGGTCGACGGAGAATCCCACATGAGCGCCTTTTTCTTTTACCAAAGCCGAAAGCCCCACGAGGTTTTGTGGAAGCGGTTCGGGATTGTGCGCGAAGTCTCCTGTTGGTTCTCCATGGATAATGTGGTATTCTTTAACTCCAAGAGCTTCGAGTAGTTTAGGGATTACCACGCCACCGACCGAATTGATTGTATCTACGGCTACTACAAATCCTGCTTCGCGAATTGCTTCCACATCAACTTCTGGCAGAGACAATACATCTTGTATATGTTGCTCAGTGTAGGAGCGCTCAGTTACTTTACCGATTTGATCTACATCAGCAAATAGTAATTGATCACCCCTTGCCATTTCCAACACCTGTTGTCCCTCAGAGCTGGAGAGAAACTCGCCATTGTGGTTAAGGAGTTTGAGTGCATTCCAGTGTCTGGGATTGTGGCTCGCTGTAATGATTATTCCTCCGTCAGCTTTTTCGTGAACGACAGCCAGCTCTGTCGTAGGGGTAGTTGCTAGCCCAAGATCAACAACATCAAACCCCATACCAGAGAGTGTTCCGATGACCACATGTCTAACCATATCACCCGACATGCGAGCGTCGCGACCCACTACTATTTTGCCACTTTTAATTGGGCTATTATGACGGATAAACTGTGCGTAAGCAGCAGTAAATTGAGCGATATTGATAGGATTCAGCCCATCACTTTGCCCTTCTCCGATGGTTCCTCTGATACCAGAGATAGATGTAATCAAACTCATAGCTGTATGTCGTAATGGGATTATTGTTTGCGGGTGAATGCAAGCTTGTCGTAGTAAAGAGCTACGCCGACCTCGTTTTCATTGGCGAATGAAGAACTTGCTTGGAAGGTAAATGCCGGACCCTCTCTAAACGAGGTAATCATCTGGATAGTAGATCCCAGTGGTACGTGCTTCAATGCCAGCATCATGGCGTTACATACGTACTGAGACATACCCTCCTCGCCAGCTGTAGAATTGGGTGCGGCGGAAAAACTTCCTTGCTGGAGGTCAGTATTGATATTAGCTTGATATACAAAGGTCGCTGCAGGCTTATCACTTTCGGTAGGACCAATATTACTAAACTGTTTTGGCCCACTAATCATGCGATCGCCTATTGCGGTGTACGAAAAACGAGCACTCACTGAGGTCTCCATTGAAACGGCCATATCCTTGAGATCACTCCCGGGAGTAAGCACATTGATAAACACACCGAGTCCTACATTAGCATCGTTTTTTATCTCGTAGAATTGATTGGGTTGCATCTTTAGATCTGTGGGGAGCTTGTCGATGATGGTGAAGCCCTTTTTGTCCATAAAGGCTTGTATCTCCGCACTCTCTCGCTTGATCATATTGGTATAGGAGATGCGTTTTTGCCGGCAGCTAGTCGCTCCAAGTGCCATCAGTAAGAGGAGCGATGTTACGATTATCTTACTCTTCATCATTTAGAAATCTGCATTATTAGGTGTACGTGGGAAAGGGATTACATCTCGGATATTTCCCATGCCTGTTACAAACAGTAGGAGACGCTCAAAGCCCAGTCCAAATCCAGAGTGAGGGATTGTACCGTACTTGCGGGTGTCGAGGTACCAACTCATCTCCTTGGTGGGAACTCCCATCTCTTCACAGCGCCTTATTAGCTTGTTATAATCTTCCTCTCTCTGAGAACCTCCGATAATCTCCCCAATCTTTGGGAAGAGTACATCCATGGCACGGACGGTCTTGCCATCCTCATTCTGCTTCATATAGAAAGCCTTAATCTCTGCAGGGTAATCGGTGAGGATTACAGGAGACTTGAAGTGATTTTCCACCAGATAACGCTCGTGCTCAGAAGCGAGATCCGCACCCCAAAATATTGGGTACTCAAACTTATGCCCCTTAGCCACTGCCTCCTCAAGGATCTTGACCCCCTCCGTATAGGTCAAGCGCTTAAACTCTTTGCTTACAACTGATTCGAGGCGATCTATGAGCTCCTTGTCAAACATATTGTTGAGGAATTCGAGATCGTCACGGCAATTGTCCAGAGCCCACTGTACGAGATATTTTATAAACTCCTCAGCGAGATTCATATTATCTACAATATTATAGAATGCGACCTCCGGCTCTATCATCCAAAACTCCGCAAGGTGGCGAGGAGTATTGGAGTTTTCAGCCCTAAAGGTGGGACCAAAAGTATAAATCGCACCAAGTGCTGTGGCTGCAAGTTCGCCTTCTAGCTGTCCAGATACTGTGAGGTTGGTACGACGACCGAAAAAGTCCTCTGAATAGTTCACAGACCCGTCTTCTTTGCGAGGTGGATTGTCAATATTAAGTGTCGTTACTTCAAACATTGCTCCTGCACCTTCCGCATCTGAAGCGGTAATGAGCGGTGTATGGAAGTAAAAGAAGCCTCTGTCGTGGAAAAACTTGTGGATCGCAATAGCCATGTGATGTCTAATGCGGAATATGGCGCCAAAGGTATTGGTTCGAGGGCGAAGGTGTGCAATCTCACGAAGAAATTCCATGCTGTGTCCCTTCTTTTGTAGTGGGTAGGTAATAGGATCAGCCTCTCCATACAGGAGGATATCCTTTGCCTGTATCTCTACATTTTGTCCTTTACCCTGAGATTCGGTCAAAAGCCCCGTAATGCTTACTGATGCTCCAGTAGAGATTCTCTTTAGAAGCTCCTCGTCGAACGCTTCATGATCCACAACCACCTGTAGGTTATGGATACAGCTACCGTCATTTACCGCTACAAAGCTGATGCCTTTAGAGCCTCGCTTAGTCCTTACCCATCCTTTAATATTGACATCGCTACCTACTTTAGGAGCGATGAGTATGTCTACAATCTTTGTCCTTTCCATCTGTACCGTCTTTAATTACTCAAAAGCACCCATCAATAGCGCATTTACCTCGTCTTGAGTGAGGTAGCGCCACTTCCCACGACCAAGATTTTTCTTGGTCAATCCGGCGAAGTAGACTCTATCGAGCTTCTTTACATGATAGCCTAGATGCTCGAATATTCGACGTACAATTCTATTGCGCCCAGAGTGTATTTCAATACCCACTTGTGTGAGATCTTCATCAGTTACGTAGCTAATCGCATCGGCATGCATTTCACCATCCTCTAGCTCCACTCCGTCAGCAATTTTCTGCATATCTTCGAGCGTAACTTCTCTGTCTAGCCACACGTGATAGATTTTCTTTTTCTTAAATGAGGGGTGTACCAGTTTTGCTGCAAGATCGCCATCATTAGTGAGCAATAACACTCCTGTGGTATTTCTGTCCAGTCTGCCGACAGGGTAGATGCGCTCTTTACAAGCATTTCTAACGAGGTGAGACACGGTCAATCGCTCTTGCGGATCATCGGTGGTCGTCACGCAATTACGAGGCTTGTTGAGGAGTACATACACCTTGTTTTCAGGCTTCACCTCACGACCATTGACTTCTACTCTATCTTGGGCAGTAATCTTAGTCCCTAATTCCGTAACTGCGATTCCATTGACAAGCACTGCCCCGACCTTGATGAGCTCGTCCGCTTCACGACGAGAACAGATCCCCGCATTAGAGAGGAACTTATTGAGACGGACAGCCTCTGAAATATCAATAGGTTCTTGTTCGTACACCGGAGGACGATTTTCATTGGGGCGCCTTGGTTTATTTCCATAGCCTTTTCCGCCACTTTCTTTTTTATTCTGACGTTGTCCCCCAGCTTGGGTACGACGTTCACCAAAGTTGTGGCTTCTAGGGGTACGTTCTTGATTACCTTCAACGTTTTGCCCAAAGCGCTGCCGTTTAGCCTCCCTTACTTGGTTGTATTGCTCTTTGTAATAGGTCTGCTGTTCACTACGTTCAGTGCGCTCCCTCTGATATTCACCATAACTGTCGCCCTCAAATCGATAATCTTCCTTTGGCTTGTATGGCTGCTGAGCCACACCACCACCGCTCTGCATCTCACTGATGCGACGGCGACGTCTGGGTTGTCCATCGATTCCATTGTCCGGAACCTCTTCACTGATGCGTTTTCTACGAGGGGTATCGTAAGAAGCACTGCTGGAAGTATCACCAGCCTCACGGCTATACTCATTCCACTCACCGCTCTCCTTGCGACTCGTCGCGAGTGGCTTTTTTGGCGGGATCTTGTTCCATTCCATATACGTTCTGAATTAACTCTATTAAAAATAGTACTTTCAACTTCTTCTGTCCACAAAGTTACAGAAAAGATTAGATTAAAGCAATAATAATGAGTGCTCTATTGAGGCAAGATAGAACGCGTTAGAAAATGCCTCTCTCTACCTCAAGAGAACTTTCCCTCAGTAGAGAAACAACATTCTCTCAGTAGAGAGACGACATTCTCTCAGTAGAGAGATAACTTTCTCTCTATAGAGAAACAACTTCTCTCTATATTGTAACCGACTTCTTTTTGTTTACACTTAGTACAAAAGTGGTATCTTTGTTGGTAGCAATGTATAAGAGTATATAGTGAAATGAATATTTGTTTGATAGGATATGGTCGTATGGGGCATGAGATTGAGCGTGTGGCGCTCTCTCGTGGTCACCAGATTGTTGGCAAGATAGATGCGGAGTGGAGAGAACTTCCTGAGTGTGATGTGGTGATAGAATTTACACAGCCTGATTCAGCGCTTGGTAATATCACTAAGGCGATGGCTGTCGGGGTGCCCGTCGTCTCTGGTACTACAGGTTGGTTGATGGACTGGGCGGAGGCTGTGCATGCGGTGGACAAGTACGATGGTACTCTATTTTATGCTTCCAACTTTAGCGTCGGCGTCTATCTATTTAGGCAAATCAATCGCCAATTGGCACGTATGATGAATCATTTTCAAAGCTATGAACCTACGGTGGAGGAGATACACCATATTCATAAGCTAGACTATCCGAGTGGTACAGCTCTTACACTAGCCGATGATATGGTGGAGCAATTGGCTTCTAAGTCGGAGACACTTGCTTATCTCTCCTCTGATGATGCTCCAGAGCATAGAGCAGACCAGTTGCTTATCCGCTCGGTGCGTGAGGATGAGGTGCCTGGTACACACACCGTCAGATATGAGAGTGGGGAGGATAGTATTGAGATAAAGCATGAGGCTAAGAGTAGGGCTGCCTTAGCACTGGGTGCTGTGCTAGCAGCAGAGTTTGTGCAGGGGAAGAAGGGCATCTACGGTATGGAGGATTTGATTCCACTGAATTGAGGTAATGGATATGAGAAATATTGATTGGAAGTCGGTCTCTAAGGGCAACTGGATTAAGTTTGCGGTCTGGGCGGTGATTGTAATAGCATTTGCAATCTGGGCTAGAAGTATTTGGGCACTGCTTTTGCTCCCTCTATTTTTTGATATATACGTTAGCAAGTTTGTTCCTTGGCATTGGTGGAAGAATTCCAAGAGTCCGTTGGTTCGTGGAACTATGGGGTTGTTGGAGGACTTAGTGGTGGTGCTACTGATAGTCCACGCACTCAATCTCTTTGTCTTCCAGCAATTCAAGATTCCTAGTGGTTCACTTGAAAAGACCGCTTTGATTGGCGATCACCTCTTCGTTAGCAAACTGAGCTACGGTCCTAGATCGCCGATGACCCCTTTAGCGTTTCCGTTGGTGCACAATCAATTTCCAGGAGGCGGCAAGGCTTACTTAGACAAACCGCAGTGGGCGTACAAGCGACTCAAAGGATTGGGTAAGGTGAAGATGTACGATATAGTGGTCTTCAACTTCCCTGTAGGCGATACGGTGGCGCTTAAGGCGCTTAAGAAGACCAATCTAGACTACTATACGCTAGTGAAGCAATATGGTAGAGAAAGGGTGTGGAGGGATCAAAATACTTTTGGGAAGGTAGTCTATCGACCAGTAGACATGCGCGACCATTATGTGAAGCGTGCAGTAGGTATGCCAGGTGATTCTCTTCAGATCATAGACAATGCGCTTTATATTAATGGACAGAGGCTAAAGGATCCAGAGCACCTTCAGTATAATTACTTTGTGGAGACCGATGGTTATCTCTTTTCTCCAAACGAGATAAAGGATCTGGGAATCAATAATGACGATGTGGTTTTGCTCTCTAATCAGACAGTGGTTAAGGGAGATTCTACAATTTCCTATCCTACTGGGGCGATTTATCATTTCCCTCTTACCAAGGAGATGAAAGGTAGACTAGAGCGTCATTCGCATGTCAAGCGTATTGCGATTGAACCAGATCCTACTCCTGAGCAGTTCTTTACCTTCCCAATCAATATGTCTACCGGATGGACAAGAGATAACTATGGGCCGATCTGGATTCCTAAGGCAGGAGCGACAATAGTGCTTACGCCTGCTAATCTACCCCTCTACGAGCGTTGTATCCGCAATTATGAGGGTCATGATCTGGTGGTCAAGGAGGGTATTATCTATATAGATGGCGCAGCTACAGACACTTATACTTTCGAGATGGATTACTATTGGATGATGGGTGATAATAGGCACAATAGTCTTGACTCCCGAAGTTGGGGTCTAGTGCCAGAGGATCACATCGTCGGAAAACCTCTATTTGTGTGGCTCTCATGGGATAAGGACAAGGGTGGTGTGCGCTGGGATCGCTTCTTCAAAGTGCCCCGATAAGCTAATGAGTATTAACAAAGCAAAGCGTAGTGAAGAGCGTAGCTGGGTATGGACTTGGCTGCTCTTACTCGCTTTGCTTTTGCTTTTGCTTAAGTTCTTTTTCCTCGGGACTTATTATGTGGAGTCGCCTAGAGCACTGCTCTTTGTCGCTATACAGGCGGAACCCCAAGTGGAGGGAGATATGTTGCTTATTGAGTTGGCTGAAGGAGAGGTAATCCCTGCAGAGTACAAGGAGCGAAGGGAGCAAAGCCTTTTAGTGCAGGTCGGAGGCGAACCTATCCAAGTGGCATCAACCCAACTCAGAGGTAGGGTAATCGGAAGACTAAGGTTATGATTTCACTTCCCTCGGCTTTCCTTCCCAATACCCACTATCTTAGGCTGATAGCAAAAGGAGAGGTAGCGACCATCTATATCGGAGAGCAATACACCAAGCAGAGCTTTCGTAATCGTACGGAGTTGTTAACTGCCAACGGTAGAGAAATCTTTACAATTCCAGTGCAAAAGATTGGCTACCCCTCACCACAGACTTCGGAAATTTTGATTTCCGAGCATGGCAGTTGGCGCTGTAAAATGTGGCAACTATTAAGGAGTAGTTACCAATCTTCGCCTTACTGGGCGCACTACTCTGACCGCATCCAACAGCTTCTCTTTTATAGCGAGCCTCGTCTGACGAATTATAATCATCAGTGGCTGGTACTCCTCTGCTCTATCTGGGGCTTTGATACCCCACCTATTTCCTTTGTGGAGGATAGCTTTCATCCCGAATATATCGACCCCACCTTTATTGCAACAGAGCCTCAGCTCCCAAGGTATTGGCAGGTATTTGAAAAGAGGTATGGCTATCAGCCACACCTCTCTTCTATGGATTTACTTCTCAATTTAGGCCCCGAAGGACGATTATATCTATTAGACCTTCCGTAGGCGTACTGCCCGCATGGAGTGATCTTCACCTTTCTCCAAGATGAGATGAGAGCGAAATTTGGTGGGGGCGATATTCTCCACCAAGTTTTTGAGGTTGATGTCTTCCCAAATTTCGTTGGCAATAGCAATAGCCTCTTCTTGCGGAAGGTCATGGAAGCGATAAAAATAGCTCTCCGGATTTGCAAAGGCTGTGCTCTGTAGTTTCAGAAATCTGTCAATATACCACTGGCGAATATCCGACTCCTGAGCATCGACATAGATGCTGAAATCAAAGAAATCCGAGACGAAAATCTGCCGTCGAGTATTGCTTCTTTCGCCCTGAAGTACGTTGATTCCCTCTATGATAAGGATATCAGGCTGATCAATGAGCTGCATCTCATCGGGTATGATGTCGTAGTAGAGATGCGAATAGGTGGGGACTTCGAGCAATCTACGACCACTTTTGACGCTGAATAGGAAATTGATAAGTCTGCGTGCATCGTAGCTCTCTGGAAATCCTTTTCTATCCAAAATCCCTTTCTCTTCCAGCACGGCATTGGGGTAGAGAAAACCATCTGTGGTGAGTAGTTCCACCTTGGGTCGGCTCTCCTCCATCGAAAGTAATTTCTGCAATACACGTGCTGTAGTGCTTTTACCAACGGCTACACTACCTGCTATACCGATGACATAGGGGACGTTGTGGGTCGCTTTATGGAAGAATTCATCATATTCATTATGAAGCCTTCTAAAGTGCGTGATATGGATTTGGAGCAATCGACAGAGGGGCAGATAGATGTCGCTAATATCCGATTCGGTGAGAGGTTCATTGAGAGACTGTAGCTTGGTCAGATCTATCTGAGAAAAAGGGAAATCGGGATGACTGTCTAGTCTACTCCATTCCTCTCTGGAAAAGGTGCGAAAAGGGGAGAATGTACTCATGTCTTTCGAGGTAGCTCAAAGCTGTCTAGTAGTGAATGATCTTCCCTATATGTGTTGAAATAGAGGGTATCATGGATAATTCTTATATGACTATAGTATCGCTGACCACTGTCGGACACCGTATGGTTAGAGGGATTCCCGACAGGGTAGTGTTTGGCACTTGAACTCATCGTAATGTAGATAGGTCTATCTGGAGGCGTTCCATCGCGGCTATAGGCGTGATCGTGACCTTGGAGCATGAGATCTACTTGATGCTCCTCAAGGACCGGTTTGATACCGTACCTCATGACAGGATTGATCCTCCACTTCCGCACAGAAAAAACACCATGGTGTCCCATCACAATAACAAAGGGGGTAGGGTTCTCCTCTATGCTTTGCTCCAACCATTTTCGGCTTTCGGAAAGATTCCAAAGGAGGTTATTGGTCTCAAGGGCAATTATCCGTACCGTAGGGTAATCGACAAAATAATTGGTTGATTTATTGCCATTAAGTGGCATGGGGAAAGTAGAGACAAATCTCTTCCCAAGTGACCCAAGCCCACCAAGCTCATACTCGTGATTCCCCGGGGTGGGAATGAAAGCCGTACTTGGAGCGATACCATCCATAGAATGATAGAAGAAGTCCCACCATTGGTTGTGTGGTCGCTCAATCATATCTCCTACTAAGAGCCAACCGTCCATATCGGGGAACCTACGGTGTATTTCTTGGAAAAACGCTCGACTTCCCGATTCTCCTTTGTCTTGGACATCTCCGATGAAGATAAGGTTAATATCGCCATCGTCAGGGTATATCTTAAAGTCGCCCCAAATGGTATCACTCGCATCCTCAGATGAGATATAGTATCGGTATGTCCCCTCAGAAAGATTGTTAAGCCTCACGTTGTAAATATGTGTCGTGCCACCTCCAGTCGTGATGGCTTCGTGGCTAGGGTCATAGCGATGCCCTAGGGAGTCTTTGACTAAGGTAAAGGTAAAGGGACGCTCCCCTTCGCTTACCCAACTAAAAGATCGGTCTCGTAGTCCTTCCTCCCCTGTGGTGATGAAAAGCCTCTCGGGGCTGTACGACAACTGAAAATCTGGTTCGGGCAAATCTCCAAACCAGCTGTTCCAATTGAACCAAAGTAGTGCGGTCGCCACCAGCACTACGCCTAGGGGTATGTAGCGTCTAAGCTTCATCTAGTAAAGAGCAGGTGGTGACAGGGGTTCTTTGTAAACCATCTGCCACCACCCACGAATTACTTTATCTTATCACACCTAGCTCACGACCTACCTTTTCAAAGGCCGCCACACAACGATCGATATGCTCTACCTCGTGCGCTGCAGAGAGTTGTACACGGATACGGGCTTCTCCCTTTGGTACCACAGGGTAGTAGAAACCAGTGACAAAGATCCCCTCCTCTTGCATGCGTGCTGCAAACCTCTGGCTCAATGGCGCATCGTAGAGCATTACGGCACAGATAGCGCTCTGGGTAGGCTTGATGTCAAAGCCAAGAGCAATCATCTTGCTGCGGAAGCGCTCTACATTGCCCATTAGCTTGGTATGTAGCTCGTCGCTCTCCTCAAGCATTTTGAATACCTCGATGCCTGCACCCACTACTGCCGGAGGTAGAGAGTTGGAGAATAGATAGGGACGGCTACGTTGGCGAAGCAAATCGATAATCTCCTTCCGACCGGTAGTGAAACCACCAATTGCCCCACCAAATGCCTTGCCTAGGGTGCCTGTGTGGATATCTATCTTGCCATAGACCCCAAATTGCTCAGCTACTCCTCGACCAGTCTGCCCTACTACACCGGCAGAGTGGCACTCATCTACCATCACGAGTGCATCATACTGCTCAGCTAGAGCGCAAATCTTATCCATAGGTGCTACATTGCCATCCATAGAGAATACACCGTCGGTGACAATGATGCGGAAGCGTTGTTCCTGAGCCTCCTTGAGGCACTGCTCCAGCTCCTCCATATTGCCATTGGCATAGCGATAGCGCTTAGCTTTAGATAGCCTTACGCCATCGATGATAGAAGCGTGGTTGAGGCTATCGCTGATGATAGCATCCTCTGCGCCCATGATGGGTTCAAATACACCGCCATTGGCGTCAAAACAAGCTGCATACAATATGGTATCCTCTGTGTGGAAATACTTGCTAATCGCATCCTCTAGCTCCTTGTGGATGTCCATCGTACCACAAATAAAGCGTACAGAAGAGAGTCCGAAGCCACGCTCGTCCATCGCATCCTTGGCTGCCTTTACTAGTCGAGGATTATTGGATAGACCAAGGTAGTTATTGGCGCAAAAGTTGAGTACATGTTGCTCCTTTCCATCCTGATTTACAGTGATTTCGGCGTACTGCTCACTGGTGATGATTCTCTCATTTTTGTAGAGACCAGCCTCCTTCGTGTCTTGTAGCTCCTTCTGGAGGTGCTGCTTGATAGATCCGTACATAATATTGTAATAATTATTGGTTGGAATAATGTGTTGAAAAATTCTTTCCTCAAAGGTACTACATTTTCGCTAAATGGCGCCAAAAGACTTTGTCCTAGATTCCGCAAGTAAAGGATGCCGTTTTTGATTGCATACTTTTTCAGGCAAGTGTAATGTAAACAATAATAGGATTAAACCGCTCTACTGGTAGCGAGTAGTTGAGGTCTGCGTACGTGTAATGTAAACAATAATAGGATTAAACCCCCAAATGTCCACTTTTTCAAGAATACCATAATAGAGGAAATCCAGTCTCTCTATAGAGGAAATCCAGTCTCTCTATAGAGAGAATCCTGCCGCTCTATAATATTGTCCTTTCACCGACAGATACCCTCTACTTTAGGAGTTGAGGATATACAAGGGAGTGGTATGTCAGGGATTATGGGTAAATTTGACCATTGAAAGAGGAAACATTTTTATTTACCACATCTTTACAAGGATTATGCAAAAGAAAGAGAAGGGACTCGTGGAGGCGTCTCGTGAGGTGTATGATTTTGGCTCTGTTCTGTGGAAGGGAGCTGATCTGACTGGTCTCAAGGAGCATCTCCTCGCCAATATTAATCTCATAGAGGAGTATCCAGAGCGTGAGGCGGAGAGTATTGGTCGTCTACTTTCCCGACGTCTCGAAGTGAAGGATGAACAGCTCATCGTGACAGATGGCGCTACAGGTGCTTTGCACTTGATTGCCAGTGTGTCTAGAGGTGCTACCTCTTTGATACTGCCTCCTACCAATCAAGAATTTCGCCATGCACTGGGTAGAGCTGGGCACTCGATAAGGGAGGAGCTGGGCGTGAGAGATCTCGGCAAGCTCAATCTTGAGGGTATAGACTATCTTTGGCTTTGTAATCCTAATACACCTGATGGTAGACTATTTAGTAGGCGATCTATCCTTACTCTATTGAGAGAGCACCCTGAGGTGACGGTGGTTGTAGACCTTTCCATGGCTAACTATGTGGTGGAGGAGAATATCAAGGCTTCTGATATTAGGAAGTACCCCAATCTAATCGTGGTAGGTTCGTTCTCTCGTGCCTACAATGTCCCAGGCCTTAGGGTGGGTTATGCGGTGGCGGTAGCAGAGCGTATCAGAGCTTTCCACCAAAACTATACCCCTCGCTGTGTAGGGACATTGGCACTAGAGGCAACTCGATTTATATTGCTCCATCCAGCCCAGTTTACCATACCAGTGCGCAAATGGCTGAGGTACTCCATGGAACTAGGTGAAAGACTCGAGCAAAAGTGTGATGTCGAGGTAATCTATGGTACTACTCCTTTCTTCATCGTCCGTATGAATAAGGGTAATGCTGAGGAGCTCGCTACATTCCTTTGGGAGACATACAGTATCAAGGTGGGTGTGCGGAGTAATGATTTGGACTTAGAGGAGAATGAGGTACGTATTTGTGGTTTCGTTTCTGCTCGCCCCAATGAACTTCTTGTGGAGGCTATGACGGAGTACTTTTCTCGTTTTGTCGAGGCTGAGACAGAGGAGGTAGAGGCATGAAGATCAAAGCCTTTGTAATGGGGACAGTGCTGATGGCATTGTTCTCGTCTTGCGAAAGGTCTGCTATCCAAGAGCTGGAGAAGCAACCCTCGTTGATTCCTCTTCCTAATCAAATAGAGTGGAAGAGTACCAAAGCTTTTTCACTTAGGCAAGGAAGTACACTATCAATCCCTAAAGAGGTCGAAAATAGAATGTTGCTTGCAGAGCAGCTCAATGAGACTTTTTCTGCCGTAGGTTTAACGCCGGTAGTTTTGACCTCAGGGGATGAAGGTGCTACGATAAGAGTGGTCGTTGATAGTGCGCTTCCAGAAGATACTTATACACTCGAGACGGATGCTACTTTCAAGGTAAGTATAGTAGCGGGAAGCCCTATTGCTGTCGGGTATGCGGTGCAGACCCTTAGACAATTGGTTACAGACAGGGGGATTGCCGAGGTCAAGATTACAGATGCTCCTCGTCTGGAGTATAGGGGTGTAATGATTGATGTGAGCCGTCATTTTATGGGGATAGATTTTATCAAAAAGCTACTCGATGAGATGCAGTATTACAAATTCAACCGTCTCCACTGGCATCTGGTAGATGCTGCTGGGTGGAGGCTTGAGATTAATCAGTACCCTGAGCTCACCGAGAAGGTTGCTTATCGTAGCCAGTCCGACTGGCAGAAGTGGTGGATTGAGAAGGATCGTAAGTATCTCGATAAAGGGGTACCCAATGCTTATGGTGGTTACTACACTCAGGCAGAAGCGAGGGAAATAGTCGCCTATGCGGCAGAGCGTGGCATTACAGTAATCCCTGAGATTGAGATGCCTGGGCACAGTGAAGAGGTTCTTCATGTATTCCCCAATTTGAGTTGTAGTGGCAAGGCACTTGAGCATGAGAGTGACTTCTGTATTGGCAATGAGGAGAGCTATACTTTTCTCAAAAATGTGCTTGATGAGGTGATGGCTATTTTCCCATCAGAGTACATCCATATCGGTGGTGACGAGGCAAGCAAGGCGGCTTGGAGCAGTTGCCCAAAGTGTATTGCGCTGATGAAGCGTGAGAGGATGAAGGAGGTGGATGAACTGCAGAGCTACATGATTCATCGTATGGAGGAGTACCTCAATAGTAAGGGCAGACAGATTATAGGTTGGGATGAAATACTCCAAGGTGGTCTAGCCCCCAACGCTACGGTGATGAGTTGGAGAGGAGAGGAGGGTGGTATTGCTGCCGCGCGTGCCGGTCACAAGGTGATAATGACACCCAATAGTTACTTGTACCTTGATTATTATCAGGAAGATCCTACGACTTCGGTACGGAAGCAGATTGGTGGATTTGTGCCGTTGGAGAAGACCTATAGCTATGATCCTGTTTCGAAAGAACTATCGCCTGAGGAACAACAATATATCTACGGCGTCCAAGGCAACCTTTGGACGGAGTATGTAATGGATGAGGCGCATGCAGCATATATGCTTTTCCCTCGTGTGCTTGCTCTTGCTGAAGTGGCTTGGACCAATCCAGAATACAAATCTTGGGACAGTTTCCGCAAGAGGGCCAATGTGCATGTCCCTCAGTTGCAGGCTAGGGGTATCAATAGCTATCCGCTCTCTACTTCCCTGAATGTCAAGCATGAGATTGATTATGATAAGAAGGAGTTTGCCGTAACGATGACCACCGAGTTGTATCCTTACGAGATTCATTATCGTACCGATGGAGAGGTGCCGACTGTGGTTGACTCATCCTATAAGGAGGGTGATACTATCTTTATGAGCGATAGTATGACGCTCGTGGCAGGGGTATTTAGAGAGGGTAAATTACTGGGTACACCTACTCGATTGCGTCTCGATTACCACAAAGGGATTGGTCGGAAGGTGAAATGGCAGCACAAGTTAGGGGGTGGCTATCCTGCAGGAGGAGAAGAGGTCGCTTTGCTCGATGGGCTACGTGGAAGTATTACTTATCTTGATGGACGATGGCTCGGTAATATCGCTACCCAAAGTACAATTGGTATCATAGATCTCGGAGCTCCAACAGAGCTGACCTATGTGAGCACCAAATGTATGCACGATATCGATCCTTGGGTGCATATGCCTGAGTGGGTAGAGCTGTCAGTGTCGATGGATGGTGAGAGTTATCAGGTGGTAAAAAGAATCCCTTCTCAGACCGACCCAAAGGATATCAGACTTCGTTTCGAAACCTTTACTTTCTATCCCAATACCACAGCGAGGTATCTCAAGATGGAGTACCACTTACCACTACCTGATAAGTTCCTCTTTACAGACGAGATAGTTATTTGGTAGTTAAGGTTCCAGAGAGAAATATGGACCACAACTTCTGACAGAAAAGTAAGACAATAATGAGTAGGAGCGACAGGTTTTGGCTTGTCGTTCCTTTCTTTTTGTCAGTTGGATGATATTTTGCAGTATACTTAGTAAAAGTAAAGGAGGAAGATATATGAATTGGGATAGGTATACAATCAAATCGCAGGAAATACTGCAGGGTGCTATTCAAAAAGCACAAGAACTAGGTCAACAGGCCATTGAGCCATTGCATCTATTGGCTGCTACACTTATGGGTGGTGGGCACCTCGTAGAGGCAGTTCTGCCAAATATTGTTCAGTTTCGACAGAAGGTGAATGAAGAGCTTAACCGCCTCCCGAAGGTGGAAGGAGGGGAACCTTATCTCAGTAGTGATGCAGTGCAAATCCTCCAGAGGGCTGAAGAACTCTCTGGAGAGATGGGAGATAAGTATGTAGCAGTGGAGCATCTGCTCTTAGCTATGATGGAGAGTAAGGGGACTGCTGGCAGGATATTGCAGAGCAGTGGGATGACAGAGAAACAATTAAGACAAGAGATTATGAATATGAGGAATGGAGCAAAGGCAGACAATCCGAGCTCGGATAATACTTACGATGCCCTAGGGCAGTATGCTATCAATCTTTGTGAAAAAGCTAAGAATGGAAAGCTAGATCCAGTGATAGGGCGTGATGATGAAATTAGGCGTGTGCTACAGATATTGAGTAGGCGTACGAAGAATAATCCTATACTAATTGGCGAACCAGGAGTAGGTAAAACAGCTATTGCAGAGGGATTGGCCATGCGTATTGTGCGCGGAGATGTGCCTGAAAACCTCAAGAGTAAGCAGATATTTTCTCTCGATATGGGTGCCCTTGTAGCAGGTGCAAAATATAAGGGGGAGTTTGAAGAGCGACTCAAAAGTGTAGTAAACGAAGTGAAGAAGTCGGAGGGAGAGGTAATCCTCTTTATCGACGAGATACACGTGCTTGTGGGGGCAGGAGGCGGCGAAGGTGCCATGGACGCAGCGAACATCCTCAAACCAGCACTCTCGCGGGGCGAGATTCGGACTATTGGTGCCACCACTCTTGATGAATACCGCAAGTATTTCGAGAAAGATAAGGCTCTTGAGCGACGTTTCCAAGTAGTCACTGTAGACGAGCCAGACGAGTTTTCGAGTATCAGTATCCTCAGAGGGCTAAAGGAGCGGTACGAAAATCATCATAAGGTACGTATCCTTGACGATGCGATTATTGCAGCAGTTCGTCTTTCAAGTAGATATATCACTGACAGATTCCTTCCTGATAAGGCGATTGACCTTATGGATGAAGCAGCAGCGAGGTTGCGGATGCAGGTAGATTCTCTTCCTGAGGAGCTCGATGAGGTGCTTCGTAAGATTAAGCAATTGGAGATAGAGCGAGAAGCTATCAAGATGGAGGGTGATACCGCAAAAGTAGCCCTCTTGGAGAAAGAGATTGCAGAACTTAAAGAAGAACAGTCTCAGCTTAATAGTAAGTGGGATAGGGAGAAGGCGCAGATGGATATTATCCAGCACAATAAAGCTGAGATGGAGCGTCTGAAACTGGAAGCGGAGCAAGCTGAACGTGAGGGTAACTATGAGCGGGTAGCGGTCATCCGATATGGCAAGCTGGAAGAGCTTCAGAAGGGAATCGAAGAGGCTGAACAGAAGCTACACGAGGTACAAGGTGGTGACGCTCTCATCAAGGAGGTAGTAAATGCTGAGGATATTGCAGATGTGGTATCCAAGTGGACCAATATTCCTGTCTCTCGTATGATGACCTCGGAGAGAGAGAAGCTACTACACTTAGAGGAGGAGATGCACAAGAGAGTAGTAGGGCAGGATGAGGCAATAAAGGCGATAGCAGATGCGGTGAGACGCAGTAGAGCGGGGTTGCAAGATGCTCAGAAACCGATAGGCTCTTTCTTATTCCTCGGAACAACAGGTGTGGGTAAGACTGAGGTCGCAAGGACACTTGCAGAGCTACTTTTTGACGATGAAGATATGATGACCCGCATCGATATGAGTGAGTACCAAGAGAAACACTCTGCTTCCCGTCTCGTGGGTGCACCTCCAGGATATGTTGGATACGAAGAGGGTGGACAACTAACTGAGGCAATCCGCCGTAAACCATATTCTGTGGTACTCTTTGACGAAATAGAGAAGGCTCATCCAGATGTGTTCAACGTGTTGTTGCAAGTGCTTGATGATGGTCGTCTGACTGATAATAAGGGTAGAACTGTTAATTTCAAGAATACCATTATCATTATGACTTCCAATATGGGTTCAGACGTAATCCAGCGGAACTTCGAAGAGGGGGCTCCGGATATGGTCGAAAAGAGCGAGCGTCAGGTCATGGCACTTCTCCGAGAGCGCATAAGACCGGAGTTTCTCAATCGAATAGACGAGACTATTGTCTTCCGTCCTCTTACCGAAGAGCAGATAGCTCAAGTAGTGCGTATCCAATTGGATAGGGTCGTCAAAGCATTGGCTGAAAATGATATACATCTCACCTATACTGATAGGGCTGTAGCGCATATCGCTAGGCTTGGATTTGACCCTCAGTACGGTGCTCGACCAGTGAAGAGAGTGATTCAAAAAGAAGTGATGAATCCACTCTCCGTAGCAGTACTGAAGGAGAGCGTAACACGAGATCAAAATATAGAGCTTGACTTTGATGGAGACCAGGTGTGTTTTCTCAATAAATAATTTGGTGATTTAGATAATTGTGGTATCTTTGCACTCGCAAGAGGGTGGAGATACCATTTTTGTATTGGATAGTGACTCATGGTGTAATGGTAGCACAACAGATTCTGGTCCTGTTTGTCAAGGTTCGAATCCTTGTGAGTCAACGTTAGATACGAGGAGCACCTAGTGTTCCTCGTATTTTTTATGCCATTCATCCCAGTATTGATACGACACAAATCTCCTCTATAGAAGACACTTCTCTTCTTTATAGACCAGTTACGACAGATCTATGGAGGAGAGAAGAGTCTTCTATATATGGCGTTCCCGAAAAAAAAGTATGCAATCTGCCCCTCTATATTTAGTGCGTTAGACCTTTCCTTGGTTACGAATCGATCTTTACGCTATGGTCAGATTGAGGCTGTCAGAGCGCCTGCATCTCGGTTTTCTAGCCATATAATACTTTGCGGGAATTAATTCTTGATTAATCGTCTTTGTCCATGTATTTACTCTCAATGATATGAATTAAATGTGTATATTTGTGTGTTGATGGCGGAGGTGTGCAGTGACGAATAGTTTTGCAGAGAAGATAATATTACAAGTAGGTGTATGAAGAAGGTAGATGTACTCTTGGGGCTCCAGTGGGGCGATGAGGGAAAAGGAAAGGTCGTGGATGTGCTTACACCTCGGTACGATTTGGTAGCGAGGTTTCAGGGTGGTCCTAATGCGGGGCATACGCTGGAGTTTGATGGTAAAAAGGTGGTACTTCGCTCAATCCCCTCGGGTGTATTCCAAGGTATGACCAATATGATTGGTAATGGTGTGGTACTAGACCCAGTGCTATTTGTTGAAGAGGCAAATGCCCTTAAAGAAGGTGGTCTGGACATCCGTAGCCGACTAGTAATCTCCAAGAAAACTCACCTCATCCTACCTACTCATCGACTTTTGGATGCCGCTAGTGAGCAAGCTAAGGGAGACAAGAAGGTAGGTACTACAGGCAAGGGTATTGGACCTACTTATACCGATAAGATTAGCCGAAATGGCGTGAGAGTAGGGGATATCCTCTCTCCCGAATTCCAGACTCGTTATGAGGTAGCAAGAGGGCGACATATTTCACAGCTCAGAGCACTTGGGACATCCCTGGAGGAGCTGGCACCTAATTTCACAGAGCAGGAGCGTAAGTGGATGGAGTCGCTAGAGGAGCTGAAGAAGTATCAATTGGTGGATGGAGAGTTTTTGATCAATAATACACTAGCCGATGGCAAATGTGTATTGGCAGAGGGAGCTCAAGGATCGTTACTAGACATCGACTATGGCTCATATCCATTCGTGACCTCATCCAATACCATCAGCGCTGGTGCGTGCACAGGTCTAGGGGTGGCACCGAGTCGTATTGGTCGAGTGTTTGGTATCTTTAAGGCCTATTGCACGAGGGTCGGTTCTGGGCCATTTCCTACCGAGTTGTCTGACGAAACTGGGGAACTGATGTGTAACCTAGGGCATGAGTTTGGTTCGGTGACTGGTCGTAGGCGTAGATGTGGTTGGATAGACCTTGTGGCACTCAAGTACACTGTGATGCTCAATGGTGTGACCGACCTGATTATGATGAAGAGCGATGTATTGGATACTTTTGATGAAGTGAAAGCTTGTGTCGCCTATGAGGTCGATGGAAGGGAGACTAATCAGATGCCTTTTGAGTTGAGTGACGGCGTCAAACCAGTCTATAAGAATTTTGAAGGCTGGCATACCGATATGACTAAGACGAAGTCGGAAGCAGACTTTGGAAAAGAGTTTAGGGCATACCTCCAATTTATAGAGGAGTACTTGGGGGTGCCTATTCGTATTGTTTCAGTAGGTCCGGATAGGGAACAGACAATAATTAGACAAGGATTTTGATATATGGGAATACCAGTGGCATATATGTTGATGTTTGGGGTGATGATACTGGGCATGCTTGTCCAGTGGAATCTCAAGAGCAAGTTTAAGAAGTTCTCACAAGTTCGTCTAGATAGTGGGCTCACGGGGAGGGAAGTGGCTGAGCGGATGCTACGGGAACATGGGATTACCGATGTACAAGTGATTTCAACTGCTGGACAATTGACTGATCACTATAATCCTGCTAGCCGTACAATCAATCTGAGTGAACCGGTTTACAACTCCAATAGCGTGATGGCAGCAGCGGTAGCAGCACACGAGACAGGGCATGCTATACAACATGCTGTAGGCTACGCACCACTCAAGATGAGATCTGCACTGGTACCAGTAGTGCAGTTTTCTTCCAATATCGTGCAGTGGGTATTGATTGCAGGGATATTCCTTGTAAAAACTTTCCCTCAATTGCTGCTTGCGGGGATCATACTATTTGCACTGACTACACTTTTTAGTATCGTGACACTCCCGGTAGAGGTCGATGCGAGTAGGAGAGCTCTGGCATGGTTGGAGCAAAATAGGGTGACAAGCTACGAACAACAACCGATGGCTGCTACTGCACTGAGAAGCGCAGCCTATACTTATTTCGCCGCTGCTATTGGTTCGATAGCTACACTTCTCTATTATTTGTCGATTTATAGCGGTCGGAGATAATAATACCATTAAAAGAGTTGGAAATATCAATAAATTGTGTACATTTGTGGTGTGAGAGCCTGCTGTAGGTAGTGGGCACTTTGTAGGGGTTGATAGAAACTGATTACAATATACTAAGACAGAACAGATTATGACACAAAAAAAGAAGACGGATAGAGCAAATCTGGAGAGAGGCAAGGGTCTATTCTTTTTGATGGGTTTGGTCGTTGCTTTGGCTACTGTCTTTGTTGCCTTTGAATGGGGTAATAAGGAGATTACTGTAGGGGAGATTTCGACAGATTTCGTCATCGAAGAGATTGAGGATATTCAGATTACGCCTCAAGATGAACAACAGCCTCTTCCAGAGCCAGAGATTCAGCAAGAGGTGGTAGTAGAGGAGCTGACTATCGTTGAGGATGATGTAAAGGTTGCAGACGTCCAGATTGTGTCTGTGGATGATGCTGCTAATAAGCTTCAGCAGACTTTTACCCCTCCAGCTCCTACCCAACGTAGCCGTGAAGAGGTAGCTGAGGATCACATTTTCGAGTATCTTGAGGAAATGCCTGAATTCCCAGGTGGTCAAGCAGAGATGATGAAGTGGCTTCAAAAAAATGTGCAATACCCACCAATCGCAGCTGAGAATAATATTCAAGGTCGTGTGATGGTATCATTTGTGGTTGAGCCTAATGGATCGATTTCCAATGTCCAAATTGCTCGTGGTGTAGACCCTAACCTTGATAAGGAGGCTGTACGTGTGGTAAAGAATATGCCTAAGTGGAAGCCCGGTATGCAGACAGGTAAGCCTGTACGCGCTCGTTTTACACTTCCAGTACAATTCCGACTCCAGTAATACTGAGAGATTAGACAAGAAAAAGATAGCCGTGGTGCCCAAGAGGTGTCACGGCTATCTTTTTATCAAGCTTCGGATGAATATGTAGAGGTGTGAGAGGAGGGTACGAGTGAACCCGTAGTGTCGTCTCATGACATGAAAGCGCTCTAGGAGGGATGCTCTGTGGTTTTGCGTTGTGACCCCTTCTGAAAGATAGTCGGTGAGTACGAGGTGGGCATTGTGATTGTGTCTGCTCTTCTTCAGGATACGGATACACCAGTCATAGTCACTAGAAAAGCGATAGGAGAGATTGTAAAGCGGAACTAAGTCTCTACGTGGATAGAAAGATTGATGACAAACAAGCATTCCCCTCAGGAAGCTCTCCTTTGTCAGTGTCTGAGGAGCAGAAAGGCGTCGATGTCTGATGAAGTTGCGCTGGACATCCACTAGATCTGTCTCGCCATAGATAATGTCTGGCGAGTTGTCTCCTACTTGGGCAAATACTTTGGAAAGAGTGGTAGGCGAGTGGAAAGTATCTCCTGCATTCATAAAGCAGATATAGTCACCAGTCGCTACCTTGATGCCCTTATTCATAGCATCGTAGATTCCGTTATCTGGTTCAGAGATGAGCACATCAATGTGTGCTCTGTACTCCTCAAAGAGTTTATGAGAATCATCCTTTGATGCGCCATCCACTACGATATATTCTATGTGAGGGTAGTCTTGCACTGCTACAGACTTCAGAGTGTGCTGTAGCTCTTCGTAGGCATTGTAGCAGATAGTGACCACACTTATTCTCTTTGTTCCTTGCATATAAGCCAAAAATGTAGTAAGTTTGCACCACGTTTAGAATCCGGCCCTGTAGTTCAACGGATAGAACAAAAGTTTCCTAAACTTTAGATATGGGTTCGATTCCCGTCGGGGCTACACTGTAGAGGCATCACTGGCAATAGTGGTGTCTCTTTTTTCTTGCCGCAAAGTTACAGATAATTCCTAATGTAATTGAGAGAATTGGCATGTTTCCAAAAGTCGCCGAGTAGAGCGACTCCACCAAAAGGGATTGTATGGATTTCAGGTAGCTTGTCTGGGGATATCCCTCCAAGTGCAAACACCTTCCGGTCTATTAAGTCACCGGCTTTACACAATTCCTCTATGGTAAATGCAGACCTATAACCTATCTTAGAGATACTATTGAATATTGGACTTAGGAATAGGTAGTCTACCTGCGGTTTGTATGCTTTTACCTCGTCTAATGTATGGCAAGAGATGGAACAGGGTAGGCAGTCTTGAGGTGTAAATGGATTACGCCTATTGAAGTGAATACCACCAATAGGATACTCATGTGCTAGCTGATGATGGTCATGAAGCACTATTCGACTTAGTTCATCGGCAGAAAAACCATCAAGGAAAGCTCTTGTTTCCTCAATATTCCAATTGGGTCTTCGTAGGTGCAGCCGATGAATTCCCTCTGCAATAATTCTCTTGATAATCACCTGCTCTGAGGGAATGGGGGTAGAATAGGTCAATACTATTACTTTCATAGGGATAATAAAAATGGGGAGTAGAGCGATCTACACTACTCCCCATGTCGCGTATTATTTTAGTTCACAGATAATCAAGTCGGCTACCTTCTTACCGCTCAGCATCATCCCACCGAAGATAGGACCCATGCGAGGTGTGCCATAAACAGCTGAAGAGGCCATACCACACACATATAGCCCCGGATAGATCTCCTTAGTCCCTTCTACCACCATCTTTTCTCCGGTGATTACGTCGAGAGAACGCTCACCTACTACACTCCCAGTTGTCGTATTGAGGGTGGCACCATTCTTCTTGGCAACTACACGACAAATCTCACTATCGTGACCAGTACCATCGATAACACACTTAGCCATAATATTGAGAGGATCTACGTGCATTCCCTCTCGTAGTACCGGTGTCCAATTGACCACTACGCCACTTACTTTGTCCTCCTTATATACCACATCCTCCACCGTGTAGCAATTAAATATCTTTGCGCCAGCATGTACAGCCCTATAGACCAGAGCCGCGGTACTCTCTACTGAGTCCATGGTGTAAAGGTTGTCGGTATACGGAGTATAATTGATTTCCAACTCTTTTACAATGTCCAATGCTTCTTCTTGGAAGACAATTTCATTGAACATCATAGCTCCTCCCCACATCCCACCTCCGGGAGAGAGCTTGCGATCAAACTGAGCCACCTTTAGCCCAGCCTTTGCGAGATAATAGGCGGCAATGATACCTGATGGTCCACCGCCTACAATTGCGACATCTAGATCGAGGCAGTCATTCAGCTTCTCAAAATAGCGGGTAATAATCCCCTCAGATACTTTCTTTTCAATCATAAATTCCCTTTATTATTTGTTGTTACATTTATCATCTATTGTCTGACTAATCCTCATAGCACAAAAGTTGGGGCCACACATAGAGCAGAAGCGGGCATCTACAGGATTGCTCCTGCGGTAGTACTCCACTGCCTTCTCCGGATCTAGAGAGAGGTTAAACTGATCCTTCCATCTAAATTCGTATCTCGCCTTGCTTAGTGCATTGTCTCGGATTGAGGCAGCAGGATGTCGCTTTGCGAGGTCTGCTGCGTGTGCAGCAATCTTATAGGTCACTACGCCGGTGCGGACATCCTCTTTATCGGGAAGTCCTAGGTGCTCCATCGGTGTGACATAGCATAGCATTGCTGTCCCATACCAGCCGATTATCGATGCTCCGATAGCGCTTGTGATATGGTCGTAAGCCGGTGCAATATCGGTGACGATAGGACCGAGGGTATAGAAAGGCGCACCATGGCACTTCTCTATCTGTCGCTTCATATTTTCCTTGATCTTATGCATCGGGACGTGTCCAGGCCCTTCTATGAATACCTGTACATCCTTCGCCCAAGCCCGCTCCACTAGTTCGCCCATCGTATCTAATTCGGCAAACTGGGCTTCATCATTGGCATCAAAAGTCGAGCCTGGTCTCAGACCATCACCGAGCGAAAGAGCCACATCATATTTGCGACAAATGTCGCAGATGTCGTTGAAGTGGCTGTATAGAAAGCTCTCTTCATTGTTGACTTCGCACCATTTTGAGATGATGCTACCGCCCCTACTTACGATGCCAGTAAGTCGCTTATCTGCGAGGTGGATATTTTGTAGTCGTATACCGCAGTGTATCGTGAAGTAGTCTACTCCCTGCTCACACTGCTCCTGTAGTGTATCTCTAAATACCTCCCATGAGAGATTTTCTATTCTGCCCTTTACCTTTTCCAACGCTTGATATATGGGTACCGTGCCCACAGGTACTGGGCTATTCCTAAGGATCCATTCACGGGTCTCCGAGATATTTTCTCCAGTAGAGAGATCCATTACCGTATCGCCGCCCCATTTACAGCTCCAGATAGCTTTCTCTACCTCTTCTTTAATGCTAGAACCCATAGTCGAATTTCCGATATTGGTATTAATCTTTACGAGAAAATTAGTGCCAATAATCATCGGCTCCGCCTCGGGGTGCTTATGATTGGCTGGGATTACTGCTCTCCCTGCTGCTACCTCAGAACGCACGTACTCAGGGGTAATGTAAGTCTCAATTCCCTGCTCCTCACAGTTCATATTCTCCCTGATAGCTACATACTCCATCTCAGGTGTAATGATACCTTGCTTGGCGTAGTAGAGCTGTGTATGCTCACGTCCTTCGAGCCATGGTCGGCGTATCTCGGGTAGCCCCTTTTCTAAGTCAATAGTCACATTAGGATCGCTATAGGCACCACTCGTGTCGTACACAATCACAGGAGGGTTATCTCTCCTCGTACCATCCTTAGTTACGGTTGGTAGTTGATTGATTTTTCTCATTCCCACCCTTATTTCAGGGAAGAGCTTACCTGAGAGGTAGATCTTCTCCGAATTAGGGTAGCTGATCTTAAAATCTTGCTTCATAGTCACTTTATTTCGTTTAGTATTTTCTTCACTTCCCTAGTCGGATCAGCTGCATTTAGCACTGTACTACTAAGTGCAATTCCTGATATCCCAAGCTCCATTAGTGGTCGGATATCCACCCCCGTGATTCCACCGATAGCCACAAGTGGGAGATTTATTCTCTCCTCTTTCATAGCTGTTAGCAGTCTTTGGTAGCCCACAAGCCCAAGGGTAGGGGCGAGATGCTCTTTTGTGGTCGTAAATCGAAATGGTCCGCATCCCACGTAGTCCGCACCGCTTCTATGGAGTTCTCGGATCTCTTCCAAAGTGTTGGCGGTGCCACCGATGATTATATCCTCACCTAGTATTTCCCGAGCGTTAGTGATGGGCATATCTTTTTGCCCCAGATGCACCCCATCTGCTCTGAGCAGTTTTACCAGCTCCACATGGTCATCAATAATCATTGTCGCTCGATACTTAGTGCAGAGTTCTCTAAGAGGGCTTCCCACCTTCAATATCTCCTCTTTCGTTGCCCCCTTCATACGCAGTTGTATCCACTTACATCCCCCCTCGAGTGCTAATGAGGCACCTGAAAGATAACTGTATCTCTTGTTCTGATGTGTGATAAATTGTAGAGCCTTCATAATTTGATACTTCTGTGAGGATCGAAAAAATGATCCACTGGTCCATGTCCATTTCCTATGCTCACTTCCTTCCCCGAGAGTAGCGCAGTAGTTAAATATTCTTTTCCTAAGGCGACTGCCTGAGGCAAGGCATACCCTTGCGCTAGATAGGCAGTGATGGCAGACGAAAGTGTACACCCAGTGCCATGGGTATTACGACTCTCAATTCTATTGTGTGTAAAGCTTTTGAAGCCTTTGTCGTAAAATAAATAGTCGGTTGCCTCTTTGTCCCATGTATGTCCACCTTTGATTAGTACAGCTTTAGCTCCATGAGAGAGGAACCATGTTCCGGCTTTCTCAAGCGAGCTTTGTGAGGTAATTTTTACTCCCGATAGAGCCTCCGCTTCACTTAGATTGGGCGTGATGACTGTCGAAAGGGGGAGTAGCTCACTAATAAGGTGATTTATTGCCGCTTTGTCCATCAACCAGTCTCCACTTGTCGCCACCATCACAGGGTCTATCACTAGAGGGATATTCAATTTTGACAACTGACTTGCAATGCATTGAATAATCTCGGAGCTGAAGAGCATGCCTATCTTGATAGCGAGAGGAGTAATGTCCTCTAATACCGCATCCAACTGTGCCTTTACAAGATTTACTGAAAGAGGTGCCACTGCACTCACACCACAAGTATTTTGGGCAGTAATCGAGGTGATAACCGACATGGCGTAGCATCCGAGCGCAGACATAGTCTTGATGTCTGCTTGAATACCCGCTCCCCCAGAGCTGTCCGAGCCCGCAATAGTCAGTGTTGGAAGGTATCTCATAAGTTCATTAATCAATAATTACGAGTTACGGCTACGTAGAATCCATCAAAGGATGCTGCGTAGCCGTAACTCGTATCTGCTGGATGCCTCCAGAGGCAACGTGTAACTCTAATTCCTACGGCAGCATTACCTGCATCAGGTTCTAAGGGTATCTTCTCAGCACACTATACCTAGTGGCACCCCTCTCTGGAGCAAAGCTCCAATCGTTACTCAAATAAATCTAGGAGCAAACTTACTCCTTTTTTCCCGCCCTACCAAATACCAGTAAATCTTCCTCCATATGTCCTCTCCTGAAATAGTAGACACCTTGTGTTAGCGAAATTATGGAGAAACGAGTAACAATTAGGTATCGTCAGTCTGTCACTGAAGAGTTGAAACTTCGAGGATTACGAGAGTTGCTTGATACTGGGAGTTCAGTCGCCAGTGTTGCGGACAAATTTAACGTTGGCGTTTCGAGTGTTTACTTATGGATGAGTACCTTTGGGGTTGAATTACCTAAAGAAAAAGAGTTT
>JAEWZH010000018.1 GCA_023395395.1 Bacteroidota bacterium | reverse complement strand
CCACCCATGCAGATGCTACTGCCACAGCACCAAAACCCGCTCACGAAGCGGACTAATGTCGCTTGATTATATGACGCACGAGCTCGCCCGCCCCTGAGAGGGAGGGGGCGGCGGCTCGTGGGCTCCGTCCGTAATCTGCGCAAAAATATCTGTATTTGTGTACCCATTCAGGGTTAGAGGACACAGTGTGTGTACACATTGAGAATTGCAAAAATGAAGTGTATACAATAACAGGAATAACAAACAAACTGTGTACTATTTTCAGGAATACCATAGTAGAGCAAAGAAATCTCCTCTATAGAGCGGTCAAATCTTCTCTATAGAGCAGTCAAATCTTCTCTATAGAGCGGTCACGATGGCTCTATAGAGGAGCCGAGACGAATCTATAGAGGAGAGAAAACTTATTATATCGGGGATTGGCGAATATTTTTTCAGTAGAAATATTTGTTTATTGAGAAAAGTTGTGTATCTTTGCAGTCCAAACGGGTAAGTCCTGCACGGCCAGCTCCTGGTGAACTCCCCCAGGGTTTGATCGCAGCAAGGGTAGCTGGTTGAGCGGCGCGATGTAGATTGCTTACCCACCCGCCTCTTTAGCTCAGTTGGTAGAGCTCCTGATTTGTAATCAGACGGTCGTTGGTTCGAGTCCGACAAGAGGCTCAACAAGAAAGAGAGCGAGGTAGTCCTGACTACCTTGCTCTCTTTCTTGTTAGACAAAATAAAACGGTAACGCAATCAATCCTGCTACAATAAATGCAAAAACAGTGATTTGGAGATAGTCCGTATCGGAAAAAGTTGTCTGTTTCCTTTGCCTCAAATACACTAAATGCTGTGGTAACATCAGAGCAGGAAGCATCATAGCTATCTGTCGAAGTCCATCGAACTCAAATAGGAAATGATTGGCGAGTAGTAGCCCAAGAGCAAGTAGAAGCCAGCTAGCTGTAATGAGATAAATCCGCTCAGTCGTTTGCTTGTTCGTAGGTGATGAGTTCTTTATATCCGTATTGAAAGTAATCGTGCCTAAAATCCCTCTCTCTCAAAACATGTGCATCCTGCATTACCACATCTACATCTAGCGTGACTTCTTGAGAGCTTCGATCTCGCCCTGCGTCTTCTTCCATCCTTTTAGCACAAGCAATTACCTCTTCTAAAGAGAGCTCGCTCTCAATACGAAAGACGCTATTGAGATAAACTTTGTCACTCTTTCCAGACGCATCTGGAGTGGAGTAAAAGGAAGAAAACTCTCCCTTTGGAAACTTCTTGGTGATTTGACGCCGTATTTCCGGCTCTCTATCAAGAAAAGTAGACCCGATAGAAAGATAATAAATATACTCAAAGGGAAGACCAATCCCCTTCAGCCTTCGAGCAATCAGCACCTGCATACTTCCTCGAATTGCGAGGTAAGTAACAAAGGACGCCCATAAAATATGGTTTTGGTCTGAAAGAGGTAGAAGATAGTAGAGCGCAAAGAATACCAGTACAGCTATGAACATACTGACAAACATCTCTTTGGTAGCAGTTACACCCACAAAGACACCATCAAAAAGGAAAGCTAAAAATCCTGTGAAAGGGATTATAAATACCCAAGGCAGATAGTTCTGAGCATAGACTATGACCTCTTCCTTGTCTGTAAGAATGTGGAGGAATGGACTGGAAACTAACATATAGACCAGACTCGTAGCTACAGCAATACCAAACCCCCAGACAATCAGGGTACGGATAGAGCTACGAAGTAGCTGGCGCTCCTTCATCCCGTAGAAATGCCCAACAAGTGCTTCGGCAGCAAAGGCAAAGCCATCAATAAAATAACTAAAGAAGTTGAAGAACTGATAAAGGAGTGCATTGGCGGCCAGAGTAAGTACCCCTTGCTGTGTTCCAGAATAAGTAAAGAAGGCTGAAATCAGAGCCAAGAGCATCGTTCGAAAGAAAATATGGATATTCGTTCCAAAATAGCGCCGCAATCCTATCTTGAGATCCCTAAATCGGTTTGGCAGGTGCACTGCCCCTCGCTTTAAAAATAGATAATAAACTCCAATACCTAATGCAATCACTCCTATCCATTGGGCCGAAAGAGTCCCAATAGCTATGCCCTCTATGCCCCTACCCCAAATGAGAACAAGGCTAGCACTGATGACGATATTGGTAATATTAGTGACGATACTCACTACCATAGGACACCAAGTATTTTGCATTCCTATAAGCCATCCATTGAGTGCGTAGGTACAAAGCATGGCTGGAGCTCCCCAAATCACGATATTGTAGTAGGTGGTAGCATAACTGATGAGAGCTGGTTCGGGAGACATTATCGACAAGATTACACCTAGCAATGGATATTGTAGCGAGAGCACCAATACACTACTAGTAATAGCTATAAATAGCGACTGCATAAGATTTCGCCCCATTTCTATTTTGTCTCCTCTTCCATGTGCCTGAGCGGTGAGCCCTGTGGTGCCCATTCTGAGGAAGGAGAAGTTCCAATAAATCAAGCTAAAAAGTGTAGAGGCAATAGCAATCCCCCCAATCGCATAAGCATCTCTGAGATGCCCCGAGAGAGCAAGGTCTACCATACCTAGTAGGGGTATGGTGAGATTGCTCAGGATGTTGGGCAGAGCAAGCTTTAGGATGCGCCCGTTCAATACGTTTGCCATTTACTTCTTTTTGAGAAGTGAACCATCGCCATAGCTAAGAAACCTATAATTATTCTCTAGGGCATAGTCGTATACCTTGCGCCAATCTTCCCCGATAAATGCGGCGACAAGCAATAATAACGTGCTATGTGGCTGATGGAAATTTGTCACTAAATAATCGACAACTTTGTAGCGATACCCTGGAGCAATCATTAATTGGGTCTGTCCAAGTAGCTTTTCCTCCCCCTCTGCTTTGAGTCTTGTAATAATAGCATCTAGTGATTCAACCAGGGTTGGCTCGTCATTTAGCAGATAGGGAAACCATTGAGCTACATGAAAAGGAGCCTTTTTCTCACCTTGTATTAACTGAGCTCCCATATAGTATAAGCTCTCAAGGGTACGTGTACTAGTAGTACCGACTGAAACAATAGGTTTCCCTTCTTTCACACAATCTCTCAATGATTCTATCGAACTCAATGCCACTTCTATCACCTCGGTGTGCATTTGATGCCCTCCCATAGTATTACTCTTGACAGGTAAAAATGTCCCTGCCCCTACATGGAGCGTCACAGGGATAGTCTGAATCCCCTGCTCTCTTATTTTTTGCAGCAATTCATCAGTAAAGTGAAGCCCAGCAGTCGGAGCTGCTACGCTGCCCTCTTGCTCTGCGTAGACGGTCTGATAGTCGGTAAGATCGCTCTCCTCTGTCTTACGGTTGAGGTAAGGAGGGATTGGAAGCTCGCCCAGCTGTTCTAAAAGATTTCCAAAAGTCAAGTCGCAATCCCACTCAAAACGAATAAGGTCACTATCATCTACTCGAGAAACTCTCAGGATGCCACCACCCGGCAAGATGCGCTCAAGATATTGCTCCTTCCACTTTTTTGCCTGACCGACTAAGCAGTGCCATACCACTTCTCTCTTACTGGCTAGTGATTGCTCATATAACGCAGGTGTATGTGGCTCAAGACAAAAGACCTCAATCCTAGCTCCCGTAACCCGAAAGAATTCCAATCGAGCATGAATTACCTTGGTAGTATTCATCACCATTACCGAATTTTCGGGCAACAAAAACGCTATACCACTAAAGAGGTGTGTGCTGATCTCTTCACCATTATAGCACAATAGCTTAGCATTATCTCGCTTCTGTAGCGGATACTTTGCGATTTTATCATCAGGAAGACTGTAGGTATAATCCTCAATCTTTATATCTCGTGGGTCTAAGTTACTATCTATCATGGCGCAAAATTACCAATATTAATGCAAAAGGAACTGGTATGCATGAAGCATAACAAACAAAGACAAAGGGCTAACCACACTGATGTAGTTAGCCCTTTGTCTTTTCAAGGATATCGCTCTGTCAATTACGAGCGAGCCTGCTCAACGATAGCTTTGAAAGCCTCTGGGTGATTCATCGCTAGGTCAGCTAGAACCTTACGATTGATATCGATGCCCTTATCCTTGAGCATTCCCATAAACCTGGAGTAGGATAATCCCTCCTCTCGAACTGCAGCATTGATACGCTGTATCCAAAGAGAGCGGAAATTACGCTTCTTGGTCTTACGATCACGATAAGCATACTGTAGACCCTTTTCCCAAGTATTCTTGGCTACTGTCCATACGTTTTTGCGTGCACCATAATAGCCACGGGTCTTCTTTAGAATCTTCTTTCTCTTCGCTCTTGAAGCGACGTGATTTACTGATCTTGGCATTGTTCTAAAACTCTTTTGGGCGTGAGCGGCTCTGCTCCTAGTCTAAGCTCGGCACTTGCTTTAGGCATACACACCCTGTTAAAAAATCTCTTACCTTGCTTCTCTACAAGTCACTTCCTCAACCGATACCGAGAAGTTTCTTCACCTCACGCATATCAGACTTGTGTACAAGTCCGGAGTTGGTCAGGTTTCTCTTCTGCTTCTTGGTTTTCTTGGTCAAGATGTGACTCTTGAAAGCATGCTTGCGCTTGATTTTACCTGATCCGGTGAGAGAAAATCTCTTCTTAGCACCGGGATTAGTCTTCATCTTAGGCATTCCAGTCAATTATTAATTAGTTATCAAATACTCGGCTTCACTCCTCCACTTCTTTGCCACGAGGCTTTGATGGTGGTGCCTGCTCAGCCTTATTCTCTTTCTTCTTGCCTGACTGCTTTTTAGGTGAGAACATCATAATCATTCTCTTTCCCTCTAGCTTAGGCATTTCATCTACCTTGGCATAGTCTTCCAGATCTTGTGCAAAACGTAATAGCAGTAGCTCGCCCTGATCCTTAAATACGATTGAACGACCGCGGAAAAACACAAAGGCTTTCACCTTATTGCCCTCCTCTAAGAAGCCCTTAGCGTGACGGAGCTTAAACTCATAGTCATGATCATCCGTTTGAGGACCGAAGCGTACCTCCTTCACAACCACCTTCGACTGCTTTGCTTTCTGCTCCTTAGCCTTCTTTTTCTGTTGGTACAGATATTTCTGATAATCTAGGATTTTGCAGACTGGAGGCTCAGCATTTGGGGAAATTTCTACCAAGTCCAACTCCTGCTCATCAGCAATTCGACGTGCCTCTTGGATTGAATAGATTCCCTGCTCCACGTTGTCACCCACAAGCCTCACTTCTCGAGCACGAATACGCTCATTGATTCTATCCTGAGGCTCAGTGGCTGTGTTGTTTCCTTTCGGATTACGTCTATTAATATTCCCCATTCAGTCTGTATCTAATTCTATCAGTCGTTGTATGCCGCAAATTACTATCGTTACACTTACCTTGTTTTTTCGTCTGCATTCTGTTCGTAGCGCCAAGCATTCATTTGCTCATCTACTTCCTTCAACAAACGGTCTGCAAAGATACTAATTTTTTCTGAACCCTGGTCGCCTTCTCCCTGAATTCTAACAGATACCGTACCCTCCTCAGTCTCTTTTTCGCCCACAATCAAAAGATAAGGAATGCGTTTCAACTCGTTGTCACGAATCTTACGGCCTACTTTCTCGGCTCGATCGTCTACAAATGCCCGGATATCCCGGCGTGCAAGTTCTTTAAGCACAGTATAAGCGTAGTCATTGAAGCGATCAGAAATAGGCAAGATTGCCACTTGATCAGGGGTAAGCCACAGAGGGAACTTCCCGCCCGTGTGTTCAATCAATACTGCCACAAAACGCTCCATCGATCCGAATGGCGCTCTATGAATCATCACTGGGCGATGTTTCTGATTGTCTTCTCCAGTATACTCGAGCTCGAAGCGTTCTGGCAAATTATAGTCTACTTGGATGGTGCCAAGTTGCCACCGGCGTCCTAGAGCATCTTTGACCATAAAATCGAGCTTAGGGCCATAGAAAGCGGCTTCTCCAAGCTCTACGTGGGTCTTTAACCCAGTTTCTTGACATGCCTCAATAATAGCACGCTCTGCACGCTCCCAATTTTCATCCGACCCAATATACTTTTCCTTATTATTAGGGTCACGAAGAGATATTTGTGCCTCATAATCTGTAAAATTAAGCGCCTTAAAGATGATGAAGATAATATCCATCACCTTAATAAACTCTTCTTTAATCTGGTCTGGGCGACAGAATAAATGTGCATCATCCTGAGTAAAGCCACGAACTCGAGTGAGTCCGTGTAGCTCACCGCTCTGTTCGTAGCGATAGACCGTACCAAACTCTGCCAGGCGAACTGGCAATTCTCGATAGCTCCTAGGCTTGGTTTTATATATTTCACAGTGGTGGGGGCAATTCATTGGCTTCAGCATAAACTCCTCTCCCTCCTGTGGGGTCAGAATGGTGCGAAAAGCATCATCCTTATACTTGGCGTAGTGTCCAGAGGTCTTATACAGATTGACGTTACCGATATGAGGGGTAATCACCTGTTCATAACCATACTGTTTCTGTATCTTTCTGAGATATTCTTCTAGCTGGGTGCGTAGCTGCGTCCCACGAGGCAACCATAGTGGCAACCCCATCCCAACATTTTGAGAGAAAGCGAATAACTCCAGATCCTTACCTACCTTCCGATGATCACGTTGCTTTGCCTGCTCGAGTAACTCCAAGTACTCATCAAGCATCTTCTTCTTTGGGAAAGTGATACCATAGATACGTATGAGTTGTGGGCGGGTTACATCACCTCTCCAATATGCGCCAGCCACACTCAGCAGCTTTATCGCCTTGATATTCTCCGTATTTGGCAGATGTGGGCCACGGCAAAGGTCGGTAAAGTTGCCCTGCGTATAGGTGGTAATCGTACCATCCTCAAGTTCGGTAATTAGCTCTACCTTATAGTGATCCCCCTTTTGTTGCCAATACTCTAGAGCTTCTTCCTTGGAGATGCTCTTGCGAATCAGGTTTTCCTTTCTTGTCGCCAGCTCTTGCATCTTTTTCTCAATCACTGGCAGGTCAGACTCCTTTATCTGTACCCCCTCACCTGGATCTACGTCGTAGTAAAAACCATTTTCAATAGCAGGACCTATTCCAAATTTAATTCCAGGATAAAGCTCTTGAAGAGCTTCTGCCATCAAGTGAGCACTTGTATGCCAAAATGCATGCTTTGCCTCGGCATCTTCCCACTTGTGGAGTGTCAAGGTTGCATCGGTTTCAATAGGGCGCATCAAGTCCACCACACTACCATTGACAGTAGCAGCTAATACCTCATTAGCCAGACGAGGACTGATATTCTCAGCCACTTGCATAGCAGTTATGCCACGCTCATACCGCTTCTCTGACCCATCAGGAAGCGTAATCGTAATCATATCTATACTCATACTACGTAAATAAGATATCTTTTAACCCCACAAAGATAATACAAATATCCCACTCAGAGATAAATTACTACCTTAGATCTCTCGAAACATCTCTATAGATAATAGATTACTCCTCTATAGATTTGCCGTAGCATTTCTATAGAGGAGCAATCTATTATCTATGGGGATCTCTGGTTTAAAACTTCAAATTAGATGCCACTTCAGCTGCCAACTCTTCGTCGATAAGCACGCGTCCGCAATACTCACAAGCTATGATCTTTTTGTGACTACGGACATCAATCACCCGTTGAGGCGGAATAAGATTGAAGCAACCTGAGCAGGCATTGCGTTCGATTGGAGCGACTGCGAGACCGTTGTGAGTAGACTTCCTAGTGCGCTTAAAGGCAGAAAGCAGACGTGAATCAATTACTTCCTCTAGCTCCTTAGCCTTGATACGAAGTCGCTCTTCCTCGGATCTAGTATCTGCAATAATATCATCCAGCTCCTTTTTCTTGCTATCGTACACACTCTGTGCCTCTCCATATTCCACTTTGAGTGCTTCGATATCTTCCATGACAAACTTCGAATCTTCTTTGTACTCGCGGATTGCCTTTTCATACTTCAGCACATCAAGGTCTAGATTCTCCAATTCCTTAGAGATGGCATCATACTCCTTGTCATTACGTACATCGTTGAGATGTTGTTTGTACTTTTCGATCATCCCCTTTGCTGTACGAATATTTTCATTCGCCTGATCCTCATTACGCTTATTGCGAGCAATCTGCTCTTCGAAGCGCTCCATACGAGTCTTCTTTCCTTCAAGATTATCTCCCAACTCCTGTACTTCGAGAGGCAATTCACCTCTCACGGTACGGATACGGTCAATCTCTGAGGAGACTACCTGCAATTGGTAGAGGGCGGTAAGACGCTCCTCTACGGATATTTCCTTTGGATTCTCTTCTTTTTTCTTAGCCATAGTTATCCACGTTATTCAGATGTAATGCACTGGATTGACACATGTCGTCGCATTATAGACCGCAAAGTTACCTCTTTTTTCAGACATAATATCCATGAGTATTTCCTTTGTCAATAATTCCGACTCAAAGTGTCCGATGGTCATTAGAGTAACGAGCTCTTGTGCATCATAGAAATCATTGTATTTTGCCTCTCCAGTAATAAAAATATCTGCCCCAGACTGTGCCGCTCTCCTAAGCATGAAATTACCACTTCCTCCGCAGTAAGCAATTCTCTGGACTTTCTCTCGGAGCACCTTGCTGTGGGTTACATGAGTGATTGGTTGGAAGCGCTTCATCAGAGCCAAAAGCTCTGTAATCGTAACTGGCTGGGGTAAATTTCCAATCACCCCTCCTCCTACGAGAGGATTGTCAGGGTGAGGTTCGAGGATTTCAATATCAGAAAGACCCATTTGACGAGCCCAATAGACGTTCACTCCATCATCATCATTGTCCAGACTGGTATGGGCAGCATAGAGTACAATATCATACTTGATTGCTTTCATTACACACCGGTGTATATAGTAGCTGGGCGTGATTGTTTTGGTAGCTCTGAAAAGTGCTGGGTGGTGTGCAACGATTAGATTACAACCCTTTTCGATAGCTTCGTCAATGACCGCTTCAGTAATGTCAATAGCGATCAGCACTCCTGAAAGCTCTAGCGAAGTATCGCCACACTGCACACCACTATTGTCAAAATCCTCTTGCTGACGTAGTGGTACACGAGCTTCTAAGTAATCAAGTAGTTCCTGTATCTTCATTACTTAATTCCTCTATTAGTAAGTTCTTGGGCATACGCACGTGCATTCTTCATATGATCGCTATAGGTGACTGCAAAAGCGTGATAGCCACTAAAGTCAGCCTTAGCACACATATATATGTAGTCGTGATCCTTTGTATTGAGCACACCATCTATTGCCTCAGTCGATGGGATACGGATGGGCCCTTTGGGAAGCCCCACCACTTGATAGGTATTGTACGGGCTATCTACTCTTAGGTGTTCGTGCAAGATACGGCGAAGTCCAAAATCTTGTAGAGCAAACTTTACAGTAGGGTCTGCCTGCAATCTCATGCCCATCCTTAATCTATTGATATAGAGTCCCGAGATCATAGGGTATTCATCCACCTTTGAACTCTCTTCCTGTACAATAGCGGCAAGGTTTATCACCTCATAGGGCGTCATCCCGAGTGCCTCGGCTTGAGTTAGGCGTTTGGCATTCCAAAATGCCTTACTCTCTTTAGCCATACGCTTTACAAGATCTTGTGGTGTTATATCCCAGTAGACTTCGTAGGTATTAGGGAGCAGGTAGTAGACAAGGGTCGTATCTTGTATTCCAAGGGACTGCACTAATGCGCTATCATTCATCGCCTGGGCGATTGATAGGCTATCGGCTAAGAGATACTTATCCATTCGAGCATAAATCTGCTCAGGCAGTCGTGTCGAATTAAAATACAAGTTGATAGGCGTCTGCATGCCGTAAACTAACCTATTATACAAAGCGCGTACGGTCATATTAGGACTTATCGTATAAGAACCGACCTTTGGCTCACTATCTGCCCTATGCCTTAGTAACCATCTCAAATCTCCAAGTAGTGGTGCATCAGTACGGGCTGCAATAGAGTCACCTACCATATCCCAGTCCATCCCAGGATATACATAAAGCCTAACTGCTTGCTCTCCATCAATATTAAACCCAGACCTGCGAGTGTACCTATGAAATAAATAGATGGCGGCGACACTCCCTAAAAGGAAGAGTGCCACTACCATCCAAATAGTAATCTTAACCCCCTTTCTCATTTGAAAAAGCCTATTATCGTCTTAGGAAGTCAAACACTCCTAAACCACCCTTTCTGGGGGTTTCTTCATCCTGTTTTGTCTCTGAGTTTGCACCACTAATAGCCTCCTCAATACTTGCCTTAGTTTTCAGTAGGTGTGCATTCTGTGGTTCAACCTCGAGACCTTGGTTCGCTGCATCTAACGCTCGCTCATAATCTTTAACTCTGAGATAGCTTTGAGCTGCTTTATTGAGATAAAAGACATACTGAGCCAAATCTCCATTGCTCCCACTCTCAGTAATGATATCTTCCACAATATCAATATGCTTGTCATAGTCCCCAAGAGCAAAGTAAATATTTTCGAGGCTAAACTTGGTACTCGACTTATCTGGCAGCTCTTCCTTATGCTCCTCAACAAACTCTAGACCCTTCTTTCTAATCAACTCTTTTTGCGCTTCATCACGCTCTTGTGCATGCAGAGAGATAAATACTTGGGCTATCTCCTTGATGCAATTTACCTTACGTACTCCCTTTTCGAGGCACTCATTGTAGAGTTTGAGTGCTGTGGCATACTCTCTCTGCTCAAGAGCTCTACGAGCCTCAGTATAGAGAGCATCGTATTGTGAAGACTCCACAATGCTGTTTTCGTCTAGGAGACTGCTGAGTCGATTGAGCATTGCTCTTCCACTTTTACAATCAGGATAGGCATCGATGATAATTTGCAACACCAACTTAGCCCTGAGGAAGTCATTTTCTTCCACCAACCCCATAGCAATATTGATTATGCTCTCGATACTTTGAGAGAGCAACACACACTTGGCCGTAGCACCTTTGTGATTTCTGCCACGCTGATAAACGACCTGGATGCCCTCTCCTGACTCGTTTTTAAGTGCAGGATCTATGATGTCGCCCTTATTATAGAAGTAGCGCTCCCCAGTTTGCATATCATCAATAAACCCAAATTGATAGGCTGGTTTAAGCTCTACAATTGCGCCAATGGCTGGCACCACCAAGTGCATATCATTGTCCTCTGACCTTATTTCTTCAAAAGTCTCCTTCATTGCATTCTTGATGTGATGAGACTTTCTGCGCTCTTCTTCCATCCTTTTCCAAGAATTAGCAAGAGTAGGATCGCGCTGAGTAAGGAATTCGATTGGAATTCTATCTCCTGCTTTGTATTGCTTAAACTTTGGTCTTTCTTTCTTATCCTCCTGTTGCTGAATCGGCTGAAATCCATAGTACCGAGAGCGGGAACCTCCTTCCCCATTAATATTGATCCGAGCCTCATTATTCCTTGAACCACGAAACCTTGAATTTCCAATGGTATTGAAGTCCCGTTGAGATTTCTTTATCGATTCTTTAGAAAAACTGTCAATTGCATCCTCTTTTATACCAACAATGTTGCCATCAACAGTCTCAATAACAATAAAAGTATCGTTTATCCCCAGAATCTTTCCTCCGATTTCTTGACCCTTTTGGGAAATAAAAATAGTGTCTCCCTCTTCAAACAACGTCCTTATAAACTGAATCATAAACTTATATACCTAAAAACACGATTACTCATAAAACGCATAAAACAATTAGGGGAAAAATCCCCACGCATTTTAGTTTACAAATATAAGTAATCACCGCCACAATTTCTCTGAAAACCTAGTTAAACCTGGTTAATATGCGGGGGATTAAACTTCGTATAATATCTTTTTTATCAGACATCTGAAAAAATTGAACTAATTCTCACAATATAATGGAGGCATAGGATAGGAAGTCGCAAATCAAGACATCATAGTTCTGCGAGTTGGACATTTACGGAGAAAAGACAATTGTTTTTATCTCTCGAGGGACAAAGTTCTCTATACCGAGAGACAAGATTCTCTCTACCGAGAGACAAGATTCTCCCTACCGAGAGACAAGATTCTCTCTACCGAGAGACAAAATCTTTCTCCGGAGAGATGGTCTCTTTGTAGCTATACAATACCTAAAAAAGTGTGCAACAATGAGCCTGTGTCCTTTGTCTGTGAAATTGGGATTTACATAACTATCGTTGATATAAATGGAAAATAGCTATATTTACACACCGATCAACAAAACCAATATCGATGAGACAGAGAAGAACTAATAAACAATTGCAAGAAGAGATCTTTGCAGCGCTTCGAAGGGTGTCAAAGCGGATAGGTCTTTCGTCCGTATCACTAGCACAAGTCGCCTCTGAAGCACGTATGGATCTCAAAGTAGTAAAGAGGAGATACCCTACCGAAAGTGATCTACTCGAAGCCTATGCCGCACAGATTGATAGTACTGTATCAGATTTTTTTGGCGAGACCTCGATGATGAGCAAGGTAGAGAGATATAGGACTATTTTTCAGGACTATATCAATTGGATTACCACTAATGAAGACCTTCAAAATCTACTCATTTGGGAGATTGCAGACACTACAGACAAGGGCTTCCAAAGCAGTCAAAAGCGAGACCGACATATTGTAAATCTACTTGAAGAGGACTTTGCACCTCTCCAAAATGGGACTCGTCGAGAACATCTAAGACACAAAATAATACTATACTTAGCAGGTATTACCTATCTCTCCATGTATCGAGATGGTCAGAGATTTATGGGTATAGACCACAAAAGTAGAGAGTCGCTGGAGGAGATTGATCTCATCCTTACCCGACTTTTAGAGGCATACTTCGACGGAATATCATGAGTTTACAGCTGGCTCCTCTGGCTGAGAGGATGCGTCCCAAATCCCTCTCTGAATACTCGGGGCAGGAGCACTTGGTAGCGCCTGGGGCTCCGCTTTATGAGATGATTGATAGCGGGCTATTGAGAAGCTTTATCCTTTGGGGACCTCCGGGGGTTGGTAAAACTACCTTGGCGCACATTATTAGCCAACAAATGGGATTACCATTCTTTACACTTAGTGCTGTATCAGCAGGAGTGAAGGAGGTTAGAGAGATTATACAGAAAGCAGAGGAAAGACGTAGAGGGCTCTTCAATAATGGAGGGACTCCGATTCTTTTTATCGACGAGATTCATCGATTCAATAAAGCACAGCAAGATTCTCTACTCCATGCAGTGGAACAAGGGAGCATCACACTAATTGGTGCCACCACAGAAAATCCCTCCTTTGAGGTGATTCGACCTCTTCTTTCCCGCTGTAGGGTGTTTGTCCTGAAATCTCTAGACGCCAAAGCTCTATTAGCACTAGCTGAAAGGGTCATCAAGGAAGATGAGGTACTCAAGGAGTATCATTTTGATCTCAAAGAAACTGATGCGCTCTTCGCTGCTACAGGAGGAGATGCCCGTAAGTTGCTCAATATTATCGAGCTACTAACCACTACCCCTGAGGCACAAAAGACGAAGGAAGTGGTTATCACCAATGAAACAGTAGCACACTACTTACAGCAAAATCCTGCCGTATACGACAAAGGTGGCGAGATGCACTACGACATTATCTCGGCATACATCAAAAGCGTCAGAGGAAGTGATCCAGATGCCGCGATTTACTGGTTAGCACGAATGATTGAGGGTGGTGAGGAACCGCGTTTTATCGCTCGCAGACTTTTGATACTGGCTGCAGAAGATATAGGTCTTGCCAATCCTAATGCCCTACTCATAGCTCAAAGTGCCTTTGATGCGGTGGACAAAGTGGGGTGGCCAGAGGGGAGAATTCCCCTAGCTGAGGCTACGATTTACCTTGCATGCAGCCCCAAAAGCAATTCCGCTTACCTAGCGATTGATAATGCACTTGCCTATGTACGGAATAACCCTCCGCACCACGTACCCATGCACCTAAGAAATGCTCCTACTAAGTTGATGAACGAACTGGGTTATGGCAAAGGGTATATTTACCCGCATGACTATCCAGGGCACTACACTCCACAACAATATATGCCAAATGAGCTCCTCGGGAAGCACTTTTGGGAACCAGCCAGCAATCCTCAAGAGGATAAGTTGGCACAAAATAAGAATACATTTAAATAAGGTATGAAGATTGAGCAAGGATATGAGCTGAAAGAACTCAATACATTTGCAATGGCTTGCAAAGCGAGTTACTATATAGAGGTAGAGAGCAAAGAGGATGCCCAGAGGCTCTCTCGCGACGAGTATTTCCGTACACTGCCAATGATGATTAAGGGTGGTGGTAGCAATCTGCTCTTCGTGGGAGACTTCCGTGGTGCCGTACTTCACTATTCAGGCAATAGCGTTGGCACAGTTGAAGAAAATAGTGATTCCATTCTCTTCAGAGTGGAAGCTGGCAAAAATTGGCACGAACTAGTAATGGAGTGCGCTAAGAAAGGGCTTTGGGGAATCGAGAACCTAGCACTAATCCCGGGAGAAGTAGGCGCTGCAGCGGTGCAAAATATAGGTGCCTATGGCGCAGAAGCTCAGCAAGTAATCGAGACTATCCACTCCATTGATTTGGAGACAGGCGAGGAATATATATGGCGTAATGCCGACTGTCACTACGCTTATCGCTATTCTATCTTCAAGGAAATTGAACAGCAATTCCAATTGATTTATGCGGTAGATATCCGCCTTTCCAAGACAGCTAAGCCTAATCTCGACTACGCAGGGCTACAAGACCTAGCAGGCATCGCAGATCTAACTCCCCTCATGGTGGCACAAAAGGTGATTGAGGTAAGAGAGAGTAAGCTCCCCAATCCTGCTGAGCTTCCCAATGGAGGTAGCTTCTTTATGAATCCAATTGTAAATAGACAACTCTTTACACACCTTCTCTTGGAATACCCAAGCATGCCCCATTATATTATCTCTGAACAAGAGTATAAGATTCCTGCTGCTTGGCTTATTGAGCAGTGTGGTCTAAAGGGCATCCGCCAGGGGAATGTCGGCACTTATCACAAGCAACCTTTAGTGATTGTCAATTATGGCGGTGCTTATAGCCATGAGGTGGTAGATTTTTCCGACATGATTATCAGAACGGTCAAGGAGAAGTTTGGCATCGAATTACATCCTGAAGTACGCTTTGTTAGAAGTGGCACTCAGGACAGCTTAAGATAATTGAAGGCATGGGCAAACTGATGTTTCTTGGTACTGGCACAAGCACCGGCATACCGGAGATCGGGTGTAGCTGCAATACCTGTAGGTCTAGCGATACTCGAGACAAAAGATTTAGAGCTTCAGCACTCGTCCAGTACGGCGGGGAAGACATATTGGTCGATTGTGGTCCAGACATTCGTAGTCAATTATTGGTAGCCGATTGTCACAATATTGATCGTATCGTGCTCACCCACGAGCATTATGACCATTCGGGGGGGATAGATGATATGCGACCTATCTTTCGAGACAAACCTGAAGTTCCTATCTACGCTGAGCCAAATGTCATCAGAGCGATACGACTACGACTGCCATACGCATTTGTGGAAAAGCCTTACCCTGGGGTACCGCATATAGTTACCCATGAGGTCGATGTGGATAATGGTATCGTACTCAAAGATAAGCACACCATACAACCTCTTAGGGTAATGCATGGGAAACTACCTATTGTAGGCTATAAGTTTGGCGACCTCGCTTATATTACCGACTGCAAGACACTACCTCAAGAGACCATCGAAAAAATAAAAGGTATAAAGGTATTGGTACTTAATACCCTTCGCCTTTATGAGCACATGGCTCATCTTTCGCTTTCAGAAGCCCTTAAGCTCATCCAGCTCATCCAGCCTGAGCGTACCTTTCTCACCCATTTCGCCCATACGTTTGGGACACATACGACTATTGAGCGCTACTGTCCAGAGGGGATATTCCCCGCATACGATGGGTTAGTAGTCCATTTTTAATCTATGCTCACACAGCGAATCAGGAGAATAGCAGAAGAGCTTGGGATAGATGCAATCGGTTTTGTACCAATCGAGAACGTCGCTCCTCAAGCAGTAGCATACTATGACTCTTGGTTAGCAGATGGTAAGCAAGCCAGTATGGAGTACTTAGAGAAGCATAAAGCACAGAGAGAAAATCCAAAACTGCTTCTTCCTGAAGCGCAAAGTGCCATCGTGATTGCAGTCTCCTACTACCCCGCTGAGCCACAACCCCCTGATGCTCCTCAAATAGCTAAGTACGCACTAGGTCGTGACTATCACAAGGTGATAAAGCAGTTACTCCTGAGATTAGCAAAGCAAATTGAAGAGGAAATTGGGGCGCATGACTATCGACCTCTGGTAGACACTGCGCCTTTTATGGAGCGCTACTGGGCTCAAAAATCTGGAATAGGCTTTGTGGGGAAGAATAGCAACCTTATCATCCCGAGAGTAGGTAGCTTTGTCTTTCTCGGGGAATTGCTGACTTCTCTAGAGCTATCGACTGATACTGTTTGCTCAAAGATGTGTGGGAGTTGTCACAAATGTATCGATGCTTGCCCTACTGGAGCACTTACAGATGATGGGCTCGATGCCCGTCGGTGCATCAACTACCTCACTATCGAACACAAAGGTGAGATTCCTGAAGATTTATCTAAGAAACTAGGCAAACGACTCTACGGCTGTGATACCTGCCAAGACGTATGCCCATACAATAGAACTCCTCGCCCAACAAGACTCTTTCCACCAGCCCCACAACTACTCGAGCTAAAGGAGGAAGACATCAAAGAACTAGACGAGTCCAAGTACGCCCGGCTATTCCATGGCACAGCTGCCACAAGGGCAAAACTGGAGGGTATGCAACGAAATGCAAATCTGTACACAATCAATAACAAGCAATCATGAAAAAGGTACTTACGCTACTCATGGCCCTATTCCTGTTATCTTGTTCGGAAGACAACAAGAAGGTAGAATTACGGCTTACCGATTATGGAGCGGTGATAGACGACCCTACTCACGACAACGCCACTGCCCTACTCGCCCTCTTAGATGATGCCAAGAAAGCATCAATGGAAGGTAAAGAGGTGATTGTCTACCTACCCAAAGGAGATCTCCATGTCTATCAGGAACAACTACCCCTACACCAACTTTATATCTCCAATCACGACCATGTAGATCATCGACCCGTGGCTATGATGTTTGAGAGGATGAATAACGTCAGTGTACTAGGAGATAAGACCAGGTTACAGTTTCATGGTCGCTTCATACCGATTGTCCTTAAAGAAAGTGACAATATCCACCTAGAGGGTTTCTCTATCGACTATCCACGTCCCGCTATGAGCCAGATAGAGGTACTTGAGATAGACAAAGATCAAAGTGACGTCAAAGTCAAGGTACTCGGTGAGACTCAATATCGCATTGAGGGTAATCAGTTTGTGCTCCTTGGAGAGACTTATGAACTACCTCTATACACTATGCTCGCATTTGACAATGCAGGTCACATGAAGTGGAATAGATCCGACCCTTCTTTTAATCCTACTACCATTGAAGAATTAGGGAATCACACATTACAACTACGCAATTGGAATGAAGCGCAATACCTGGAAGTCGGCGACAGATACGCTATACGTTCCTACTATCGACCTACTCCTAGTATTGTAATTATGGACTCTAAGAATATCCAGGTTAAGGATGTCGCTGTTCATTTTGCCGAGGGTATGGGGCTCGTGGCGCAGAATAGTAGCGACATTACCCTAGATGGCTTCCATGTAGCTATTTCAGAAGGAAGCGAGCGAGTATTCACCACCGTGGCTGACGCCACGCACTTCTCTGGCTGCCGTGGCAAGATTATCTCTACTGGTGGCCTTTACGAAAATATGGCAGATGATGCTATCAATGTACATGGCACCTACCTCAGGGTAGATAGCATTGCTGGTAACGAATTGGTCGGCACCTTTGCTCACGAGCAGAGCTTTGGCTTCACATGGTACGAAGAGGGTGATAGTCTCAGGCTCATCTCTCGTGAGACATTGCTTCCTGTAGCATCTTACCTACCTACTAAGATAGAGGTGCTCTCCACTACTCAGATCAAGATTACCTTTGCCGAAGCACTTCCACAGACCTCGAAGGCTCTCGCTATCGAAAATCTCACAGCACATCCCGAAGTACTATTTACCAAGAGTACTGTGCGCAACAATCGCGCTCGTGGGGCTCTCTTTTCTACACCCAAGCGTGTAGAATGCACCGACAATACCTTTGATCATACACACGGCAGTGCCATCCTACTAACAGGTGATGCTAATGGATGGTATGAAAGTGGTCCTTGCGAAGATGTGGTAATCACTGGAAATCATTTTATCAATGCACTTACCAGCCTCTACCAGTTTACCGATGGTATCATCTCTATCTCTCCTCAGATGCCACTTACTGTAGAGGGAGAATACTTCCATGGACGAGTGGTAGTAGAAAATAATATCTTCGACAATTTCCCTACTCCTATCTTTTATGCCAAATCGCTTCGTGAGCTGGTATTTAAGAATAACACCATCAACCTTAACGACGACTATATTTCTCTCTTCAAGGACAACAATTCTAAGCTCCACAATATAGGGACTTACATTAGTGACAATTTTAGCACACCCGTCATCAACTGCCAGGAGATGACAGTGTCGCTATTCTCAGAGAATTAAGCAAATCCACTGTATAAAAATAGGTCGAGAAACTTTCGTTTCCCGACCTATTTTATTTGCTTTAATAAACTATCTTGGAATTACTCCTCGGTAGTCTCTTTTTTCTTTGGATTAAGAATCTCACGAAGCTCCTCTGCAGTTACTTGTTTGGTCTCAAGCTTTACCTTCTCTTGCATCGCCTTGCCGACCTTCTGCTCTAGAATATTCATTTCCATTGAATATGCAAAGTTGCTATCCTGTAATTGTTGATCAGCATATTTTGCCACAATCTCGTGATCAGGATTAGTCCAACCCATCTGTGCAAATTGATTTCTAACCATTTCGTAAGCAAAACCACGGACATCCTCATCAGAGACCTCTAGCTTCTCTTCATTTGCAAGGTGACGGATATATAGCTCACGCTTTAGACTCTTGATGAGAGATTCCTTATTGAGGTTCTTTAGACCCTCATCATCATTATTGCGCTTTAGATTGTCGCTATACCACTCTATAATCAGATCGTCTGCGAGCACGAGCTTAGACGCTTTCTCTTCCCTTACATAGTCTAGGAAATCTGAAGCAAACTTGTAGTCCGCATTGCCTCGCTCGGACGCCTCCATAAACTCACGAATCTTAGTCTTGGCTTCATCCTCGTTGTTCACCTTACCCTCTCCAAAGGCAGTATCAAAGAATTCCTGATTGAGCTCTGCTGGCACCATATGACGAATGGTTTCGATTTGGAAGCTAAACTCCTTGCCTTTTAGATTTTCAACCTCATCTTTATCAATACCGAATAGAGAAGATAGCTCTGCGCTATTACCGTCAAAGGCCTTGTATGGGCTAAATACTACCACTGAGCTCTTCCCAGCATCCATAAACTTTGCTTTCTCCTCCTCGTCCTTCATAAACTGAGGATAGATAGTTACATTCTCTTTCAGGATGCCACCCTCCTTTCGGGTATCTCCCTCCAACTCTGCAATATCACCACCTACGATAGCATCCGCTACTACTTGGTCGGTCTCCTGCATACTGGCATTGGCTTGCTGTATGGCCTCAAGCTGCTTTGTGACTTCATCATCAGAGATAGTTATCTCGTACTTGGTAAAGGTCTTATCGCTGAAGTCTGTATCATACTCTGCTGGGTGAAGCGCAAGCTTAAAGTAGAGGGTCATATCCTCCTTGGTCATTTCTACGCTATTATTCTCCTCAGGAATAGCCCAGCCGATTACCTTATACTCTTTCTCCTTGATGAAGTCATCAACGAGCTTACCTACCATACGATTGATTACCTCATAGCGAACGCCCTCACCATACATCTTTTCAATCATACCGACAGGAGCCTTCCCTTCCCTGAAGCCCTTCACTTTGGCACTGCGTGCGACATGCTTCAGTTCCTTATTGTGTTCGTCTTGATAGTCTCCTTTTACTACATCCACCTGTAAACGGACAAAACCCTCCTTCTGCTCAACTATTGAGATATTCATTGTCTCTTAATCTTAAAACTACAGTAGTTATTACTTATTTCCAAAGAATTATCGGCAAATATACCTTTTTTCCCCCATATAGGGCAATAGTGGCGCACCCAAATCTTGGATGCGCCACATAAAATATATAATAGGACGATACAGATTAGCGATTTGTGTAGCGGTTTGCTATTTCATCCCAATTAGTAATATCCCAAAGTTTTGCCAAGTGCTCTGCTCTACGGTTTTCAAAGTCTACATAGTAGGCATGCTCCCACACGTCTGCTCCAAAAAGAGGTGTAAGTCCATCGACAACAGGGTTACCTGCATTGCTGTACTTGGTGATGGAGAGGTTGCCATCCTTATCCGTTGCCAGCCATGCCCAACCGGCACCAAATAGACCTGTAGCATCAGCTTCAAACTGTTTCTTGAATTCGGCGAAACTACCCCATTTTGTTTCGATAGCTTTGAGTAGGTCACCGGTCGGCTCACCACCCTTGTTCGGGGCAAACTGGGTAAAATAAAGATTATGATTGAGGGTCTGCCCCGCATTGTTAAAGATTCCACCTTCAGACTTCTTTACAATATCTACAAGCTCCATATCGGCAAACTCTGTGCCTTCAATGAGCTTATTGAGATTATTAACATAAGTCTGCAGGTGCTTGCCATGGTGCAGCCCGATAGTCTTCTCGCTGATTACTGGCTCCAAAGCATTGGGAGCGTAAGGTAGTTTTACTAGTTCAAACTTCATATTCGTTGCATTGTTATTAGTTATTATTACTTCAGTTGAATTCTCCTGCATCGCCGAACCCTTAGTCTCGTCTTTCTTTTGACAAGAAGTGAAACCTAAGAGCACAGAAGCGAGTGCCATTGCTATGTAATTTATCTTCATTAAAAAAAATCCTCGGGCATTATTGCACCTCGGTTGAATAACAATCGACAAGAGGAAAAGGTTTAATAGAAAAAACTCCACACCTACATAATTATAGGTGTGGAGTAGAATGACCTAAGTAAAGGACCTAATTACTTCTTCTTAGTGTTGAGATCAAGAGCAGCACCCGCCTTGAAGCGAACCACCTTGCGAGCTGCAATCTTCATCTTCTTGCCAGTCTGTGGATTAACACCCTCACGTGCAGCACGCTGAGAAACGGAGAAAGTACCAAAACCTAGGATGGCAACCTTCTCGCCCTTCTTCATTTGCTCACGAATAACCTCAATACCTGCATCAACAGCCTTCTTGGTGTCAACCTTAGTCAACTCAGCCTTCTGCGCTACAGCAGCAATAAATTCAGTCTTATTCATATTAAAACAATTTTAAAAATGGAAGTATATAATAACTCTTCTGAATTCCAAGGAAGGGGTGCCTATCACCATAGGCATACACCTAACTAATTCTTGCCCAAATATAAGGTAATTATTCGTAAAATCAAGTAGATATATATTTTTTTAGTTTTTTTGTGTATTAAATATTTAGTTTAGTCCTAAAATCAAGGATATACTGCACTAGAATTGATATTTCTATACTTAGAAGATATTTAACTATTTCTAGGATGGTACCTAAGAATATCATCTCTTAGTTTACTTCGATCAATGTGTGTATAGATTTCTGTCGTAGAAATATCCGAATGTCCCAGCATATCCCGAATAGCCTGAAGGTTAGCTCCCCCTTCCAATAGATGGGTGGCAAAAGAATGACGAAAGGTATGTGGAGAAATTTCTTTTTCTAGCCCAATGCGTTCTGCCAAATCTTTAACTACCATAAATACCATCTGTCGAGAAATTCCAGTGCGAATACGATTGAGAAATAGGTGATGGGTGTAGCCTGGCTTTGCCTCAATAGCATGCCGCACAGGCAGATAGTCCATAATTCGCTCTACTGCACTCTCAGACATCGGTACCAGTCGTTCCTTGGTACCCTTCCCTACCACACGAATATATTTTTCCTCTAAGTAAAGTGAAGGGAATATGAGGTCACAAGCCTCTGACACACGTAGTCCACAGCTATAAAGGAGCTCTATAAGAGCAGCATTTCTGAGCCCATGAGGAGTATCGAGATCTATTGCACTGAGAAGCGCATCTACTTCTTCTACTGTGAGCACCTCAGGGAGATGCTCAGCCACTCTAGGACCTTCGAGTGTCTCAGTCGGATTGTCCACCAATATCTCTTCTAGCTCTAAGAAGCGATAGAAGCTCTTCACACCACTCACCGTACGTCGAAGGCTCTTCTGCCCCAGTCCAAGGTCGGATAAATAAGCGAGAAAACCCTCTAGCTCCTCATACGTCAGCTCAAGATACGATTTCTCTCGCATCTCAGCATACTCTACTAGGTGCTGCACGTCCCTACCATAGCTCACAATACTATTCTCTGCCAGATTGCGCTCAAGAAGTAAGTACTCGTGATAGTCCTGCAATATCTCATCTATCTTGCTCTCATTCATATCCCAAAGTTACCACTTTTCAGATATATCCAAGAGAAAGAAAAATAATAATGATGAATAGAATTCGTGAAAAACCTCATATTGTGTACCAACGGAGAGAGAAGGTATATCTATGGGGATAACTAAATATAAACAACAGCAGAACTAAAACTGTCTATTTTCAGAAACGCCATAGTAGAGAGAATTTTGTCTCTCGGTAGAGAGAATCCTGTCGCTCTGTAGAGAGAATCCAGTCTCTCGGTAGAGAGAATCTTGTTTTTTCACCGACATATCCCCCTCTTATACTTCGGAATTGAGGCAATTTGCACGAAAGGAAATGAAATTCAGCAAATAATGATTAAGTTTGCAAATAGTCAAAAAAGAGAGGTTAAGTATGATTGCCACACTTGTGATATTGGTGCTCACTGCAGCACTACTTGTCTGGGGCAAAATTCGCTCCGACATCATTGCGCTCTGCTCCATGTTGGCATTGGTACTATCAGGGGTGATTACGCCCCAAGAGGGACTGGCAGGATTCTCTAATTCGGTAGTCATCATGATTGCAGGGCTATTTGTGGTCGGAGGGGCTATTACTCAGACAGGCATCGCTTCCAAGATAAGTAATAAAACACTCGCCCTCGCAGGAGGAAATCCCAATAAACTATTTCTATTAGTGATGCTTGTGACCGTGGTAGTAGGTCTGTTTGTTAGCAACACAGGTACCGCAGCCATCTTGATGCCGATTGTCATCAGTCTAGCCAATCAATCCAATACCAGTCCTAGTCGCCTACTGATGCCTATGGCATTTATGTGTAGCATAAGTGGTATGATGACGCTGATTGGTACTCCACCCACCTTGATTGTACATGGTGCATTGATAGATGCAGGCCACAAAGGGTTGGAATTTTTCTCCATACTCCCAGTTGGACTCATATTGCTTGTCGTAGGTTTGATGATGCTCATTCCCATGTCTAGGCTTTTGGAAAAGGGAGACAAAAACCAAGATAGAGGTCGCAGATCTGTGGCGAAGAGCCAAGACCAACTCACCTATGAGTACAAAATCGTCGATAACCTCTATCGACTAGAGCCCTCCAAAGACTCCCCTTTAATTGGAAAAACCCTGAAGGAACTTGCAATTACAAAGCGCTACTCTTGTACCATAGCAGAGATTCGCACCCGTCACTATACTGCATTTGGCAAAAATGTGGTAGCTAACTTGCCAGAGGGAGATACTGAGATTGGAGTTAATGATCTCCTATATGTCCTAGGGGAGTTTGACGATATTAAGAAGTTTGCAAAGGACAATCGACTTTCTTTTTTTGATGCAACCTCAGATTTATCAGTAACACCCCCCAAGTTTAGTGGGAAGTTTAAGTTCAATCAGTTTGGTTTGGCTGAAGTGGTACTTCTGGGAGGATCTCGTCTCAATGATAAACTAGTACGAGACACCCATCTGCGCAGTAATTACAATGTCAATATCCTGTCTGTACAGCGAAATAATAGCTACATACTTCAAGATATTCCAAATACCAAACTACTCTCTGGAGATATGCTCTTGGTGCAAGGTACCTGGGAAGACATCGACAAGATGAGCCAAATGGAGAGCGATATTGTAGTAATTGGGAAACCCGAGGATGAGGCATCAAAGATTACACTAGACCACAAGGGCACCTTTGCCTCAATCGTCATCTTACTTATGATTCTTGCAATGATATTTAATTGGCTTTCTCCTGTGGTTGCTGTACTCATCGCTACAGTACTTGTAATCTTGGGAGGGTGCTTTAGGAGTGCCAAAGATGCTTACAATACCATCAACTGGGAGAGCGTAGTACTATTTGCTTGTATGATGCCACTCGCTACAGCAATGGACAATACTGGGCTAAGTAGCGTCATCTCCAACAGCTTAGTGGGTGCCTTAGGAGCTATGGGACCTTATGCGGTGTTAGCTGGTATTATGCTTGCGACTTCCACCCTCACTATGTTTATTAGTAATACCGCTACAGCAATTCTCTTCGCACCTATTGCGGTCGCAGCAGCACAAATGCTAGAAGCGAGCCCGATGCCTTTCCTAATCGGGGTGACTGTGGCTGCCAGTATGTGCTTTGCAAGTCCATTCTCTACCCCACCCAATGCAATGGTGATGAGCGCCGGTAAGTACAGTTTTATAGATTATCTCAAAGTAGGGCTACCATTGCAAGTCGTGATACTATTGGTCATGGTTTTTGTTTTACCTCTCATCTATCCTTTCTAAACGATGTTGGAAAAGGCTAAAAATCTTATTAGGGCTACGATAAACCCTCATGATAAGATTCTGGTAGGTCTCAGTGGAGGAGCAGACTCGATTGCTCTTGTCCATCTACTCTACAGCATGGGATACCAGATTTTGCCTATGCACATTAATTTCCACCTACGAGGAGAGGAAAGTGATAGGGATGAAAGATTTGTGAAGGAGTTTTGCCAAAAACATTTACCAAATACTTCCCTAGTGCTATCATCTGCTCAGACACAAACGGTAGCCAAGGAGTTGGGAATATCCGTTGAGATGGCTGCCAGAGATATCAGATATGAAACATTCAGAATGATAGCTTTCAAGCAATGTTACCAATGGATAGCAGTAGCGCATCATGCCGATGATCAGGTAGAGACTGCATTGCTTAATCTCTCAAGAGGAACCGGAGGAGCTGGGCTGTCTGGGATGAAGGTGGTAAATGGTGATATTTTGCGTCCTTTCCTCACTACCTCTAAAAGTGAACTACTAGAGTATATCCATGCTGAGCATCTAGAATATATCACGGATAGTACTAATAATGATACGGGGATTAAGCGTAATTACATAAGGCATAGACTAATCCCTAACTTTGAGGAGCTCAATCCATCATTTCGAATCAGTATGCTGGAGAGTATGTCGCACTTTGGAGAGGAGCAAGAAGTCCTCAATGAACAAAAAAAGGTATTCATCAACCAATCTGTGGATAATGATGAGCAAAGTATCGAGCTCGGGGAGGTCGTGAAGAACTCGAGTGGCAGGTACTTCTTTAAGAAATGGGTCAATGACTTTGGATTTAATTATACTCAAGCAGAGGATATGCTCAAAAGGAGGAATAGTGAAAAGAGTACCTCCTTTTGGACTGGAGATACTCTGGCACAGATATATAGAGGCAAGCTGTTTATCATCGATAATGTGTCAAAAAATAAGAGCTTTGAGCCAAGATTACTCAATGATGTCAATTACCTAGATACCCTGACCGTTTATAAGAATAGGACAGAAAATCACGGTACAAAGACACTCCTCTTAAGCTCTGCTTTCAGGGATAAAGATGTAATAGTGCGTATGGGCAAACATGAGGACGTGTTTCAACCATTCGGGATGAAACAGGGTCATAAATCACTCTTTAGATACCTTGGCGAGAGGGGTGTACCAGAGTATTATAGGCCCTTTTGCCCTACCCTGGAATGTGAAGGGGAGGTTATAGCAGTGCTCCCATTTGAAATAAGCGAATGTGCCAGAGCTGAGGATTTGGATAGTGCTCTAATCCTTAGCATCGAAATTATGCCTACCCAATTTGGGACAATTCTGAGTAATTTGATGAAGAGATAATAGGTAAGTGGAGGGAAATGATTAGATTTGCACCATAATATTACATGGAATAGAAATGGCAGAAGGGGTATTACTTACGCTAAAAGATATAATTGTGAAGCGGGATGAGAATATTATTCTCAACGGGGCTTCACTCGACGTGTTTCCTGGAGAGTTTGTTTACCTTATTGGACGAGTCGGTGCTGGCAAATCCACTCTTATAAAATCGGTCTATGCAGACCTACCTATAGCCCAGGGTGAAGGGAGGTTTGGTGATTTTAATCTTCGGGAGATTAAGAGAAAGGAAATCCCCTTTCTTCGCCGTCAATTAGGAATTATTTTCCAAGACTTTCAATTACTAACGGATCGCTCTGTAGAGAAAAATCTCGAGTTTGTCCTAAAAGCTACTGGCTGGAAGGACAAGTCTCTCATCCGAAAGCGCATATCAGAGGTATTGGAACAAGTCGGGCTCGAGAGCAAAGGCTATAAACTCCCTCATGAACTTTCGGGAGGCGAACAGCAGCGAGTGGTAATTTCAAGAGCTCTACTCAACAAACCTAAAATGATTCTCGCTGATGAACCGACTGGGAATCTTGATCCACTCACAGGGGAACAGATTGTTACATTGTTGAGGGAAATAAGTGGAACTGGGACTGCCGTGCTCATGAGCACGCACAATTATGCTCTAGTCAAGAAATATCCTGCACGGATTGTCCAAGTAATAGAGGGAAAACTAGAGGAGATGCAATTAAGGGAAGAGATTTAATCTACACGATGATTCAAAGTAATAGTTATTCTGATCTAGTGGTCATGAAGTTTGGCGGTACCTCCGTAGGGAATGCCGAACGAATTCGTAATGTAGCCCAATTGATAAGTAGTGATAAAGGACGAAAGATTGTCGTCCTAAGCGCAATGTCGGGCGTGACAAATAGACTGGTAGAGATTAGTCAACTCTATTACAGCAATAATATTCAAGTAGCGCTCAAAAAGATTGACGAGCTGGAGACGTCATACCAAGTAGCTATTGATGAGCTATACAAGAAGGAAAATAACAAAGGCGATGCGAAAGCTTTTGTCTCCGGGATTATGAACTTTCTCCGAAACTTTAAAGGAGAGTACTTTACAGACTTTGAGGAACGCCAGATACTTGCCCAAGGAGAAATCATTTCGGTAGAGATGATGCGTCTACACCTGGTAGAGGCGGGATTGAATGCAACCAAAATTTCAGCGCTTGATTACATGATTACTAATAAACATGGAGAACCAGATCAAGCACTAATCAAAGAACAATTACTTGATCTTCTTGATCGCTACCCGCAGCAACAAATCTTTATTACCGAAGGATATATCTGCCGAAATGCTTATCTTGAGATAGACAATCTAAAGCGAGGAGGGAGTGATTATACTGCCTCGCTAGTAGGAGCTGCTATTGATGCGAGAGAAATCCAGATATGGACTGATATTGATGGTCTGCATAATAATGACCCTCGTATTGTAAGCCACACTACAGCTGTGCGTCATCTTCACTTTGATGAAGCAGCAGAACTCGCTTACTTCGGGGCAAAAATACTGCATCCGACTTGTATTCATCCTGCCAAGATGGCCAATATTCCTGTCCGTTTGCTCAATTCTATGGAACCGGCGGCAGAAGGTACGATGATTTCTAATCGGATAATCGAAGGAGAACTTAAAGCCGTGGCAGCCAAAGATGGTATCACTGTGCTAAGAATCCTCAGTACACGTATGCTTCTGGCTCAAGGCTTTCTAAGAAAAGTATTTGAAATTTTTGAGCGCTATCAAACACCGGTAGATATGGTGACTACGAGCGAAGTTGCTGTCTCTTTGACAATCGATAACCCTAATAGACTTGAAGAAATAATATCCGAACTCAACAAGATAGCTCACGTCTCTATAGATCAGGACATGACTATCATTAGTGTAGTAGGTGATATGAACTGGAAGAATGTGGGCTTTGAAAGTAAAGTAGTAGAGGCTCTTCAAAATATCCCAGTGCGAATGATATCTTTTGGGGGATCTAACTATGGCGTATCAATACTAGTTCGTAGCGAGGATAAGGTAGAATCACTCCGTCTTCTTAGTCATCACCTCTTTAACGAGGAGGTATGAATAATCAAATCCAAACTTGGATATACGCAACTCGACCTCACACATTGGGAGCTTCCATAGCCCCGATGCTGATACTCCTTGGGGCTTTGGTTGTCGAAGATGTTATGCACTGGGGGCTATACTTACTCGCCTTTGTTGTCGCAGTCTCAGCTCAAATATCTAGCAATCTTGCCAACGATTACTACGGATATAAGAGAGGGGAAGACACTGACCAGAGAGTAGGTTTTTCAAGACTACTGACTACTGGAGAAGTAACAACAAAACAAATGTTAGTAGCTTTTGGCATATCACTTTCGGTGTGTGGTATCGCTGGGATTTGCCTAGTCGCTCTAACCAATTGGTGGTTGCTAGCAGTGGGAGTACTAATCGGAATAGGAGTAATCGCCTACTCTGCAGGATCATATTCCTTATCAAGAATGGCACTTGGAGACCTTGCCGTGGTGCTTTTTTACGGTCTAATCCCTATCTCGGCAAGCTATTTTGCTATTGCAGATGACAGACCTCCTCTTTATCTGATTCTTCTCGCTCTTGGTATCGGCATATGGGAAGCAAATATTTTAGTAAGTAATAACTATCGGGACTATTTAGAGGATATGGAGAGTGGCAAGCGTACTCTTATTGTTCGGATGGGCAAGAGCTCTGGTCCCTTGCTCTACCTACTCAACTCTGTTCTGACAACTATATTTTTGTGCATCGGATTAGTAAGTGAAGGTAGCTGGGTGGGGGCAATCGTCATCCTCCTACTGGGCGTATTACTTTTTGGAAATGGATGCCTTGCTATCCGTAGACTAAAAGGGAGGAGCTTAAATAAGCTCCTCCGCTACACTAATATGACGACCTTAATCATCGGGGTCGTCGTGATGTGCTCTCTTTTATCTTAGAGAGTTTATTTGCTTGTGATATTTACCTTAGGTCTGGAAAGAGCCTTGAATAGCATATATCCAAGTATCAAAACAACCAAAGCTAGGATTGTATAACCAATAGGTTGGCTATAATGCTCAACACTCTCACGAAGTTGATTATAAGGAACGACATCCTGTAAATACCATCCTAACACAGCGAGTACGAGATTCCAAGCACCAGCACCAAGAGCTGTAAAGAGCGCAAAAGGAGCGATTCTCATTTTTGCAAGACCAGCAGGAATAGAAATAAGTTGTCGAATTCCTGGAACTAACCTTCCAATAAAAGTGGATATCTTCCCATGCTTTTCAAAATACTGCTCAGCTTTAATTACGGAGTCTTCAGAAAGAAGGAAAAATCCTCCAATCCTACTTCTTGCAAAGCGATGTACAATCGGGCGACCAAGCCAAAGAGCTAATGAATAATTGATGAAAGCCCCAATCATTGCCCCCAGTGTAGAAAAGAACATAATACCCGTAAAAGTCATGTCGCTCTCCCCTGAAGCAGCCATATAGGCTGCTGGTGGTATCACTATCTCGCTTGGAAACGGGATAAAAGAGCTCTCAATTGTCATCAGTAGAGTTACTGTCCAGTAGTTGAGATGCTCAAGTGCCCATTGGATAAATCCTACATCCTCCATTGTTAGTCGATATTGTCTAGCCCCCCTTTTGTGTACTGCTCAAGTGCTTCAGCACTCATCCCTGTGGTAGAAAAACCACCATCGTGGAAGAGGTTTTGCATCGTAACCTTGCGTGTAAGATCGCTAAATAGAGTCACACAATAATCCGCACACTCTTCTGCATCAGCATTACCTAGAGGAGCGATCTTTTCTGCAAAGTGGCGCAGCAGATTCATACCCTCCACTCCACTGCCTGCAGTAGTAACTGTAGGAGACTGGCTCACTGTGTTAATCCTGACACCCCTTTCTCTACCATAAATCAATCCGAAGTTACGGGTAATAGACTCTAGCAATGCCTTGGCATCTGCCATATCACTATAGCCGACAAAACTACGCTGAGCAGCAACATAGGTTAGTGCTACTACTGATCCTCCCTCCGAGATAGCATCCAATCTCTTCGCTACAGATAGCATCTTGTGCAAGGAGATAGCAGAGATATCTAGCGTTTTGGTCATATTCGCATAGTTGATCTCATCATAAGGAATCCCCTTGCGCACATTTGGGCTCATCCCGATTGAGTGTAATACAAAGTCTATTTTGCCACCGAGTTCTTTTTGACTCTCAGTAAATACATTTTCGAGATCTTCGACACTTGTTGCATCGCAAGCGATTACCTTTGCACCCGTCTTGGCTGCTAAGTCATTAAGCGTTCCCATTCGAAGGGCTATAGCAGTATTAGTCAATGCGATTGTGGCACCCTCTTCCACTACTCGTTCAGCTACCTTCCAAGCGATCGATTGCTCATTTAGAGCGCCAAATACTATTCCTCTCTTTCCCTTCAATAATCCGTATGCCATATCATTATCTTTCAAATTAATTATTACCACTACAAAGATACCTATTTTTGGCACAAATCATCTATTTTATGCCAAATATAAGTTCTCCGTCTATAAAAGAAAAGTGAGGATATATTTTGTATATCCTCACTTTCTAAATCACAAAACTATTGAAACAATCCAATAAATTCCTGCTCCCAGTAATGCACTCACCGGAATAGTTAACACCCAAGCTACAAGTAGACTTCGAGCAATTCCCCATCGGACAGCAGAAAGTCTATTTGTAGCTCCAACCCCCATAATAGCACCAGAAATAGTATGGGTTGTACTTACGGGAATACGGAGAAATTCTGTTAGGTATAGCGTAATAGCTCCAGCTGTTTCAGATACGACTCCCTCAAATGGTGTCACTTTAGTTATCTTTGTTCCCATTGTCTTTACAATTCGCCAACCACCAGACATTGTTCCAAGCGAAATCGCAGCAAAGCAAGCAAATGCAACCCAGTTTGGAAGATCAGAAATACTTTGAATACCGACCTCAAGTCCATTATGGGTATGTGCCGCTATTAAGGCCGCAGCAATGATACCCATTACCTTTTGGGAATCATTAAGTCCATGACCAATACTAAAAAGGGCTGAGGAGATCAACTGGAGCTTTTTAAATATCCATTGAGCTTTATGATGCTTTACATGTCTAAAAGAGTACATCACTACGATAGAAATGATAAAAGAAATCACCATTCCTATCAAAGGAGCTAGGAATATGAATGCTGCAATCTTTGCTATAACCCCAGAGTGAATAGAACCAAAGCCACTTGCCATGATCGCCGCACCAGCAAATCCTCCGATAAGAGTATGAGAGGAAGAGGAGGGAATGCCTTTCCACCATGTGAAAAGATTCCAAACAATTGCCGCAACAATCCCCGCAAAAATTACAGGTAATGTAATAAACTCAGTATGCACAGTCTTTGCAACTGTGTCTGCTATGCCAAAACCTCCTATTATAAACTTCGCAATAAAGAAGGCAACAAAATTAAATGCGGCAGCCCACAATACCGCCTGAAAAGGCGAAAGCACCTTAGTGGTAACAATTGTAGAAATAGAGTTGGCTGCATCATGAAAGCCATTGATATAGTCAAAAATCAGGGCGAGCACTATGATTAGGACTAATAGTACCATAGTATCTAATCTTAGGAGTACTTAACTAGTATTGTTTTCAACACCTTACCGATTCGATCTGCGGCATCAGTTACTTTTTCTAAGTGCGAGAGTATCTCTTTATTTTTCACAAGCTCAATCGCATTTGTTTCTTCAATAAATAGTTGAGTGATAGCAGCTTCATATATTTCATCTCCTCTATTCTCGAGTGCATGTATTTGCTCTGAACCTTCTTTGACTTCGGTAGATTTTTTGTGTAAATCACCAAGATTGTTCACAACTAGCTGGATAATCTTAGATGCCTCTACTATAATCTTGCCTAACTCAATAAAACTAGGAAGAGTTTTAGTCACATTGTAAATAGAGAGTCGCTTGGCACTACTATTCAAAAGATCAATAGCATCGTCCAATCTATCAGCCAAAGCATGTATATCCTCCCTATCAAAAGGGGTAATGAATGATTCTTCAAGAGCATTAAATATAGTATGCGATACCATATCAGCAGCATGCTCCTTCTCCTTAATCTTCACAAAAAAATCCCTTCTTCCTTCCGATGAACTGACCTGAAGAGCTTCGAGCATAAGCTCCGCAGCCTCAGTAAATAGCACCGACATCTGGTTGAGATAAACGAAAAACTTTGGCTCCCTTGGCGTGAAGCGACTCAACAACGAATTGTCCATAGCCTTAATAATATTTGTTTGCATTACTTGTTTCACAAATTTACCACAAACCTATGACTTTATATATCTTTAAATTATTTCCGTTTTATCGGACAGCAATAATCCAAAGAGGGGCGACTATTCGTAGCCGCCCCTCAAGTGTGTGTAGATTATAGTAAAAGGATTGAAGTTATTTCATCGCCTGTAGATACTGATGGATCCCAGCAGCAGCCTTACGACCATCCCCCATTGCGAGGATTACGGTAGCACCACCACGTACAATATCACCTCCTGCAAATACATCTTCAAGATCACTCTGATTGGTTTCTTCTTTTACTTCGATAGTCCCTCTCTTGGTGATCTTTAGCCCCTTGAAGTTAGTAGGGATAATAGGATTGGGTGAAACACCCACACTCACGATCACTTGATCCACCTCAATCTCCTCTATTGCTCCTTCAATAGGTATTGGACTACGGCGTCCTGATGCATCAGGCTCCCCGAGCTCCATCTTCTGCACACGCATAGCACATACCCGACCTGTGCCATCGTCAATGTATTCGACGGGGTTATGGAGGGTCATAAATTCTACCCCTTCCTCCTTCGCATGGTGTACCTCTTCCAATCTTGCAGGCATCTCATCTTCACTACGTCGATAGACAATGATGGCACGCTGTGCACCAAGCCGAAGTGCTGTACGTACGGAGTCCATTGCTGTATTACCACCTCCGATTACTGCAACACTTTTTCCGTGAGATACAGGAGTATCTGCTCCTGGTTGCCCTGCCTTCATTAGATTGACACGAGTGAGGTATTCGTTGCTCGACATCACGCCCACAAGATTTTCTCCTGGGATGTGCATAAAGCGAGGAAGACCAGCTCCGCTGGCTACGAAAATAGCCTTAAACCCTTCCTCTTGTAAATCTTCATAAGAGATAGTTTTACCCACTATCACGTTGGTTTCAAACTTGATACCCATAGCCTTGAGTTTGTCAATCTCAAAGTCTACTATATCATTGGGCAACCGAAACTCTGGAATTCCATACCTAAGTACACCTCCCAATTCATGTAGCGCTTCAAAAACGGTTACGTCATAACCCCACTTCGCCAAGTCTCCAGCACAAGATAGCCCAGCAGGACCAGATCCAGCAATTGCTACCTTTATCCCGTTAGGTACAATGGGATCCCTCGACTCCTCTGCGCTGCCATTGAGGATTGCCTCACGCTCGTAATCCGACACATAACGCTCGAGGAAACCTATCGCCACAGCGGGTTTATTCATCTTTTGTGTATAGATACACTTGCTTTCGCATTGTTTCTCCTGAGGGCAGACGCGACCGCATACTCCTGGGAGTGAACTGGTCTCACGAATCACCCTTGCAGCTTCTAAAACACTCCCAGCCTCAACATTTTTGATGAAACTAGGGATATGAATACTCACTGGGCACCCCTCCATACATGACGGATTGACGCAGTCTAGACATCGCTTCGCTTCACTTTGTGCCATCTCGGCAGTGAGTCCTTGACTCACCTCCTCGTGATTGGTTGCCCTGTACTTACCGTCTAGTGCAGGCATCTCCACCCTAGTCATTGCCATACGCTCCTTGGGACTAGTTGCCTTGCGGAGCTCTTCGCGCCACTCTTGGGCACGTCTTTCCTTGATTAGATCCATCTTTATATTATGCCTTCTCTTGATCCCTAAATGCATTCATTCTCTTGAGCATCTCGTCGAAGTCGACCTTGTGTGCGTCAAACTCTGGGCCGTCGACACATACAAATTTGGTCTGCCCATCCACAGTAACTCGACAAGCGCCACACATGCCTGTACCATCTACCATAATAGTATTTAGGCTAGCAAAGGTTGGCACCTCATGCTTTTTGGTCAACTCAGCTACAAATTTCATCATAATAGCAGGTCCAATGGTGACGCAAAGATCCACCTTCTCACGACTTATTACCTCCTCGATACCGGCTGTAACGAGTCCCTGTTTACCCGACGAACCGTCATCGGTCATAATGATTACATCGTCAGAATTGGCGCGCATCTCTTTCTCAAGGATAATGAGATCTTTATTACGTGCTGCGAGTACTACAATCACACGATTCCCAGCCTCGTGCATCGCTTGAACAATTGGGAAAAGAGGGGCTACACCGACTCCACCTCCTGCACAGACAACAGTCCCATATTTTTTGATTTTAGTAGCCTGACCAAGAGGACCAACTACGTCGGTAACATAATCACCCTCATTCAGTTCACAGAGTTTTCGAGAGCTTCGCCCGACATTCTGAACTACCATGGTAATGGTGCCAGCATTAATGTTTGAGTCTGCAATAGTAAGCGGAATACGCTCACCCATCTCACCCACACGGACAATAACAAAGTGCCCAGCTTTACGTGACTTCGCAATACGAGGTGCTTCGATTACAAACTTGACTACCTTCTCAGAGAGATACTCCTTGGAGACAATTTTATTCATACACAATAATATGTAGTAGGTTCGTTCAAAAAATCTAGCGCAAAGATAAGCAATTACCTAATCACTCTTAACAAATTGGCGCCCCAAAGACCACTAAATTGATTTATTGCAATTCCTCGGCGAAGAAGTTCAACTGTAATACGATGTAAATCAGCCGTTTTTCGGCAACCCACAACTTCGCCTCCTCCATCAAAATCAGTCCCTATACCCACATAATCTATTCCAACCACATCTATAGCATGCATGAGGTGATTTACGAAGTCTAACACTGTCGCTCCCTTGTCCTTAAGGAAACCATGATACATACAGAGCTGCACCACCCCCCCTTTGTCAGCTATCGCCTTCATCAATTCATCTGGCAGATTGCGTGGATGATCGTAAATAGCCCGACAAGAGCTGTGGCTGGCGATGACTGGGGCACTACTTATTTCCAATACATCTTGTACAGTTGCGTCTGCTGCATGCGAAACATCTATGGCAATCCCCAACCTATTCATCTCCTTCACAACATTTTTTCCGAAGTCACTCAGACCTCCATGTGTCTGGTGGCTACGGACTCCTGAGTCGCAAATCTGATTATCTCCATTATGACAAAGAGTAATATATTTGACACCTCGGCTGGTAAGCTCTTCAAGTTTGGACAAATCATCCCCAATTGCATAGCCATTCTCTACCGCCTTACAAATCATCTTTTGATGCTTTATTTTGTACTCCCAAGCCTTAGAGGTATCTGTCAATACTACTATTTTATTCTCCGATTCCTTGGCATAAGCATCCGTGGCATCTAACATCTCTATCATCTGATTATAAGGAGTCTCGCTACCCTGTGCGACAAAAGCAGCCATGAAGGCTATATCTAGTCCTCCTGTCACCATCCCAGAATAGTCTACCTTGGCAATATCACTATCACCGCAAGGATTACCTACTAGTAATGAAGGGGTATCAACGTGTGAATCAATAGTAATAATATGTTGATGGATATGACGTGCTTGTTTGAATAACTTTGCTTCATCCACCAGCCACTTGAATATCTCAAGGTGCTTGGTCTTACCCTCACAAGCAAGTGCCTCAGGGTGCCATTGCACACCCAAAGCATTGTATTCTGGATAGAAATCCACCGCCTCCACTACACCATCATCAGCTTTGGCACAAATGGTTCCACAATCAGCGAGTCTATTTACAGACTGGTGGTGGAAGGAATTAACCATCAGTCTATCCTCTCCAATAAGACTACGAAGTCTACCGTCAGAAAGTATTTCCACAGGATGCCACTCTTCGTATCGAGTAGCAGTCTGTACATGATTGAAAGCTCCCTCCACAAAGCTTTGAATATCCTGATGAAGCGTCCCACCTAGTGCAACATTGAGCAACTGAAGGCCACGGCAAATTCCCAGTACTGGGATATTGAGTTTCAGGGCACTCTGAATGAGCGACAGGTCAAAGAAATCTTTATTGTGAACGACTTTGCCCACCTTATGATGTGGTTCCTCTCCCCACCACAGAGAGTGGACATCACCACCGCCACTCATGATCAACCCATCGCACCTTCCAAGAGTTTCCAATAGCAGATCTATATCATCCGTCTGTGGAATAATCAATGGAATACCGCCTGCAAGCTTTACACTATCACAATAGGTGTGTGTGAGGGTATTCTCATCCACATGATTGTGATTGGTAGATATCCCTATTACTGGTTTGCTCGTCTCAAGAAACTTATTGCAACTATCAATCTGCTCTTGAAGTTGCTTAAGCGAAAAAGTCCTTCCTTCCATAGTTTTATAGATAATAGATAAAAGGGGATACAAGAGTTCACCAACCCTTCTATCCCCTATTACTACTGTCATCCAATATTATGCGTCGACATTAGCATACGTAGCATTTGTCTCGATAAACTCTCGACGTGGTTCGACATCCTCACCCATTAAAGTTGAGAAAACCACATCCGCCTCCGCAGCACTTTCCATTGACACCTGTTTGAGGTACCTCTGACTAGGATCCATTGTCGTATCCCAAAGCTGGTCATGATTCATCTCACCCAGACCTTTATAGCGTTGGGTAATAATCTTGCTCTCGTCACCATCGCCATACTTTTCAATAAAAGCTAATCGATCCTCATCATTCCAACAGTATTGAACAACATCGCCTTTCTTACACTGATAGAGGGGAGGTGTAGCAATGTAGACATATCCCCGCTCTATGAGTACCCTCATCTGCCTAAAGAAAAAGGTCAGTAGAAGTGTCGCAATATGGCTACCATCGACATCGGCATCGGTCATGATAATCACCTTATGGTAACGGAGTTTATCGATATTGAGCGCTTTAGGATCCTCATCAGTTCCAATTGATACGCCCAAAGCAGTGTACATCGCCTGTATTTCTTGGTTTTCCAATACACGGTGCATCATCGCCTTCTCCACGTTGAGAATTTTACCGCGGAGTGGTAAAATCGCTTGAAACATAGAGTCTCGACCTTGCTTGGCGGTACCGCCTGCAGAGTCGCCCTCCACAAGGAAGAGTTCACAAATCTCAGGATCTCTACTACGACAGTCGGCTAGCTTACCAGGAAGCCCCCCCGAAAACATTGGTCCTTTTCTCTGCACCATCTCTCTAGCTCGCTTGGCTGCCATACGAGCTTTGGCTGCTAGCACCACCTTATCCACAATCATGCGAGCCTCCTTAGGGTTTTCCTCCAAGAATATCGCTAACGCATCTGATACCGCAGCATCAACAGCACCTACTGCATCGCTATTCCCCAGTTTTGTCTTAGTTTGTCCTTCAAATTGCGGTTCGGCAACCTTAATTGAAATTACGGCTGTAAGCCCCTCGCGGAAATCATCGCCAAGCACCTCTACTTTTTCTTTCTCAAGTATACCTGAATCATCTGCATACTTTTTCAGAGTGCGTGTGAGAGCACGACGAAAACCAGTTAGGTGTGTACCTCCTTCTATTGTATTGATATTATTAACATAGGAGTAGACATTCTCATTGAAAGTGGTGTTGTAGGTCATCGCTACTTCTACAGGCATATCTCCTTTGTCATTGACAATATGGATAACCTCATCCATGAGATGCTCTTTGCTGCTATCTAAGTAACGGACAAATTCTTTTAGCCCTTCCTGGGAATAAAATGTCTGCCTGCGTGGATTGCCTTCGTCATCCCTTTCACGAAAGTCGGTAAGACTAATTCTTACCCCAGCATTCAGGTAAGAGAGCTCTCTAAGTCTATTGGCGAGAATATTGTACTCATAGACCGTGACCATAAAGATGGAGTCATCTGGAAGAAACGTTATTGAAGTCCCCGTCCTATCGGTCTTCCCTATCTCCTCTACAGGAGTCTGTGGTATACCACGAGAATACTCTTGCTTGTAGATTTTGCCATCACGATACACCTCGGCAATCAATTTTATGGACAGCGCATTGACACAGGATACCCCTACTCCGTGCAGCCCACCAGAGACTTTGTAAGACCCTTTGTCAAACTTACCTCCAGCATGCAGTACTGTCATCACCACCTCTAAAGCTGACTTTCCTAACTTCTGATGCAAATCAACTGGAATACCACGCCCATTATCATGGACAGAGATAGAATTATCTTCATTAATCTCTACATCAATTTGACTAGCATAGCCAGCCATAGCCTCGTCTATTGAGTTGTCCACCACCTCATTAACCAAGTGGTGTAAGCCTTTGGAACTAATATCACCGATATACATAGCTGGGCGCTTACGTACTGCCTCCAATCCCTCTAATACTTGAATATTAGACGAATCGTAATGTCCCTTATCGTTTGACATCTCAGATACTATTTCCTTCAAATCTTCACTCATATTATCTTTCTTATTACTCTCAAATCTTTCCCCCATATCTTTACAAAGGTACCAATAATCCCCCATATAAACTATCTATAACTCCACTCCTCAATTCCGCAAGTGGAGGGTGTATGTCGTTGAGAAGACAAGATATCGCTCATAACGAAAAACGACTCAACAATAATCCAAGGGAAAAACTCAATTTCAGAACACTCTACAAAGTCTCTTCCCTAAATTTTTGAACGACCGTTGCACTAAATACCAGAGTGTGTTGACTAAAATAAATGCCTAAAAATTTTATTGTTCACAATTTATTTGCTCGTTTTGTAAACGAACAAATAAGGTAACGATGAAGTACGACAAATTAAGATTGGACAACCAGCTTTGCTTCCCTATTTATGCAGCATCTAGGGAAATCATACAGAGCTATGGTAAATATCTAACCAATTTAGATATTACCTATCCTCAGTACCTAGTTCTTTTAGTACTCTGGGAGAAGGACTTTTTACCCGTAAGTACCATAGGTAAACGACTATTATTGGACAGTGGAATACTAACTCCTCTGCTCAAACGAATGGAATGTAAGGGACTGATTATCCGTCAAAGATGCAAGCAGGATGAGCGAATTGTAAGGATACATTTGACAGACAAAGGCAAACAACTTGAAGAAGAAGCAAAATCAATACCGACTGAGCTAGCAAAGGATTTCTCTTTAACAATAGAGAGGTGGATACACTAAAGAGATTGATTTATAAACTTATGAATAGGGAGCAATAACACCAAGACCACTCCGACAATATCATCATGGCGATACGGGGGATCTTGTGCGACAAATATCGAGATAGACAATTTATAGAGTATCAAACATTAAAGACAAAGAAAAATGAGACATCAAAAATCAATTGAAGCACTACAGCTTTTCACAACAGGCCTAACGAGTGGGGCTTTTGCGCACTTTGTACAGGGTAAACACTTTGAATCCATGGGATTTTCAAAACTTGGAGAGAAGTACAAAGGACACTATGCTAAAGAAATGGGATGGGTCGAGAAATTTATAACTCGCATCAATGATCTTGGAGGAGAAGTAAAGATTGAAGGTCAAATAGGATGTGAGCTAATCAAAGATCCTATAGAGTATCTCAAAGTGGATCTCAAGCACCAAGAGGATGGAGTAAATTTGCTATATGACTGTATGGCGGAGCTGAAGGATGATCCCACCACATATGATATCCTGAAAGCCTACCTAATCGATGAGGAAGAAGACCTCTACTGGAGTCAAGAGCAGGTAGAGATGATTGAGATGATAGGTCGTCAAAACTGGCTGGTAAAACAAATGTAACCATCTCAGAAATGAGAGTTAAGACATTAATTATTCTGACCGTGGCTGACAGTAGTCAGGCTCACGGTCAGAATTTATTGCCTAGGCGAGTATTGTGGCTCTACGCTAAAATGACTAAATTTGTGGCATTTAATAGCTACATATAAATGAAAGAAGATAATATAGGGCAGAATCCAAGCGAAATCATTGAGGAAGAAAAGCAAACCGAGGAGGGTATCCACGAGGTAAATAGATATGAGCTACGTGGGATGTACCGAAATTGGTTTCTTTCATATGCTTCCTATGTCATACTGGAGCGTGCTGTGCCACATATCGAAGATGGACTCAAGCCTGTGCAAAGACGCATCCTCTATACCATGAGCAAGATGGATGATCGCCTCATCAAAGTCGCCAATATCGTGGGGCAGACAATGTCCCTTCATCCTCATGGCGATGCGAGTATAGGCGACGCTTTGGTACAACTTGGGCAGAAGGAACTTCTAATCGACTGCCAAGGCAACTGGGGGAATGTGCTGACAGGTGATGGCGCAGCAGCAGCGAGGTACATCGAAGCACGGCTCACTCCTTTTGCTAAGGAAATACTTTTTAGCGACAAGATTACTGAATACAAACCTTCGTATGATGCTGCACACGAGGAGCCTGTCTCTCTTCCAGTCAAGTTTCCGCTACTTCTTGCTCAAGGAGCTGAAGGTATTGCTGTGGGGCTTTCGAGCAAGATACTTCCACACAATGTATCCGAACTCCTCGAGGCATGTATTAGCCATCTAAAAGGAGAGGAGTTCCAACTCTTCCCTGACTTCGCTACTGGCGGCTTGATGGATGTAAGCCGATACAATGATGGTGAGAGGGGTGGGCAAATCAAAGTGCGTGCCTTGATTGAGAAAAAGGATGTACGCACACTTGCAATTACTGAGGTTCCCTTTTCCCGTACCACGAGCTCCATTATTGAGTCAATAATGCGGGCAAATGACAAGGGAAGCATCAAAATCAAAAAGATTGACGACAAGACAGCAGCCTCGGCCAATATCGAAATTCAGCTTCCCCCCGGAACTTCGCCCGACAAGACCATCGATGCTCTATATGCCTTTACCGACTGCGAGGTGAGTATCTCCCCCAACTGCTGCGTAATTCGGGACGACAAGCCAGCCTTTCTCAGCGTCTCCGATGTCCTTAGAGACAACGTCCAGAGGACGATGGATTACCTCGAGCAAGAGCTGAGGATAGAACTAGGGGAGCTACAGGAGCAGCACCTAAAGAGTTCGCTAGAGGAACTATTTATCCAGCGTCGTATCTACAAAGACAAAGAGTTTGAACAGGCAAAAGATCTCAAGATGGCGATTGTTCATATTCGTGCTCGTCTGTCAGATGTGTTAGAGGGATTAATTCGTCCTGTAACTGATGAGGATCTGAAGCTACTTCTTGAGCTTCGTATGGCGCGTATCCTCAAATTCAATGAGGAGAAAAACCAACTCTTTATCCAAGGGCTCGAAAAGCAAATGGCAGATATTGAGACTACACTCACTGATATGTGCACATATACCATCAAGTGGTATCAAAAGCTTCTGAAAGAATATGGAAGCCGGTATCCAAGGCGCACCAAACTACAGAGCTTTGACGAGATACAAGCCGCAAAGGTGGTGCTTAAAAATGAAAAGCTCTATGTAGATCGTGAAGGTGGATTTATAGGTACCAGCCTTAAGAAAGATGAATATATCTGTGATGTAGCTGATATAGACGATGTAATCGTATTTCTCGAGGACGGCAGATATATGATTACCAAAGTATCTGACAAGGCTTTTGTGGGGAAAAATATCCTGCACGTAGCACGATGGGTGCGTGGCGATAAGCGGACTATATACAATGTAATCTACCGTGATGGCAAAAATGGGGCGTCGTTTATTAAGCGCTTCAATGTCAGTTCCATTATTCGTGACAGAGAATACCATCTTACTCAAGAAAAATCCGACTCTAAAGTACTGTATTTCTCGGCTAACCCTAATGGCGAGGCAGAAACCGTCAAGGTAGTACTTCGTCCACTGCAAAAAGCATCGAGAAAGAAGTTGGTATTTGAGCGCAATTTTGCGGACATCCTTATTAAAGCTCGTACAGCAAAGGGCAATCTTCTTACGAGAGGTAATATTTTCAAAGTTACGCTCAAAGAGCAAGGAGCTAGCACCCTCGGAGGGCGCAAGGTATGGTTTGATCGTGATGTCTTTCGTATCAATTATGATAATAGAGGCGAATACCTCGGAGAATTTGGAGGCGATGACAAGGTCCTCGTAATCCGTACTAATGGCGACTGCTATACAACCAACTTTAGCGAGAGCAATCACTTCGAGCGTGATGTGATGGTAGTAGAGCAATACGACCCTGATAAGATTTGGACCCTCGTCTACTACGACAAGGAGGCAGGGTTTACTTACATCAAACGCTTCGCTATAGAGGAGAGCAGCAAGCATGAATACATCCAGGGAGAAATGGAGAATAGTATACTACTACTCTCAGGAGAAGTCTATCCTCTTATCAAGGTAACCTTTGGTGGTAATGATGAGCATCGTCTGCCGATAGAGATAGATGCTGAAGAATTTATAGCAGAGAAGAGTATCCGAGCGAAAGGCAAGAGGATTAGCAACTTCGATGTCGCAAAGATTGAAGAACTCCCCCCTACTCGTTTTCCCGAACTGGAAGATGTAGAGGCAGATGAAGAAGATATGGAGCCAGAGGTAGATCTCGAGCAAGATGCGGAAGAGACCCTAAAATTGATTGAAGAAGCCTCGGGACAGAGGATGTTGGACTTTAAGGATGAGGATAATGAATAGACAGATTATTGCCATCGCAATCACAGTGCTATTTGCGACTTCTCCGGCGATCGCTCAGGAGAGGTGGTATCATAAGCTTGGCAATTGGATACAAAGTGAGGGCTGGCAGATGCAAGACCAACTCCCTACAACACACACCAAGTATCTATTTCAATTGGGTGAGCGCAGTGTAATTGATGAGTATTTGAGTCCCATTTCGCATCGAGGGATAGAAGCAAAGATGAGCTTTCTCACCGACTACAAGGCTCCAGTAAATCAGTCATGGCACCTTTATCAAGAGGTAGTTCTCTTTGGTGCAAATATGAAAAACCCAGCCAATAATAGTCAGATGTATGGAATAGGTTTGGAGTACAAGCTTGGTCCCAGCTGGAGGGTGCTTCGGGACAAGGGGTTGAGTGTAGATCTTGCACCTCTTTTTGCAATGAAAGCGGCAGGTAATTTCAAGCTCGACAATACCAATAATATTGCTAATGGCAAGGGTAGTTTTGGGGTTGATGGTTGGGTAAGACTGCGTTATCAAATCCCTTGGAATGTGCTGCCACTCGCTATAAGCTACTCTGCGCAATCGTCATTGCTACAAGGTGCATTCCATCCCGATTATGGACAGAGTTACTACGACTATATCTCTGGGGAGAATGGAGCCAAATTTGTTTTCCATTTTGGCTCTTTACACAATACTCTAGGCATACAGCAAAGACTCCTGATAGATCTCCCAATCAATAGCTTTACGGTCACTTTAGGAGCGGAACATACCTATTTAAGTCAAAGAATCAGCCACACCACCTACCGTGAGGGTAGCTGGGGGGTAGTTCTTGGTTTTTCTTTTGATGTCGCCAGTTTTTCGGGTAATAAGTCACTCAAGTCTTCTCAAATCCATAGCACACTCTACAGATGAAAAAAATCTTCTCAATACTCGCTATCCTGATAGCATTGGTTCTCGGCAGTTGCATGCCTGAGACCCCAGTGGTACGTGACTACAAAACCAACTTTGAAGCACTATGGAAAATCATTGACGAGCGCTATTGCTTTCTCGATGAGAAGGGAGTAGACTGGGACGAAGTACACAAGCGTTATCTGACCAAAATAGAGACTAGAAAGCTCAATGACTTGCTATTCTTTAATCTAATGGATTCCATGCTCAGTGAACTGAAAGATGGGCATGTCAATCTCTACTCCGACTTTGATATTTCGCGCTACGACAAACTAGTCCCAGACCCCACTACCGGTCTCAATATCTATGCTCGCAGTCGTCATATATCGGGAAATCTTTTTATCTCTGGAGGCATGAAGTACGGCCTACTCACCACAAAAGATAGAGACATGAGCTTTGGCTATATCTCTTACAGTAGCTTCTCCAATAGCCTGGGGAATATGAAAGCTATCTTTACGCTCCTTCAAAATGCTGATGCGATTATACTTGATGTTAGAGGCAATGGCGGCGGGTCTGTTGAAAATTCTGACAAGCTTGTTTCCTACTTCCTCACTGAAAAGACTCTTGTCGGTTATACCGTCTACAAGACTGGCCCAGCTCGAGATGCCTTTTCAGAACCAAAAGCCCACTATATCACACCTAACAAGTATATTACATATACTGAGAAGCCTCTCATAATCCTGCAGGATAGGAGTTGCTTCAGTGCTACCAATGACTTCTTATACAAGGTGGCACTTGCCAAAAATGTAACCCGTATTGGAGAGATTTCTGGTGGCGGCACTGGGATGCCAGCGACCTCAGAGCTCCCCAATGGCTGGAAGGTGCGTTACTCCGCTGTCAAGAGCTACGACAAGGATATGAACCAATTGGAGGGTGGCTTTGTTCCTGATATAGAAGCGCACAATGAGAGCTATTACGAAAATCCTAACGCCATCGATAATATCCTCGTGACTGCAGTTCAACACATTTATACACTAAAGAACGAGTAATGGAGACTAATTTACTACGTATAGAGGAAGAGATTGTAAAGGCACTTCGGACTGTCTATGACCCAGAGATTCCCGTCAATATCTACGATCTGGGACTCGTCTACGATATTGATATCAATGATGAGACAGGACACGTCATCGTCACAATGACCCTCACTTCACCCAATTGCCCTGTGGTAGACTTTTTGGTTATGGACGCACAAATGCGTGTGGAAGCAGTACAAGGTGTAAAGAGTGTGGAGATTAAGCTCACTTTTGAGCCTGAGTGGCATCGAGATATGATGACTGATGAGGCAAAGCTAGAATTGGGACTTTTATAACCTTGGTCGATAGGTGAGGTTTATCTGCGATAATAGTATACCTATGCTCAAAGCATTAGTGAAAAGATGATATACTTTGCATCAGATATGCACTTTGGAGCATATTTCCATCAAAATGCCATAGAAGTGGAGCGCAAATTTGTTCGCTGGCTCGATTTCATTGAGCATGATGCCACACATCTATTTCTTGTCGGCGACATCTTTGACTATTGGTTTGAGTATAAGTATGTAGTCCCTCGTGGCTACATCCGAGTACTTGGCAAACTAGCCAATTTAGCTGACAAAGGAGTAGAGATTCACTTTTTTACCGGCAATCACGATGTTTGGATATTTGATTATCTCTCGGAGGAGATTGGTTGTCAGGTGCACCGTGAGCCAACCACCTTTGAATTACTCGGCAAGAAGTTCTACATTGCTCATGGTGACGAGTTTGTCCAAGCAGACAAAGGGTTTCGCTTCATCAGAGCAATTTTCCACAATCGTTTTTGTCAAAAACTCTATGCAAGTATCCATCCTTGGTTTACCGTAGGCCTTGCCCATAGATGGGCGCTACATAGCCGGAGGAAAGGGATGAAAAATCTCAGTGAGCAACAGTATAAAGGTGAGCAAAACGAATACTTAGTACAATATGCCAAACAATATCTGAATAGGCAAACAGAAGGGAAACAACCCAATTTCTTTATCTTTGGACACCGACATATCGTACTTGATTTGATGCTCAGCGACAAGAGCCGTATCGCCATCCTAGGCGATTGGATTAGCCACTTTAGCTATGCAAGATGGGATGGAACCACTTTTTCCATTGATACATTTGAAGAAACTGAGCACCAGACTAATATCGAATCACAGGTACACCTGCCGTTCGGCATCAATCGGTAGACAGAAACTCCTCTATAGAAAATATTTCACTCCGATATAGATTTGTCGAGACGAATCTATATCGGAGTGAAATGTTTTCTATAGAGGAGAGACGTATCCTATACCGTCTTCATTAGATCAACCGCACTTGGAGTTACCACAGCTTTGGCAAATCAAGCAACCCTCTTGGTAAACCAAATCCTCAGCACCACAAGAAGGACAAGTCTGTCCACTCGCCTTTTGCCCGCTCTGTACATACTTCCGGAGTGCACGTTCTACACCATTTTTCCAAGTGTTGATAGACTCATCATTAAGCTCCATGGCTTGTACGAGTTGTATTACCTGATCGATAGGCATACCGTAGCGAAGCACACCACTAATAAGCTTAGCATAGTTCCAGAATTCTGGATTAAACTTAGTGTCTAAAGCCTCGACAGTTACTTTCAGTCCACGCTTATTGGAATATTGAAAATCGTAATGCTTGGTGCCATCAGGATCTATTGCCTTGATGATAAGACCCTTATTGACTCGTTTAGGAATAAATAGACCTTCATCTTCGTCATCAATACCTGTAAATATCTCATAAGGGCGCCCATCGACCAATCCGATAAAGGCGATCCATCTCTCTTTATTATTTTGAAAACGTACGATGTCAGCCTCAAGCTCGATTGGGCGTTTGGAAGGCAATGCAGTTGGTTGTTCAGCTGTCTCATCGGCAGACTTATCTTCCCTCTTTTTCTTCTTCTCTGCTGCGACCAAGACGCCTGCACGGCTACCATCACGATAAATCGTACAACCTTTACATCCCTCTCTCCAAGCCGTGATATAAAGCTCATTGACAAGTGCTTCGTCTACATCGCTAGGGAGATTTACCGTCACACTGATAGAGTGGTCTACCCACTTTTGCATCTGACCCTGCATGCACACCTTTGCCACCCAATCCACGTCGTTTGAAGTAGCTTTGTAGTAGGGTGACTTTTCCACCAGTTGGTCAATTTCCTCTTGGGTATAATCTTTGGAAATATCGTAACCGTTAGCCTTCATCCAAGTCTTGAAGTGATGGTGGTAGACAATATACTCCTCCCACTGATCACCTACTTCATCTACAAAGGTTGCCTTAGAATTCTCAGCTTCATTACTATTAATCTTACGTCTACGCTTGTAAACAGGCATAAATACGGGTTCGATACCCGATGTGGTCTGAGTCATGATGCTAGTCGAACCTGTTGGGGCAATCGTCAGACATGCAATATTACGCCTACCATATTTGACCATGTTGTCGTAGAGCTTAGGGTCGGCAGCCTTAATACGCAGAATCATCGGGTTATTTGCCTCTCGCTTCGCATCATACACCTCAAAAGCACCACGCTCACGAGCCATGGTTACTGAACTGCCATAGGCCGCAAGAGCAAGAGTCTTCTGCACCTTCACAGCGTGGGTTGTAGCCTCCTCTGTCCCATAGCGGAACCCTAGTGCAGCCAACATATCCCCCTCTGCAGTAATTCCGACACCTGTACGGCGCCCCATTAGAGTCTTGCGACGGATTTTTTGCCAAAGCTCTAGCTCAGTCCGTTTTACATCATCTGACTCAGGATCGCTCTCTATCTTAGCGATGATTTGATCGATTTTCTCACTCTCAAGATCGATAATATCATCCATAATCCTTTGGGCATAAGCTACGTGCTCCTTAAAGAGTTCGAAGTTAAACTTTGCCTTATCTGTAAATGGATGTTCTACGTAGCCATAGAGATTTATTGCCAGCAATCTACAACTATCATAAGGGCAAAGAGGGATTTCGCCACAAGGATTGGTAGAAATAGTGCGGAACCCAAGGTCGGCATAGCAATCAGGGAGCGACTCTTTGATGATGGTATCCCAAAAAAGCACACCCGGCTCTGCACTCTTCCAAGCATTGTGGATAATCTTTTCCCACAAGTCACGTGCCCTAATGGTACGTTTAACCTTAGGATCGTGTACCTCGATTGGATACTGCAGAGTATAGTCGGTATCGTCTACCACAGCACGCATAAATTCATCAGAAATTCGCACTGAGATATTAGCTCCGGTAATCTTGCCTTCCTCTAGCTTAGCATCTATAAAAGCCTCGCTATCTGGGTGCTGAATAGATACAGAAAGCATGAGCGCTCCTCTACGACCATCTTGGGCGACTTCTCGGGTAGAATTGGAGTACCTATTCATGAAGGAAACCAAACCTGTAGAGGTGAGGGCGGAGTTTTTCACTGGCGAACCAGATGGGCGGATATACGAGAGATCTTGTCCCACGCCTCCGCGACGCTTCATCAACTGCACCTGCTCCTCATCCATCTTGAAGATACCGCCATAGCTATCTGCATAGCCATCCATACCTATCACGAAACAATTGGATAGCGAAGCCACCTGATAGTCATTTCCTATTCCCGTCATTGGGCTTCCTTGTGGCACAATGTAACGGAAGTGGTCCATCAAATTAAAAATTTCCTGCTCGCTCAATGGATTAGGGTACTTAGCCTCAATACGGGCGATTTCAGAAGCGATACGGCGGTGCATATCAGTGGGAGTTTTTTCTAATATACGCCCTTTATCATCTTTAAGTGCATACTTAGTGCTCCATACCTTAGCCGCCAACTCATCACCCTCAAAGTACTCGAGTGTGGATTGATAAACTTCGTCGAAGTCGTAGACGTTCTTGCTCATAGAGTTGTTTATTATATTGTTGTAATGATTCTCTCACAAAAATAGCAATTGCTACAGTTCGATTATCTTCCATATTGGACAACAAAGGTAATCTAATTAATCGATAAGTTGTCCAAAACTTTCAATTTTAATCACGCAAATAGAGATAATCTACCAATCCAATATACACATATCTATACGATTATAAATGAGTATATAGATAATTACATCATAACTCCAATAGTAAATTATAGATTGTCATAGAATCCAATAGTTTCCCAAAATATAAAAGTCGCTACTAAGAGTGGTATACTCTTAGTAGCGACTCTGCTATAATAAGCTGGCTTATTATGATAGACTCTTACTTATTCTTAAGCAGATCACGTATCTCCTCAAGCAATACGACATCTTCCGCCTTTGGTGCTGGAGCCTCAGGCTCAGCCGGCTTCTCGCGCTTCAGCTTATTCATACCCTTGATCAACATAAAGATTGCAAAAGCGATGATGAAGAAGTCAATGACACTTTGGATAAACATTCCATAATTCAAAGCGACCTCACCGACCATCTGTCCTGCCTCATCGAGTGTACCTGGCTGCATAATCCACTTCAATTCCTTGAAGTCCATTCCACCAAGTAGCAATCCAAGTGGGGGCATCAATACATCATTGACAAATGAGGCGACAATCTTTCCAAATGCGCCACCAATCACTACACCCACCGCCATATCTACAACGTTACCACGGTTTACAAACTCCTTAAACTCTTTTACAATTGCCATAATCAAATACTCATAATTAATTTACACTTCTTTCCTCTCACTAGAAACACAATTCACTCCTCTGAGTATGTGTTACTATTTTTGAATTGTTGCATATAATCCTTGTACTCTTGGCTACTAACCCCCAAGCCTTTCTGTTCCTCTTTTTTCAGGATGGCATTGAGTACCAGTACTCCAATGATACCTGAAACTAAAGTACCAATAATGATGCCTAGTTTTGCCATATTGAGATATTCCACTCCTAAATCACCTACCCCGATAAATGCCAATGAAGCGATGAAAAGAGATACCGTAAATCCAATCCCTCCAAGCATTGATATACCAAATACATTTCCATAGGTCATTCCTGGAGTCATCTTTACTACCTTAAGTTTGGTAAAAATATAGGTAAATCCAAAGATTCCAAGAAGTTTTCCAAAGAAGAGTGCAGCTGCCACAGCTATGGCGACAGCGAATAGACTTGATTCACCCATACCACTAAAGTTGATACCAGCATTACTGAAAGCAAACAGCGGAAGGACAAAATATTGAACCAATGGATTTACCTCATGCTCCATGCACTGTACCGGTGATATTGTGCGATGAATACGACTCTGTGCTCTGCGCAGATCTTCAAGATAATCGTCGTCAAGGAAATCCTTCTGTTCATATCCTGGTTCCTTTGCAGTAGCGATACGATAATCTATCTTACGCATATCTGGCTCTAATTCATCGGGGCGAAGCGTAGGCTTGTGAGGAATTGTAAGAGCCAGTAATACGCCCGCAATTGTAGAGTGAATACCGGAGTGCATAAAGAGTGTCCACACAATAAACAGCAATATATAGTAGACCCCGCTCTTCGCAACGCCTTTCCTGGAGAAGTAGAGCGATAGAGCTAATGTCAATAATCCAAGTAGAAGTGGTGTCCACTGAATACCCGCGGAGTAAAAAATAGCAATCACCAAAATACCGCCTATATCATCCACAACAGCTAGTGCCATCAAAAATAATTTGAGTGTCACTGGCACCCGCTTTCCCAAAAGCCCTAATACAGCCAAAGCAAAAGCAATATCTGTAGCCATAGGAATAGCCATACCACGGAGTGCGACGGGATCCTGATTTTCCACCATTAGGAATATCAATACCGGCATAATCATACCTCCCACTGCTGCAATTACTGGCAGCATTGCTTTACGAAATGAACTAAGCGAACCATCGACCATTTCTCGCTTTATCTCTAGTCCTACGCTGAAGAAGAAAAGCACCATCAAACCATCATTGACAAACTCCGCCAGTGTCATAGCTCTGTCATGATGTTGGAAGAATTTATAGCCCCCTATCTCCAAGTTTACAGGAGCATCAAGAATTGATGAATATATCCCTAGCAGTCCAGTATTAGCAAAAATAATTGCCAGGATGGCAGCTAGGAACATAAAGACTGAGGGGTTAATCCCACTCACCCACTTCATTAGGTCATTTAAGGGATTGCTACGCCCCTCATCAATAGTTGGTTCTACAGTATTCATATAAAACTTAGATTGGCAAAAAATATTCTATTTTCTACTCACATGCACTTTTTGGGTTGGGGGAAGCTCTCGATTGCGTTTCTCCACCGCTGCTACTAAATTTTCAGCTACATTTCTAAAGGCAACCCCCATCACTGTATCATCTGTCGATGCGACTGGTTTTCCCTCATCAGCACCCTCACGTACACTCTGCACAAGAGGTATCTGACCCAGTAACGCCACGTCGCTCTCCTCTGCAAGGTGCTTACCTCCGTCTTTTCCAAAGATGTAATAGCGATTTTGAGGTAATTCAGCGGGCGTAAACCACGCCATATTCTCCACGATTCCGAGCACAGGGACATTAATCTTTTCGTCCTTAAACATATTGAGTCCTTTCCTCGCATCATCAATCGCAACATCTTGTGGCGTAGTTACCACTACAGCACCTGTGAGCCCGAGAGTTTGTATCAATGAAAGGTGGATGTCAGAAGTACCTGGAGGTAGGTCTACGAGAAGAAAATCGAGCTCGCCCCAATTACCCTCGCGTATTAGCTGCCCCATAGCATTGCTCGCCATGGTACCACGCCATACGACTGCATCCTCTTTATTGACGAAAAAACCAATGGAAAGGAGTTTAACACCGTAGCTAGTCGGAGTCTCAATCAACTCTTTTCCATCTACCTCTACCATCATAGGGCGGCTTCCTTCCAACCCCAACATCCTAGGCATCGAAGGACCATAGATATCTGCGTCTAATAGCCCTACCTTATAACCAGCTGCAGAAAGAGCGACAGCAAGATTAGCTGTCACTGTAGACTTTCCCACCCCTCCTTTTCCAGAATGAATGGCGACAATATTCTTTACCCCAGGAAGGATTACATCAGCCTCAGGAGCCTTGGATAGTTCGGGAAACACTGGGGTGATATTCCCCTGAATCTCCATATCTTCAGCCACCATATTCTTCAGTACTGCCTCTGCAGTCTTGATGATTGACTTATGAAATGGATCCTTAGACTTCTTAAATCTAATTGAAAATGAAACCTTTCGTCCCTCTATCACAATATCATTCTGTACCATCCCACTGGCGACGATATTGACATCTTCACCGGGGTACTTTATGGTCTTTAGTGCATCTAGGATTGCTTGCTCTGTTATTTGCTTCATCACTTAGTACTTTCTAGCTCACTTCGTTTGCTTCTCGAGTAGCTCCTGTAGCCATCCATTTCTATCTCTTCCTCGGGCTCCACTGGATTATCCGAGAGAGATGCTAGTGCAATCTTCAGATACTTTATATCTATGCCCCTTGCCTTCCATTGGCTCTCGTAATAAGTCTCGATAGTCCTCAAGTCAGAGTCTTTATCGGCTTCGCTATGGAGGTTCGTATATTCTTCCAAGATAGAGAGACCATTCTCCCTCGCCACCAACTTTGTATAGATAAAGAGAAATGTGCTGTCACTCTTTAAGTTCAGTATCATCGGATCGCCAAGCACTCTCTTATACATCGTCAAAAAATTGGTCGCAGTCAGACGCTTTCTCCGTTTCTTCATCTGTGGATCAGGAAACGTAAGCCACAATTCCGAAAGCTCCCCTTCTGCAAAAAAATATGAGAGCAACTCTATCTCTGTGCGCAGGAAGCGGACATTATCCAATCCCTCATTGTGCGCTTTGACAGCGCCACTCCACATACGATTGCCTTTGATGTCTATTCCAATATAGTTGTGCTCGGGATGTCTTCGCGCTAGCTCCACTGTATACTCGCCACGACCGCAACCCAGCTCTACGATAATGGGGTGGTCATTACCAAAGACCTCTCTGTCCCATACCCCTTTATACGGGAAAGCGTACCCTGTCTCCGCCATCACTCTGAAGGGGAACTGAAGTACGTTAGGCAGAGCATCTAACTCGGCAAACTTAGTCAGTTTATTTTTACTCATCAATAGTTATCATCCCTATCCCCCTCCGCAAATATACTAATAAGTTTCTCTATTTCCCCACTATTTCAATATAACAATGGGTGACCATGAAAATCACAACGATCATCGTAGTCACCCTATTATGATGGAGTCAATAATATAATTACGACTCTTTGTAGATTAAAGCAAATTATGCCTCCTTAGCGCGACGTACATAGCTGGCTGTGCGTGTATCGACCACTATCATCTCTCCATTTTCAATAAATAGAGGGACTCTAACCTCTGCCCCCGTCTCTACAGTAGCTGGCTTGGTGGCATTACCGCTTGCGGTATCACCCTTTACGCCCGGCTCGGTATAGGTAATTTGAAGAGTCACGTGACTCGGGAGCTCACAAGTAAGTACCTCTTCCTTCTCGGCGTGTACCATTGCTTCGGTCATATCGCCCTCTCTCAAAAATTGGACACCCTCAATACGCTCCTCAGGGATATGAATCTGCTCGTAGGTCTCAGCGTGCATAAATACAAGACCCATCTCATCTTTGTATAGGAACTGATATGGGCGGCGCTCGATACGAATCTCATCCACCTTGACGCCTGAGTTCCAAGTCTTTTCTAGGATACGCCCGTTGGAGAGATTGCGGAGCTTAGTACGAACGAATGCAGGACCCTTGCCCGGCTTTACGTGTAGAAATTCCACAATCACAAATGGAGTGCCGTCAATCTCAAGACACATACCATTACGAAAGTCTGCTGTAGTAGCCATAAAATTAGTTCTGTCTGTATATTTGATTTATTACCATTACCTATTTTTCATTCTCCACCAAACTCCATGAGGTAGGCTTTAATGAATGGGCTAATCTTACCATCCATTACCCCATCTACGTCTGAGGTCTGGTGATTTGTCCGGTGATCTTTGACTCTCCTGTCGTCGAAGACATAGCTCCTAATCTGCGAGCCCCACTCTATCTTTTTCTTGGAACCCTCGATAGCGGCTTTAGCTTTGTTGCGTCGTTGAATTTCTTTGTCATATAGCTGTGATCGGAGCAGACGTTTGGCATTTTCACGATTATCAAGCTGACTACGGGTTTCGGTATTCTCGATAATAATCTCCTCTGTCTCACCCGTATCGGAATCTGTGTACATATATCTGAGTCGTACACCTGTCTCCACCTTATTTACGTTCTGCCCCCCAGCTCCACCGGAACGGAAAGTCTCCCACGTCATCAATCCCTGATTGATCTCAATCTCAATAGTGTCGTCTACGAGTGGCACTACAAATACGGAGGCAAAAGAGGTCATACGCTTGCCTTGAGCGTTGTAGGGTGATACACGTACTAGACGATGCACTCCATTTTCACTCTTGAGGAATCCATAAGCGAGCTCTCCCTCCACCTGTAGGGTAACCGTCTTGACACCTGCATCATCTCCATCCTGCCAGTTAGTCACAGTCACTTTGTAGCCCTGATCTTCACACCAGCGATGATACATACGTACCAGCATGGATGCCCAGTCTTGCGCTTCAGTCCCTCCTGCACCAGCGTTTATTTTGAGTACTGCGCCCATCTTATCCTCCTCATTGCGAAGCATATTACGGAGTTCGATATCAGCAAGTGTCTCTATTGCCTTGGCATAAAGAGCATCGATTTCTTCCTCGGAGACCAGATTTTCCTTGATGTACTCAAAGGCGAGCTGAAGCTCATTGGCTTGAGTGTCGATATCATTAAAATCATCTATCCAGTGCTTCAGTCCTTGTACGACCTTCATCTGAGCCTGCGCTTTGACAGGATCATCCCAAAAGTGTGGATCATGAGTGCGAAGCTCCTCCTCTTTGAGCTGTATCAGTTTGGTATCGATATCGAGATAACCCTTGAGAGCATCCCTGCGCTCCAATACTTCTTGTAATTGGTCTGAAGTTATCATTACTGATTAATGACTAATTATTTATGAGCGCAAATATAGCCATTTTTGCCGAGAAGTCAAGAAGCAATTGCAAATGCAAATGTGAATTATAGCTCCTATTGGATAGGAAAACCTCCTCTATCGAGCAAAAATTATCGCTCGGTAGAGCCACCACAACTCCTCTATAGAGCAAGTATTTTTGCTCTATAGAGCCGCCGCAACTCCTCTATAGAGGAAAAACATTTCCTCTATAGAGGAGATTTTTCCCAATCAGGCTGAGGAAATATCCATATAGAGCAAAAAAAGTGGTAAATTTGTGGGGAGAGGGAAAGAATTTAACCTATACATGCATATTAATATTGGATAACGATTAAATAGCAACATGCAAAAAGCAAAAGTAATGACGCTCAGAGAAGCTGTAGCGGAAATAAAGGACGGCGAAAAGCTCGTACTCAGTCACGGAGCAGTAACCCCCAACTGTGTAGTGGAGGAAATTGTGAGGCAAAAGGAGCGCTTCTCCAGCCTAAGGTTATTTCACCTCATATACTTGGGCACCCCTATTCACTTGGAGCCTGGTATGGAAAGACACATGAGGGTTTGCTCACCTTTTCTCAGTGGACGTGCGATGCGCGATGCCGTAAATGAGGGACGAGCAGACTTTATTCCACGACACTTTTCACAGGTGCCTTCCCTATTTGCTCCGGGAGGTAGTTTTGAACCGGATTGGGCTATCCTACAAGTAACTCCTCCGGACAAGGAGGGCAGGTATAGCTGTAGCCTCTCGAGCGACTTCGGACTCCCTGCAGCGAGATTTGCCAAGAAAGTAATGGTCGTGGTCAATGACCAGCTCCCATTTGTCGGTGGTGATAACTTCCTTACCGCTGATGAAATTGATGTGATTGTAGAGCATAGTTCTCAGCCTCATCTCGTACCTAGTGCAGAGCAAAGCGAGATGGACAAAAAAATTGCAGCCTATTGTGCCGAGCTGGTTCCAGATAGAGCTACGCTTCAAATTGGCATTGGAGCACTACCTGATGCTGTGCTTTCTCTCCTTACCAACCACAAAGATCTGGGGATTCATACCGAACTACTCACGCCTGGGGTGTTGGGGCTATATAAGAGCGGAGCCATTACAGGTCGGTACAAGGGCATCCATCAGGGCAAAATGGCTGCGGCTTTCACGATGGGTGATCAAGCACTATATGACTTCCTCGATGGGAATAAGGACTTTGAGCAGTACCCGGTGGATCTTATGAACAACCCCTATATCATTGGCAAAAATCCTCGTATGATCTCTATCAACTCATGTATTGAGGTGGATCTTTATGGTCAGGTCTGTGCTGAAAAGGTGGGTGGTAAGATGTTTAGTGGATCAGGAGGTCAGTTTGACTATGTCCGCGGAATCCGCCTGTCTGAAGGCGGTAAGAGTATTATTGCTATCCAATCTACTGCAAAAGGTGGTGAACTCTCTCGTATCGCCCCTACCCTAGGCAGTAGAAATGTGGTGACCACACTCCGCAATGATATCGACTATGTGGTGACGGAGTATGGCGTGGCTGCGCTCTCGGGTCGTACCGAGCTCGAAAGAGCCATGGCACTCGTTAGTATCGCACACCCGAAGTTTAGAGAAGAATTGGAACGCTCTGTTATGGAGCAATTTCCTGCCAAGAAATACTTTTAGTGATTATGGAAAATGAGATGATTTACCCCAAGAGCAATTTTGCCATTTGTATCGGTCGCTCCTTTGGGAGTGGTGGCTACAAGGTGGCTTGTGCACTACAACAAAGGCTCAAGGTGAAGCTTTACGAGAAGGAGCTTCTCGACAAGGCAGCTGAGGATAGCAACATCAGAAGGGAACTCTTTGAAAAAGCAGACGAAAAGAATACCTATGAGATGCCACTCGTAATTGGTGGCACGCTAGGCATGCCCAACACCTTCTATATGTATGCCAATAACTATCTCTCCAATGATCATCTCTTTACGTTACAAGCTGAAACTATTCAGAAGCTAGCCATCAAAGGTTCTGCCATATTTGTCGGCAGGTGCGCTGACTATGTACTACGTGAACATCCAAACCTCCTATCTATATATGTGGCTGAAGATATAGAACTAAGAGCCAAGCATATACAAGACCGTTGCGGGATAGAGACTTTTGAAGAAGCTATGGCTGAGGTAGAAAAGGTAGACAAAGGTCGTAGGGAATACTACAACTATTACACCTCTCGCCACTGGGGTAGAGCTGACAATTATGACTTATCCATCAAGCTTTCGTCCATTGGCATAGATTATGCGGTGGATATGATAGTAGAGCTCATGAGGAGGCGAGGTTTTCCAATAGAATTAGGATGATATTTATTTATAGTCCCCTCATGAGTGTATAAAGACACTTATATGAGGGGATTTTTGATATGAAGCAAAGAGAGAGACAATATACACAGGAGATAATGGCGTCAATCCCGAACTTTCCTGATGAAGACCTTGGTGAACTATTTGGCAAGGAGGAAGACAATCGTAAGGAAAGTGACGGAGTAAAGGAGTCTAGCAAAGATTCAAGTGGTGGAGGTAAGGGGAAGTCTGACACCCCTACTCTAGACCAATATGGCACTTGGCTCAACGATCTAGCTAGGCAGAACAAATTAGATCCTATCCACGGGCGTGAGAATGAAATCCAACGCATCGCTCAGATATTAACGAGGAAGAAGAAGAATAATCCTATCCTTCTTGGCGAACCAGGAGTCGGAAAGACCGCCATCGTAGAGGCGTTGGCGCAAAAGATTGTAGCGAACGATGTCCCCATCACTCTTCTCAATAAGCGTATCATCTCAATTGACCTTGCTAGCATGGTAGCGGGATCAATGTATAGAGGTCAGTTTGAGGAGCGCATGAAAGGGATGATTAGGGAATTGAAGGCCAATCCGGATATCATCCTCTATATTGACGAGATTCATACCCTTATGGGTAGCGGAAATAGCCAGGGGGGACTAGATGCTGCCAATATACTCAAACCTGCACTTTCTCGAGGAGAAATCAAAGTGATTGGTGCTACTACCCTAGAGGAATATCGCAAGACGATTGAGAGAGATGGTGCCATGGAGCGGAGATTTCAAAAGATAATCGTAGAGGCTCCAGATGCGTCCGAGACACTTCGGATACTTTATAAACTTCAACCAAGATATGAGGCACACCATCATGTCCACTACACCGATGATGCTCTTCAAGCCGCGGTGAAGCTAACTGCACAATATGTAACGGATCGCTTCTTCCCTGACAAGGCGATTGATGCAATAGACGAAGCCGGTGCTTATGCTTTTATGGCAAATCAAAAGCCTGTAGATCTTTCGCACTTCGAGGCAAAAATCAATGAGGCAAGAGCGATGAAGCAAAAGGCAGTAAATGAAAGCAACTATGAGCTTGCTATCAGGTATCGGGACGAAGAGAAGGTAGCGATAGAGGAGTTTGACCAGTATAAGTCTCGTCTAGAGCGTGGCGAGATGCTTACCGAAAAGGTGATAGTAGGAGTAGCGGAGATACAAAAGGTCATATCACTCTCGAGTGGTATCCCTGTTGAGTCTTTTACCAAGGATGATCTCGCTTCCCTTGCTGGATTAGCCGATAGGCTCAAAGCCAAGGTAAAGGGGCAAGACCATGTCATCGACGCCATCGCCAGTGCTATTCAGCGCAATAAGATAGGTTTGCGCAACCCGCAAAAGCCTATCGGTTCGTTCCTATTTCTGGGTTCTTCAGGGGTTGGTAAGACCCACCTAGCTAAGAATCTGGCTAAGGAGCTATTTGGCAGTGAGGATGCGATGATTCGTGTGGACATGAGTGAATTTATGGAGCGCCATACCGTATCTAGGTTGGTCGGTGCCCCTCCCGGATATGTCGGATATGATGAGGGAGGAGAGCTAACCAAAAAGGTGAAGCGTAGACCATACTCAGTGATTCTCTTTGATGAAATCGAAAAGGCGCACGGAGATGTCCATAATATCCTACTACAACTACTGGATGATGGTGTACTCACCGATAGCAATGGTAGCAAGGTCAATTTTAAAAATACGATTGTGATTATGACCTCCAATGTAGGGACTCGTCAGCTGGATGATTTTGGCACTGGCATTGGATTCCGAGATGCTACCTCCGAGGAGATAAGTAGGCTTTCGCAAGAGGTAATTCAAAAGATGCTTAAGAAGAGCTTTGCGCCCGAATTCCTCAATCGTATCGACAAAATTGTGACCTTCAATGCCCTTAGCCCTGAAGTGATTCGCTCGATTGTAGATATTCAGCTACAAGAGTTAAATACCAGACTTGAAGCTTTAGAGATTACCATTGATTATAGCAATAAGGCACGCATATTCCTCGCCGATAAGGGATATGACTCTAAGCTAGGAGCACGCCCACTCAATCGTGCGATAGCACAATTTGTGGAGGACTTGATTACTCAAGCAATTATTGATGGGGAAGTGGCTCCGGGTGGCAGCTACTTAATTGATGTAGACAAGGGGAGGTCGCCTGAGAAGCTGCGATTGCTCCAACCTGAGATAGCGACTAAGTAATAATTAAAAACTACGCAGATTCCAAACGGTATCTGCGTAGTTTTTTTGTACCTATCTTTCATCCAAAATTGCTTTCAGCCCTCCTCTCTTTTTGAGTTTCTTAGGCTTAGGGGGAGGTAGAGCTTCATAAGTGGCACGGACAATCTCCGACATGTACCGATGGTTATCAATGTCGGTGATGCTAAAAAAACCGCTCGACCCAGGAAAGAGTTCTTTCTCTATCACCTCCTTAAGTAATGGACGAGCCTCTTCCGTTGGCTTGAGCAAAAACTCATCCTGCTGGAGAAAGGCTACCACTTTGTCATTGCAATAGAGGCAGTATACCCCAAACATCTTGCGTAATCTTATCTCCCCAGCGCCAGAGCACTGATCTGCCGCATATCGTGCATATTCCTCAGAAACATTCATACTCTGCAAAGGTAGCAATAAAGGCGGTCAGTACCAAAGGAGATACGGACCGCCTTTAAGCTTAGTCTACAGGTCACTTACTTCACCGAGTGGAAGAAAGCTTCATCAGGAATAAACGCTAGCTTCTCTCCTCTATCCATCCGTGACCACCGAAGACGAACATCGTTCCAGAAAGTAGGCCATCCCCCTTGTATTTCCCCAATCGTCACGATCTTGATCTTGTGTAGACCTTTGCCGAGTGCTAAAGAGGTATCTCGACGAGCCGTCTTCATCACCTCTCCCTCATTATCAATAATCAGCTGATCATTGAGCCAGAGTTTGGGATGCAATGAACTGAAGCGATAAACACCATCCTCTGGGATATTGATATATCCTTCGTAGATACCACCAAAGTGATTGACATTGGCCATAAGGTGTTCCAATCGATTCTCAATGTAGAACGGCAGACCACTCTTGGAGAATTCAATACCTTCGCTCCACTGGAGGCTATCAGTTGGAAGTGCTAGCACCTCATCAGCCTTGGTAAAGCGACCATGCTTGACACCGAAGTTAATGCCTTTGGCAATCCCTCCATCCTCAACCTGTGCAACGGCTGGAGCATAAGCCTGCTTGAGAATATTGATCTCACGTACAGGACTCATCTTGCCTCCAAGGACAAGAGATCTGATTTTTAATGTAGCATCTTCAGTAAAGGTAAGTGGCTCGGAATACTCAGTACCATTTGTTGCAGTAGGCTCTGAACCATCAAGTGTATAAATCACCTTATGCACGTGGCTATTGGTCTTAAACGCCTGAGTGGTACTATCGACAAAGGCAACGGTATTGATACTTCCTCCCAAATTCTGCTGCTCAGGTTGTGGGATATAGTACATCATATCGTGGTAGTCGAGACGCTTCTGCATATTCTGCAGACGACGCTCAAAGTCTGCAAAATCCTTCTTTTCTAGAGGTGTCCAAGCAATCTCAGCCACTGCTATCTCACGAGGAAAAGCGTGGTACTCGTTTTGCCAACTCTCATAGAAATACTCTGACCAAAGATTTGCCTGCACGCCCAAGACATGGTGACGCTTATCTCCCTCGATAGCATCAGGAATAGGATTGTAGCTATACACCCTTTCCAAAGTCGAAAAACCACCAATAGCCTGAGGTTCGATAGCTGGATCACCCTGATAGTGGTCGATATAAAGACCTCCACTTGCAGGAGTCATTATCACATCATGCCCCATATTGGCAGAAGTGATACCGCCCTGCTCACCTGTCCAACTCATCACAATCGCACTAGGAGCTAAGCCTCCCTCTAGGATTTCCTCCCAGCCAATCATCTTTTTGCCGTGACTCAGTACAATCTCCTCAATTCGGTGGATAAAGTAGCTCTGTAATTCATACTCATCCTTTAGACCCTCTGCCTTGATGCGGGCTTGGCACTTAGGGCACTGCGCCCAGATACGCTTGGGAGCCTCATCTCCTCCGATATGGAAGTACTCGCTATCAAATAGGGGGATAATCTCATCTAGTATCTTCTGGGCAAACTCAAACACCTCATCATTACCAGCACAAAGTACTTCGTCTGAGACACCCCAAATATTCCTTACCTCATAAGGGAATTCTTCTCCCCAACATCCAAGCTGAGGATATGCAGTGATTACTCCTACATTATGCCCTGGAAATTCAATTTCAGGGATTACTTCTACATAGCGATCCTTAGCATACGCCACAATATCTTTGATCTCCTCCTGAGTGTAGAAGAATGGTCCATAAGTACTCCCATCACCCTCGATGCGCTTGCTTGCCACCTCGGTGAGCTTTGGAAATACCTTGCTCTCAATACGCCAGCCTTGATCTTCTGTTAGATGCCAGTGCATCTTATTGATTTTAAGCATCGAGAGGACATCAATAAACTTCTTGGTCTCTTCTACCGTGAGGAAGTGGCGACATGGATCGAGATGCTGTCCTCTGTAGCCAAATCGAGGTTCATCAACTACCGAAACGTAAGGAATCTTCCACTCGACATTTCGGATGACATCGTGACTCTCAATCTCAGCAGGGAGTAGCTGGAGAAGCGTCTGCATACCCCAGAAGATTCCTCTCGGTGTCTGAGCCTGAATCTTGATACCATCAGCGGATACGTCCAGTGTATATCCTTCATTTGCCGGTACCACATCAGCTCCAACAAGTACAAAAGCGATCTCCTGCTTAGGGTTTTTGCTTGTGACAATCGTCTGTAAATCAAATCCAGTAGAACCCTTAATCTTTGCAGCGAAGAATTCAGAAATCTGCGATAGTTCCTCTCCATCAGCGACAAAAGCGACATTCTTGGTAAGCTCAAAGCTTCCCTCTCCCGTCTGCTCTAGCGATAATGGCATTGGGATAATGTTGATACCCGCATTGTACGGATGATCCACAATGGTACTCGCTCCCTCACTACAAGCTACTATAGCTACAGCAGTTGCAACAGTTGCCAGCACAACCTTCAGTACTTTCTTCATATAAAATCTATTTATAGTGTTGGTTATATTATTGCTTCTTACCCTTACAAAGTTACTAAATATTTTTAACAATATACACCATGCTTAGATTACTTTATCCATTAAACATAGGGTGACTACCAAGATAATAATATCTCGATAGTCACCCTATAGATTATGTATTTCTATCAATCGTTGTCGCGGTGATTATTCCGCTCTCCACGTGGGCGATCACTATTGCGTGGGCGATCATTACGCGGACGCTCTGGTCGGTCTACCCAGCCCTCGGGCTTCTCCATAATAGCCTTGCGAGATAGACGGAACTTCCCAGTCTTTGGGTCAATCTCTAGAAGTACGACTTGTAGCTTTTGACCCTCTTCAATACCGGTTTCCTCGATTGTTTCAAAGCGCTTCCAGTCCCACTCAGAGATATGTAGCAGGCCCTCCTTTCCGGGCAGGAATTCTACAAAGGCCCCATACGGCATTACGCTCTTTACCTTACCCTCGTATACCTTGCCAACCTCAGGAATGACCACAATGGCATTGATCATCTCTAGTGCCTTTTCGATTGGAGCCTTACCTGCTGCGGCTATTTCAATCAGACCGACATTATCTACCTCCTCGATATTGACACTCGCACCACTCTCCTCTTGGATGCTTTGGATAATCTTACCACCAGGCCCAATCACAGCACCGATAAACTCCTTAGGAATACGCATTGTCACGATGCGTGGAGTCTGTGGCTTAAAGTCTGCACGTGGTTCTGAGATGACCTCAGTGATCTTGTCGAGAATGTGCATTCGACCTGCCTTGGCTTGTGCAAGAGCATTCTCTAAAATTTCATAGCTAAGACCATCTACCTTAATATCCATTTGGGTAGCTGTGATACCATCACGAGTACCTGTGACCTTAAAGTCCATATCACCAAGATGATCCTCGTCACCAAGTATATCCGAGAGGATAGCGTAGTTCTGACCCTTATTCTCAGAGATCAATCCCATGGCTATACCGCTCACTGGTTTCTTAATCTTTACTCCAGCATCCATAAGAGCTAGGGTACCCGCACATACGGTTGCCATCGAAGACGAACCATTACTCTCCAAGATATCGCTGACAATACGAATGACGTATGGATAGTCTGCTGGTATCACTGCCTTAAGCGCACGCTGAGCCAAATTGCCATGACCAATCTCACGACGCCCTACACCACGTTGTGGACGTGCCTCACCCGTAGAAAATGGAGGGAAGTTATAATGGAGGAGGAAACGATCCTTACCATAATTGAGTACGTCATCAACAAGCTTCTCGTCGCTCTTTGTCCCTAGGGTAACAGTAGCCAGAGATTGAGTCTCACCTCGCGTAAAAATAGATGAACCATGAGGTGCTGGGAGGGCATCAACCTCACACCAAATTGGACGAATAGTCTTGGTATCACGACCATCAAGACGCTTGCCTTCATCCAATATCATACGACGCATTGCCTCTTTTTCCACTGCATGATAATAGCGGTTGATCATCCCTTCCTTCACCGCCAATTCCTCTTCAGTAAACTGAGCTTTGAAGTCGGCAACAATTTGAGCAAAGGCATCGCCACGCTCATGCTTGGATGTTCCAGAGGTAGCTACAGCATAAGCTTTGTCGTAACAAAAATCATGCACCTGCTTCTTGAGCTCCTCATCATTTTCCTCGTGGCAATAGGTGCGCTTCTCTGTAGTTCCACACTCTTTCATCAGCTCTATCTGGATCTGGCACTGCTCCTTGATTGCCTCATGAGCCACCTTAATCGCCTCCAGCATATCAGCCTCTTGTACCTCCTTCATCTCACCCTCAACCATCATGATATTATCCATCGTGGCAGCCACCATTAGATCAATATCGGCTTTGTCGAGCTGTTCTTTAGTTGGATTTACTATGAAATTACCATCAAGTCTAATCACACGCACCTCGGAAATAGGTCCCTGAAAAGGTACAGTACTCACTGCAAGTGCAGCAGATGCAGCAAGACCTGCAAGCTGGTCTGGAAGCTCATTTATGTCACCGCTATAAAGGGTGATATTGACAAAGACCTCAGCATGATAGTCCTCTGGGAAAAGAGGACGAAGAGCTCTATCAACCAAACGGCAAATCAAAATCTCGTAGTCAGAAGCCCTACCCTCTCTACGGGTAAATCCTCCGGGGAAACGACCGATAGCCGAAAATTTCTCCTTATACTCTACCTGAAGAGGCATAAAATCTACCCCAGGATTAGCATCCTGTGCAGCTGTAACTGTTGCCAACAATACGGTGTTGCCCATGCGAACAGTTACGGCACCATCGGCTTGCTTCGCTAGCTTGCCTGTCTCAATAGTAATGGTGCGTCCATCACCCATTGTGATGGTCTTAGTGATTACATTCATGATAAAAAACGTCTATATAAAAACAGCTTGTAAAATGTCTTAGTTTATGATAATAGCTTCTTGACAATCTGTGAAATTACTTTACCTTCAGCCGAGGCCCCAAGTTCTTTAGTCGCAGCAGCCATCACTTGACCCATACCCTTGATATCAGTTACTCCTAGGCGGTCAATAATCGCTCTTACCTTTACTTCAATCTCCTCCTCGGAGAGTTGTACTGGTAGAAATCCCTTGAATACCTCCGATTCGGCCTCCTCAGCTTCGGCAAGCTCTAGGCGATCAGCATCACGATAGAGACTTGCGCTCTCTTCCCGTTGCTTAACCAACTTAGCTACAATCTTGAGCGCTTGCTCATCACTAAGTTCATGAGAAGCACCCTTAGCTGTCATTGCCTCAAGAAACTCCTTTTTCATTGCACGCAGAGCTTCTAGTCTTACCTTATCCCGACTGAGCATTGCCTGCTTAATACCTTCGTTTACTTGCTCTACAAGTCCCATATATTCCAAAATAATTAATCATCACCAAATTTTATCAACCCTCCAGTCGAAGCTCCGCTATTAAATCTATTTACCGGCTTACTCTCTTTAGGATATGAGACCACACATTGAGGGCTCCAATTTCCAAATCCATTATCCCCCTCGATAAACTGCCTGATAGTCTCTAACTGCTCTTTAGACCGCGTCAGTGTAGGACGTTGATTGACCAGAGAAATAAAGCCATTATTGACCAGCAATTCATCGGTAAAAATCACAGTCTCATACTCCTTGTAGGTATTAGCTTGCGAAAGATCGCTCCCATAGTAGTTGCCGATTGTCTTTTCCTCTTCCTCCTTGCTCCTCCGTGGAATCTCGTCTTGGTATTCATCAGCAATCATGACACTATCATCAAAGCCTGAAGCAAGCAAGATAAAGCCGAGATCATTTTCCATCGTCTCATCATCACGCTCGCTCATACCCCAGATGAAGTCAAACTTAGTTGTCACTTTTGCCGTCATATCCTTGAGCTCCTCCGCCATCTTGGTCGTAGGCTCATGATCTGGTTTGTAAGTCACCTGAATCAATAGACGAGTAGCTTGGCTGAAGTTGGAAGTATTGAGTAGAGGTGAGTCGAGTGCCTCTTGCATTGCCTTCTTAAGACCCTCCTCTTCGCTGGCAAAGCCGCGAGTGATAATTGATACTCCTCCCGACTCCAATGTCGTCTTTACATCGTTAAAGTCGAGGTTAACAATTCCAGGGATGGTAATCATCTCAGATATTGAGCGAGTACTAGTCGTCAAAGTTTCATCGGCTTTTCGGAAACCCTCCGTCATCTTTAGATCTGGGTAAATCTTATTCAGGAGCTCATTGTTCACTACTAGGATAGCATCGACATTCTTCTTCAGCTCCTCCACTCCATCAATGGCCTGCAAGATCTTGCTACGCCCCTCAAAGAGGAAAGGGATAGTCACGATACCTACCGTTAGGATACCCATACTCTTAGCAATACGAGCTATCACGGGAGCAGCTCCTGTACCTGTTCCACCGCCCATACCGGCTGTGATAAATACCATCTCTGTGCCATCATTCAGTGCCTCTCGCACTTTCTCCTCACTTTCCTCTGCAGCATCATGTGCTAGACGAGGATTATTTCCTGCCCCAAGCCCCTTAGTGGTCTTCTCGCCTAGACAAATAGTGTGAGGGACATCGCAAGCATCTAGATGCTGTTGGTCGGTATTACAGAGCAGATAGGAGACATTCTCCACATTCTGTCTGTACATATAGTTTACTGCATTACCGCCACCTCCACCGACTCCAATCACCTTGATGATCGTACGCTGGTTCTTCGCTTTATCCTTTATCGGCAATACACCGTCCATAAAATCTCCCATCATATTTTCAATCAATCCTCGTCGTCTGACAATTGTGACTCATCCTCTTGCATTGCAAAAAGCTCTGTAAAGCCCTTACTGAGAGAACCCCAAAAGCCACCTTTCTTCACTGCTTTTTTCTTACCCCTTTTCAGAGCAGGTGCTGTCGCCCTTGCCGCGGTTTCATCCACTTCCATCTCCTCCATCACCTCGTCATCAAAGAGCGAAGCTGGTGTAGGAGTAATTACAGGTGCTACTTTCCCGTCCTCACGCTCACCAACTGCTACCACTATCGGCGTATCCGGGGTAGGTATTTCAGTAGCCTGTTCGATATCCACAGGAAGCGTCGCATCCTCCTCTGCTTGGTACAGCAGTGCGTAAACGCAATGAAACTCCGGGTTATTGATAAGTTCCTCATTATTGGCATCGGGAAAGAAGCCTGCGCCCACTTGCTTTACACTCAGCTCCCCCCCAAACTGTTGTTTGACGTAATCCGTAAGACCTGTAAGCTGAGATGCACCTCCGGTAATCACAATACCACCCGGAAGTCTATAATCATTCTCGGCTCCTTTGGCGCGAGCTACTATCGCCTTTATATTATCGACAATTTCACGAGTACGTGCCTCTATAAACTGATTGACCTTGTAACGTGAAATCCTCTTATCTGTACGCATATCTGGAGCCTTGACCGTGAGCTCCTCCTTATCGCTCGTATCCAGAGTCAGCGAACCACTTGTCAGCTTTATGCGTTCCGCCTCCTCTGGACTAATGTCTAATGATGTAAGATCGTAAGTCAATTGATTGCCACCCATTGGTATCACCCTCAACGACTCTAAAACGCCATGGTTGAAATAGCAAACGGTAGTAGTCTCGGCTCCGAAGTCAATCATGGCTGAACCAATCCTCTTTTGCTCAGGAGTCAATACTCTCTTACTGAGTTCAATAGCACCGACAAGATAAGGAGGAAGACCGAGCCCTAGTTTTCGGGAAAGTACTTCCTCCACATTGTCGCCAACGACAGCATCGGTCACGACAGCCTGAATACTCATTTCCAGCCTCATCGCTTTCACGCCCACAGGACGTTGTACGGCACTGCCATTCACCACAAACCGAGCAAAAGCAGGATCGGAATATAGATAGAGTTTATCTGGTTCTTCGTCCAGGGCATTCCAAATACCACGAATATCTTGATCCGTAATCTCATGAGGTGCAGCATACTCCTCAGACATTTTGGCCAAAAGGGAATGTAAACCCTGACCAGAGATACTAGCATATACGTTCGTAAGTTTGACTCCTATCTCCTCTTCGGCTCGTGCCAAGAGATTACGTACCTTTTCGGATGTCTCGGAGAGATTAAAAACCACACCTCTCTGCACAGCTCCTTCAGATGGCTCCGTATCGAGGTATACTACCCTAAAACGATCTCCTCGAGGAGCTTTAATTTCGCCTGCAATTCCTTTCTCAGCGACAGCCAACTTGATGGCACTACTTCCAAAGTCGAGCACCGCCACCATCATCTTCTTATCCTTGCTATCCATCATCTATATCTATCCATCTACCACACAGCTATTCCCTATTGGTAGCCGAGTACTATAATTCCCACAAAATTACTAATTTATCACCACCTATCCTACATTTTACAAGATAAATATTGGACAGAATAGGGATCCTCGTTCTGAGATAGTAGACACTTCAAGAATGCAAAATTATAAGTAAAGTATTTTCAGAGACTACTATTGAGGATGCATCGATCTCTTCAGTGTGACATTTCTTCTATTTATCTTTGGTTGAGGACTTTCGGCATTACAACTGCCCAAGCGGGCGTTGAATCCCTATAGGAAAGGACAAAGAAAACTTATTACAAGAGATTGCCAAACTGAAGGATGCTGTCCCATAAAAGTGTGTAAGATCCCCGAATGCTATATTTACAACCATTACAAAACAAAAGACGGACGTTATGAGACCAGCACAAGTGCTCCAAGACGCACAACAAAAAAAAAGAAGTGGAGCCCCGACAAATTGTCAAGAGCTCCACTTTGAATAATTGTGCTTAAAATTCTCCCATAAGGAAGAAGGTTGGAAAAAGCAAATAGATCTAGTCCCCTAAATCCTGATTATTCTCGCCCTCCTTGTCATCCTCAGGCTCAAGGATATAAGAGAGCTCATTTTTATCAGTATCGTAAAATTCGTACTCAAGCATACCTAGTGACTCATCAGGGACAATATTAATACCCTTACCATATCTTGCACGCCATGACGTGAGTATAGAGCCCCCTAGAAAGCCCTTCTTCTTGGTCAAATAAGCAGCGACGAAAGGATGGAGATGAAGGGAAAATTTATTAATCTTCTCTTCAATCACAAGTTTCCGTACCAATTCTTCTACTTGGTCGGCAAAGAAAATAGTAGGTTGTACTTGTCCCTTGCCATGACATGTGGGGCAGATCTCTTCCGTCTCAATCTTTGTCGCGGGACGTACCCTCTGACGAGTAATCTGCATCAGACCAAACTTTGTAATCGGCAATATCGTGTGCTTAGCTCGGTCATTCAGCATATACTCATTCATTTGCTCAAATAACTTCTGCCTATTGGCAGCCTGAGCCATATCAATGAAGTCGATGATTATAATGCCACCCAAGTCACGGAGTCTCATCTGTCGGGCAATCTCTTGAGCCGCAGAGATATTAACATCTACTGCTGTTTCTTCCTGCTCCTTAGATCCTCTGGAACGATTCCCGCTATTGACATCGATCACATGCATTGCCTCAGTCTGCTCTATCACGAGGTAAGCTCCACTTTTGTACGTAACAGTCTTCCCAAATAGATGCTTAATTTGTCGGCTAACTTCATAATGATCAAAGATGGGTTTCTGCCCCTCGTAGAGCTTTACAATGTTGCCATGTCCTGGGTCAATCAAATCAATGTAATCAGCAGTTTCCTGAACTAGTGATTTGTCATTAATCCATATCTCCTTAAATGACGAGCTGTAAGTATCCCTCAACAGACTGAGAAGACGTGTGCTCTCTTGATGCAACATCCATACGGCAGGTTTATTATTCTGACGTCCTTTCTTCCCTTTCGTCTGTTCTTGCTCTGGCTCCTTGCCAAGGTTTTCGACTGTCGTCTGCCACTTTTTCACGAGCGAACGAATCTCGTGATCGAGCTCAGCCACCTTTACCCCCTCTGCTGATGTCCGTACAATTACAGACACATTGGTGGGTTTAATGCTGAGGATCAATTGTTTGAGTCTTTGCCTTTCCCCAGCATCTCTAATCTTTTGTGAGACCGATACCTTATCGGCAAATGGAATAAGCACGAGGTATCTACCAGCATACGAAAGCTCCGAAGAGACCCTTGGTCCCTTAGTCGAAATTGCTTCTTTGGTGATTTGTACCATCAGCTCATCGCCCTGCTGGAGCATATCCGATATTGCTCCAGCTTTGTCGATCTCTTTTTCCAACCTTACCCTCTCGGGAGAAAAGCTCTTGCCATACTTTCTCTGTGCTTGGATGAAGCTCTTTGCTGTCCTGAAGTTAGCTCCTAAATCTCGGTAGTGGAGAAAAGCCTCCTTCTTATGTCCGATCTCTACGAAAGCTGCATTCAGTCCAGGCATGATCTTCTTCACCCTGCCGAGGTAGATGTCGCCCACAGAGTAAGCAATATTCTGCTTCTCTCTTTGGAGTTCTACCAGTCGCTTGTCCTCTAAGACAGCTATGGAGACCTCCTTAGGTCGTACATCTATGATTAGTTCACTTTTCACACGAGTTTTGGTAATAAATAAATTAACAAATTATCTCCAACACAGTCCTCATTCCCTCGTAAAGCAAATAAGCCCCCGGAGTTGCTGCTTTTCCTATCGTAAGTAGGCGCAACCTCTCCAAGAGCCTATGCTTTTTTAGCATGCTTGTCGTAGCTTCATAGCCACCAATCTATGCCCAGAGTTGGGTACCCATGCTGGAGTCACACCATAATCAAGAAAATATTACTTCTTCTTATGGCGGTTCTTACGCAGTCTCTTCTTACGCTTGTGCGTAGCCATCTTATGGCGCTTTCTCTTCTTTCCGCTTGGCATATTACAAATCTATATTAGTTGTTATCAATTTTGCCTGACTTAGGCATTCTTCTTGTCTACTTTTACAGACAACGTCTTAGATGGCTTAAATGCCGGCACCTTACGGGCGGGTAACTGAATCGTAGTATTCTTTGTAATATTACGAGCAGTCTTAGCAGCGCGCTGCTTGATAATAAAACTTCCAAACCCACGAAGATATACCGGCTCTCCTGCTGCGAGGCTATTGCTCACTACATCCATCAGGGTCTCCACGGTCTCCATCACCTGCTTCTTTTCTAGACCTGTCTTTCTTGAGATCTCTCCTACGAGCTCTGCTTTAGTCATGATATCTATTTCTTTTCAATCGTTATATACTTACCACCGCAACAATTTGGACGGTGCTATCACACTTATTTACACACCATATATGGTAATAGGACTGCAAAGATAACATTTTTAATTGGCTTCTCGAAATCCTAAGCCATAAATTTTGTGTCGTAACAGCTTAATTTACTTTGTTTTGGTAGTGGCAGACTAACGAATTGCCGACAACTGCTTTAAAATAGTAGCACCAAGAGACTTCTTTCGATCTATATGTTCTTTTACAGAAAGTACAATCGAATTGTGTCGGAACTCTTCTTCGATTTGCTCGGCATACGAACTATTTAGATCATTATCAGGTTGAATACCAAGGTTTACCCTACCGATAATATTGTACTCCTTATGTGCGTCCTTGAGGAGTGCTTCATCGATTGCGACTACAGCAAGGAGCCAGCGATCTATAATTTCCACCACCTTAGAGGTAGATAATGGAGCCCCAAACCAACGACAAAGAAGTTCATAACTCCAATCCCACTCCAATTCATAATATCGACTATGCAGATGTCTCACTGCCCTATTTACATCAGGAAGTGTAGAAAGCACACCAGACTTGATCTGACGAATTATTTCATGAAGCCCTTGTATCGGAGCTATCATACCACACACATCAATCCACTCTCCAATCCCATCTGTATGATCAGGAAGGAGAGCATTAAGTAGTTCTTTTTCTGAGTTGATTGGTCTGTCGCCAAATTTATCTTGAATCCTCTGAATTAGTGAATTTCCAATAAATTTCTCAATCCCCCAGCGATAGGTCTCCATACCTCGTTTCAAGCTACTCGATTTGATAAAGATATTGTTAAAGACATACACATGATCATGTAGTCCGAGGAAGTCTTGGAGGCTCTTCAATTGATTATAAGCTCGCTCCATCTTTCCAATTGTAAAAGGGCTAAGAAGATTGTAGTTGATACAATCAGGACGAGAATTTTTCGGGCGTTTGTCTCTTGCAGGCCATTTCTTAGCATCACGCATCGTCCCTACACTCAATAGATTACGCCCAGGGACTAAATAGCTCTTATTTTCAGCCTCAATGAGATAGCTAAATGGGAAGTCTGTAGTATCCACATTGTGTACGTGCCTGCCCATTATGAGTGTAAATGCTCCGATTCGGGAAGGCCAAAGGACATAAGAATCCGAACTTGTTTTAGACCCTCTCTCCACTACTCCTTGGTGGATAGGACCCAGCTTGTATAGGTGATTGCTCTGGTTGGAGCCACTTCCAGCATTGAGGAAAGAAAAATATCCTGCAATCAGCAAACTACTTTTATGACTAGAGACTGTGAAAGGGCCTGCAAAAATGGCACAAGCTTCTCCATTCTCCAGATTGCAATTAGCAAAAATTAGCGAATCATGCGCAGAGAATAGATGGTCAATATGGCACGATTGACCTACAAAGCAACGCTCTACAATAGAACTGCCACCAATCATAGCACCTAACGAAGCGACAAAATCTCGTCCCTGCACATTGTATCCTATGTATATCGGGTGTTCTACACTACTGCAAAGGCTACAGTTTTCAAGCTTTGTAGCTCCCTCAATCTTGGCATGAGTCCCAACGAAGGTATTAATAATCGAGCCTGTATTTCTAATCACTACGTGTGCCTCTATTTTACCTCTCGTAGATCGGACCTCTTCTGCCTCATTGTCTATAAGGGCAATTAATCGCTCCCTCAATTCACTGTCTCGAAAACTCATCAGCGTAAGCATATAGGCTGTTTGAGCATTAAGGTTACGAGAGATAGGGACTTCAATACCGCCAGTCTCATCAAGGACTGAAGCCCTGACTCCTACACCAAAAGAGCTCTCGCCCCTCATCGCTATTACATCCACGTTAGAGATAGTCACATTCTCACCTATGTCATAACGGGAGAGACAATCGTGTATATGATCGATACAAGCTCCATCGCCAATATTACACTCATGAATACGAGCTGAACGAATACCATTAGGCATAGATACTTCGTATTCATTTGTACGGCTACCCCTAAGGTCTCCGATAGTGCACGCTCCCATAAATACCACATCTTTACAGCACGAGGGATCAAAATGCTCTGCTACCGAGATGAGTGTCCAATCATCCGAGTGGCAATTATTATTTTCCAATAATGCCACCTCTCTCTCTGTCAATGCTCTCATAGATTAAATTTTACTAAATAGTTTGTGTGTTTCAGAGTAGTGTCAGTATTTCTTCTTTTTCTTTCCGTCTGAAGGGCAATGTCGTAGTGTCCACATCAGGATAGCCAAGTGCCAAGATACTTATGGGGCGTCGGTTATTGACGTCTAGCCCAAATAGTTCGCAACACTTTGGTCTATCAAAGTTGCAAATCCATAAGCTCCCGACGCCTTCTGACCAAGCCTGCATCATCATACTTGTAGTCGCAATCGCACAGTCGGTATAGAGAGAAGTATCCCCTAACCCATCTGGATAAGTCCAACACTGTTCCACCTCACCGACAATCAGGATATAAGCATAAGCATCCTGTACCCAAGGACGGTCATAGCACGCCCACACCCTTTCCCTTGCCTCTTCACTCTTTATCAGATAGAAGTGCCATGGCTGTTTGTTGCAAGCAGAAGGGGCAATGCGCCCTGCCTCTATAATACGCTCCAGTATCTCGTCAGGGACAGCCCTAGTGGGGTCATATTTTCGTATAGATCGACGTGTCCTCAATAAGTCAAGCATGTCCATAAGCTATCTTATCTTTAGGTTTGTCTTGAAACAAGAAATAAAAAGCAATCGTAATGGTCAGAGCATAGGCAGCAAAGATATACCATGAATAGGGATATCCCCACTTATCAACAACCCACCCTGCGACATAAGAGCCGATAAACGAACCAAAGCCGTTGGTCATCATCAAGAATACCCCTTGAGCACTACTACGGATACTCACATCAGTATTTTGGTCTACGTAGAGCGAACCGGAGATATTGAAGAAGTCAAATGCCACACCATAAACAAGCATTGAGAAAATGAGCAACACCACCCCATCCCCGGGATTGCCAAACCCAAGGAAACCAAATCTCAGCACCCAAGCAAAGAGACTGATGAGCATCACTACCTTGATACCATATTTCCTAAGGAAGAAGGGTATCAGCAAAATACACACAGCCTCCGATATTTGAGATAGTGAGATGAGTGTCCCCGAGTACTTCACGCCAAAACTATCAGCGTACTCAGGCATCTTCCCGAAGTAATTAGTCAGATAGTCATTGGCATATCCATTAGTGATTTGCAAGCAAATTCCGAGCAGCATACTAAAGATAAAGAAGACTGCCATCCTTCGCTCTTTGAATAGAGCAAAGGCCTGTAGACCTAGTTTTTCTGTAAGTGTAATATCGGACTTCTCCTCTTTCTTCACGATGGGCGTGGGCTTAAAGGTCAGCATGTAGAGTGCCAGTACAAACGAAAGACCAGCAGAGATGTAGAGTTGAATATTGGTCATCTTCACACCACTCCAATCTATCACTAGCATGGCTACGATAAAGCCGATAGTCCCAAAGACACGAATCGGGGGAAAGTGCTTGACTGAGTCTAACTTTGCCTCATTCAACTTACTATACGCAACTGCATTGGTAAGACCAAGTGTAGGCATGTAAAAACAAACACTTAGAAGCACAAAAGTATATAACCCTATATAATCCACTCTCTGAGCGGCATAGACCATCAACACCCCAGCAAAGAGGTGGCAAAGAGCGATTAAGCGCTCGGCAGGAATCCATTTATCGGCAATGATACCCATCAAAGTAGGCATAAAAAGCGCAGCAATACCCATAGTAGCAAAGAAGCTACCAATCTGAATACCACTAAACTGTAGTGTCCCCCCTAAGTAAGCGCCTAGTGATATCAACCACGCCCCCCATATAGCAAACTGCAGAAAGTTCATTGCGATCAACTGCAACTTTACTCTTCCCGCTCCACCAGTTTTTGTCATTGTATTGTCCATCTATATATTGTACAAGTACTTATTCTCCTTTGATAATTTCCGATGTACAAAGGAGTTTTATCTCCTCCACCATCTTTTCCCTATTGGGGCTTTGCATCTCCACAAGTGGCAATCTCAACACTTCCTCCAATAGGCCCAATTGCGCCATAGCACACTTCACCCCTACAGGATTACCGTCCACAAAGAGGAGACCATATAGCTCCTTAAAGAAATGGTGTATTACCAGCGCCTCTTCATATCGCTTCTCCTGCATCAAATGCACCATCTTGCCAAACTGCTTGGGAAATACATTACCAATTACGGAGATGACACCATCTACGCCAAGTGCCATCAGAGGGAAAGTGATGGTATCATCACCTGCCAACACGAAGAAATCCTTAGGGCGTTGCTTAGATACTAAATCAATTTGCCCCACAATTCCACTCGCCTCCTTGATACCAATAATATTGGGGCACTCTCTAGCTAATCTCAGCGTAGTAGCGGGGAGCATATTCACCGCTGTACGTGCAGGTACGTTGTATAAAATAATCGGAAAGGGTGAAGCGTCTGAGATCGCCTTAAAGTGCTGGAAGAGCCCCTCCTGAGATGGTTTGTTATAATAGGGGCAAACCACCAATACAGCATCTACCCCCTCAGTAGGCATGGTCTTGAGCCTATCAATTGTCCTCAAAGTGCCATTGGAGGATGCCCCTACAATCAGCGGTACCCGCCCATTATTCACCTTGACGCAAGTATGGATGATTACGTCCTGCTCGGCTATACTCAGCGTAGGGGTCTCTGCGGTCGTCCCCAATACGACTAAGAAATCTACACCACATTGGATTTGTCGCTCTACAAGTGTCTCCAAAGTGTTGTAATCTACGCTCTTATCTTGTTTAAACGGTGTGACAATAGCCGTCCCCATCCCCTTTAGAAACAATCTTTTGCTACCCATAGTATATTATTATGTAATATAATAAATATCCGTCCCCATCGAGAGCAAACTTACAAAAATCTCACCACCTGCACACTACTACTCTAACCTCTTAATTCACCCAAGTCAAGGATACCGATTTGTTGATTTCATGCTTTTTCAGGCACATATACTCCAAATAGGGGCGAGTGCGCAATCATTGTCAGAGAAATTTAACATTTCTGTCTCTTCCATTTATCTTTGGTTGGGCACCTTGGGGATGGCAACCACCCAAGAAGGCATTATAGGAAAGGACAAAGAAGACTTATTACGAGAGATTGCCGAACTAAAGCGTCAAGTAAAGCTTCTTAAGTTCGACAGACACGAGGCGAAAGTAAATGCTCGGGACATAAGACACTACTGGAGACTGTGATGAAGGGATACGGTATCGATTAAAAAAAGACCGATTCAAAGCCCTGAAGATACTTGGGCAGCAGAGCCTAGAGGATAAGAAGCTTCACCAGAAGCGACTTTGTGTGACCTCGAAAGTGAGCCGTTCGGGCTTCCAGTAAGTATGCCTCTGAGACAATGGACAGAAGGTCTCTCGAGAGATGACCGATTACGAAGCACACTTGGGCTTCATCACAAGCGTGACTCAGACGGGAGACCCGAGAGATCCTCAAAAAGGCTATAGAACTTTATGATAACGCTCTATAATACAGAGCTTTATGGCTTAAGTCTCCGATGTCTACTATAGACCAAGAGCATAGGAGCCCTCTCTTCAGAAACGCCATATAGTACCCCAGTCGTAATCTCCTCGGTAGAGCGACAGGATTTCCTCTATAGAGCGACAGAATTCTCTCTATAGAGCGACAGAATTCTCTCTATAGAGCGACAGGATCTCCTCTATAGAGCAAAGAAATCTCCTCTATAGAGGAGATTTTCATTCTTTATATGTATCTTTGTGTCGTAATCACTGGGGATGACTGGTATTGACAGCATGTAGAGGTGGTTCGTAAGCACGTAGTGCGTCGTTGTTTGGCACTTTAATCTCAGACATCAACACTTTTAAGTGGCGAAAGTAATAACTACGCTCTCGCAGCGTAATCGAAGTTTAGTAGATTACTGCTCTTTCGCTTGAGCTTAAGCTCGCGACGAGACATCACTCCGATACCGTGAACCCGAGGTGGTCGGATATAGTGGTGCCGTAATATCGGGAAGGGTTGGAGGTGTGTCCCTCACCTCCGACGACATTCAAAGGACTAAGTGAGTAGGAGGATAGCTTTGGTCAAACCTGCTCGCCGACAACCAAAACAAAGCTAAACGTGTAGAAAGCGGATTAGTTCCGTGTTTGGACGAGGGTTCGACTCCCTCCATCTCCACCTTGTAACAAAGTACTAGTCTCGGGTGTTATTCCCAGACTAGTATTTTTTATCTCATCATCAACTTGGAGAGATTATTTGACAGATTTACGAATCGTAAAGTAATAAGCAATAAGAGTTAAAGAGCATGGATTGGGTAACAGAAATATTTCAAAGTATTAGTTTCACGGAGATTGGCAAGGTCTTCTCCAGCCTTTTTGTAGTCATCGATATTATCGGCGCTATCCCTATTATTATCAATCTAAAGCAGTCGGGGCAAAAGATAGAGCCTTTCAAAACTGTTCTTTTCTCGGCTCTGATACTAATTGCTTTTTTATTTTTTGGGGAATTAGTACTCAGTTTTCTTGGGGTGACTAGGGAAAGCTTTGCAGCTGGAGGTGCCATCATTCTCTTCCTATTAGCAGTAGAGATGATATTTGGGGTGGAAATATTTAGAAATGATGCACCAGGAGGTTCTAGTACCCTTGTGCCGCTCGTATTTCCGTTGATTGCTGGTGCAGCATCCTTCACGACCTTGCTGACCTTTACTTCCACTGCAGCCATGATAAATATTGTGATTGCTACGCTGCTCAACATGGTAGTGGTCTACTTTGTGCTTAAGAATATCAATTGGGTGGAGCGTTTTTTTGGTCAAGGTGGCGTGTATGTACTCCGAAAATTCTTTGGCGCAATATTAATCGCAATCTCTGTAAATATCTTTATTGAGAATATCTCTAGGATTGTAGCTGGCATCTGATGATACTTAAGCATCTCTCGCTCACTAATTACAAGAATATTGCACTCGCAAATCTTGATTTTTCCGATAAGTTTAATTGCGTCATCGGAGCTAATGGAATGGGCAAGACCAACTTGCTGGACAGTATCTATTATCTCTCGTTTACGCGTAGCAATCAAGCTATCCCCGATTCTATGGTTATACGTCATGGCGAGGATATGGCGATTGTATCAGGAGACTATACGGTGAATGGAGAAATGGAGCAAGTATTCTTTGGGCTTCAGCAGGGGCATAATAAGACCCTAAAACGAAATAAAAAAGAGTACTCCCGCATGACCGACCATATTGGGCTATTTCCCCTCGTGATGATTGCTCCGAGTGATATGGATCTGATAAAAGGAGGTAGCTCTGAGCGTAGAAGCTTTATGGATCAAATTCTTTGTCAAGAGTCATCTGCGTATATGACTATCGCAAAGAACTATAAGTCGCTCGTGGAGCAACGCAACAAATTGCTAAAGCAAGAAATGAGCCTAGATCTCTCATTGCTTGAAATAATCAACCAACAAATGGCAATGGAAGCGGAGCGTATGTCGAAGCGAAGAAAAGAGTGGATAGAGAGGATTAGCCCCCTATTCCATCACTACTACAGCGCTATTACAAATGACAATGAGGAGGTGCACCTGCGCTATCTCTCTTCAATTGAAATAGATTGCCCCACTTCTGAGGATTTCCTGCAAGCATGGCAGACTGGACTACAGGGCGATTTAGCTTGTGGTTTTACTAGAATTGGTCCGCATAGAGACGATATAGAGATGCTTATCGGAGATTATCTCATCCGAAAAATCGGTTCGCAGGGACAAAATAAGAGCTATATGATAGCATTAAAATTAGCTCAGTACAATCTGCTTTGCCAGCTCTTCCCAAACAATCTGCCTATATTACTTTTGGACGATGTCTTTGACAAATTGGATGAGAGTCGGGTAGAACGTATTGTAGACCTCTTGAGTGGTGATCAATTTGGACAAATATTCATGAGTGATACCAACAGGAAATATCTCGACAAGATACTCCAAAGACAGCCGAAAGGGTTGTACAGTATTTTCAGTGCAATTGATGGTGTCTTCACAGATATTACAGGCAATGAGACACTATAAAACCAAAAAGATAGGTGTACTTCTAGTAGAAAAACGAAAAGAATTGGGTACGCTGGAGCTCGCAGGTCAATATAAAGAACTAGCAACACTCTGGGGGGCTATCCCTGACCCTACCCTACAAAAGCTAAAAGTTACCCATCAGATTACTCAAGAGAGGGTGATACAAATAGTTTGTCCCTCCTCTGTCGCACTTACGTACGTCCGACAGAGAAGGGACATTATTGAGTCTTCCTTAAAGGAATTTATGGTCGCTCACCAATTTGTGTCTCTTGAGATTATCATCAAGTAATCAGAACGTATAGCTATTCTCCTCGGTAAGGAGCATATCCATCCGTTGGTCAAACGGTTCCATTGGGAGGTGATTGACCATTACCTGAAGTTGATAAGCAATGGCCAATCGTAGCTTGATTACTTCTGAAAATCTTTTGAAATACCTATCATAGTACCCTCGCCCCCGTCCTAATCTACCCCCATAGAGATCAAACGCCACACCAGGGACTATCATCACCTCAGGAACCAGTGCTTCACTAATATCATCGGTAGGCTCTTTGATTCCAAAACCAGATGTATCGTACTCTTCGATATTCCCCAGTTTGTAGAAGTTGATTGTCGTATCGTCTTCAACGCGAGGTACTAATACCGTATGCTTTCCTTGCTTTATAAGCAGATGTATAAGATGAGATGTATCTACCTCGTCACTCATACTCAAAAATAAAGCAACCTTAGTAGCAGGTATGTCTTTGAGTCTGTCGAAAACTTTTTCAGATATGATTTTTGAAAGGGCTATCCTTTGTTCAGGTAATATTGTCTTAATTTGCCCTTTAACCAGTTTTCGCATCTCTTTCTTCTCCATCATTGAGTCACAAGTAATGAATCTGGCACTGATTTATAATCTTTAGGGATACTGAGGGGGAAGTAGATACCTCGTGAGAAGAGCTCTTCAGCTTTTTTAATCATCGGATCTTCAAAGCTTCTGACCTTCCAAGAGCTGTCATTCCCGAAGAGATAATCAACAATGAGAGGAAACATAACAATGTTTAGCTGCCTTTGTGACTGGGCAATTAAGTAGTTACGTGGGACTACCCCCTTTTTCTGGGCATAATTCGCAAGCTGCCATACCAACCCCTGATTATCTAAGAACCTATACACTTCATCAATGCTACCAATCCGTGTAAGTAAGTTGCGGTATTTATCGGCATATAGAAAGGAGAACTCATGGACTAACCCCCTATTGAGTACCTCAGCATAGTAGCTTGTCAATCCTAGAGTATCTCGCGGTACATATATGTCGGGCATAATACCGCCACCTCCGTGGACAGTACGACCTCCTTGTGTTTTATAAAGTAAATTGGGATTGAGTTTGACACTATCTGCCGAAAACATCTCTCCACTCGTGACTCTATCGATCCAATCGTGGGTATAAGCTTCGTCTCCCCCTAGTTTGTAATCCCTCTGAATAGACCTTCCAGAAGCTGTGTGGTATCGGGCGATGGTAAGATGAACAGACGAACCATCGTAATACTCAAATGGTTGCTGCATCAACCCCTTTCCAAAGCTCCTACGACCTATCAAAATGGCAACATCATTATCCTGAAATGCTCCGCTAACTATCTCAGAAGAGGAGGCGGATAGTTCATTAATGAGTACATATACAGGGAATCCTATCAAGGTTCCAGTCCCATCGCTAAAGACATCGCTACGCTTCTTGTGCGCCCCTTCTGAATAAATAATCAGACTACCTTTGGGTAGCATTTCATTGGCAATCAATAAAGCAGATTGCACCAGACCACCAGGATTATCCCTTAAGTCCAGTATCAGCCCTTTAGCACCACTATTGCGAAGCTTTGCCACCGATTGCATAAAATCATCATGGGTCGAGACAGAGAAGCCATTAAGTCGTACGAACCCTAAAGAATCATTGACCATAAAAGTAGCATCTACATTGCTCGTATTGACGACTCCACGCTTCACCTGAACTTCAGAAATTTCGGTGGTATTGTAAGGGCGGATTCCAAGGGTTACGATACTACCATCCTTTCCTTTAAGCAAAGATCGAATAGAATCAGGAGTAAAGAGTTCTCCTGTTGTATCAATTCCATCAATTGTCACGATCCTATCTCCTGCCTTTATCCCTGCAATATCGGAGGGCCCATTAGGAACGGTCTGTATAACAACCGCAGTATCTAAGATTGTATTAAACGATATGCCTACCCCATAGAAGAACCCATCCATAGTTTCTTGCTCCGATGCGCGTTCTTCTGCTGTCAGGTAAGTAGAGTGTGGATCGAGCTGGCTAATAAGTGTTGGGATTAGCTGTTTGATCAAATCGTCTATATTGACACTGTCCACATAGTTTTCGTCAATCATCTGTAATGTCGCTTTCAGCTTATCCATCGGTGTAACAGATCGCAAGAGAGGATTCTTCAGACTCTGTCTTTGCCCAAAGAAATACCCTCCAACAAGAGCCAAAATAAATAACATCGCGACAAAAATGCCCCGAACCACCTTTTTGCCCATCTTTACTTCTCCTTGATTGGTAAATAATCCACCTCAATACCAGCCTGCTTGAGGAGATCTACTCCCTCAGTAAGGCGATAAGTTTCCGAATACACTACTCTCTTAATCCCTGCTTGTATTATCAGTTTTGAGCATTCCATACAAGGAGCGTGTGTCACATAAATAGTCGCACCTGTACTATTATTATTGCTGGCAGCCACTTTTGTAATAGCATTTGCCTCTGCATGAAGGACATAAGGATAGGTCTTATTCTCTCCATCCTCACAGCAATTCTCAAACCCAGATGGAGTTCCATTGTACCCATCTGATATAATCATCTTGTCCTTCACGATTAGCGCCCCTACTTGCAACCTCTTGCAATAGGAGTTTTCTGCCCAAATCTCTGCCATCCTTAGATAGCGCCAATCTATTTTCCTCTGCTTCTCATCCATACTCTTACATTCTCTCAGGCATTTCAATACCCAATAGACCAACAGCTTTTTTCAGTACTTCGCTAGTAAGGTAAGCAAGCCTCAATCGGTGACACTTAATAGCTTCATCAGTTTCATTAAGGATAGAATAGTCGTGGTAGAATTGATTAAATTCTTTCCCTAAATCATATGCATAATTAGCCAATGCTCCAGGATTGAGTTCAGTTCCAGCCTGCCTTACGACACTTCCAAACTCATTAAGCCTTTTAACGAGAGCAATCTCCTTATCCTCCATTCTAGCATCCCTCTTTCTATTCAAGAAATCGATGCCCTCCGCTTTTCGGAGGATACTTTGGATACGAGCGTAAGTATATTGGATAAATGGTCCCGTATTTCCATTGAAGTCAATAGACTCCTTAGGATCAAAGAGCATATTCTTACGAGGCTCCACCTTCAGCAGGAAATACTTCAATGCTCCGAGTCCGACACGGCGAGCCATTTCCTTACGTTCCTCGTCGCTCATCTCCACGGCCCTTCCTTGTCCTTCGGAGGCTTCAATTGCGGTCTCTATCATTTTATCCATCAGATCGTCAGCATCCACGACAGTCCCTTCGCGGCTCTTCATTTTTCCTTCTGGTAATTCAACCATTCCATAGGAGAAATGTCTCAAATCTTTACCAAAAGAATAGCCTAATTTGTCAAGGATAATGGAGAGAACCTGAAAGTGATAATCTTGTTCGTTTCCTACCACGTAGATCATCTGATCAATAGGGTAGTCCTGGAAACGAAGCTTGGCTGTGCCGATGTCTTGTGTGATATATACGGAAGTACCATCGGCTCGGAGCAAAATCTTGCGATCATATCCCTCTGATGTCAGATCTGCCCATACAGAACCATCCTCATCTTTCACGAAGAGACCCTCTTTGAGACCTCGAAGGACCTCTTCTCTACCAACGAGGTAGGTATCGCTTTCATAATAAATTTTGTCAAAGTCTACCCCAAGACGCTTATAAGTTTCATCAAATCCAGCATAGACCCATTCATTCATCATCCTCCACATTGAGCGAATCTCCTCATCGCCCTGTTCCCACTTCTTAAGCATTGCACGAGCTTCTTGCATCAAAGTACTTTGCTTCTCTGCTTCATCAGCTGACAAACCTTTTGTTTCCAGCTCCTTTAGCTCGGCTTTGTAGTGCTTGTCAAACAGTACATAGAAGTCTCCTATCAGATGATCTCCTTTTAAACCAGTGCTTTCGGGAGTTTCACCTTTTCCCCACTTCTTCCAAGCTAGCATAGACTTGCAGATGTGAATGCCGCGATCATTGACAATGTTGGTCTTGACTACTCGTTTGCCATTAGCCTCTAATATTTTAGAGATGCTATAGCCAAGTAGATTATTTCTAATATGCCCTAAGTGCAAGGGTTTGTTTGTGTTGGGAGAGGAGTACTCCACCATATAAAGGGGTGCATTGTCAGTCTGTGGGTCAAAACCATAGTTTTCCGTTTCTGTCATCTCCCAAAGTTGCTCTACAAATAGAGTCTCCTGTAGTTCAATATTGAGAAAGCCCTTAACCACATTAAAGCCCTTGACTAACGATGGAGATTCTTTTAACAATGCTTCTCCAATCTCTGTAGCCGTAGCTTCGGGACTCTTTCGACTCTGTTTCAGGTATGGAAATACCACAAAAGTATAATCTCCAACAAATTCCTTTTTTGTAGACCCTACCAAAAGTCCTGCACTCTCTACGCCATACAGATGGCTAAGCACCGAAGCCAACGCCCCCGACACTTTCGTCTCTATAGTCAAGTATTTCATTGCTTATTATACGAGTTTGTTTGTTTCAGAATTGGGAAATATCACAACCGGTTGATGTGTCTTTGCTTCCTCCTCACTCATCATTGCATACGAGATAATCAGCACAATATCATCAGGTTGAAAGTGTCTAGCAGCTGCACCATTGAGGCAAATAGTCCCACTCCCTCGCTCTCCCTCAATGACATAGGTCTCTATCCTCGCCCCATTGTTATTATTAACCACCTGTACCTTTTCATTTGGTAGTAGGTGCGCAGCTTCCATTAAATCCACATCTATGGTGATGCTTCCCACATAGTTAAGGTTGGCATCAGTGACCCGCACACGGTGGATCTTGGACTTCATCATGTTCAATAGCATACTTGATCTTCGCTGTCTAGTATATTGTCTCCAGTATAACTCCACAAAGGTAACTAAATTTAAGCTATAGTTCCACCTCTTACTGATAGAAAAAGCAGCTACGTAGACCTGTACGTAGCTGCTTTTTGAGTGATTAAATGAAATCAATTAGTCTTTAATCTTTGCTTTGATAAACTCACGGTTCATACGAGCGATGTTGGAAACAGAAATGCCCTTAGGACATTCTAACTCACAAGCTCGGGTATTGGTACAGTTTCCAAAACCAAGTTCATCCATTTTTGCGACCATAGCCTTGGCTCGCCTTGCCGCCTCTGGACGACCTTGTGGAAGTAAAGCAAATTGGCTAACCTTTGCCCCAACAAAGAGCATGGCAGAACCATTTTTACAAGCAGCGACACAAGCGCCACAACCGATACATGATGCTGCATCAATAGCCATCTCCGCTACATCATGAGGAATTGGGATTACGTTACCGTCAGGTGCACTACCAGTATTTACACTCACAAAACCACCAGCCTGCTGTATTTTATCAAATGCACTACGATCTACCATCAGGTCGCGAATCACCGGGAATCCGGCAGAGCGCCAAGGCTCAATAGTAATCGTATCTCCGTCATTAAATGTGCGCATATGCAACTGACAGGTGGTTACCAGTGAATCTGGACCATGTGGGTGCCCGTTGATATAGAGTGAACACATCCCGCAAATACCCTCGCGACAATCATGATCAAATGCGATAGGTTCCTTACGCTCGTGAATCAACTGATTATTCAGCACGTCCATCATCTCGAGGAATGAGCTGCCCTGTGAGATATTTTTCAGCTCATAGGTCTCAAAGTGCCCTTTCTCCTTAGCACTCCTTTGCCTCCAGACTCTGACCTTTATATTAATGTCTTTATCCATAACTTATCGTGTCTAATTTCAAAAGGGGTTATTAAGACTTGTAATTTCTCTGAGCGCGGACAACAAACTCATAGTCGAGAGGTTCCTTGTGCATTACGGGTGCCTTGTCTTCGCCTTGGTATTCCCAGCAAGAAACATAGGCAAAGTTTTCATCATCACGAAGTGCCTCTCCCTCCTCTGTTTGATACTCCACACGGAAGTGACCACCACAAGACTCCTTGCGATCAAGTGCATCGTGTGCCATCAACTCACCAATCTCGATAAAGTCTGCAAGACGGAGAGCCTTTTCTAGCTCTATATTGAGATCGATAGCCTCACCTGGGATATATACGTCACTCCAGAATTCTTTCTTGATCTGGGCAATCATCTCAATAGCCTTTTTGAGACCAGCTTCGTCACGTCCCATACCCACGTAGTCCCACATTATGGCACCCAACTTCTTATGTAGGTCGTCTACTGACTGCTTGCCCTTGATGTTCATCAATTTATTGATACGATCCATAACCTCCTTTTCTGAAGCTTCAAACTCTGGGAGGTCAGTGCTAAAGCGTGGCACCTGGATCTGATCTGCTAGATAATTCTGGATAGTATAAGGGATGACAAAGTAGCCATCAGCAAGACCCTGCATCAGAGCAGAAGCGCCAAGACGATTAGCACCATGATCTGAGAAGTTGGCCTCTCCGATTGCAAATAGACCAGGGATAGTAGTTTGCAATTCGTAGTCTACCCAAATACCACCCATCGTATAGTGAATTGCAGGGAAGATCATCATAGGAGTTTCGTATGGATTATCTGCAGTGATCTTCTCGTACATCTGGAAGAGGTTTCCGTAGCGCTCTGCTACCACCTTGAGCCCCAGGCGCTGGATTGGTTCCGCAAAATCTAGGTAGACAGCATTACCTGTACCTACACCATAGCCTGCATCACAACGCTCTTTTGCAGCACGAGATGCAACGTCACGAGGTACAAGATTACCAAAAGCTGGATATCTACGCTCTAGATAGTAATCACGATCCTCCTCCTTAATCTGAGTTGGCTTGAGCTTTCCAGCACGGATTGCCTGAGCATCCTCAAGTTTTTTGGGAACCCAGATGCGACCATCATTGCGAAGAGACTCTGACATCAATGTCAGCTTACTCTGAAAATCACCGTGTTGTGGGATACATGTGGGGTGAATCTGAGCCATACATGGATTGCCAAATGCTGCACCCTTCTTGTAACACTGCCAAGCAGCAGAGCCATTACACTCCATCGCATTGGAGCTAAGGAAGAAGGTATTGCCATAACCACCAGTGGCAATCACTACAGCGTGGGCAGAGTAGCGCTCGAGCTTACCCGTCACAAGATTGCGAACAATAATACCCCTCGCACGCCCATCAATCTTTACGAGATTTACCATCTCATGACGTGTATGTAGGTTTACCTTCCCGAGACCCACCATGCGGGACAGTGCAGAGTATGCGCCAAGCAGGAGCTGCTGACCGGTAATACCACGAGAATAGAAGGTGCGAGATACCTGAGCACCACCAAAAGAACGATTGGCAAGTGTACCACCATACTCACGAGCAAATGGGACCCCCTGCGCTACACACTGATCGATAATTGCATTTGATACCTCTGCTAAACGATACACATTGGCCTCACGAGCACGATAGTCACCACCTTTTATAGTATCATAGAAGAGGCGACCCACAGAGTCTCCATCATTTTGATAATTCTTTGCAGCATTTACTCCACCCTGTGCAGCAATAGAGTGTGCACGGCGAGGAGAGTCTTGGATGCAGAAGTTCTCGACATGGAAGCCGAGTTCCGCCAAAGTTGCGGCCGCAGAAGCCCCCGCAAGTCCAGTGCCCACCACAATCACATCAAGTTTACGCTTATTAGCTGGGTTTACCAGCTTCTGAGAAGCCTTATAGTTACTCCACTTTTCTGCTAGTGGACCTTTAGGTATTTTGGCATCTAACTTTATCATAATCTCTTAACTCTTTAGTAATTAAATGGCAGCAACAGCTTCGGCGGAATGCTGACCAAGTGTCCAGATAGTACCAACAGTCTCAGGGAATAGGTAGAAAGCGACCGCAGTAAATGCAAACATCAAGCAGATCAAAGTAGCCACTACCACACCTAGTATGTGTAAGCGCTTGTACCAAGTAGTATTGCTCCAACCCATAGTCTGGAACGCACTCCAAAATCCATGAGTCAAGTGGTACCAAATGGCACAAAACCAGATTAGGTAAAGCACTATGACAATTGGGTTGGAGAATTGTACCATGATTAGGTCAAAACCATTCTCCGGCTCTACTCCACTCCACTCCCGTAGTTGCATTTTGGCCCAAAAATGGGTAAGATGCCATACAATGCCAAAGAACACAATCAATCCAAGAACAAACATATTCTTAGACGCCCATTGCACTCCTGTCTTGCCTGTCTTGTCGTACTTGTCATTACCACGTGCCCTCTGATTCTGAAGGGTAAGAATTACAGCATAAATCACGTGAACAATTACACCTAGTGCCAGTACAGGCACCATAAATTGCACGATTGCATTCGTGCCAAGAAATCCAGTGATCATATCATACCCAGACTTCGAGAATACCGCTACTAGATTCATAGTCGCATGAAACAGTAGGAAGATAATCAAGAAGAGCCCAGATAGACTCATCACTACTTTCCTGCCAATAGAGGATTTAGTTAACCACATAAAAACAGAGTTGAAATTCTTTAAAGTAGGTATTAGTTATTACTCATCTTCTTGCAAAGATAGGCTATTATTGGTACATCTCCAAGGATTTCACCAACTATTTATGATTTATTTCTCCAATCACCATTTTTAGGTATCTTGGGATGGATTAATTCACAAATAGTTTACAGAAACGACAAAATAATGACCATAACTTTGTGTCCTCACCGGGCAATAGGACATAGAGTGTATACACCTATAGAAATAACAAATCAAGAGTGTAAACAACAACAGGAATAACAAACAAACTGTGTACTATTTTCAGGAATACCATACATAGAGCAAAAGAATCTCCTCTATGGAGAACATTTCTCTCCTCTATAGAGGAGAATTCTTTGCTCTATAGAGGAAAGTTTTTTGCTCTATAGAGAAGACCTTCAAGGTATTTTATTGTATACGCGCGACTATGTACATGAAAGAAAAAAGGTACTAGATGGATAAATCCTATCTAGTACCTTTTATCTGTGTACTGAGTCGCTTACACTACTCTATAAAAGTAATCCAGCCATGCTTGTCCTCTATATCACCATACTGGATACCACGAAGGGTATTGTAGAGCAGTGTACTCTTTGGTCCAGCCTGACCATCCCTTGAATATACATACTCCTTCCCATTATCTAAGTCATCAATACGAGCAATTGGCGAGATAACAGCGGCAGTACCACATGCTCCAGCCTCTTCAAACTCTGCGAGTTCTTCTACAGGTACATGTCTACGCTCTACCGTCATACCAAGATCCTGAGCTATCTGAATAAGACTCATATTGGTAATAGAAGGGAGGATAGAAGTACTCTCAGGGGTAATGTATGAATTACCCTTGATACCGAAGAAATTAGCTGGTCCACACTCGTCGATATACTTCTTTTCTTTCGCATCTAAGTAGATAACTGCAGAATAACCCTTATTATGGGCAATTACGCCACTCTTAAGGCTAGCAGCATAGTTGCCACCCACTTTAATAGTACCTGTTCCGAGCGGAGCTGCGCGGTCATAACCACGCATAATAGCCATAGGTGTAGGCTTGAATCCCTCCTTAAAATATGGTCCTACTGGGGTTACAAAGACCAAGAAGAGATAATCGGTAGCAGGCTTTACTCCTACCTGTTCACCAAGACCTATTACGATTGGGCGAATGTATAGACTAGCACCACTTTCATATGGAGGCACATAGTCGATATTCTTTTTTACCACTAAGTCAATCGCCTCCAAAAAAAGCTCTTCAGGGATTGGAGCCATCATGATACCCTCACAAGAACGATTCATGCGTCTTGCGTTTTCAACAGCACGGAATAGACGGACACGACCATCCTTGCCACGAAATGCTTTCATCCCCTCAAAAGCTTCCTGTCCATAATGCAAGCAGGTAGCAGCCATGTGGATATTTAGGGTTTTCTCAGAGGATACCTCTAGCTCTCCCCACTTACCATCACGGAAGTAGCAACGAACGTTGTAGTCGGTTGGATAATAGCCAAAACTAAGGTTTGACCAATCAATTTGTTTCATATTAGTAAAACTTATATAGGATTAATACTAGGAAGCCAATTGCTCAACTCCCTTCTTATATATCATTTATTTCAGTTTCTTCGCCTTGGCAATCTCTTCGTACAACCTTTCAATCTCATCACCTTGGTTTTGGATTGTGGTGAGAAGTGCATTGAGCTCTTCGTTTTCAATTGTACTCGGATACTCAGCCTCTACTCTAAGCAGGAAATCACTCAAGACATTCATATAGTTGCTGAAAGCACTATAAGGGCTATCGTACGGGGTGTAGCGCCAAGCATCACCATTCTGAGTGGACATATATAGAAAATGATCTGAGCTCTGTAGACATCTCCAGTCTTGGATAATTCTGCGATTCCGAGACATCCGTATACGCTCAGCCCACTGCTCTAGTTTGTGAAATGCTTCATGTTGAAGTACATTACCAAGCCAACTAAGCGTATTTTTTTCTTCTTCACTCCACGAAATAGCTTCGGCTACAGATAGTTTATCTTGTGGTTTGATCTGATCTATCACCTCGGTAGGGGTAGAAAATTCTAGTCCTGCCCCTAGAATAAATCTCGGAAGAGCTCTAAAGAAATCAAAGATACCACTTTGGCTAAGCTGCCCTGTACCAAGGACATCGAGACTCATATCAATGGTAATTACCTCGTCACTTTCAGGAGTAGCAGCCAACCAACCAGCATACTTATCAGCTGTAAGAGGATACTCTTGCCAGTCGTACTTCGAAAAGTTTTTGGCTATGTCATCCGTAAAGCGCGCATTACGAAGTTGTAATTTTAGCTTGGGATTAATCCCGCTAGAATATAATCTATTCGGACTCTTCCAACCCAAGATGTGCTTTGCACCTTCAGTGACCACGCCTTTAAAGCCCATATTGACCAGTTCGTCAGCAATACTATCATCATAGATGAGATCAGTATTTCTAAATATTTTCGGACGACTGCCAAACATACTCTCGAGCTTGTCAGAGTGCTCTTTAGTCTGAGCCTTAAACTCTGCCTTTTCCCAGTAGAGAGAGGCAAGACTGTGAGCGTAAGTCTCTCCGAGAAGTTCCACCTGTCCTGACTCGACAAGCTCTACAAGCAGATCTATAAGCTCGGGAGAGTACATCTCAATCTGTTCCAAGGCAAGCCCTGAGATGGCGAATGCAAACTTAAGGTCTCCCTCAAATTCTTTAATCTGTTCGAGAAAGAGTTTTAAAGCGGGGATATAGGACTCTCGAGTAGCTTTCCTAAAGATTTCCTCGTTTTGGAAATCATCGAAATAGTAGTGATCGTTACCAATATCAAAGAAACGATAACGCTTGAGCCTAAATGGCTGATGGAGCTGAAAGATGAAACAAATTTTCTTTTTCATATCGTAGCCTTTTCGTAATTTACTTTGAAGAGAGTAGCTGATCGTAAATACCCCTTATCTTTATACCTACATCTTCCCACTTAATATTATTGACTTCTTTGAGCCCTTCCTCAGAGAGAAAACTATGCATTGCTGGATAGGTCACCAACGCGTACATCGCATCTGCAAGGGCATCTACATCCCAGTAGTCAACTTTGATAGCATAATCGAGAATCTCAGCACACCCAGACTGTTTGGAAATAATACAAGGGACTCCGCACTGCATTGCCTCAAGAGGAGCAATCCCAAATGGCTCTGAGACCGAAGGCATGACATATACGTCACTTGCCTTGTAAATCTCGTATACTTGATTCCCTTTCATAAAGCCTGTAAAATGGAAGTGATCACTGATACCTCGTTCAGCAGAAAGGCGAATCATCTGATCCATCATGTCACCATTACCAGCCATTATGAATCGAACATCATTGGTCTTTTGTAGTACTCTGTAAGCCGCCTCGACAAAGAATTCCGGTCCTTTTTGCATCGTTATTCGCCCCAAAAAAGTAATGATCTTCTCCTTAACCCCCCTCTTATCAGGAATTGCCAAAATCGAAGGATCCAATGGTGTCACAGCGTTGTGCACAGCAGTTACCTTACATGGATTCTGGTGGTATTTTTCTATCACAATCCTGCGAGTCGCTTCACTTACACACATAATATGGTCTGCATGATCAAAACCATTCTTCTCCATATTATACACCTGTGGATTGACATTACCACGGCTGCGATCAAAGTCCGTTGCATGTACGTGTACCACAAGAGGTTTACCCAATATCTGCTTGGCGTGAATGCCTGCTGAATAGGTGAGCCAGTCATGTGCGTGGATAATATCAAAATGTTCAGCGCGAGCAATTATCCCTGCTGATATTGAGTAGTTATTGATTTCTTCGTAAAGGTTGTCTTGGTATTTTCCCGAAAATTCTATACATCCAAACTCATTAGTAAATAGGTAGCTAAAGTCGGCGTAAATATGGTTGCGCAAGTGGAAATACAATTCTGGCTCGATAAGATGCCCGATTTTTTCCTTTACTTGGTCATATTCCACATTGCGATATACCACCGGCACTTGAGACATCCCGATAATCCTCATGAAAGACTTATCTTCGTCTCCCCAAGGTTTAGGCATCACAAAGGTTACCTCCATATCCTCTTGTTTACAGAGCCCCCGAGTAAGACCGTAGCTAGCAGTACCTAGTCCTCCAAGAATATGTGGCGGAAACTCCCAACCAAACATTAATGCTTTCATATCTTTACGCTTCCTCCCATTCTTCTCCTTTCTTACTATCCTCTACAGCCTCAAGACCTGCATCAGGGGAGCTTTTGTGGTGTGACGTGAGACTTAAGCGAAGGTCAAAAATATCGTCCGTCTCAAACTCCTCAAACTCATTCAGCCTATTTTTGATACGTAGCAGTGCTGTCACGCTCAACATAAATGACATCGCACTCCTTCCTACGTACGGTGGAGTACCATCGTATACCTCGGAAATATTACAAATACCATGGCGCTTCATTTCGTCCTCAAATGGAATCAGGATTCTATCGACAAAGGAGACCCCTACTCTTCTAAATAACTTGAGGTAAGCACTCAAATAGTAATATACAAGCCAGCTCCACACCCCTCCTTGTAAATATGAATAAGCCCTTTCGCTGTCATTCCCAGCACAGTACCCTCTATAAAAACCACTTATGGGAGATAAAGTACGCAGCCCTTTAGGAGTGAGTAGCTCCTTCGTTACGATATCAAGTATATTTCTCTGTAGTCTTCGCGAGAGGGGAGAATATGAAAGTCCTGCAGCCAAGATCTGGTTCGGTCTCACGCTCCAATCTTTCTCTCTTCCCTCTGCTACATAGTCAAAGAGATAGTCATATTCATTGACAAATACTCTGATAAAGCTTTCAGATACTCGATCTATAAAATCATTCTCGCTCAAGTCCTCCACTTCGAAAAGATCTCTATAGAAGCAAAGAGCATTGTACCACAGAGCATTGTATTCAACAATATATCCCTGCCTATCAACTACTGGATAACCATTGATCGTAGCATCCATCCATGTAATTGGTTTATCAATTCGATTAGGAATAGCGTATAGCAACCCATTATCCATTATGCGCATCTGGTCGACTTTTCCCGAACGAATTATATTGAGCGCTTTCTTAATTGTATCCCCGTACTCCAGACGTGCCTTATCCATTCCAACCCATCTGGAGTAGTCTTGAATACAATTGATTAACCAAAGGAGTGCATCTGGTTGGTCAATACCAGTGATAATCTCGTCTTTTATTCCCTCATCATAATATTTCCAAATAGCCTCTAAAGCAGTATCCATGACCGCCTTAAATCTTTCTGGCTTATCTATGCCAAAACTCGCAGCCGTCAGTCCGATCATTTGATCTCTGTGACGGATATTAAACCATGGGAATCCTGCTTGGAGGTAACTCTTGCCCTCCTTCAGGGCAAAGTAGTATTGACCTACAGCACTCTTGAGGCAATTAGTAAAGCTATCACGAGGGATAATCTGCGAGAGGTTATCTTCAAACTGAGTATGGATATCATTGGTACTTATTGCGACATCAGAGATAGAACAGAATATTTCTTCTCCTTTCTTGATTTCGCATTCAAATACTCCTGGCACTGGCAAATCCTCTATGCAATTATGCCCTCTTTCTGCCTCTTTGTCATAGTAGTGGTTTTTATTCCAGTGTGGTGCATGCGTAAAAACATTAGACTTTGAGAGTTGAATGTACAACCTAGGTGCCCCTTCGTATAGGCACATTGAAATTCCATTTTTCTCCTCTCGATAGCTCCAATTAACCTGACTATTTTCATAGGTCAGTTCCTTTGTCTTCCTAAAAGCTAAAAGTGGCTTGAGTCGAAGTGTCGTGCGAGAGTGTGCATCAAGGAGCTTATACCTAATGATTAACTGGTTGTTAGTGCTAGAGAGGAGTAACTGCTTCTCCAAAACGACGCCGCCTACCCTGTATACGGTGGTCGTTGCACGCTCCACGTCAAACTCCCGAACATATTTGTGCCCATTTGGGCTGAAAGTTCCATTCGAATACTTATGTACAGCGAGATTGAACTCGGCTCCATGTTGGATCACAGTTTCATCTAAAGAGGACAAAAGTACCCACCGATCAGCCAATTGACTCGAAGCTGGGACAATCAGCATACCATGATATTTTCGGGTATTGCAACCTAAAATAGTCGAACAATAGTACGCCCCCTTGCTATTTGCTAGGAGGATCTCCCTCTGAAGAGATTCACTAATATTCGTAAGAACCGATCTATCAAATTTGAGGTAACTCATTGGAAAAACTCCTTCTTAATATCCCATTCTAGCCTAAATTATCATAGGGTTGTACCTCGAAGTCACGACTTTTGAGGAAGTGCTCTATGTTTGCCCAAATTTACTCTTTTCTTTTGAGACACCCAAAGGTTATGAGTCAATTTATGAGAGTGCTAGCATCCTGTCAATTGATAAAATTGCCTTATCACGAATATCCTTAGGTACCTTCACTTCGTGACGCTCAAAAAGCAGAGCATCACGTACATCCTCAAGCGTTGTAAGTTTCATATACTCGCAAGTACGATCTGGAACTACTGCTATGAACTCTAGCGATGGATATTTACGCGTCAATTCAGCAAGTGTTTCTGGCTCCGTGGCAATAAGAAACTGCTGTCGGTGGCTCTCGGCTGGACGTGTCATGATAGTAGTGGTAGAGCCTACAATGACCCTATCATGATTAAGCACCTCTTTATCACCGCATGACACTGCCTCCGGATGCAAAAGCAACTCAGCCTCTGGATACTGTTCTAAGAAATAGAATACTACTTCAGAAGTTATGTGCCTATGCACGTAACAATCACCCTGCCATAAATCCATATTTCTCCCTGTCACAAGATTGACATACTGACCGAGATTCTTATCTGGACCAAATAGAATAGGTCTATTCTCGGGTAATTGTTGAACAATCTTTAGTGCGTTGGCAGATGTCACACAGTAGTCAGTCACAGCCTTGACCTCTGCGGTTGTATTGACATAGCTGACAACTATCCCCTCGGGATGTTTTACCTTCCAAGTATTAATACCCGCTGCCGTAACTGACTCTGCTAGAGTACAGCCTGCACCCTGCACAGGAATCAACACTTTTTTATTAGGAGAGATAATAGAAGCAGTCTCAGCCATAAACTCCACGCCACAAAAGACAATGATATCTGCATCCGTTTCACCCGCAATCCGAGAAAGCCCGAGAGAGTCCCCTAAGTAATCAGCTATAGCTTGTACCTCAGGGCGTACATAGTAGTGTCCTAAAATAACAGCATTCTTCTCCTTCTTCAGCCTTTTAATCTCTTCAATAAGCCGTTTCATAGACATTAAATCTTAAAGTTCATACTCATATCTAATGCCTTTACACTATGGGTCAAAGCTCCTACACTGATATAGTCCACTCCCGTCTCTGCCACTTCTCTAATACGCTCTGCAGTGATATTACCAGATGCCTCTGTTTTTGATCGCCCTGCGATAATTGTGATTGCCTCTTTCATTGCCTCTGTGGTCATATTATCCAGCATGATGATGTCGGCACCACCTGCCAAGGCTTCCTCAACCTCCTTTAGGTTGGTGGCCTCGACTTCTATCTTGACAGAAAGTGGACTTACTGATCTTACCTGCTTAATTGCATTAGTAATACCCCCTGCAGCTTTAATGTGATTGTCCTTGATCATGGCCATGTCATAAAGCCCCATTCGGTGGTTAGCTCCTCCTCCATGACGTACTGCCAACTTATCTGTTACCCTATGACCTGGGGCTGTTTTACGGGTATCCAGAACCACTGCTTTTGTCCCCTTTATCAGCGAAACAAGCAGATGGGTTGCAGTTGCAATACCCGACATCCTTTGTAAGAAGTTGAGCATTAATCTCTCAGCAATAAGTAAATCGTTATATCGACCTTTTATTTCGAGTATCTTATCTCCCTTTTTCACAAAATCACCATCATTTAAATAGGCGTCAAAAGAATAGTCTCCACTAGCAACACGTGCAAAAACTTTCCGAGCTACTCCAATACCCGAAATCACGCCATCAGCCTTGGCTGTGATAATAGCTTGCGATACACCATCTCCTCCAATGATTGCATCTGTTGCCAAGTCGCCAGAAGCGACATCCTCCTCAATGGCTATCTCAATAAGCTTATCAAGAAGCTCCTCTCTTAATATCCTACTACCCATGCTTTATTTTACTAATATGATTATCCTTTATTAATGTATGATAAGCTTGCTTTGCTGGAAGAGTCTCCGGATAATCCTTCCGATAGTGACCTCCTCTACTTTCTTCACGACTATGAGCAGACAGGACGATTAAGCTCCCCACTAGGTATCTGTTGTAGACCTGGCGAGCTGCAAAACTAATATTATTTAATTCCTCTAGCTGTTGCATGGTATCAGTAATCTCAAGTAGCGCTTTATTGAGCTTCTTGGCACTACGCACTATTCCTGCACGCTTCATTAAGAGCTTTCCTAGCCGCTTCATCAGCTTATTACCATGCTCTTCCATCCAATCTTGATCGTTAAATGTAAAATCAAATTTCATGTTACTGGAGAGGAGTATTCTATCTTTCTGCGGTAATATAGGGCGATTGCAGTCCTGAATATGTGCCACAATTTTCTTGGCAAAAACCACGCATTCCACAAGAGAATTACTCGCCAATCTATTGGCTCCCATCACACCAGTAGAAGCTACCTCTCCGACTGCGTATAAGCCCTCAATAGATGTGCGTCCATTGATGTCTACTAATAGACCTCCAACTGTATAGTGGGCTGCTGGGGCAATGGGTATCTCCTGAGTAAGGTCGAAACCAAAGTTCGAGAGCTCTGATGTGATACTTGGGAAGCGTTCACGAATCACATCGGGATCAAGATGCTTAAGTGAAAGCGTCATTGAATCAGTATCGTATTTTTGCATCTCACTGTATATCTCTCGAGCGACAATATCCCTTGGAGCCAACTCCGCCATAGGGTGACGCCCTACCATAAACCTCTCTCCATCAGGATTAAGCAGATATGCCCCCTCTCCTCTGACCGCCTCACTAATCAAAAAAGTAGGAGCTCCCTTGGCATGCAATGCGGTAGGGTGAAATTGGATAAATTCCATATCTCTGACTATCGCACCTGCTTGATAGGCAATAGAAAGACCATCGCCCAGAGCAGAGGGAGGATTCGTCGTAGGTCTGTAAAGAGCTGCAGCTCCACCGGTCGCAATTACCACAGATTTAGCATAAAAAGCCTCTATTGTAGCATCTTTAATATTCACTACCCAAATTCCATAGCAATGATTGTCGCTGACAATCAGTTCGAGCAGTGCGTGCCCCTCAAAAATGTCCACATTTTTCTCCTTAGCTAGCTCATTAATCATAAAGCTAGTAATCTGTTTGCCCGTTGCATCTCCTCCTGCATGAAGGATACGATGTTGGTGATGCCCACCTTCTAGCCCCAGCTCTAGTTCACCATTTTTTGTATCAAACTGCATCCCCAATGCGATTAGTTCGTCCACTCGCTTCGGGGCATCCTCGGTAAGTACTCGGACGGCTTCTAAATCACACAAACCAGCTCCCGCTACCAAAGTATCTTGAAGATGTTTTTCAGGACTATCGCTAGGATTAGTAACCGCAGCCATACCCCCCTGAGCAAAGTAAGAATTACTATCCTCAAGCGTTGCCAAAGACAGCAATGCTACTCTCCCAAGTTTGGACAGATAGTAGGAGGTATTGATACCAGATAACCCTCCACCTACCACAATATAATCGTATTCGTATGTCTTCATAATTGCACTATTCTCTTGGTCTGCTAAAGGTACAAAAAATAAAGGGAATAGCGCCCTATAGCGCTATTCCCCAAATATCGTAGTTACAATTACATAGTCATCCTAGATAGCTACGTAATTGTGTTTCATCAGCATTCTTTCTGAGCTGTCTAATTGCTTTCTCACGTATCTGGCGCACACGTTCGCGACTAAGCCCTACAGCCGTACCAATCTCGTCAAGGCTCATCTCTTGCTCTCCGCCTAATCCATAGGTATGGATGAGCACAAACTGTTCGCGTTCTGAAAGGCACTGCATAGCACCTCTAATCTCATTAACTAGGCTTTCGTCGATAAGCCCCCCATCGACATCTCGAGCATCTTCATCCTGAAGCACATCCAGTAGTGTATTGGACTCACCGTCGTCAAAAGTCTTATCAACTGACACTTCTCCCTTGTCAATTTGAATAATGTCGATGACCTTGTCTACCTCCATGTCTAGCTCATCTGCAAGCTCCTCTGGAGATGGGAGACGCTGATTGAGTTGTTCAAACCTGTCTCGAGCAGCCTTGAGTTTAGTCACATTGCCAACTTGATTTTGGGGAAGGCGCACAATTCGTCCTTGATCACCAAGAGCTTTGAGGATGCTCTGACGAATCCACCATACAGCATAGGTGATGAACTTAAAGCCCCTTGAGCCATCAAATCCTTGTGCTGCACGTATCATACCGAGATTCCCCTCGTTTATGAGGTCTATAAGAGGCAATCCGAGATCCTGATATTGCTTTGCCACACTGATCACAAAGCGAAGATTGGCACGCACTAGTTTATCAACAGCAGCTGCAGAATTTTCATCGTTTCTCTGTATCTGCATCGCTAATTCTGCCTCTTGTTCTGGAGTAATCATTTCCTCCTTCGCCACCTCTTTCATGTAGCGATTCATCACAGCGTCGTCCCTGCTAGTGATCGACTTTTCTATTTTTAATTGTCTCATGCTATCTCTTCACGCCTCTCTAAAGTGGGCAAATTTACTCATTATTACAGATAATTTCAAGTCTGTTGGACTTGGCAATCTACTAGTTAAACATAGAAATAGGGCAAAATGTTTGATGCGCAAAAGCCCCGCACCAAGTGTGCGGGGCAGGATATGTATAAGAGAGCTAGCGCTCTGTACACTCAGTCTTGCTAATAGCAATCCAAATTACTCCTCAGTAACCTCCTTATCAGCTTCTTCCGCAGCAGGAGCAGGAGTCTGCTCTACTGAAGCTGCCTTTACAATAGGCTCGTCTGAAACAACGGTTAGGGGGATGTCTACAGTTACCTCTTTGTGAAGGCGCACCTTAGCAACATACTCTCCTACTTCTTTTATTCCAGGAACCACGAGCATCTTGCGATTGATGTCAGTAAACCCGAGCTCCTCTAGCTTGTCAGCCACCATTGAGCTATTTACTGAGCCATAGATACGACCTACATTACTGGTCTTTACCTCGAAAGTCAACTTAACACCCTCAATTTTTTCTGCATACTTCCGTGCCTTCTCAAGCTCAGCTTGGAGCTTACGAGATTGCTGACGCTGATTTTCTTGAAGTACCTTAATTGCTGACTCAGAAGCAATAACAGCTTTTCCTTGTGGGATTAGAAAGTTTCTACCATAGCCTGGCTTCACATCGACAATCTCGCCCTTGAAGCCAAGATTTGGCATATCTTCTTTCAAAATAATCTTCATATTCTGTCTCCTCTTAATTTATTCTTAATTAATTAACACCCATCATGTCGGTTACGTATGGGAGCAGTGCAAGGTGGCGCGCACGCTTTACTGCTTGTGCCACACGGCGCTGCATCTTCAGCGAATTCCCGGTGAGACGACGTGGGTAAATCTTACCCTGTTCATTGAGAAATTTCTTGAGAAACTCTGGATCCTTGTAGTCTACATAAGTGATACCTGCCTTCTTGAAGCGGCAATACTTCTTACGATTGCGATCCATCGACAGCTGCGTTAGATAACGCACTTCAGACTTTCCTTTGCCTTTCTTTGCCATAATTTTTCCTTTCGTCTACTTTAGTTGTTCTCCTCCTCAGTCGTAGTATCCGCTGCCTCTGGGGTAGCCTTTACCTCCTTGCGATTGCGACGGCGTTTCTCTGCATACTCGTGCGCAAACTTGTCCTGACGGAAAGTTAGGAAGCGCATCACTTTATCATCACGACGGTAGTTTACCTCTAGCGTTGCGATAAATGATGGCTCACTCTTAAACTCCACAAACACGTAGTAACCAGTAGACTTAGCTTGGATAGGATAAGCGAGTTTGCGCATACCCCACTCCTCACGATTCACTAGCTCGCCACCATTGTCAGTGATCATGCTAATGAACTTATCTACCGTTTCCTTTGTCTGCTCTGCAGACAAATCGGGAGTCAAAATGAAAACGGTTTCGTAATTGTTCATCATATTGTATAATTATTAGTAAAACACAAATGCGACCGCAAAGGTAATAAAATCCTATCTAAATATCAAGGATTTACGCAATTATTTTTAAAGAGACACTCTAGCTTCAAGTCGAATACATCACCCCCAGCTATACATCAACTCAGCTCCAATTATATCTGGCACAATCTATATCATATATTCTGGTAGTTTACGCTTCGTTTCGTCGGAGTCTAAAACCTCCGTCGCCCTTCTGTAACCTAGTTCCATAATCGAATCTATAGATTTGAGATCAAACATCGAGTAATTGTGGAGCCCATCCATATCTATGAGTATGTCGGTGTGCCTAACATCTTCATATACATTGAGTTTAGAAATAATATCATAGTATCTAAAAGCGGAGTCTTTGATACTCTTAGCTCTTGTAAACTCTTGTAGCTTCATGAGATTAATTCCTATCACACAGCCGGTCTCCTCCCTGATAACAGAGACAGGAAAGTTTTTTAAGACCCCACCATCGACATATTGCACACCATGGATTTCTATGGGTTCGAAGACCATTGGCACGCTACAAGAGGCAATGACGGCTTCTACTAAATCATCTCCCTCACTAAAGACTTTGACTTGGGCAGTTTCCCAATCAGTAGCAATTGCTCTAAAAGGAATCTTGAGCTCTTCAAATCTCCGTGCGTGAAGATTATCGCGAAGCATTTTTGCGACACCTGTAGGTTTAAGGAATCCTCCTGAAAACAAACTAATTCCAGCAAAGTCTTTCATCTTGTGTCCCCTAAAAAGGTCTGCAATCTCCTCAGGAGCAAATCCATCGGCATACAACACACCAGCGAGAGCCCCAGCGCTAGTTCCTGCTATGATTTCCGGCAATATCTTACGCTCCTCAAGAGCTTTCAATGCTCCTAGATGCGCAAATCCTTTTGCTCCACCTCCACAGAGTGCGTATCCAATACTATATTTCTTATCCATAAAATCAATCTGAACTTGTTTGGACAAAGATACATACAATTTATACTCTAGTGCATAATCATCTGGTTGATCTATTGGAATAATGCAAAAAAAACGAAGAGATAGGACTTGGGACCTATCCCTCCGTTGCCTACCACAAAGGTATATTACTACTATTTATGTAGGTTGAAAAGTATCTCTAATCCACCAGATTGGTGAAGACGAGCCTGCACTTGACCACCATGTACCAGGATAGCATTCTTTACGATACTTAGTCCAAGACCTGTTCCTCCAGTCTCTCGAGTGCGCCCCTCTTCTATTCTATAGAAACGCTCAAAGAGTCTATTCAACTGGTTCTCCTGCACCCCCTTTCCAGTATCGTAATATGAGAAGAATAGATGATTGTCGTCTTGGTGATAGCAGGTAAGTACCATCTCTACCTTTGTTCCAGCATAGCGAAGAGAATTTTCGACCAAGTTTTGGATTATCGAGAATAACAACGACTGATTTCCTCGGATTTCAAGATTCTGCGGCAGATTATTGACAAATGTATTACCTGCTTCGGTAATCTTTGTGAGATAGGAGATACGAACTTCTTCAGCAACTTGATGCAGATTCACAGAGGTAAACTCAAATGGGCGACTTTCCTCATCAAGTTTAGTGAGGAGAGAAATATCGGTCATCATTTCACTTAGTCGAAGGGCTTGACCATACGCCTTCTCGATGAATTCCTTCTTCTTCTCCTCAGATAACTCCATAAAGTTGAGTGTCTCAAGATAGCCTCTAATAGATGTGAGTGGTGTGCGAATCTCATGCGTGATATTACTGGTCATCTCCTGTTTGAGAAGCCTATTTTTTTCTTGCTTAGTGACATCCTCAATGGTTATCTCATAGCTACCCTCTCCACTCTTTAGAGCATTGACCTCGTATATCTTATTACTACGACTGACTGTAAGCCTCATACTATGCTGCTCTTTCTCCTGTATTAGAAAGTGCCTTATTGGCTCAAGCAATGGGATATTGATGATCTCACTTGCATCTATAATAGGGGTGTTGGCAAGCATATTGGCATACTGTATGAAGTGCGCATTGGCAAACTGAGCTTTACGCTGTTTGTCAAATAGTGCAATGCCAATATTAGAAAGTTTAAAATGCTCAATCAGGCGATTTTGGGCTTCCTCAATCTTTTTTCTCCCCTCTTCCTTCTGTGCCAGTATTTTAAGTAATTCGTTAGAGACTTCGTCCAACTCTTTATAAGTCATTTTAAAGTCGATCTGAGAATCATTATTGGCAATCTCTTTAGTTAGGTTCTTTAGTCGGATCATCATCCTATCGTACCTTTGGGTCAGTAGATAGACAAGTATAACCATGACGACAAAAAAGAATACAGCAACATATACGTAATAATTACGAGCCGTAAGTGCCCCCTTAAGCTCCGTGTTGAATGGAAGCGCGGTGCGAATATAATGGTCATTGTAGAAGGTGGCGTAGTAGAGCAATTTGTGACCCACAGTGGTGGATTTGCGTATATGCGAACCATACTCATGAAATCTTGCTTGGTGTAGCTCGGGACGATTGTCGTGTTTCTCAAGTTTATCTACATTCTCAGCCTCTGTGTCCACAAGCACTTTACCCTCTCCATTAATGATCGTGACACGCAAGTTATCTGGGACGTCGTTGAGTAATGTCTCCAATCTCCCATTTACAAAGGCACTCTCAATAACCTCATTGTAGGCATTAAGTTTTGAGGTAAGTGCCTCGAAACGAGCTTTGTTTTCATACTTCTGCTGAACTACCACCAAAGATATCGCAAAAAGCGACAAAACGAGAAGTGTCCAAGCGAAAAGCTTCCGAGCAAATTGAGTTTGAAATATCATAGGTTCGATAAAAAATAACGAGTAGGATCACTCTGATCTAAAAGTATATCCAAATCCTACACGATTGACAATGCAATTGCCACTATCGCGGAGTTTTTTCCGAAGTCGAGCGATATGTACATCAACCGTCCGCTCAAGCACGACACTATTGTCAGGCCATACCGCATCCAATATCTCTGTCCTTGAGAATATCCGTCCTTCGTTCGAAATGAGAAGTTTCAGGATATCATACTCCGTTTTGGTGACTTCGACCTCTCCTTCCGGAATGCTTACCTTCATTGCATCCAAATCTATAGTAAGTGGACCACGCACAAGCAGATGTGAAGTCTCTTTCCTTACAATCTTATTAGCGTTTGCTCTGTTGAGAACACTGTGTACGCGTGCCACTAGTTCTTTGATAGAGAAAGGTTTCTTAACATAGTCATCGCCTCCGATCGAAAAACCTGTCAGCATATCATTCTCGGTATCTTTCGCTGTTAAGAAGATGATTGGTATCTGATCTCCCCCCTTGCGAAGTTGATCAGCCATCGTAAAACCAGTCATACCCCCCATCATCACGTCAAGTATCAAAAGAGCAAAGCCTCCATCAAGTAGTTCTAAAGCTTGCTCTGCCGATGTGGCAGCAGTTACTTCAAATCCTTCATACTCTAGATTAAATTTGAGAATATCAGTGATATCTTTTTCGTCATCAACGACTAGTATTTTCTGTGTTGTCATCTTCTTTGACATGCCTAATATCCCTTCCTTTTACAAGATAAATTGTTGATTCCGCAATGTTAGTCGCACTGTCCCCACAGCGCTCCAGATTGTGCCCTACTCCTTCGAGAGCGAGCAAATTGTTCACCTCCTCAGAAGTAAGTTCCCTTTGAGAGAATAGTTTACAGAGACTAGCTTTCATCTGATGATACATTTCATCCATTTCATCATCGCTCTTGATAACTGCATAGGCAGCATCTAATGAGCCACTTGTAAAGGACATAATCGCATTACGAATCATCTGAGTCACATGATCTATCATCTGGATAATCTCTAAGCGCACTTCATACAACTTCGGATCATTGAGAGGAGTTTCCCTCACAAACCGGATGACATTGAGTACCATGTCACCAATACGTTCAAGATTGGTCGTAAGATCTTGATAGGCGATGATACGTCTTAGATCTTCTGCCACAGGGGAAAATTTGAAAATAGAGAACGCAACCTCTTCTCGGATTTTCACCTCCAGTCGGTCGATAATTATCTCATTGGCTAGTGCCTCCTCGTATAGCTCCTTACTTTTTGGCTCATCGAACAGCTGTTTCAGCACCGAAAGCTGAATAAGGGTATTCTTGGAAATCATCTCAAATTGATTGAGCAGTATCTGTAGCTGCTGATCCTTTATATGATTAGTAAAAGGGTTTTTATTCATATCAAATGGTATCTGACCGTTAGTAATTAACTGAATACTCCTGTCAAGTAGTCCTCCGTCTGCTTATGTTTAGGCTTAGTAAACATCTGGGCGGTATCGCCGTACTCGATTAGTTCCCCAAGATACATAAAAACTGACTTATCTGAAAGTCTAGCGGCCTGGCTCATATTATGAGTAACGATGACAATCGTGTATTGTTTTTTCAATTCAAAGATTAGCTCCTCCACTCTATTAGTAGAGATTGGGTCAAGAGCTGAAGTAGGTTCGTCCATCAATAGCACTTCTGGGCGAAGGGCTAATGCACGTGCTATGCAAAGTCTCTGTTGCTGACCTCCGGAGAGGAAAGAACCACGTTTCTTCATTGAGTCTTTAACTTCATCCCAAAGGGCGACACTCTCCAGACTGGTCTGCACTATCTCTTCACGCTCATCTTTAGTCAGCTTGATACCATTTAACTTATAGCCCGCTAAGACATTTTCTTCAATTGACATTGTGGGAAAAGGATTTGGACGCTGGAACACCATACCTGCTCTACGACGAGCCAGCATGGGATCCATCGAAAGCATATCCTCACCACCAATCCATATCTGTCCCTCCACCTTAATAGATGGATAGAGGTCGTGCATACGATTGATAGTACGTAGCAAAGTACTCTTGCCACACCCACTAGGGCCCATTACAGCAGTAATCAAGTTTTTATAAATGGTGACATTCACATTCTTGATTGCCTTTTTCTCGGGACTATAGGATACCGATAGATTCTTTACTTCAATGATTGGTGGTAATTCATCTCCAGATATTGACGGCATAGCTAACAATCCATCAGCAACAGGAATACCTCCCAGTGGAGTATTATTTGTATCGCTCATAATTAATTATCAATCTAATATGTATTATATTCTCCACTTAGCAGCTACAGTTTTTGCTAGTAGATTCATCCCAAGGATAAGGAACAGCAATAGTAGTGACGAAGACCATACAAGGTCAGCCAAGTTTGGATCGTTGTAGAACTCCCATATCAGCAAACTAATCGCACTCATTGGTTTAGAAATATCCCAGTGCACATAAGTTGCGCCTAGAGCTGTAACCATCAAAGGAGCTGTCTCTCCCATTACTCTTGACACTGCGAGTAGGATACCTGTGAAAAGACTCCCGAATGCACTAGGGATAATTACTTTAAACATCACAGCAGTATATGAACCACCAAGGGCGAGTCCTGCCTCTTTTAGTGTCTCCGGTATCATCAATAGCCCCTCTTCTGTGCTTCTAATAATCATAGGAATCATCATGAAGCCAAGTGCAACGCCTCCGGCAAGTGCACTGTAGCTATTCATCGCTTTCACCACCAACATATAGACGACTATTCCCCAAACAATACTAGGAATCCCCTGTAGTATATCCGTAAGTGTGCGCACCACATTAGCAATTTTTGCATCTTTTTTTTCAGCTAAGTAGATGCCTCCGAATAACCCGATAGGGATAGAGAGAATCATCGCAATACTAAGCATCACTAAGGTACCGGTAATCCCATTCAAGACTCCACCGGGGATGACATCGTCAGTCTGTCTCGCAAACATTGCCTCCATGGAGGTAGGCACGACTTCAGTGAATAGTCCTATATTAAGTTGTCTCCATCCTTTAATGATAAGATCCAACAGGATAGAGAGTAATGGTACTGCAGTAAGCAGACTAAATAGGATTACGGTAAAGAATACCCCCCTACTCAGGGTATCTCTCAATTTGGAATTGCCCGAACGTCTAGCGATCTGATCAATATTTGTCTTGCTCATAGGTCGGCTACTTATTTTTGACACGCTTAATCACACCCTTAGCGAAGAGATTGATGAGAGCCGTGATGAGGAATAGAAGAAATCCAATGGCAAAGAGAGAGCTCAACTTAAGATCTGAAGCCTCTCCGAATTGATTGGCAATCAAACTTGCCATCGTATCACCTGTATCCCTAAGGCTCAGGGGAATATTTTTTGTATTCCCAATCAACATAGTCACAGCCATTGTCTCCCCGAGAGCACGACCAAAAGCAAGGATATAGGCAGCAAGTATACCGCTGCCTGCAGCTGGCATCGAAACACGTCTGATTACCTCCAGACGAGTAGCCCCCAAACTATAAGCTCCTTCCTTTAGTTCATTTTGCACCATACTAATAAATTCTGAGCTCAATGACGAAGCATAGGGTATAATCATTATTGCGAGCACAAGAGAAGCGAGCAGTATACCCATACCCTGGTCATTCACCCCCATACTTATCATCAGTGGGCGCAAGGTATAAAAGCCCCATAAACCGTATACAATTGATGGAATACCAGCGAGTAAGTCTACTACTGTACCGACTACTAACGCTATTTTAGTCCCTCTGAAGTACTCACCCGTAAATAAAGCTACCGAAAGAGAAAATGGGATACAAAATAAAAGAGCCAATACCGAGGTCATCAAAGTCCCGGTGATAAAAGGGAGGGCACCAAAGACATTCTCCTTATCTGACCACTGCGCAGAGGTAATAAATTGCCAAAGACCATACTCCTGTATAGCCGGTATACTCTGACTCGTTAGGGCATAGAGTATACCTCCTGCAATCATAATAATTACTACCCCTGAGAGCGTGAGTAGCAAATTGAACAACTTGTCTTTCATTCAATGAAGAGCAAAAAGATAAAAGGAAAGTGGCGAACCGTAGTTAGTATCCTATTACAGCTACTATTACCGCTCACCACTTTACTTCTTACTGAGGCTTAGTGCACTTGAAGATTTTTCAAGAGCTCACCACCATAGGTCATACTATTGATAGCTGCCTCTGCTTTAGCTCTTGCTGTGGCAGGGAGAGGAGAGAAGTGTGTCTTGCTTGCACTCTCTGCACCTTTGTCTCCTACCATATATAAGAGGAAATTCTGTAGTGCTTTAGCTTGCTCTACGCTCCTATTGTTGTAGGACTGCTCTTTATAGATGATTACCCAAGTGAAGGTACTAATTGGATACGCATTGGGGTTTGCGGAGTTGGAAATAATCTTACGTGTATCATCAGGCATATCGGAGACATCCCCACTCAGTGAGATACTTTCCATGTTAGCATCCACATAATTACCAGAGCTATTGAGCATCTTAGCTGAAGGGATATTGAGTGCCAAGGTATACTCTGAACCCAAATAACCTATTGAGCCTACAGTTTCATTGATTACTCCAGCAACCCCAGGATTACCCTTTGCCGCAATCCCATTGGCAAAGTCAATCGACTTCCCCTCACTGAAAGTGGTAGCCCATATAGAGTCTACAGCACTCATAAAGCCTGAGAATACAGCAGTGGTACCACTACCCTCACTGCGGTATACAGGAGTGATAGCTTGGTCTGGAAATACTACGCCTGGATTGATGGCTGCTATCTGTGGATCATTCCAATTGCTTATTTCTCCTGTATACATCTTAGTCACAATAGTAGGAGTGAGGTTGAGCTCGGCTACGTTAGGGAGATTATAACCCATCACAACGCCTCCAATACAAGTAGGAATATGTATCACCTCTCCCGGCATTCCAGCCATTTCTCCATCTGATAGGAATACATCAGTCCCTCCAAAGTCTACAGTCAAGTCTTGTAGATTGCGGATTCCAGCTCCACTGCCTGTGGCACCATAGCTCACGCGAACACCTGTCTCCTCACCATACTGCTTCGTAGCGTCACTATAGAATGGTGCAGGGAATGTAGCTCCAGCACCACTAAGTGACACCTTTCCACCACCACATGATGTGAGCAATACAATAGTTGCTACTGCAATAACCGACAATCTCATCAATTTCATACTTATCATTATCTTCTTATGAATATTGCATGAGGAGGTGTCGTCACACTCACTAGGTCGACCCAAGACATTCCCCTCACATTTCTTTTCTGATGCAAAGGTAATAAGATGGTATATCTATAGCGTTGCACTAACGTTACAATAATGTTACATCAGTGGAGAGAAAAGCCTAAAGAATGATTGCGTAAATCTAAGTGGGAAGTTACGCTTTTTCCATCTCTTCAGATCAAAAGGAACACAATTTGTCTCAATATCCTGCTTGATTAAATTTTCAATCTGAAGAGCAAAGGAGCGATCGTAAACCAAAGATGTGATTTCAAAATTATGCTCAAGGCTCCTAAAGTCCATATTTGCCGAACCTATAAAGCAAATCTCACCATCAATCGTCATCAGCTTGGAATGATTAAACTCTCCGTCATATTTATAGAGCTTTATACCAGCCTCCATCAACCCTTCGTAGTAGGATTGCATCGCATATTTTACAAAGAAAGAGTCATTTTTCCAAGGTAATACCATGATTACCTCTACACCACTTAGAGCAGCTCCCAAAAGGGCTTTATTGAGTGCTTCGGTCGGCAAAAAGTACGGGGTTTCGATATATATGCGCTCTTTCGCTTCGTAGATACTACGACACCAAGCTTGTTGCAAGGTACGAAACATACTAGTGGGACCACTAGTAAAGGTCTGCATCTGCACTTGGCTGACTTTTGGAGCCTTCGTGTAGCCATCAGAAAAATTCTGAGCTACAATGGACTGAATATTTGCTGGATCAATAAAATAGTCATAGGAGAGTGCTATCTTACTCGCCACATACCAATCTGACATAAAAATAGACTGAAGGCCATTCACCGCAAGACCGGTAATCCTAAAGTGGGCATCTTTCCAAGTCCCTCTCCTATTTCCAAAAGTATAATGATCGGCAATGTTCATCCCCCCTAGATAGCCGATATTACGATCGATCACCACTATTTTACGGTGGTTACGAAAATTAATATCACTTCTGAGAGAGGGGAATACCACTTTGAGAAATTGCCTTACCTCTACACCATGCTTTTTGAGATCAGAGAAAAAAGAATTACGTGTTGTAAAACTCCCCACGTAGTCACAGAGCAGACGCACCTTAACCCCCTCAGCAGCTTTTTCTTTAAGGGCTTTTGCTAGGAGTTTTCCCGACTTATCATCCAAAAATCGGTAATATTCTATATGAATAAATTCCTTTGCGGCTTTGATATCTTCCAATAGGGCATACAACTTATCCACACCGTTGGTAAAGGTCGCTACTTCATCTGCCTTAAGCATGCTCCCCAGCGTCTCTGAGTAGATGAGATTGTAGAGTAGTTCATATCGCTCAGGTACAACCTCTTCTTCGCTCTCTTCTCCTAACACTGCTGGGGTTTCGTTGAGATCAAATCGCTCAGGTACATGTCTATTGATTTTGCGGAGATGACGTTTTTCACGCCCCAATAGAGCGTACAACAACACCCCCACACCAGGTAAGAGCACTAATATGATTAGCCATCCTACAGCCTTGTGTGGATTTCTATTCTCTAGTATAATGACAAAAATAATACCTATTACTATGATTGCCAATAATATATTCCCCAAAATACTCCAACTCATACCACAGCATTTCAGTTAATTTCACCCGCAATTTACTAATAATTGCTGAAACAAGTCGTTATGAGCTTATATGAAGTTATTGGGAAATAACAAGAAACGATTCGGCATCATAACCTACACTACTCTGTAGAAATCGAGTTGTCTTGGTATGTGGCAAAGAGATACGGTATCGATCTAAAAAAGGCCGATCCGAAGCCCTGAAGATGCTTGGGGAGCAGAGGCTAGAGGGCAAGAAGTTTTCCTGGAAGCGACTTTGTGTCACCCCGAAAGTAAGCCGTTCGGGCTTCCATAAGTATGCCCCTGGACAATGGACAGAGGGATGAAGGCATCCGCGATGCTTCACTGTTGTATCTTATATTCGTCAAGCACCCCCAAAGATCAGCACACCGGTTTTACTGAAGATGTGCAACGAGTTATTTGGAACCATCAAAAAAGACTGGCTGTACAACTACGAAGTGCTCAGTTTCGAGGAGCCCCGAGAGACCCTCAAAAAGACTATAGAGCTTTATAATAACGCTCTACCACACAGGTCTTTAGGGCTTAAGTCTCCGATGTCTACTATAGACCAAGAGCATAGGAACCCTCCCTTCAGGAATACCATAATAGAGTAGACAGTTTCGCTCTATAGAGAAAATCTGACTGCTCTATAGAGAAAAGACATCCGCTCTATAGAGAAAATCTGACCGCTCTATAGAGGAAAGATGTCCGCTCTATAGAGGAAAGATGTCCGCTCTATTATGGTATTCCTGAAAATAGTACACAGTTTGTTTGTTACTCCTATTATTGTATACACTTCATTTTTGCAATCCTCAATGTGTACACACACTGTGTCCTCTAACCCTGAATGGGTACACAAATACAGATATTTTTGCGCAGATTACGGACGGAGCCCACGAGCCGCCGCCCCCCCTCTTAGGGGCGGGCGAGCTCGTGCGTCATATAATCAAGCGACATTAGTCCGCTTCGTGAGCGGGTTTTGGTGCTGTGGCAGTAGCATCTGCATGGGTAGTATCATGCCGATGGCGCGGTGGGGGCGAGCTGTATTATACAGTTTTATTGACTCAGCTATACTTTTCTGTGTCTCCTCAAAGCTTAGGCTCTCGTAGTTGTACAGCCAGTCGTTTTTGATGGTGCCGTTAAGTCGCTCTGCCATGGCGTTGTGGAGCGGGTCACCTGTTTGGGTCACACTCGTAATCATCCCTGACTCTGCTTGATAATTGGTCATCCTGCTTGATACATACCGGCTACCTCTGTCGCTGTGGAAGATGGCTCCTGAGAGGTCTGTCTTGTGTTG
>JAEWZH010000001.1 GCA_023395395.1 Bacteroidota bacterium | reverse complement strand
CTTCCTCGAAAGACTGAAGAAAAAGAAGAAAAAAGCACTCTCAGCTTTACAAAAGATCAATGCCACCAAACAGCCTGCCGAGATTATCAACATGGACTATCTATAAAATTTCAAATGCGTGAGCCCTTCGCTCTAAGGCTAAGGGTCTTAATTAGTGTAGTAAAAATGGTATATTTGCGGGAGAGAATTGTAATGGTGTGTCGTTGAATGGATAAGACCCAAAATCTGGTTCGATTGATCGGCTATTTAGGGGGTGAGCCTCAGGTGCAGTGGTATGATGCTGATAACTGTATGGTGCGGCTCTCCGTTGCGACGCATGCACCCTCGTATCTCTCTGATGAGGAGAGAGTGTGCGATGGCGAGGTGACAGACTGGCACAGGGTGGTTTGCTATCAGCGTGAGGTGGTAGAGCTATCCAAGGAGTTGAATACTGGTGACCTCGTGGCAATCGAAGGGCGATTAACTTATGCCAAACGATATGATCAGAAGGGACAGGTGACGCTCCATACCTTTGTAGTGGCTAGGCAACTTGAATTGCTTGAGAAGCGACAAGAGAAGCCTGTCGAGCTACCCAAAGAGGAGCGAGGACGATTGGATCGTTACGGACGATACTTTGAGACTTTGGATGAGGATAAGGATGGTTTGCCTTTTTAGCAATTAATACAATAGAGATATATTTTGGACGACCCGAGTTATTTATCTAGCCTATTTGATGGGGTACAAGTACACCCAATGAGTGTCAGCGTGGCGATTGCTATATTGGCTGGTGTAGTATGCTTAGGACTGAGTGCTTTCTTTTCAGGATCAGAGGTGGCATTCTTTTCCCTTCAACCACGTGATATTGATGAATTAGAAGAGGGCAAAGGCAAGCATGACCGCCACGTACTCGATGCCTTAGCACAGTCTGATTACCTGCTGGGGACCATCTTAGTGATGAATAATTTTGTGAATATCTCCATCACGATGCTCACAAGCTATGCCGTGAGTAGGTTATTTGACTTCAGTGCAGCTCCAACACTCGGATTTTTGGTACAGGTCGTGGGGATTACCTTTTTAATCCTTCTTTTTGGAGAGATACTCCCTAAGGTCTATTTTCAAAATCACGCTTTAGCTGCGGTGCGCAGTGTGATGATGCCCATGCGCCTCTTTATGAAATTGACGAGTCCTATTGTGCATCTACTCGTAAAAGTAGGAGAAAAAGCTGTCAAACCTTTTGCTTCTCGAGAGAACAAAGTCTCCGAAACAGACTTGGAGCGTGCTATTGAACTTACCACAGATAGTGAAGAGGAGCAAGAGTTACTACACGGAATCGTCCGCTTCCAGCGCAAAACTGTGAATGATGTGATGACGCCACGTATGGATATGGTGTCGGTAGAGACGAGCATCGGTTTTTCTGAGATTCGACAGATTATTGCTGATAATGGCTATTCACGTATGCCGGTCTATGAGCATCGTATTGATAATATCAAGGGGGTACTGTATGCCAAGGATTTATTGCCTCATCTTACAGAGGGTGATGATTTTGACTGGAACTCCTTGGTGCGGGAGCCCTATTTTGTGCCAGAGAGTAAAAAGATAAATAGCTTGCTGCAAGCGTTTAAGGAAGAGAAAATCCACATGGCTATCGTGGTGGATGAGTTTGGGGGGACTAGCGGACTCGTGACTATGGAAGATCTCCTAGAGGAGATAGTAGGCGAGATAGAGGATGAGTACGATACAGACGAGGAGGTACTCTATACCGAACAGCCTGATGGGAGCTACATATTTGATGCTAAGATAGGGATTGTGGACTTCCTTCGTACCGTCCGAGTCTCCGATTTCCGAGAGATTGAAGAAGAGATGGATGAGGTAGATACCCTAGGTGGGATGCTTCTGGAGGTAAAGGGGGACTTCCCTGTCGTCGGGGAGGAAATATATGTCCGTGGACACAGATTTGTAGTGCTCGAGATGGGCAGAAGGAGGATAAGTAAGGTGCAGTTTTTCCCAGACCCAAAGACTATCGAAGAGGAGTGAAACCCTATACGCTGCTTGTTGTACAACTGTCACAGAGATTATCGAGACGAGCTGCCGAAGAGGAGGCGAAGCTACGTCTCTTTGGCACAGATCTGAGCCACGATGCGAAAGGGAAGCCAATACTGATTTCAAAAATTCCATTAGGGGTATCCCTCTCGCACTCCCGTCACTGGTTGGTGGCACTTCTCGTGCCCGAGGGGATGCCCGCAGGTGTAGATATAGAGGAGAAAGGAGCTCAAGCAGAGCGTACTCTAGGCAGATATAGCACAGAGAAAGAAAGAAAGCTTCTCGATGACGATGGATTGACCCCTCTACACCTATGGACAGCCAAAGAGGCTCTATATAAGGCTTATTCGGAACAACTCTCAAAGGGAATCAACCAGATCACATTTGAGGGTGTCGATCGCTTCGCAATCACCTTTGACAATGGGGAAACGGAATATCAACTAGTGGAATGGATAGAGTGGGAGGGTGCACTAATCGCTCACAATGTCGCAATGAACGGACTTAAGATAGAGGTTGTCTAAAAGGGACGGAGAAAAATGCTACCCATTGTCTCTCTGGACTTTTTCGTTAAGTCTCATTATTTTACTCGTATAGATATTTTGTGTACCTTTGAAGTCCAAGAGCGGAGCCCCTTAGTTTCGCTCTGTTCAAGAGAGTATTAGAAGTTTAACCCATAAACGAAAACCACATGACAACAACAGTTAAAGGCACAGTAGTGGTGGATCAGGTACGCTGCAAGGGATGTAACCTCTGCGCAGTAGCTTGTCCTACCGGCACTTTGGCGATGCACCCCACAGAGATCAATGACAAGGGGTATCACTTTTCTTACATGGCTACCCCCGAAACCTGCATTGGTTGCGGCAATTGCGGTTTGGTATGCCCAGACGGTTGTATCACTGTATACAGGGCAAAGAAGTAAAGAGAAAACAACCTAATTAGAAGGATATGAAAAAGGAAGTAAAACTGATGAAGGGCAATGAAGCCCTTGCACATGGAGCCATCCGTGCTGGTGCGGACGGTTACTTTGGCTACCCTATCACCCCTCAGAGTGAGGTGCTAGAGTGCTTTATGGAGGAGGAGCCTTGGAAGACTACTGGTATGGTGGTACTCCAGGCCGAGAGCGAAACCGCATCTATCAATATGGTATATGGTGGTGCAGGTATAGGTAAAAGGGTAATGACTACTACTTCAAGTCCGGGTTGGTCTCTTATGCAGGAGGGAGCAAGCTACCTAGCTGGCGCCGAGCTCCCTTGCGTGGTAGCCAATGTAATGCGTGGCGGTCCTGGTCTTGGTACGATTCAGCCTAGTCAGGGAGATTATTTCCAAGCAGTAAAGGGTGGTGGTCACGGAGACTATCATTTCCTTGTCCTTGCGCCTAACTCTGTACAAGAGATGGCAGACTTCGTAGGTCTTGGCTTTGACCTTGCCTTTAAGTATCGCAATCCTGTGATGATTCTATCTGATGGTGTTATCGGTCAGATGATGGAGAAGGTAGAGCTTCCGGAGCAGAAGCCACGTATGACAGATGACGAGATTCGTGCGAAGTATCCATGGGCGGCTATTGGTCATGATGGCGATCATAGAGCCATTATCACTTCTCTTGAGCTCCAGTCTCAGGTGATGGAGGAGAATAACCATCGCTTCCAAGCAAAGTATAGGCAGATGGAGGAGAATGAGGTGCGCTATGAAGAGTTCCAGACTGAAGATGCGGAGTTTATCATCGTAGCATTTGGCTCAAGTAGCCGTATCGCCTCCAAGGTGGTAGAGCTATGCCGTGCTGAGGGAAGGAAGGTCGGTATGATCCGTCCAATCACCCTATGGCCATTCCCAACTAAGCGTATCGCTGAGCTAGCCAAGCAGGCGAAGGGCTTTATCAGTGTCGAGCTCAATGCAGGTCAGATGGTGGAGGATGTGCGCCTAGCTGTTGAAGGCAAGGCTCCAGTGTACCACTACGGACGTATGGGCGGTATGATCTTTGCTCCGGGCGAGATCAAAGAAGCGATGGCAAAGAGCTTCGGCTGGTAAATAGAGAAGGAGGCTCTGGGCGTATGCGTGACAATTTAGACCAATTACTTACCGTCCTATTTATGCTGCTGGCAGTGGTGGCGATTGTCGTATTCTTTGTCGTAGAGGAGCGTACATGGTTTTACCGCCTTGGAGTTATTGCTGTAGCTATCAGGCTATTCCAGTACGGCTGGAGATGGACGGCTAAGCACAAAAGACGCCGTGAAAAAGCTTCCGAACTAGATATTTGACCATAAATAGATGAATAACCATGGATAAAAAGCAACAAATCATGGGTGAGACTTCTGTAGATGTATCACAGTTGATCAAGCCTGAGAACTTAGTATATGAGAGACCTAAGTTGCTCACCGAAGCGGTGATGCACTATTGCCCTGGCTGTAGCCACGGTGTGGTCCACAAGCTTATAGCTGAGATTATTGACGAGATGGGCATGAAGGATCGCACTACGGGTATTGCACCTGTGGGTTGTGGCGTATTTGCCTACAACTATATCGACATCGACTGGCAAGAGGCTGCCCACGGTAGAGCCCCTGCCTTGGCAACAGCTGTGAAGCGACTAGCTCCGGACAACCTAGTATTTACCTATCAAGGAGACGGTGACCTCGCAGCTATCGGAACAGCCGAGACTATTCATGCTGCCAACCGTGGCGAGAATATCACCATTATCTTCATCAATAATGGTATCTATGGTATGACCGGAGGGCAGATGGCTCCTACTACGCTTGTAGGTATGCCTACCACTACTTGCCCTGCAGGTCGTAATGTAGAGCTTAATGGTTACCCTCTTAATATTACCAACTTACTTAAGGAGCTTCCAGGGGTGTGCTACGTGACTCGTCAAAGTGTGCAGAACCCAGCTAATATCCGTAAGGCCAAGAAGGCGATTCGGAAGGGATTTGATAATTCTATGGCTCGTAAGGGGACATCGGTTATTGAAATCGTATCTACTTGCAATAGCGGTTGGAAAATGACACCAGAGGCTTCCAACACTTGGATGGAAGAGAATATGCACCCAGCGTACCCTCTTGGAGACCTAAAGGATATCTAATCACCTATAAATTGAGTAATCATTATTATGAAGAGTTACGAGATAGTTATTTCAGGTTTTGGTGGTCAGGGAGTGCTCTCAATGGGTAAGATCCTAGCTTACTCGGGACTTATGGGTGGCAAGGATGTGAGTTGGATGCCTTCCTACGGTCCGGAGCAACGTGGTGGTACAGCCAATGTGACTGTAATCATCAGCGATACTCAGATCAGTTCTCCAATCCTCAATGAGTACGACGTCGCTATTGTACTTAACCAGCCATCAATGGACAAGTTTATGCCGATGGTAAAGAAGGGTGGTATTCTCATCTACGACAGCAATGGTGTAAGCCATGTCCCAGAGCGTGACGACATCAACGTATTCCGCGTAGATGCTGTAGACGAGAGTGTGAAGATGAATAATACCAAGGTATTCAACATGATCGTGCTTGGTGGTCTCCTCAAGGTAGCACCAATGATTGATCTCTCCTTTGTCGAGGAAGGTCTCAAGAAGACTCTTCCCGAGCGTCACCACAAGCTAATCCCTCTCAATATGGAGGCGGTACAGCGTGGTATGGAGATTGTCGCCCACGAGCGTGTCGCGAAATAAGTAGTCGCACTACAAGCAATGAGAGACGGCTATGCAGCCCTGTGGGGTGTTGCATAGTCGTCTCTCGTTTACACAACGGCAGAGCAGTCATCAATTTTTGGTAAGTTTGCAAGTGTATAATACACAGTAAGAAGTCGTATGAGTAAGGTAAACAAAGGGCGTACCAAGCCGGTAGAGAATAGGCGAGGTCGCTCTTCAGGACAGCAAGTTGCAGTAGGTGGTTCACTCAGAGAGCGAACTACTCGTTTTTTTCGAGGATTATTTGGGAAGGAACGGGTGGTTCCTGTGACTATCGGAGCCCTCTTCACGGCATTTGCTATCTTCATGCTCTATGCTTTCTTGAGTTACTTGATCAATGGTGCGGCAGACCAAAGTGTGTTACTTGACCAAAATCTCCCCACTGTAGAGGCACAAGCAGAAGCGATGGAGGGAAGCAATGGTGTGGTCGGTATGGAGCTTATGCACCAGATGGTCAATGAATGGGTCGGCTTTGGCGTCCTATTTGTGATACTCATGTTTGGTATGCTCGGGGTAGGGATGCTTGGGCCTGCACGGGTCAATTATCCCAAGGTCATCATATTCTCCTCTATTTCGACCTTCTGGTTATCTCTCTTTTCTGCAGCAGCTTTTAGAGAGGTCGCTGGTTGGTTTTTCTTTTATCCGGGAGGTATTTTAGGTGAGACCATTTACCAGTGGCTGAGGATACGTGTCGGTATTTTTGGCGTATGGCTTCTGATTATCCTGATATTGCTACTCACCTTGTTCTTATTTTTTAGAAGTATTCGCCAGAATTATAATAATTGGGCGATGCGTAAGCGTGAAGGGGCGTATCAAGATGTAGAATCATCGGCAAAACGACCCTCAAAGGGGTGGCTACACTTCAAGAGGTGGTTTAAGCGCAAAGACCAAGAGATGGAGGATGATGACGAACTACTCTTGGTGCCGGATAATGAAGAGGAGGAAATAGTGGATGAGCCCACAAAGCCCATCATCACCCTCAACGATGAAATAGTCGCCCCGGCCAATACAGCAGTGATACCATCAGAAGACTCTAGCCCAGCGACCACAATAGTGACTGTAGCTGATGATATCGATATTCTCGTCACCGACAATCGTAATATGGATGACGAGGTGACGACCGCCGAGCTGAGGGCTCAGCAACTTGTCGAGGAGCATGGTGAGTACGACCCTCGGCTTGAGCTCTCTCGATTTGAGATGCCACACGCCGACATCCTCAAGAAGTACGATCAGCAGACAGAGGCTATAGATATTGAAGAGATAGAGGAGAATAAGCGACTCATCACTTCTACCTTAGAGAGCTTCCGAATCGGGATTAAGTCGATCAATGCCACAGTAGGTCCTGCTATCACGCTCTATGAGGTAGTTCCGGACGAAGGGATTCTCATTTCCCGTATCCGTAGCCTTGAAGACAATATCTCTATGAGTCTCTCGGCGATGGGTATTCGCATCATCGCACCTATCCCGGGCAAGGGAACCATCGGTATGGAGGTGCCCAATAAGAATCCTCAGATAGTCAGTATGCGCTCTGTAATTCTCTCCAAGAAGTTCATCGAGAGTGCAGCCACTCTGCCTGTGGCACTTGGGCGTACCATCACCAATGAGGTCTTTGTCTTTGATCTTGCCAAGACACCTCACCTGCTTGTCGCTGGTGCAACAGGTCAGGGAAAGTCGGTGGGGCTCAATGCCATTATCACCTCTCTGCTCTATAAGCTCCACCCTGCCGAGCTTAAATTCGTGATGATTGACCCTAAGATGGTAGAGTTTAGCCTCTACAGCCTGATAGAGAAGCACTATATGGCAAAGCTCCCGGGAGAAGAGCAGGTAATCATCACCGAACCCAAACGAGTGCAAGGCACGCTCGAGTCGCTCTGTGTCGAGATGGATGATCGCTATGAGCTTCTATCCAAGGCGCATGTGAGAAACATCAAGGAATACAATCAGAAGTTTAAAGAGCGGCTTCTCAACCCTGAGAAAGGGCACAAGTTTCTCCCTTACATCGTGCTCATCATTGATGAGTATGGCGACTTGATGCTTACCGGGGGGAAAGAAATCGAAGCTCCTATTACTCGTCTAGCCCAAAAGGCTCGGGCAGTAGGAATTCATGCGATTATAGCCACTCAAAGACCTATGGCGTCGATTATCACGGGAGCCATCAAAGCCAACTTCCCCGGACGTCTTGCTTTTAAGGTCTCTTCTGGGATAGACTCCAAGATTATCCTTGATGCGCAGGGTGCTAATCGTCTCATAGGCAGAGGAGATAGTCTCTTTACCACTGGCAACGACCTCATCCGTGTACAGTGTGCATTTGTGGATACCCCTGAGGTAAATGACTTGGTGCGCTTCATCAGCGAGCAAAGAGGATTTCCGGAAGCATATCCTCTCCCGGAAGTACGACCCGAAATGAGTGTCGGAGGAGGCTTGGCTACGGGAGAATTAGACCCCAACGATCGTGACGAACTCTTTGAGGCTGTAGCAAAAAGAGTGGTTGCGGATAAACGTCCGGCCGCAAGTTACATCCAACAGATATTCGGGGTGGGCTACAACCGAGCTTCACGGCTGATGGTACAGTTGGAGTACGCAGGGATTATTGGCCCAGCCGATGGTAATAAGCCGAGAGAACTGTTGGTAACTACGATAGAGCAGCTGGAGGCTATCCTCTATCCAAACGATTGATGATGTATGAAAAAGATGAGATACTGGTGGCTAGGACTAGCCCTAATCGTATTCCCCATGCAAGCGCAAGAGGCGATGCTCAATAAGGCAAAGGAGTACCTCGACACTACAAAGGGATTACAAATCGATTATCAACTCTCTATTGGAGATGAGTCTGCAGAAGGCACTTATTATGCCTTGGGCGAATCTTTTTATCTTGAGAGCCAAGAGCTAAAGGCATGGCATCAAGATGATAATCTATGGGTTTATCTTGCACAGAATGGCGAGGTCAATCTTTCCAATCCTGTCAAAGAAGATTTGCAAGAGCTGAATCCGCTCCTCAATCTCGGGTATATCTCGAGCAATACTTTTACCCTTACCGAAAGCGTTGTGGGCGGATTTACCACCATTAGGGCAGTCCCCAAGACAAGGAAAGGCGAGGAGATCGAATGGCTTACATTGGTAGTAGAAAAGGATGGTCGCCCACTCGCTTTGAGCGTAAAGCAAAGGAGTGTGGCAGTCCCCGTCAATCTAAAAGTGACTAAGTTTACCAAGGGTACTACTGAGCCGATGAAACGCAAGGGCTTCTTCAGCTACGAAGCGAACAAATTGCCAGGCGTGTCAGTTATAGACTTACGATAACACACAATAAAGTATATTGAATTAAGATGGACATTCTAAAAACAAAAGTGCTGATTATTGGGGGAGGTCCCGCAGGATATACCGCTGCTATATATGCCTCGAGAGCCAGCCTTGCGCCTATGCTTATCGAGGGGATGCAGCCGGGTGGACAGCTGACCACTACCACTGACGTCGAAAACTTCCCCGGATACCCGGAGGGCATCAATGGTACAGAGATGATGCTTGATATACGCAAGCAAGCTGAGCGTTTTGGGACAGATATGCGTGAGGGGATTGTGACCAAGATTGATCTCTCCAAGCGACCATTTCGTGTAGAAGTGAATAATGGAGCATACACAGTGGAGGCTGAGTCTGTAATCATCGCTACAGGAGCCAGTGCCAAGTATCTTGGCTTGGCAGATGAGACGAAGTACATGGGCATGGGCGTGAGCGCTTGTGCTACTTGCGACGGATTTTTCTACCGTGGTAAGGATATCGCAGTAGTTGGCGGTGGCGATACCGCTTGTGAAGAGGCTTTATACCTATCTGCAATCGCTAAGAAGGTGTATCTGCTTGTCCGCCGAGGCGAGCTTCGTGCCTCTAAGGTGATGCAGGAGCGTGTCCTTAATGCGGAGAATATCGAGGTCCTCTGGGAGCATCAAGCGGAGGGACTATACGGTGAAAATGGCGTAGAGGGAGTCCACTTGGTAAAGCGTAAGGGGCAGGCAGACGAAAGTCGCTACGACCTCCCTATACACGGCTTCTTCCTCGCTATTGGACATACGCCCAACGTCGCCTTCCTCAATGGACAGATTGAACTAGACAACCAAGGCTATATTGCTACGAAAGACGGTATGCCCAACACCAATATCCCAGGGGTGTTTGCTGCAGGAGATGTGGCAGACCCACACTTCCGTCAGGCAATCACTGCTGCGGGTAGCGGGTGCAAGGCCGCGATGACTGCTGAGCGCTGGCTCGGTGAAAACCCACTATAAGCAATCTATATATTAGGAAAATCTCCTCTATAGAAAACATTTCTCTCCTCTATAGAGACGCCGTGACGTCTCTATAGAGGAGAGAAATGTTTTCTATAGAGGAGATTTAGGCGCTATCTGCTATGATGGTATTTTCTCTTCCAATATGCCAATATGACTTGGAGTCCCAGGTCGGATATAAAGTAAGATACGGTTCCCTTGATACTAAAATCAATATTTGTGAAATAGCTGAGAAAGAAGTAAATTTGTCCACCCTCGCTGAGGGACCTGTAATCTGAAACATAAATATATAACAACAATGAAAGAACACCACAATATCAGCTATTACTTCTCCAAAGAAGGACTTACTGAGTCGATAGCATCACTGTGGGCAATGCTCAAGACTAAAAAGTTTTGGGTGGAACTTGTGATTATGACAGCTGCAATGTTTGTCGGCGCTGCAGCGATCTACTTCTTCCTATTGCCTAGCAAATTGGTGGTAGGCTCCATTACCGGGCTTTCTATTGTAGCCGGTAAAGTACTGCCTATAATGTCTGTGGGCTCATGGATCTTTGTCATCAATCTGGTGCTGATTATTCTCTCCTTTATCTTGATAGGCAACGAGTTTGGTGCCAAAACAGTCTATACGGCCTTGATACTCGGTCCATTTGTAGACTTTTTTGCCTCCATTGTAGAGATGCCTCGCAGTATGTTTGCGGTGGAGGTGGCAGGAGAGTGGATCAATAACCCTTGGTTTGACCTGCTGCTCTTTATCGTAGTGATGAGTGCTGCCCAGAGCATCCTATTCAGTATCAATGCTTCCACGGGTGGTCTTGACATCATCGCTAAGATTATCAATAAGTACACGGGGGTTCAGTTGGGCACATCCGTTACGATTGCCGGTGCCTTGATTTGTTCTACTGCGTTTGCTATCAATCCCCCATCTTTGGTATTTATCGGGCTTATCGGCACTTGGATGAATGGACTTATTCTCGATAAGTTTATGCTCGGAATGAGTTCGCGCAACCGAGTTTATATCACTACCAAACAGCAGGAGCAGATACGTGAGTTTGTGGTAAAGGAATTGGATCGTGGGCTGACAATGCGAGAGGTAATCGGAGGTTACTCCAACGAACCAAAGATGCAACTGGAGATTATCTTGACCATGGATGAGCTACGCAGGCTGGTACAATTTATCAATGACAATGAAATCTCTGCATTTATCACCACCGATACCGTGAGTGAGGTGCGAGGCATTTGGAATAAAAAGAAGAAAAGAGACAAAAAATAAAAGACATTCATGAAGAAAATCTTTGCACTAGCGCTACTATTTGTAGCTCTTTCGGTATCAGCTCAAGAGCGAAAGCCGATTAATATTTCGATGGAGACACGTGCCGATTTGGCATACACTGCATTGGAGGGCAAAACCTCAAAGGGAGAGACAGGTTTTGGCGGATACATCCTCAACCTTATCGTCAAGGGGGAGCTCTCTCCAAACTTCTCATACGCCTACAGACAGCGACTCAATAAGTGGAATCAAAATGCCTCCTACTTCGACTCTGTAGACTGGGTATTCCTCAATTATATCCCCAGCGAACGCCTTACTTTTACTATCGGAAAGACGCCGGTGGGTGTCGCCGGATGGGAGTTGGATCTGGCACCAATTGATTGTTTTTTCCTCTCATCTTATAACTACCATTACAACCCCTATCAGTGGGGCGGAAGTATCACCTACAACTTTAAGAATGGGCATGACAATCTGATGCTCCAGGTGGTAGAGAGCCCCTTTCAGAGGGAGTACATTGCCCGTTCCGGAGAGCTCGCCAATATGCTGGGCTATAGTCTGAAGTGGGGTGGGAGGCATGGAATTTGGGAGCCCAATTGGTCGCTAAACCTCATGGAGTATGCCCCGGGTAAGATGATTAACTACATCTCACTTGGCAATCGCTTCTACTTTGGAGACAAAGTGAAGCTCGAAGTAGACTATATGAATAGGGCAAATGAGAGCAAGCAATTCTTTGGGAAAAACTTTACATTGGTAGGCAATCTCATCTACCAACCGATTGAGCAATTAGAGCTCTATGGCAAGGGGACTTGGGACCTCAATAAGACAGATTCTCCCGCCGACTATGTAGTGACTGCCGGCACAGATATCAAGCGAGTAGGTGCCGGTATTCACTACTATCCGCTCAAGGATAGGAGTGTACGCATCCACGGCAATTATTCCTACTCCTTTGGCACCAATACACAAGCTGCTCCCTATGTGAGGAATCAGCTCTCTATGCTCAATATGGGCATCACTTGGAGGGTAAAGATTTACTAAGGAGTAAAGAGTACCTCTCCGAGGAGCTCCTCGGGATATTGCACCGCCTCCAGTCTCAAACCTGTGGGCGGTGCTGTGTTGAATGGGTATTCGATATCGGCTCGCTCGAGTATATCCTCAAACTCCTCGGGGGTGATATTGTCGCTTCCGACCTCTATGAGAGTGCCCACAAGAGCCCGAACCATGCTTCGCAGAAAGCGATTAGCGGTAATCCTAAAGACCCATTCGCTAGGGCTGAGTTGTAACCATTCTGCCCGAGATACGGTACAGATGTGATTGGTGACGTCGGAGTGTTTTTTGGCAAAGGAAGAAAAATCGTGCTGCCCTATGAGGGCTTGGCAAGCACGATTCATCGCCTCGAAGTCGAGCTTCCGAGGCACAAAGGTATGGTATTTCCTGAGGAAGGGATTAGGGATCAGGGTGATGTAATAGCCATAACTACGGCTGGTGGCACTATAGCGTGCGTGAAAATCAGGAGAGACGATCCGTAGCTTGGTGACAAATACATCAGGAGAGAGGAAACGATTGAGCTTAAATACCGCAGGGGCTATCTTGTCTGACAACTCCTCCGGCAGCTCAAAGTGTGCAGCCATCATACTCGCATGCACCCCTGTATCGGTGCGCCCGGCACCTACAATCTTTACTTCTTGCCGAAGTATTGTAGATAGCTTTTCTTGTAGCTCTCCCTGTACGGTGCGCCCTGCGGGTTGCTCCTGCCATCCGACAAAGTCGCTGCCATCGTACATAAACTCAATCAAATATTTATTCATGATGGTAGGGATGGTTGTGGATAATGGTATACGCACGATAGATTTGCTCGATGAGAAATAGGCGTACCATCTGATGACTAAAGGTGAGCTTAGAGAGGGAGAGCCTCTGAGGGTAGGCTTTGTAGACCGTATCAGAAAAACCGTAAGGCCCTCCGATGACAAAAACCAATTTACGTGGAATGGTCATCTGCTTTTGCTCAATCAGTTTGGAGAACTCGAGAGAGGAGGGTTGTTTCCCTCGCTCATCCATCAGGATGACTTCATCCTGTGCCCCTATCGCCACTAAGATTAACTTCCCCTCTTCCTCCTTTTGCTCTGCCTCACTCAGCTTGCGACGGTTCTTGAGATCTGGGAGCTCCTCCACCTCAATAGGCACAAAGCGTCCAAGTCGCTTCTGATAGTCCTCCATTAGCGACCGTATCTCGGGGCTGTCGGTTCGTCCGACAAATAAGAGCTTAATCCCTTGCATCAGTAGAGCTTGATATAGACGGGTAGGTGGTCGGAGTAACCTCCGTTGTAGTGAGGGCCAGCATAGGTTCGGCGAAGATTGCCCTTACGGGTAAATAGTTCTTCGTCACTAAAAATAGTCAGCTGTCGGTCACGTACCATCGGTTCGTCCCCCAATAGCATGCCACCAGAGACTATAATCTGATCAGGCATCCAGAATTCTCCCTCAAATTTGTGCGTCCCCTTTCCGTTATTAAAGGGCGCAAAAGCGAGGTTGTACAGTCTATCTGGCTTCAATGGAGTATTTGCCTCTATGCCTTGGGCTCCCAGTCCCTTCTTGAGCGAACGGTCTGAAGGATTGTCGTTGAAGTCTCCCATCACTACGATATTGTGACTAGGATCTTTGTGCCATATATCATTGATGATGTCACGCACTTTACTGGTCACCTCCATACGCTTCTCATCTGTCTCACGGACACCGCTCCGACGGCTAGGGTTGTGCATCACAAAGATATTCAGTCGGCGAGCTGTCGGACGGTGTTCGAGCGTTACCCATAAGGTATTGCGCCCTGAACCTGTCTCCTCTCCCTCGATACGAGGATCACGACCAAGGGGGAAGGAAGCCAGTGCTCCATAGTGAGGAATCTCACGGCTCTCAATATGCTTGAACTTAGACTTGTCCCACAGTAGAGCGACATCTATACCACGTGGGTCGGCACTCTCGGTGACAGAGTAATCGTACTCGATATTTCGAAACGTATCGAGAGAAAGCAGATCGCTAATCACTCCTCTATTCTCTACCTCTGAAAGGCCAACAATCGCCGGCATCTCCCATCCTCCGATATTGCTAATCACCCAAGCGATATTTTCCCTCTTGGTGCGATAGCGCTCCTTCGTCCAGTGTAGTTCGCCATCAGGAGTATAATCACCGTCATCAGTAAGTGGATCGTCTGCTACGTCAAATAGATTCTCCACATTATAAAACATCATACGCCCTATCTCTTGTGCTTCCGATTTATCAGGTCGGCACGATATTAGTATAAAGGTCACTACAAGCCCCAAGAGGGCGAGTAGTGACCTTTTGAATAATCCCTTCATTTATGCCTTTTTAGGAGCTTTCTTGAGGATGGCGAGCAGATGCTTCCACCACATATCTACAGTAGCAATCTCCAAGCGCTCCTCTGGGGAGTGCACATCACGCATCGTAGGACCAAAGGACAGCATATCCAGGTGTGGATATTTCTCCTTGAAGAGACCACACTCGAGACCGGCATGGATGGCTGTAATCTTTGGCTCTTTGCCAAATAGCTCTTTGTAAGTCCCTAAGGCTATACCCATAATCTCAGACTCATTATTTGGCTCCCAACCGGGATAACCATCACGCTCAGAGACATAAGCTCCAGCGAGGTCAAATACAGACGTCACCATGTCACCGACCATGCGCTTGGCGCTCTCGATAGAGCTGCGCTGACTCGTCTCGACATAGATGACCGGTGAACCATCCTCAGCCTTTTGCATCTTGACAGACGCAAGGTTATTGGAAGTCTCCACGAGACCCTCGATGGTATGGCTCATACCAAGTACCCCGTGAGGACAAGAGATTAGCGCATTGATAAGCTGTGCTGAAGTAGTGCTATCGATAATAAATTCAGGCTTTTCAGCAGTCGTAGCAGTAACAACCAGATCCGGGTCAGGCTTCTTATACTCGTTGTGCATCTCAGCAGAGAAGGTATTGACCCAAGCAGCCACTGTCTCCTTATCCTTACTCTCAATACCTATTACAGCGTGTGCTTCACGAGGAATTGCATTGTGTAGATTGCCCCCTTGTATGCCAGCAAGTACATAATCTGCCTCATCTGCAAGACCATAGAGCGCGCGAGCAAGTATCTTCACTGCATTAGCCCTCCCAAGGTGAATATCTCCACCTGAGTGACCACCTCTCAGACCGCTCACAGAGATGCGGATATAGACTAGTTTGGGGTCGGCATAAGCCGGTTCGTAGTAAAACTCCGCCATAGTGCCCATACCACCGGCGCAGCCGATAAACATCTCTCCCTCGTCTTCGCTGTCAAGATTGAGCAGGATGTCGCTTTCAAAGAAATCTGCTGAGAGATTCATAGCCCCAGTCAATCCTGTCTCCTCATCCACGGTGAAAAGCGCTTCTATAGGACCATGCTCAATATCATTGCTTGCCAGTATTGCCAGCTGAGTAGCGACCCCGATGCCATTGTCTGCACCGAGAGTAGTCCCTTCTGCTTTAAGCCAACCATCCACAATCTTGGTACGAATAGCATCGGTCTCAAAGTTGAAGTCCACATCATTATTCTTTTCGCAAACCATATCGACGTGGCTCTGCATGATGATGCTCTTGCGATCTTCCATCCCAGGAGTGGCAGGCTTCTTCATCACCAGATTGCCCACCTTATCCTTTTTGTACTCTAGCCCATGCTCCTTAGCGAAGCGCTCTAGATATGCGATGATTTTCTCCTCCTTCTTGCTTGGGCGAGGAATCTTAGTAATCTCATCAAAATACTTAAATACGATCTTTGGTTCGTGTGTAGTCATACGTGCAATGTACTATAGTTTATAACTTATTCCAAGGGTAAAGATACCCCTTTCCGCCCTAATCTGAGCGAGATATATTCTAAAAAGACTTAAAACCTTTGTGGCTGAGGTGAAAAGACTTATCTTTGTATCCGTTTTCAACTGGTACATAGTAGTATATGCTTCAAACTTTACTTGTAGCACTTGTCGTAGTTGGTCTATGTGTGTTACTTCTCGGCATTAGGGTATTCTTCACCAAGAGGTGGAGCTTTCCCAATATGCATGTGGAGGGGCAGCCCAAGCTCGAAGAGCAAGGACTCACCTGCCACAGACATCAGCATAAGGATGCACAGCGACACAAAAACCTCTTTGACCGTATAGAGCAGGAGGAGAGACTTCAGTAAAACCTAATTCATAAATAGCGAATATAATGATCAAGAAGACAATTTACACAGCTGTAGCCCTTATTGCGGCATTACTGGGTCTGGCTAGTTGCACAGGAGCTGGCAATAATAATTCCGGGACTACTGCTGTAATGGCCGGGGATAGTGCCAATGTCGCACGTATGCCTATTGCCTACATCGAGCTTGATAGCCTGATGGCTAATTACAAGTACTATACCGATGTGCAGGAGGAGCTTATGCGTGAGATAGAAAACCGCCAAGCGACCTTCAATACCAAGGGGCGCAACCTTGAGCGGGAGATGAAGGAGTTTCAGCGCAAAGTAGAAGCAAATGCTTTCCTGACTCAAGATCGTGCGCAGCGAGAGCAGGAGCGCATCCTCAAGCTACAGCAGGAGCTACAGGAGCTCAATCAGAAGCTCCAAGTGGAGCTCATGCAACTAGAGGCGGATAGAACCAAAGCAGTCACCGATACCATCATGGCTCTTGTCCGTCAATACAATGCTGAAGTGGGTAAGTACCAGATGATTCTCACCAGTAATGCAACCGGTATTGGGACAGTGGTCTGTGCAGACCCAGTGTACAATATCACAGAAGAGGTAACCAAATACCTCAACGATCGCTACACTCCAGAAAAGAAAGAAGAGGAGAAGTAAATATCTTCATCCCTGCAACAAATAAGATATGAGCCATGCCTTCACACGATGGCATGGCTCTTTTTGCCAATAGACGAATATGGATAAGCATACGGATAATAATCTTAAAGAGACCCTCACGCTCTTAGGAGCAGGGCAAGCCACCAACTACCCCAAAGAGTACGACCCCTCAGTACTCGAATACTTCAATAATAGTCACGAGGGGAGGGACTACTGGGTGCAGTTTAATTGCCCCGAATTTACCAGTCTCTGCCCCATTACAGGACAGCCCGACTTCGCCGAGATTGTCATCTCCTATATTCCTGATGTCAGGATGGTGGAGAGCAAGAGCCTCAAGCTCTACCTCTTCAGTTTCCGCAACCACGGAGCCTTCCACGAGAGCTGTGTTAATCTTATCCTAGATGACCTCGTCCAACTCATGGATCCAAAGTACATCGAGGTGACCGGGCTTTTCACCGCCCGGGGAGGTATCTCTATCCATCCCTACACCAATTACGGCCGTTCGGGCACTAAGTACGAGCAGCTCGCCGAGCAACGCCTCTTCAATCGCAAAGGATAATCTCCCCATGCCCCGACACACAAAAGGCGGTTTGTCGAATCGATTCGATAAACCGCCTTTTGTGTATCGGAAGAGTTTGAGTTTCACCTAAGGGTGAACCTGTTTGCTCCTCGCTTTAAAAGAAAAAAGGTGTCTCTCGACACCTCTCAATCCTTCTTTAACCTATAATCTAATACTATTATGAAAAAACCACAGCACAAAGGTATGCACTTTTCTCCAAACTTCCAAATGTTTCGGTACTTATTTTCGCAGAAAAGTGATTTTTTAACTATAAATAGATAGAAAAGAGATGTATTAACAACTTATTTGTCACAATCCGAAATAACCGGAGCAGGCAAGTTGTGTCTCTTCTGCACCTCCGATAAAACAAGAAAAAGGTGCCTCTCGGCACCTCTCAACCTGTCTTACCTAATAATCCAATACTATTATGAAAAAACCACAGTGCAAATGTAAGCACATATTTCTTATTCCGCAAATATTATGACAATAATTCGATTGATAATTTGATTATTTAACTTATTTGTGATTTTATAACCTGTGATTTGCTGTCAAATTGACTATTCGGAGCTCAGATGTTGGCTCTGGTCAGTGGTAATTGTCTACATCAGGGAAATTAGCGAGATTTGTAGCTGTATTCTAATAATGGTATCAATATGATTAAAAAAGGGACGCTTACCAAGGATCGATTGCTAGGACACTTAGCAATTCTTTCTGCCAATGTGCTCTTTAGAGTCAATCTCCCTTCTCTTAAACTGGTGCTCGATCCCGCCAATGGAGTCGTATGGCAAGTAGCTGCTGTAGCTCGTTTCTTGGGCCCTACGATTCTCTTTTGGAGTGTCAGCTTATTTCTGCCTCGTGAAACTATCAAAAAAGGAGACCTCCTCAAGCTCTTTTTTGCCGGACTATTTGCCGTAGGTATCAATCAATCCTTTACTGCAGTGGGCGTCTCCTATACCACTCCTTTCAATACGGCATTGGTCACCACGGTGGGGCCCATCCTCACCCTCATACTTTCCGCTCTCTTCCTCAAAGAGCCTATCACGACGAAGAAATCGATAGGTGTGGCAGTGGGTCTCTCGGGCGTCGTGTGGTTATTGATGTTGGCTGCGACACCACAGGCAACCACCGCCAATCTTGCCACTCAAGATCACTTATTGGGGCTACTGCTCAACCTTGGTAGTAGCCTTACCTACTCCACTTACCTCACTCTATTCAAACCACTGGTGGATAAGTATTCACCGGTTACACTTATGAAGTGGCTATTTCTCTCAAGTACAATCGTCTTCCTCCCTATTTATTGGAACGAGGTCACCACGACAGATTTCACACAGTTTGATAGCAACTTCTATGGGGCACTGTTTTATATTGTAGTGCCCGGTTCATTTTTGCCTTTTCTCCTTATCCCTGTCGCTCAGCGCAAGTTACGCCCTACAGTAATCAGTATGTATGCCTATATACAGCCGTTTGTGACTGCTGTCGTATCTATCTCTCTCGGGCTGGATAAGTGGAGCTGGTGGAGGGTTCCGGCCATTTTACTTATCTTCCTGGGTGTCTTCATCGTCACCCAGAGCAAGAGCCGAGCCGATATAGAGCGAGAGCGTAACCTTAATCCATAGCGAGCACTGATTCTTCCCATAGATGGCATGACCATTTAATATATACTAATCATCCGATTTAGTGTATATTAATTTCGTATTTAATATATACCAATTTATGTAATTGATATATATTAAATGGTCGTTCCGTCTATAGAAACGGCGCAAGTGCGAGGTAATCAACGGTCATGTATTATGCCTATATCGGTAGAGGTTTTGATACCTGACTCGCTCTGTATAGGGAGACCCTTTGCATTTCCTTGATGTGTAGGGTGATTTGCTTCTCAAATATGGGGGAGCCGTACTGTAGCTCTACGATGTTTTTGGTAAATTTGCGGTTAAGAAACAATATCGATAAGACAGACTTATGAGTAAGGAAGGATTTAAGCGTACTTTGGTGACGACAGCTTTGCCATACGCCAATGGCCCGGTACATATCGGTCACCTAGCGGGTGTCTACGTGCCGGCAGATATATATGTGCGCTACCTCAGGCAGAGGGGCGAGGAGGTGTTCTTTGTGGGGGGCTCTGACGAGCATGGAGTCCCCATTACCATCAAGGCGATGAAAGAGGGGGTGACTCCACAGGATATTGTAGATAGGTACCACACGCTGATCAAAAATTCTTTTGAAGAGTTTGGCATCTCATTCGATGTCTACTCACGCACCTCTAGCAAGATACATAGAGAGACTGCCAGTGACTTCTTCCGCAAGCTCAACGAACAGGGCAAGTTTATCGAGCAGGAGACTGAGCAGTACTATGACGAAGAGGTAGGACAGTTTCTTGCCGATCGTTATATCATTGGTACCTGCCCTATCTGTGGCAATGAAAATGCTTATGGCGACCAGTGCGAGAAGTGTGGTTCGTCGCTCAATGCGACAGATCTCATCAATCCTAAGTCAGCCATCAGCGGTTCGCCTCTCGTGATGCGCAAGACCAAGCATTGGTATCTCCCTCTCGGAGCATACGAGGAGTGGTTGAGGGCATGGATTCTCGAAGGACATAAGGAGTGGCGCCCCAATGTATATGGTCAGTGTAAGAGCTGGCTGGATATGGGGTTGCAGCCAAGAGCGGTGACACGTGACTTAGACTGGGGTATCCCTGTGCCGGCAGAGGGCGCTGAGGGAAAGGTGTTGTATGTGTGGTTTGATGCCCCTATCGGCTATATCTCCAATACCCGTGAGGCACTCCCGGAGACTTGGGAGACATGGTGGAAAGACGAGGAAACACGCCTCATACACTTTATCGGAAAGGATAACATCGTATTTCACTGCATTGTATTCCCCGCTATGCTGCACGCTGAGGGCGACTATATCCTGCCTGACAATGTCCCAAGCAATGAATTCCTCAATCTTGAAGGCGATAAAATTTCTACCAGCCGCAATTGGGCTGTATGGCTCCATGAGTACCTCCAAGACTTCCCGGACAAGCAGGATGTGCTGCGCTATGTGCTGACTGCCAATGCGCCTGAGACTAAGGACAACGACTTCACATGGGGAGATTTTCAAGCAAGAAACAATAACGAACTCGTGGCAGTGCTCGGTAACTTTATCAACCGAGCACTCGTGCTGACCCACAAATACTTTGAGGGCAGAGTGCCGGCGATTGCAGGGCTGGAGGGAGAGGATCAGGCGACTTTGGACGAGATTGCGATTATTCGTAATGATGTGCAGAGGCTGCTCGATGATTTTCATATCCGTGATGCTCAGCGTAGAGCGATGGATCTTGCTCGTCTGGGCAATAAGTATCTTGCCGATACCGAGCCTTGGAAGCTGGCGAAGAGTGATATGGAGCGTGTCGGGACCATCCTCAATATCGCTTTGCAGATCAGTGCCAATCTGTCGCTGCTGATGGAGCCATTCTTGCCATTCTCAATGGCAAAGCTCCGTAAGATGCTACAGCTCGAAGGGGAAGTGGCTTGGGAGTGCATCGGCGCGAGTGATCTGCTCGCTACGGGTCATCAGATAGAGCAACCGGTGCTCCTATTTGAAAAGATGGAGGATGATGTCATCCAGTCTCAGCTGGATAGGCTGGAGGCGATTAAGAAGGTAAATGCTGAAGCTGCCCTGAAGGCTGCCAAACCAATGCCTATTGGTAAGGAGATTGCTTTTGAAGACTTTGAGAAGCTCGACTTGCGTGTCGCGACTGTGAAGGCTTGTACCAAGGTGCCTAAGACAGACAAGTTGCTCCAGTTTACACTCGATGATGGTTTTGGAGAGCGCACCATTATCTCAGGGCTGGCCAAGCACTATGATCCTGAGAATCTCGTGGGTAAGCAGGTCATTTTTGTAGCCAATCTCGCCCCTCGCAAGATGCGAGGTATCGAGAGTCAAGGGATGATTCTCTCTGTGGAGGAAGGGGATGGTTCGCTCTCTGTATTGACCACCAGCAAACAGGTGAAACCGGGTAGCAAGGTATCGTAAAGAATATGAAGCGAGCACTACTTCTCTCTGGCGGTGTCGATAGCTCTGTCGCACTTCATCTGATGATGGAGCGAGGAGAGGAGCCTGACCTATTCTACATCTACATAGGAGCGGATGAGGAAGGGTTTCAGGACTGTCCAAGCGAGGAGGATATGGAGATGGTGCGATGGCTCGCTCATCACTATGGGCGGCCTCTGGAGGTCATCAACCTGCACCGAGAGTACTGGGACTATGTGGTGCAGTACATCATAGATACCGTGAGGGTAGGGCATACACCACATCCCGATATGCTGTGCAATCGGATCATCAAGTTTGGCTACTTCAATGAATACGCCGGGCGTGACTATGATCAGATTGCTACCGGGCACTATGCAACTAAGCGCATAATAAAGGATAAGCACTACCTCGCTACAGCTGTGGATGCACTCAAGGATCAGACCGACTTCCTCGCTCAGATTACATATCCTCAGCTGGTCAAGGCGCACTTCCCATTGGGCAAACTGCCTAAGAGTGAAGTGCGTCGCATAGCTTCGATGGCGCACTTGGTGACCGCCCAGCGCAAGGATAGCCAAGGTATTTGTTTCCTTGGAAAAGTAGACTACAATCAGTTTATCGAAAAGTACCTCGGCACGCTCTCTGGCAACATCGTGGAGCTCGAGACAGGCAAAGTGGTCGGAGAACATCGAGGCTATTGGTTTCACACTATTGGTCAGCGTAAAGGGCTTGGGCTCTCGGGAGGTCCATGGTTTGTAATCCGTAAGGATATTGAGACCAATACCCTCTATGTGAGCCGAGGATATGATGTAGAGACTCAGTATGGCAATGTGGTAGAGATGCCGGAGATGCACTTTATCACAGAAAATCCGATGGCTGGTGATGAACTTGATGTGACTTTCAAGGTTCGCCATACCCCCGACTTTACCAAGGGATTGCTTCGCCGTGATGGTGGAATCTATACACTCCATTCGGAGGAGTTGATTCAGGGAATAGCTCCGGGGCAATTCTGCACCATATATGATACTGAGAAAAAGATTTGCCATGGCTCGGGTGTGATTGCCAGAGGCATGAGGATGTAATGTTTACAGGTTTCTAATGATGAAGAAGATTTTATTTGCCGGAGTTTTAAGTTTTGTGGGGATTGCTCTACTCGGCTTGGCATCTTGTGCCCATGAAGAGAAAAATTCGGAAAGTGCGACCACTGCCACTGAGACTGAGATGCCCGAAACCACGGAAGCGCCAGCTGAAGGAGCCGGTATTGACGCACTTCTAGCGAACTATGACCAACTTGTGACAACGCTTTCTGAGACTGCTCTACAAGTAAAAAAGAAGGATCTAACCGCTGTCGCTAACTTCCCGCAATTGCTCGCTGAAGCTCAAGACTTGCAGAATCAGCTAGAACAGGAGAAAAATCAGATGGATACCGATCAGCAGTCTGTTTTCCAAAAGATTTCAGCTAAGATGGCTCAGGCTATTGCTGATGCACAGTGATAGGTTTTAGGCTAAAATAAAAAGGGGCGATGTGCCCCGAAAAAGTTGGACGATTAAATTATTAATCACCTTATAGTCGGTGTGAACTCGGTATTGTGCCGGGCTCACACCTTTTTATTTGAGCGTTAAATCTCATTTGTATATTTGATGCTTGAGAGCACAAAAGGAAAAATTGCCGGCTTTTTGATAATGGTATTCAAACCTCGAAATAGGCTTAATATCTGAGATTGCCTCGATTTTGAAACAAGGTTATTAGACTTCATGAAATAAAAATCCTCAAATAAATAACGAAAAAAGTTGTGTAGTATAATAATTGTTGATATATTTGCCTCGTTGATATTGTGATAACATAGATTTAGATATTTCATAGATTGCTTACACAGTTTCATTAACTTTAACATACTAAAAACATGAAGACAAAATTTTCTCTAGGACTTATCACCTTGTTGCTGCTCGTTTCGTGCACTAACTTAGATGATGTGTACCGCCGTTTGGATGACCACGATGCTCGTATAAAGAAGCTGGAGACATTGACTGCCGATGCAAATAAAACGATTGCATCTCTCCAGAAGCTAGTTGATGCTCAGGCTCAAAAGATTAGCATTGTTTCATACACTGCCTTGCCAAAAGATGAGGGTTACAAGCTTGTGATGTCGGATGGTTCTGAAATTATCCTGAAACATGGTAAGGATGGCAAAACACCTAGCGTAGGAATCGAAGAGGTCGATGGTGTACTGTACTGGACTTTGGACGGAGAGCTGATGAGAGATGCCGCTGGTAACCCAATCCGAGTTAAGGGCGAGGATGGAAAGGCTGGTGTCACCCCACAACTACGTGTGAATGCAGATGGAAATTGGGAGGTAAGTCTCGATGGAGGCGTAAAGTGGGAGCTAGTCAAAGATGTGGATGGCAAGCCTGTAAAGGCAGTAGGTACCGATGCCGCATCTGATCTAAAGATTACTGACAATGGAAACGGAACCATTACGATTGTCTTCAACGGTATGACTTTTGTCATCCCTTCAGTACAATGGGAGGAGCCAACACCAACCGATCGTCCAAAATTGGCGATAGAGTATGTAGCCCAGTTTAACCTCGATGAGACTGGAAAAGCTTTCGTAACTACTAATGCCAATGATGCAGGTAAGCTATTCACATATCAAGAAGCTGAGACTGCAATCGGGACAGGTCTTACAATTGGCAATAAGACTTATCACCTCCCAAGCATAGCAGAATGGGCCGGAATATTGCCAAAATTTGAAAGTCGCGTAGAGTTCGCCAATACTAGCGTTGTTTCCTACAATGATGTTGTTGAGGAGATTGAGATAGCTGGTACTACAGCTTCGTATAAGGCAGATTATCGTTGTCCTGGCAATAATATTGGCTATGCATTGCGCTTCAAAGATGAAAAGAATGATCACAGAAGTGCATGGCGATATGAATATGCAGACAATCTGGCAAGTTCTGGTGAAAAGATATTGAAGATTACCGTTCGCTATCTTGGCGTCAATCCAACGATCCAAACTATTGATCAAATTGCTGATGAAAACTACTGGAAACAACCGGATGCCAATGAGATCGTTAGATATTTCCCAGCAGCAGGATATATGCGTAATGGCGAAGTGAGAAGCAGAGGTACTTATGGTAGATATATGAGTGCATCTAAAAATGCGAGTGGCAACGTACACAGCGCTATTTTCAATGCAACCAATGTCCTTTGTGGAAGTGCTTACTATCCAACCGATGGCTACAGCCTGAGATTATTCGAAACTAAGAAGTAATTGTACTTCAGACAAACAATAAAAGGGGTCTCGACCGCTAACAGCGGTCGAGACCCCTTTTATTGCCCCTCCCCGGTCAATAAGAACCTACTTCATTTAGGATACCCACAATCATTCCCTATATGTTTGAGAGGCATGCAAATCTAGTCAATCCACAACCGCAATCTTGGTGTAGTAGTCCGGGGCATCGTTATATCTTATTTCCAAATCTAGTCAATCCACAACTTATTGTTTCTCCTTATCACTTCATATTTGGTTATATCTTATTTCCAAATCTAGTCAATCCACAACCAATGCTAATGGTGGGGCAAATCTTAATGAGGTTATATCTTATTTCCAAATCTAGTCAATCCACAACAGACGTATTATTCTTATGTCGTAAACCCTAGTTATATCTTATTTCCAAATCTAGTCAATCCACAACGCCAGCAACGATGTACGGGAGTGAATCTGGGTTATATCTTATTTCCAAATCTAGTCAATCCACAACTCTACTTTGTTCCGTATGTACTTGTCCATGGTTATATCTTATTTCCAAATCTAGTCAATCCACAACGAGAATAGATGGCTTGAAGTTGATACCTGAGTTATATCTTATTTCCAAATCTAGTCAATCCACAACTCGTCTTGCTTTGCAGGATATTGTAGCCACGTTATATCTTATTTCCAAATCTAGTCAATCCACAACTTGAGCGCCTTGCGGAGCTTACCGCACTAAGTTATATCTTATTTCCAAATCTAGTCAATCCACAACTCTTTCGCTATATCAGCGATAAGGTTTGCAGTTATATCTTATTTCCAAATCTAGTCAATCCACAACGTGATGTTCGGGGCTATGGACTTCGGCGTGGTTATATCTTATTTCCAAATCTAGTCAATCCACAACGGGGCGTGGGAGGATGGAGAGTTCACCACCGTTATATCTTATTTCCAAATCTAGTCAATCCACAACTTACAATTGGTGTAATCATATCTGTTATACGTTATATCTTATTTCCAAATCTAGTCAATCCACAACAAAGGGCGTTATGTATGGGTTGGATTAGGAGTTATATCTTATTTCCAAATCTAGTCAATCCACAACCCACCGACCACCCTGCCTGCTCTTACGGCAGTTATATCTTATTTCCAAATCTAGTCAATCCACAACGTAGACCCCGCGAATACACAGCGCCTAGGGGTTATATCTTATTTCCAAATCTAGTCAATCCACAACAATACTTATAGTATATTTATCTTGCGGATGGTTATATCTTATTTCCAAATCTAGTCAATCCACAACTGGCTCCTGCGTACAGCTCTGTGCGCAAAAGTTATATCTTATTTCCAAATCTAGTCAATCCACAACGCCGAAAAAGGATTGCCACTCCTCTGACAGGTTATATCTTATTTCCAAATCTAGTCAATCCACAACACGATGAGCATATCATCAGCTATGAGGGCGGTTATATCTTATTTCCAAATCTAGTCAATCCACAACGCCAGTGTCTGCATACCTGCCAGCTCGTATGTTATATCTTATTTCCAAATCTAGTCAATCCACAACGAAAAACCCAAAGTAGTAAATAATGTCTATGTTATATCTTATTTCCAAATCTAGTCAATCCACAACTGTATCAAGGTTAAGGTGGGGTTCAAACAGGTTATATCTTATTTCCAAATCTAGTCAATCCACAACTATCACCTCACCCGTCCTGCTGTTGTAGTAGTTATATCTTATTTCCAAATCTAGTCAATCCACAACCATCATCTCCGAGAGCGAGAGCGATCCCGGGTTATATCTTATTTCCAAATCTAGTCAATCCACAACTAGAGCTAGCTACCGCCCAAGCCCCGATGCGTTATATCTTATTTCCAAATCTAGTCAATCCACAACCATCCAATGGTACTACGACATGCGGAGCAAGTTATATCTTATTTCCAAATCTAGTCAATCCACAACAGAGTGTGGACACATCTAGTGAGGATTACGGTTATATCTTATTTCCAAATCTAGTCAATCCACAACCCATGTGAGGACACACACGGAGTTAGGCAGGTTATATCTTATTTCCAAATCTAGTCAATCCACAACAGAGGGTGCAAAGGCAGCAAGTGCTAAGCAGTTATATCTTATTTCCAAATCTAGCCAATCCACAACACCGCGGCAGACCTGCATAATCCTTTGTTTGTTATATCTTATTTCCAAATCTAGTCAATCCACAACCCTCAGAAGTCACGGGTACAAGGAGAGCGGTTATATCTTATTTCCAAATCTAGTCAATCCACAACACGTCAGGGCAATATACTTGATATGCCAATGTTATATCTTATTTCCAAATCTAGTCAATCCACAACATAATACCATCCGCAAATGCTCCATCGGTGGTTATATCTTATTTCCAAATCTAGTCAATCCACAACGGATGCCCTGTAGACCTCTAGGGCCCGTATGTTATATCTTATTTCCAAATCTAGTCAATCCACAACTGCCATCAGCTCATCATGCGTTAATCCTCTGTTATATCTTATTTCCAAATCTAGTCAATCCACAACTGCCTTTGCGAGTTACAAGGAGTGGATGCGTGTTATATCTTATTTCCAAATCTAGTCAATCCACAACAAGATGACCCTGCGAGAAGTGCAGGTGGTGGTTATATCTTATTTCCAAATCTAGTCAATCCACAACCAGCGAGCAGGCCTGAACCCAAATCTCATTGTTATATCTTATTTCCAAATCTAGTCAATCCACAACGAATGCCCGAAACGAGAAACTCCGACAATCGTTATATCTTATTTCCAAATCTAGTCAATCCACAACTTTACTCCAGTCTCTTGAAAACCCTTTCTCGTTATATCTTATTTCCAAATCTAGTCAATCCACAACCGTATAGTCCGTGTAAGTACCGATATAAGAGTTATATCTTATTTCCAAATCTAGTCAATCCACAACCTGTGCTTCCTCTAGCTCTTTCTCATCAATGTTATATCTTATTTCCAAATCTAGTCAATCCACAACCGGTGGTCTGTGCTCGGCTTGCCATCTCCAGTTATATCTTATTTCCAAATCTAGTCAATCCACAACGTGGGAGCCGAGAATCCTTATTACAGCTGGTTTTTCTCTGCGTTCTCGATCAAATAAAACCACGAAGAAGATAGACTTTTCTTGGAATTTATTCTATTATTTCACCCAAATGTACACATAATTTGTCGTTAGAAGGATGATTGCAGCCCCTTTTTCTTTAGAACTCATCAAAAAGAGAAGGTTGTCTCATCTGTTCGATTGGCTTTCTCCCCTGAAAACATCTCGCATCTGCATATTGCTTATCTGTCATGGTGTAGATGATAACCGATCCTTCCTCTGGGATAATTCTTGAGATTCGTCGAATATGCTTCTCCTTGAGAGCCAGTGTCGGGACATGTCTTATATACACGGAGAACTGTGCCATAATAAAACCATCGGAGACTAGATTATCTCTAAATCTTCTAGCTGCTTTTATCTGTTTTTTAGTCAGAACAGGTAAATCAAAAATCACGAGTATCCACATAGCTTGATAAGAACTAATCATAATCACAGGTCATTTTATTAATTCAGGTAGAGATAACTTTTCTTTCTTCCCATCATAGATTTCTGCAAGCGAAGATGTCGTCATACTCAGAGCTAATTGGAGAGGGCGCATAAGTCCATCTATCCTCACATCCTCGACCAAGACCCTCTTCAAAATGTTTTTGGACTTCTGAAAGTCTATCGCTTCGTCCCGCTCGACAATCCTCTGCACTATTTGATCCACAAAGGGACGATAGGGTTCCATGACATCGTCTGCCAGAGGAAAAGGGTTGTATTGATTGGTGTGAAAGACTCCAAAGGTGGGACTGAGTCCGGAACCGACGATAGATCTTACCGTTGCAGCCCTGAGAATGGTATAACCATAGTTAAGTATATCGTTGGGAGAATCACTATTTGGATCTCTAATAAAATCAGAGCCAAAGAGTCCTTGCCAATACACTTTCGCTGCTACACCTTCTCTATTGGTGCTGTCTCCGCTTTTTACCTCTTTGGCTAATCCTTTCAATGTCTGATCAAAAGGAGCACCTACTACTGTAGCTTGATTAAGTATTTTCTGTCTGATCAGCTCTTGCCACACTCTTTTTTGAATTGGTTTTGTTGCAGTAATCTGCGCTCTAATCCTTTTCCCCGTAAGATTGTGGCTGGCAAAGGAGGTGAATTGTGCCGCAGGGTGGTGTCGCTCGTCACAAATGATTACAGCGATATTCTCCTCTGCGCATACTTGTAGTAGTGGTACTGTGAGTGATATCTGCTGGTGCTCCAAAAATAGATAACCAATATCCTCCAGAGGGACCGTATGTACCTCCCCGCTCTCTTTGTTCTCTATCTTCAACTGATATAGCTTCAAAGAGAGACGGGAAGGGTTTGCTATTGTAATGGTTCTTTTAATCACGGTGAATTTCAATACCCCCGTCCTCTTTAATTCTTACTTTAATGGCTTTGAGCTCTTTAACCAATTTGTTAGTGGAAACTCTTAGCATTTCATTTTCGTTATTGATTGTACTAGCAGTGTGCAGTCTGAATGTGTAATCATTTGAGGAGAATTTCTGCATTCTATATAAGTGCTTACTGATAAGTTGGTTGTCGTGCGTTTCTATTGCTTCCTCTAACTTTTGCCTTGACAGTCCAATGACATAAAGCTCTTGTGGTTTGAGTATCAATAATACCTTTGCACAATTAACCGGTGGTTGAATTGCGTTTTCACCATTGCGAAGCCTATCAGCCACCTCCCAAAAAGTAACTACTTCTTCTGCAATCTTTCCTTCTATTGTTTGATAGATAAGGATATGGTTATTTTTGTACGGCTCTACGTGTTGGTTGAAATCCCCCAATTGTACAGTTAGACTAATATTTTCTCTCAGCCTAACCTTTTTTACAGGAACGGGGTCTCCATTTTTATTCGGTAAGTAGACTTTATACTCCCCATTATCAATGAAGGCTCCCTTAGGTATGGCAAATTCTTTCTTGCTTACATCTACACCCAATTCCACAAGTCGTGCGAGCATCAGATTTTTGATTGTTTTATCGACGACTTTATTTAGTTGGCTTTGTTTAGTGATATTTTCAATTGGTAGCCTCCGATGCATAGCTGTTTGGTTGGAGATAGGATCTTTGCGCTCGCCATAATTTGTCTCGCGAGATAGTCTACCACGTACTGCCAATCCGATGGATTGATAGGTGCGACCATTCTTGCGAATACTTTTCTTGACCTTATTGACGACTTTATTTTTCTGCTTATGATTGACAAGCACTGATGCCACACTCCGTTTTGCATCCTCTCGGAAGCCTTCCCATGGCATAGCGAAGCGAGGTCGCTCTGCATTACCCCGAGCAGCCTCATCTCTGCGTGCATTATAGGTCGAGAGTTTTTGGTATTGGCTTTGTGTCGCCATAGCGATAACGATTGCATCCAAGGCATGATGCCTGTGATCATCTCGGTTCTTGTTTGGAGAAAATAAAATCTCTCCCTTGTGATATTCCAGCTCTCCCTCAATCATCTCCTCCTGCTTTTTGTCGCATTCGGGGATTGTATTTTGGTACGGGAACCACTCCACATCTTCTTCTGAAAATGATAGTTTGCAGTAATGTTTGCCTTCATTATGATTCACCGCTTTCGCCACGAAAGAAATATCTTCTTCTGATGTAAACAATGAGCCCGCAACATTTCCTGTGATAATAAATTCTTGGTCATTAATAGCTGGGGCTTCTCGTTTTTTCTTGACGAAGGCAGCCTGCTCCATGATAGGCGTAACAATGACTTGGACGTTCTTTGTATCTTCCATATCTACAGACTCTTGTGTATAGAATGGTCTTGCCCTCAGCTTGCCCTCCTTGATATAGCCATTACATGCGATGCTTTGTCCTTTTAATCTGAGCTCTTTTTTGGATGATTCGATCTTCCAATCATTTTGGACGGGGATACGCACCCAGTATCTTCCGGCTTCCTCCGGTATGTCACAATTCTTGAATAACTGAGGATTGAGATCCACGCTACTTAGCTTGCCTTTATTGTCGATTTCGACGTTTATAATGAGCTCATCCTTCCCGCTTATTGGGAAGTGATTAAATTGCTCTTCAAACCCCATGATTTGTGGTGAACGTACCAGTAAATAGTGCTTACCTTCCGACAAATGACCAAAATAGTGTGTGGGGAAGATAAACTCGTTCTTCCCGAAAATGAGCTTATTGGATTTCTTCTCTACACTAGCAAGGAAGTCACTCTCTTCGCGTGTCGGGATCGTTGCAAACTTGGGATAGACTTGCTTCACGCACCTTGTCTCCTTGTCTATAAGGATAGAGACGGGGATACGATCCGTCCCTTCAGGGAAGGAAATGTGTTCGACATGTGAGGGTGAAAGAGCGATGGCCTCCCCAAGAATGCTGTTGAGCCCCCATAGCTTTCTCAGTTCGGCTGTCACTGCTCCAGGGATATTGATTACGCTGTCCTTGTCACAAATAGAGGTGAGATACTCCTTGGCTTTCTTGCTCATATAGGCGGTATCTACCAATTGACTACTAGCAAATCCCTCCGAGAGTTCAGCACTGGTCTTCTTGCTGATAAATAGATTGTATTTTGTATCTGGAAGCAGTCTCCGGGCTCTATCGCAAACTTCTTCCCAAGTCTCTACACCCCATATCTTTTTGTCTCCTCCGGTTGCTTCAAAAAATTCCCAAGGAGTGCGATTCCCTTTCATCCTATTTACGGAGGCATCACAGAGCGTTTTATTGGCGAAGCTGTCATTGTTAGAAATAGAACGAGGCACGATATGCTCGATTTGGAAGCCAGAGTCACTCCCTAAAGCATCATGAAGAGAGATTACTCTCCCTGTGTAGGGGCACTCCGCCACATCTCTATTCCTATTGGCTAATTCTTTATGGAGTTTATACTTTTGTAGATTATCCCGCGTCGGGCTTAGTCCATAGCCTCTGATTATCTCGCGAGCTTCGTTATTCTCCTCTTCGTTTGCTCTTTGCCTTCGTAGAGCCTCTTGGCGCCCTTTGACCCCAGTTTTCAAATCCCTTGCCAATTCGATGTGGATTTCATCAAATCGGAATTCAGAGCCATACTCCTGGCGATACCAATTGAGTAGAGTATTCACCCTCCTCCTCAGAGCCCACAGGGATTGTTCGACTAGTGGATTGCGCAGAGTTTCTACCTTTGGCAGAAGTTCTTGTAATTGATGCTCAATCGTTGGCTGAGACGGATGATACAATAGATGCCTTAACTTACGGGCGTCTGGTGTCGGTAGAGGGAAATCCTTACTCTGCATGTAATCAATAATAGCTTGTAGGGTATCGCCCTCGTGTCTTTTCTCCCCAGGCAATACATCTAAGACGAAGTCATAGACCTCTGCAGGAAGTTGTAACCTGCCCTTATTGGCATACTTGACAGCATTACTAATACCACCCAATAGTACCGATTGATAGAGCGGGAACCCTCGCTGCATAAAGGGTACGATATTCTCGAGGGCATGATGTGATACGCTTCCATACCCCTCTTCTAGTTTTATCTTACCGACAAGCTCTTCAAGATTATCCTTAAAGACCACACCATCTATTTCCTTTAAGGAATCAGCCAACTGTGTATTATCATCGAAGTTGTATAGCTTGTGCCAAATCTTTACATACAGCTCCATATCAAAAGAGATAGGGAAGACAATATCCTCTGATTGTAAAGCAGACGAACTAGGTTCTTTGATTAGATTGTGGATATGGGCGATAGTGGGGCAGGTCGTAAATGCAAAATCGTCATCATAATTAAATCGTCCAACGAGGGTCTTAAACTTATTCTTAATATCCGAAAGCTTAACACTCTTCTTCGTTGTGCCGAGCATCAGGAACTTGAATATTTCGGCACTAATGAATCTTGGGAGCTCCAGCCCATTTAGGCTGATATTCATCACCTGTTGCATCGCACGAAAGACCTCAAAAAGCGGATGAGATACAGGGATGACTCTTGGTCCTGACACCACCCATCTCTGTTCTTTCTTGCTATAGAAGCGATTGCCCTCGTAAGTACATCTGTCGAGCAGTCCCTTTTGAGAGCGGAGCGGTCGTTGCCAAAAGAGCACACTCTCATTGGACCTATACCTTAACTCTTCCTCTTCGTCCTGCCAAATTTTCCCTGCTAAGTGCTCCTTGAAAGATCTCTCCTCGGTGTACTCAAAGTAGTTATAATCCCTATCGTCTACATGGCTTCTCTCGGTGGTGATGGAGATGTCTCCAAACTTTTCCTGGAGCTTACTCAATCGTTTCTGATTCTCCTTATTGTGAGGATTGCCCCTTATGATACGCTTTTTTGGCAGTACAACTTTTACATCGTCAAGACCTAGATGTGACGCTTGTGCATTCCAAATCTGCTCAAATTCACGAATGTACATGTCTCTAAGAGTGTATCTGGCACGTATGCGCTCCGTCGTTTGCGAGAATGGTTGTCCATCCTTGGCAGAAACCCCATATAGGTATTCCCCGAGGGTTTTCTCCTTTAGCTTTTCATTCGTTTCTGTAATCCCTTTTATTCTATCTTTGCCATTGTATAGCGTCCCATCATCAGAAGATTTTCGAGAAGAGAGGAACCCTCGCCTTTGAATCATCGAGTAGAGGATACGGCCAAACTCATATTTCGTAAGCGAATCTTTTTGTAACCCCTTTACGCGCAGAGCATAGGGATTAAGCTTGAGCCACTCAAGAAATTGCGCACTGCCGGGGAATTTTTGTAGGTCACTTTTTTGATCTTTGTCCCATTTCCTCCACGCATCTAATTCTTCCATGGAGAGCGGACACATATCGTACTTTATCAGTAGAGCCAGTAGATGTTGCTTACGGAGGCGTTTCCGTGCATATTGACGGCGCATCTGGCGTTGAGTTCTCCTTGATGCGTTATTGCTTTCTTCCTTATCTCCAGACCCCAAGTTGCTCTTGGCCGCAGGGAAAATATCTACTCCAGAATGAATCTCTGAATTCTTTCCTTCTTGTGACATAATTACGGCGTAGCCAAGACTACTGGTCCCTAGATCAATCCCTAAAATGCTCTTCATCATCGTTGGTTCTTTAGTTGTAATATTGGAAAATAAAAATTGTTTCGTAAAAATAACGAAATTATATTCGATATTCAAATAATATGGCTATATTTGTGGCAGAAAAGATTTTTCCAAATCGTCTTTTCACAACAAGGCTATATGCCGAAGTTCAATCTAAGCCCCCACCTCGGTGGGGGCATTTTTTTGCTCCTTACTTTTCGCAAAATCTCCTCTACCGAAACGATTGCTCTCCTCTATAGAGAGATTACAGCTCCTCTATAGAGGAGATTTGGTTGCTCTATAGAGGAGATTTGAGTTTGCTTTGTATTATACCACTATACGATGTGCTTGGTGTGCAGCGATTGCGAGCTAAATTGGTATCTTTGTGCAATATAAGTAATTGTAGGTATGAAGCTAAGGACTGAGGATTTAGTCAAGAAATATAAGAGCCGTACGGTGGTGAACCATGTATCGGTGGAGGTGGAGCAGGGTGAGATTGTCGGTCTGCTTGGTCCTAACGGTGCGGGAAAGACGACTACTTTCTATATGACGGTGGGGTTGGTGACGCCCAATAATGGTAAGATTTTTCTCGATGACAGGGAGATCACCAAGGAGCCTATCTACAGGCGTGCTCGTATGGGGATTAGTTATCTGGCTCAGGAGGAGTCGGTATTCCGTAAGATGTCGGTGGAGGACAATATCCTCTCTGTACTGGAGATGACGGAGCTGAAGCGAGAGGAGCAGATCGAGAAGTTGGAGAAGTTGATTGATGAATTTGGGCTGGAGAAGGTGCGCACGAATAACGGAGATCGCCTCTCCGGCGGTGAGCGTAGGCGTGTGGAGATTGCTCGTTGCCTAGCGATTGACCCTAAGTTTATCATGCTGGATGAGCCTTTTGCCGGAGTAGACCCTATTGCTGTACAGGATATTCAGTTGATTGTCTCTAAACTAAGGGAGCAGAATATCGGTATCCTTATTACGGATCACAATGTGCACGAGACGCTCTCAATTACGGATCGAGCTTACTTGCTCTTTGAGGGACAGGTGCTTTTTAAGGGTACTGCGGAGGAATTAGCGGCGAATGAGGTGGTGCGGGAGAAGTATCTGGGCAAGGACTTTGTCTTGCGTCGTCGAAAGTTTGATCACGTAACGCTAAGGGGGGAAAATGCAACAGACTGACGACTATTCGCACCTTTTGCAACGCGCGGTAGACGCCTTCTCTTCGCTACCGGGAGTAGGGCGCAAGAGTGCGCTGAGATTGGCGCTTTTTTTACTGAAGCAGGAGAAGAACTTTACGTACCGAATCGTGGATAATCTCCGCGACTTTATTGATGGAATTCAGCACTGCGAGAAGTGTCACAATATTTCGGACGAGATGATTTGCAAGATTTGTAGCGACGAGAGTCGTGACCCTTCCACACTCTGCGTGGTAGAGAGTGTGCGTGATGTGATGGCGATAGAAAATACAGGGCAATACAATGGGCTTTATCATGTATTAGGAGGGATTATCTCGCCGATGAATGGGGTAGGGCCGTCAGACTTGTTCCTGAACGATTTGCCGAAACGTGTGGAAGAGGAGGGCATCAAGGAGATTATTTTGGCACTCAGTACAACGATGGAAGGGGATACCACCAATTTCTATATCTATCGTATGCTGAGGGATTTGCCTGTGAGAATATCGACGATAGCGCGTGGTGTGGCTATCGGTGACGAACTGGAGTATGCCGATGACCTTACTCTTGGGAGGAGTATATTGCAGAGAATAGATTTTGCTGAGACGTTTAGGCGATAATCATCCTACCTTTTCATGGATCTCCCAAAGAGTTCGACTACATTGTAGATACCGATAATATCTCGTAGGTGCAGTACGATATCGGGATAGTTGGGATTGATACTGTGGCAGGTGATGGTCTCTTTTTCTAAATCTTGGTCAATGACCTCTTTCACGATAATCCCCTCGGTGTGTGTGGCAAAGACGAAGTATCGCCAAGTACGGCGGTGCAATCCAGCCGTCCAGTATTCACGTGCAATCTCTCGGCAGAGTAGTTTGTCACCATCGCAGATGGCTTGGGTGGTGCCGTCGTCCATGGAGGCGCCTCGGACGGTAAAGATGTAGTAATTGCCCTTGTACATGTGCTCTACCGGCAGGGTCATAGTCTCTAGCCCCTCGGGGTTAGGATCGCCGTAGCCTGTGAGTCTGCCTGCAGCCGCGGTATCAGGGATGATAGGGAATTCCATCAAATTGTCTACCTTATAGGGCACCGCATTCCCTTTGTTGGGCAGAGTGGCTTCCTCCTTTTTGGGTTTTATATAGGGCTCTCCCTGACCATGGAGCAGCCAGCTACGTCCGTATTCGGGAAACTTATCGAGGATGAGGCCGAGCGTTGAATTGCTCGGTTTTGTTTTATTCTGTAGTATCCTATAGATGGTGCTGGGGCTTCCGACGCCTATTGCCTTGGCAAATTCCGGAATAGGCATCCCCTCCTGATTGACTACGTGTGCGACCCTCATCCATCGCTCTTGACGAGCTTGCTCTGGTTCTACCACTACTTTAGCCCTCATCGGACCGTCTCCGGTGAGTAGCCACTCACGAGAAAAATAGTCGCCATAGACAGTGAGCAATCTCTCCAGAAATCGCATGGATAGATAGGGGGACCCGATACTAAAGGCACCTCTTACAGTAGACACATTGATACCAAGCTGATTGGCCAGGTCGCTATAGTCTTCGATTATGTTGCGATTGAGTAGGCTACTGTAGACCTTTGCGAGTCTTCGCTTGATGTGAATTTTCTCCTTAGTCCCTATTGGCGATTTCTTTGCCATATGCTCAGTCTTATTTCTTTAGAGGCAATATTTCAATCCAATACCCATCCGGATCACTGATAAAGTACAGACCCATATCGTGATTTTCGTAGCAGATACAGCCCATCTCGCGATGATATTCACGCCATTGGTCGTAGTCTCCCTCCACTCTCATACAGAGGTGGTACTCTAAGTCCCCGAGGTTATATGGCTCGTGGCGATCTCTCAGCCAAGTGAGCTCTAAAGTAAAACCTGTGGTGCCATCACCCAGATAAACAAGGATAAAGGAGCCGTCTGAAGCTTCCTTGCGACGTACCTCTTTGAGCCCTAGAGCTTTTTCATAGAAAGCCATGCTCTTCTGGAGGTTCAATACATTGAAATTAAAGTGATCGAAGCGAGATTTTAGTTCCATAATACAATCGTTGTTTATTCTTGATATTTGGGATCCTCTCCCGATAGTCGATAGCGCATACGCCATCGCTGCTCTTCGGGGTAGTAGTCGTGCGAATAAATTTCGACATGACCAATCTGCCCTGTGTGCTCCACATGGCTCCCGATGCAAAGACAGCTATCGTAATCACCTACCAAAACAATTCTCACTGCCTCCGAGGAATCCTTTGGGATACGGCTGAGGTCTACATCATACTGCTCAGCTTCAGAGCGTGTGGTCACTACGTACTTTATAGGGAGGTCGAGTGCAATGACTCTATTCACCTCATCTTCTAGCTGTTTCGCTTCGATATCACCCATGGTATTGGGAGCGAGGAAGTCTAGACGAGATTTTTTCCATTCGATATGGGCTCCTGTGCTTCTCCCCGTACCGAATAGCCGGCACATAGCTTGGTTGATAATGTGCTCTGCGGTGTGCATTGGGGGGTACTCCTTCTTATTGCGGGTATTGAATATTGGGTTGTCCATGATGCTTATCCAAGGGAGAAACTAAATCGCCCAATGACATACCCGTCGGCAAATAGCTCTACCCTATAATTGCCCTCGATAAGGTATTCCTCGATGTCCCAATACATGGTCACTGACGTAGACTCTCCGCCATATTCTATTTGCCTTTTGATAGAATAGGGGACACTTCCTCCCTCAAAGCTGAAGTTGCCACTCTCCGATGGCTTTTGGAGTAATACATCGTCGGGGGTAGAGATACGCATGAATATATCTCGGAAACCTGGTTGGGCAGTTACATTTTTCTCGACAGTGAAAACAAACTGGAGTTGCTTCATATTATGAATTCGCTTGGTCTCCTTACCTCTTGCGTTGAGTGGTGTGACGCGGAATCCAGATGCTGATAGCTTACTAGCTAGAGTTACCTGCTCGGTTAGTTTCTCCTTCTCTTGGCGGAGTTGCGAACGCTCAGAAACCACTTGGGTGACTTGTTGAGTTAGGTCTTTATTCTCGGAGCGGAGTTGTTCATTGGCACGATTGAGAGAATCAATCTGCACCACATAGTGCCTGAGTACCTTGCGTAGAGTCTCAAGCTCACGCTTCAGTTCCAGTATGCGCTGAGCATTAGAGCTCTTGACGGTGCGTAGCTCCTCCATCAGGCGTTGCACCTTGGCTTGTTCGCTCTCTAGTTGTTGGAGAATAGAGTCGTTTTTTACCTCAATTTTGAAGCCTTCGTACTGTAGAGCGACCTCATTATATTCATCCTGTAGAGCTTGCTTCTCAAGCTCGGCAATAGCCTGAATATTATGAATCTGGCTACGCTGATTGATGATCGTATATACTCCTAGACCTATAAGTCCTATCAGTAGGATAGCACCTACGATGATGAGGGCTTTTCGCTGCCTCGCTTTATCCTCTATGTTGTCCATCTTATTTCTCCTTTCTTAGCTGTCCACGATGCCACTTATATAGTACTCCGCTTGGCTTCAACCACTTAGAAGCATCTGGATACAACGATTGAGCCATAGGCTCTTCGAAATTAGTCATCTCTATTCTCAGTATATCCGAACCCTCCACCCAGCTATACCTAAAGCTAAGAGCACCGATAGCTCCTAGGACTTGCTTGATACTATTGAGCTGAAGCAGAGATGGATCCGAAAAGAAATCCGCTAGCTCGGGGTGCTTGAAGTACTTCTCCTCCTCTATCCTATTCCATTCTTGGTCATAGATTACGAGAACCGACTGTTCGGGTACAATCTTGCTGGTATATATTAGGCCGATAAGGTATTTTTTGCGACTCTGGGAGAGCTTCCGTATCTCCAAATTTGTCTGAGTGTCGAGCTTCACTGCCACAAAGTCATCTGTCAGCTTGGTGATTTCAGAATAACCATAAAACTGATTGCGTACCTCAGAAGGGATTTCTCCCTTTTGTTTCTTGTCAAAATTACTGATGAGCTGCGCCCTTATCTCTTCTGTCAGCACTGGCAATACCTTCTGTGGCATGCTAAGAAATGTCTGTCGCATGTCGCTCGACTGTGCCATTGCCACTACAGATAGTGTGACTGTCGCTATGTAGAGTAGTATTTTCCTCATTACTTTAGATTGTTGAGTAGTTCGATCTTGTCCTTATCTACGAGATATAGGACAAGCTCTCCGAAGAGAGAGTTTTGCCAAGCAAACCATGCTCTGGTGAATTTGGTCGCATCATCCTTGTGAAAAGACTCGTGCATAAAGCCTGTGTCCGCATCGGTGTCTATCAGCATCTGCATGCACAGAGCGATTTCCTCGTCACTCTGAGCGGTAAAAGCCCGCATCATGATGCTCATGGGCCATATCATGTCATAGCCTACGTGTGGCCCTCCAATGCCCTCCCCCGCACTTCCTTTGAAGAAGTAGGGGTTGCTGTCGCTGAGCACGAATCGACGGGTATTTTGATAGATAGGGTCATCCGATGCCACATCGCCTAAATATGCCATCCCAAGGAGACTCGGGACATTGGAGTCGTCCATCAGATTGTGGTTGCCAAATCCATCTACCTCGTACGCATAAATCTTGCCATATACCGGGTGATCATAGACAGCGTACGCTTTGAGTGCCCGTTCTACTTCGTCTGCAAGTGTGTAGCACTCTGTCGCTAGTGATGGCTCCCCATTGACCTGATTAAGGATTTCAGCCGCCTTGCGAAGCGAAGAGACTGCCATAAAATTGCTCGGCACGAGGAATTGGTAGTGGGTCGAATCATCGCTAGGTCTGAATGCACTGACAATCAATCCCACAGGCTTTACCGGTTCGCCCCATCCGATATTGCTTTTGCCGTCTGTGCTGCGATCCGTGACCCGCAGAAAACGGTAGTTCCCCGTCCCCTCTTTGCGCTGCTGATCTCTAAACGTCGCCAACACCTTCTTGATGGCTTCCAGCCAGTTGGCATCGAATACTGAGTCATCACCTGTCTCCTTCCAATACTGATAGGCAAGGCGAATAGGGTAGCAAAGCGAATCAATCTCCCACTTACGTTCGTGCACACCAGGGAGCATAAGCGTATTGTCGCTCTTCCAGTGCGACTCTATCGGGCCATCGAGGAACGCATTGGCATAGGGGTCGAGAATAATCTGCTTTAGCTGCAGCCTTATCACCCCCTCTAGCATCTGCTTTACCTTGGCATCACGATTGGCATATCTGATATAAGGCCACACTTGAGCTCCACTATCCCTCAGCCACATGGCTGCGATGTCGCCCGTGTACACAAATGTCTCCGGTTTCCCCTCGGTATCCAACCTAAAGTGTACCGTGGTATCAAGTGTATTGGGGAGGCAATTGCCTACCATCCAACTCAGTTTTTCGTGTGTAATCAGCGTCTGAAGGCGAACGATATCATCCTCTATGACGGTAGAGGTGAAAAGCCTTTGAGACAGGCTGGGTCGCTGTGACTGGAAATTTCCAGCCCAAGCGACCGATACCATGGCTCCGAGGGTAATCCCTAGAAGTAGCTTCCTCATCCCCCTCTTGTCAGAATAATTCTACGTAGTCGTGTGCTACCTTTACTGGCTTAATTAGCACTGGTTCAGTCGATTCACCTCTCTTCACTTCGAGGATAATATCTTCGATGATAGGAGAGTGTACATAGCTACGGTGGCTAAATAGATAGCTGAAAACCGAGCGGTATGCAGGATTTTGGATCATCGCTGAGATCTCAGAATATTTGTCTAGGCGCCAGTAGCGGTTGTTCTGGAAACCATCATTGGAGGGAAAACGTGTCTCCTCATCTCTCAAGTCAAAGCTCTTCTTCACAAAGTTGAAGTAGTATTCGGTAGCGACTTTCACCGATTTCTCAAGTGGAATACCATTGATCGTGACAATCCTATCACCTGCTTTGATGCCGGCCTTTTCTGCCGGACTATTCTTATCTACCCATAGTACACGCTGTAGGTCATTGGCATCGAGGTAGATACCAATGGAGCGATAGGTATTTTTGTGCATCACAAATGATGGATTCATCAGATAGCGTACAAATGGGAAGTTGCTCATCAGTAGTGGAGCGAAGTTTTGCATATACCGCTCAGAGCTATACGTTCCATTGAGTTTTTCTCTCGCGATACCGCTCCAGATTTTTGTATTTGTCGCAGCATCAAAGATGTCCACTTCGATGGTTAGTTTATGTGTCCCTGTAAAGCTAGGCGCATTGATGCTGAGGAATGGATATTGTTGTATGTCCCCCTTCTCTGTATTGAGACGATAGTTTTTAAGTCCCATCTCCACATCACTCTCAGCACCCTCACGGTATGATGGGTTGGCTTCGAGCTTGGCGTGCACACTTACCAATAGATCGCCCCCCTTCTCCACATAGACCAGACCTTTTCGCTGAAGCTCGGCTTGTATGCTGCGCTCCTCTGCAGTGGGGCGCTTCCCTCTTTCAAAGCTGAAGCTCTTGAAATTGATGAAATCGACCTCTGCAGGAGTGTTGTAGCTAAAAGGCATAGTGAACCTGCGATCCGTCACATCCTCCAGACTATACATATTGAACGAGCGTGCCAACACTGCTTCCGACAGGGCATCGATAGGGATGCACTTCTTCCTGATGGTTACAGGTTTAGATCTATAGGCGAAGTTGCTGATTGTTAGCTCTACACTTCCGTGATTAGGGTCAAGGAGTATCCTCGTCAGCTCCTCCTCGCTAATCTCTTGCGTGCTCAATCCATTGATGGTCTCAATGATGTCTCCCACACGGAGCCCAGCCTCTGCGGCAGGCGAACCAGGGAATACCTCTGCCACTACAGCACGAGAATCGCCCCAATTGGGCTGGTAACTAATCTGATAGAGAAATCCTACCTCGCATCTGGTGGTTGCCTCGCCCATCTTCTGTGCCGAAGCACTAAATCCTATAAGCCCCAGCAGAGCTGTGAGCAGTATCTTTCTGATTGCGTCCATATTCCAAATAATATAAATAGTCTACTTTGTCCCCAAAGTTACAAAAATCCTAGGACACACCGCCTGTGGTCTTGGCATCTCAATGGGTCTGACGCATTACAAAAAGGAATGCAGGGAAAAGGGCGAGCAAAGAGATGTTTGACATCGCCATTACTGATAATCAGTCGCTCAATGCTTCAGCAAAGAGGGCTTGTTTTCTACATTCGGGCTAGAGAAAAAGAGTGAGTATGGGGAGGGGAATCGCACCATCGATGGTGTAAAGAATATCGAAGCTGTAAGCGCTTCGTCCTTTGTAGATGTAGTTGCCGTCCCAAGTATAGAGTATGTCGAAGCAGGAGGTGCTTCGTCCTTTGTAGATGTACTCGCCATCCCAAGTATAGAGTATATCGGAGCTATAGGTGCTCTGCCCCTTGTAGAGATGCCGACCATCCCAAGTATAGAGTATGTCGAAGCAGGAGGTGCTTTGTCCTTTGTAGATGTACTCGCCATCCCAAGTATAGAGTATATCGGAGCTATAGGTGCTCTGCCCCTTGTAGAGATGCTGACCATCCCAAGTATAGAGTATGTCGAAGCCGGAGGTGCTCTCGCCTTTGTAGATATTAGTTTGGGCTATAAGTGATGTATTTAATGCCGAAAAACCAATAATAGTAATAAGTAAAGACAATATTCGTCCCATAGTCAAGTGTTTTTAATTATAGTTCTCTACAAATATAAAAAAACTCCTCTATAGATTAGTCATGGCTCTGCTATTTCAGGGGTAACTTTCGTTGCAAATATGGATAATATGTCAAATTCCACCTGTTCGTAAGTGGTCTCTTTGTCGATTCCCCTCGTTTCCGTACAACTTAGGTGTGTTGCTGCACGAAAGGTTTTGCGAAGAACATGACTTCAACAGCCAATATTAAACATTTAATGAATTATGGTGCCTATCATTATGAAAAAAGAAAACAAAAGAATGGATATTGCAAGGGTATGTATAATTAAGATAAATGTAACCTTTAAAAATAAATGTATTATTTTAGGCTTGTAAAACACATAAACAGCAATTAGTAAATAGATATATGGAATTAAAGATAACAACCACCATTTGACAGGAATGCACAAGCCGGAAATTAGCAGTACAACCGCAAAGAATACATATAAGAAAGCATGGAAATGCAATGCAAACACTGTGTTATTGGAATATATAGGATTATGCTTTCGGAAAAAGCTAAACAATAAAAAAGAAAAAAATGGGATTAATAGCAGAGTTGCATAAGGGAGATAACTTATAAATAGTCTGTTAAGTTCGGTGTCTCCTGTTAATTTTTTACTGTTTGGATCAAACTTGTATGAAAAATAGATAAAGGAAAGTAAGACTATAAACCAAAACAGTTTAAAAGGATGCTCATAACGAATAATATGACCTTGACAGTATTCCTTGGTAAGTTTTCCGGGGTAAAAAAGGAGCAATTTAATCGTGCGAAATATTTTAAAATCAACAGAGAAAAGACTGAGGGCATTACTAAAAAATCTCCAATGGGAGCTTTCCTTCCCCGCAAAAAGACTCTGTCCACAAAGATGGCAATATGGACCATTCATCTTTGTCCCGCAGTTCCGGCACACTAATAGAATAGGTTTGTTGTTGCTTATATTCCTTCTTTTGAAAAAATCAAAATTCATCATGCAATGTGATTATTCCTTTATACAAGTTGGTAAGTCAAGAGCGTTATTCTTCGTTTGAGGCATTAGCCTACCTTTTTCTCTCCGTCTCCCCAACTAACATAAGTCCGTAAAGTTATATCGAACTTACGTTACTTAATTAATACCACGCGGAGTAAGACCTATTCTAACAGACTACATTCAGCAAAGCAAATATATGGGATTGTTATGAAATCTCAAAATCGAAAGTGTTAATTAGCACATGAAGTCAGGTTCTTGAAATTTAATTCGGATAGGCCTCCTGTAAATATCTCCAAACCTCCTCTATTGAAAATATCTCTCCCCTCTTAGAGGAGATTTCAGGGAGACACCCCACCCAACACAAATAGCCACGACTCCGAGAGGGGTCGTGGCTATTTGTGTTGGGTGGGGTGTCTGTCTTACTGTACCAGTGCGAGGGTATCTCGGGCGATGAGTAGCTCCTCGTCGGTAGGGACAATCATCACCTTTACCTTGCTCTTGTCGGTAGAGAGGACAATCTCCTTAGCTCTTACAGAGTTATTGAGCTCTTTGTCGATCTCGATGCCTGCATACTCCATATCGGAGCAGACGTACTCACGGGTGGAAGCTTGATTTTCGCCGACACCACCGGTGAAGATGATAGCATCAGCACCATTGAGGGCGGCGAGGTAGGCTCCTACGTACTTCTTGATACGATAGTCATACATCTTGAGGGTGAGCTTTGCTCGCTCGTTGCCCGCTGCGATGGCATCCTCTATATCACGCATGTCGCTAGAGATTTCAGAGAAGCCAGCGACGCCAGACTCCTTGTTGACGAGCTTGCTGAGCCCCGCAGCATCAAGGCCCTCCTGCTCCATAATGAATACGAGTGCGCCTGGATCTACGTCTCCGGAGCGAGTCCCCATCATAAGACCTTCGGTAGGGGTCAGTCCCATAGTCGTGTCGATGACCTTGCCGCCGTTGATTGCTGCGATAGAGCCTCCATTACCGATGTGACAAGTGATGAGCTTGGCTTTGCTGTAGTCCAGCCCGAGTATCTCACAAGCGCGCTTGCTGACGTAGCGGTGGCTGGTGCCGTGGAATCCGTAGCGGCGTACCTTGAGGTCGCTATACATACGATATGGTAGAGCGTACATGTAAGCGTGTGGCTCCATGGTCTGGTGGAATGCAGTGTCAAATACGCCTACCTGCTTGGCGTGTGGAAGGAGCTTGGCAGTCGCCTCTACACCCTTGATATTTGCAGGGTTGTGGAGGGGAGCGAGTACAATCAACTCTTCTACCGCTTTGAGCACTTCGTCGGTGATGACTACACTCTCGCTAAATTTCTCTCCTCCGTGTACCATACGGTGACCCACTGCCCCAATCTCATCGTAGCTCTTGATGAAAGCATACTCTGGATTTACGAGCGTGTCTAGGATGAGCTGAACCGCCTCTTTCTGGGTAGGCATATCGTGCTCGATGGTCACCTTTTCTCCGTTGGCCTTCTTAAACTTGAGGAAGGAGTCGGGGAGTCCCACTTTCTCTACACCACCACTGGTGATCTCTGACTCGTCGCTCATGTCGTAGAGCTTGTACTTTACTGACGAGCTACCGCAGTTGAGAACCAAAATCTTCATAGTAATTATTTTTTATAGTATTGATTAATAATCGGATTACTTCTTGAGCGCCGCTGTCGCCTGATTACTTGTAATGGCTACCATGTAGAAAATGTCTTCCACTGAGCAACCACGGCTGAGGTCATTGACCGGCATGGCAATACCTTGCAGGATAGGACCGATTGCCTCTGCTCCACCGAGGCGCTGTACCATCTTGTAGCCGATATTACCTGTCTGTAGGTCTGGGAAGATAAGTACATTGGCGTGTCCTGCCACCTTGCTACCCGGTGCTTTTGAATTGCCGGTCTTAGGATCTAGTGCTGCATCGAGCTGTAGTTCTCCATCCAGCAAGAGCTCCGGAGCCATGCCTTGTGCTATTTTGGTTGCCTCTACCACTTTATCTACGTTTTCGTGCTTAGCACTACCCTTGGTGCTGAAGCTGAGCATAGCCACTCTTGGTTGCTCAAAACCGGCGATGACTCTGGCGGTCTCGGCTGATGAAATCGCAATCTGAGCGAGCTCTTCGGCAGTTGGATTGGGCATCACAGCGCAATCGCCACATACTACGATACCATCTTGCCCATACTGATGTGCCTTAGTAATGAGGATGAATGCTCCGCTAACTACCTTGATACCAGGAGCAGTCTTGATAATCTGAAGTGCTGGGCGCAAGACATTGCCTGTGGTATTGAACGCACCGGCAACCTCTCCATCAGCGTCGCCAGCTTTCATCATGAGGCAAGCGAGGTAGAGTGGATCCTCAGCGAGTCTGGTCGCCTCCTCGATGGTCATTCCCTTTGACTTGCGAAGCTCAAAGAGGATGTTGGCATACTCGCCTTTCTTAGGATTGTTTTTCGGGCAAAGTAGGGTAGCTCCTTTTGCAATGTGTATCAGCCCTAGCTCTGCTGCTTTTGCCTTAATCTCGTCTGGATTACCAATAAGGATAATCTCTGCCACACCCTCATCGATGAGGCGATCAGCGGCACGGAGTGTACGCTCCTCTAGTCCTTCGGGTAGCACTATACGGCGCTGATTGGCCTTTGCGCTAGCCACGATCTTCTCAAGTAGTTGCATAATGCTTGATTTAAGTATTTGTGTGTATTACTATTATAATTCAATGGTTGTGGCACAAAGGTACCAAAAAAGAGACAATAGGAGTGTTTTAGTGCAAAAGAGCAACTTTTATGAAAGAGAAAGCCCCTCTGCATCAGTTGATACCTAGATGCAGAGGGGTTGTGCGTATATATGATTGCCAATTACTTTAGTGCGGCCAGTGCTGCATCGTAATTGGGCTCTTCTCCGATTTCTGGTACGAGCTGATTGTAGACGACCTTGCCTTGCTCGTCCACGACTACAATAGAGCGTGCCTCGAGACCTGCCAAAGGACCGTCGGTCATCTCTACCCCGTACTTTTCGCCAAAAGTGCTACAACGGAATAGTGAAGCAGTCACTACTTTGTCAATACCTTCTGCGCCACAGAAGCGGGAGAGTGCAAATGGAAGATCCTTGGAAACGCCGAGTACTACAGTATTTTCAGCCTCTGATGCTCGCTTATTAAAGATGCGGACACTCTGAGCGCACACGCCTGTGTCGATGCTTGGGAAGATGTTGATGACTACGCGCTTACCACGGTAATCTGAGAGCTTTGCTTCAGAGAGATCTGCGAGCACAATCTTGAAGTCAGGTGCCTCGCTGCCTACTTTTGGAAGCTCGCCCATTGTGTTTATTGGATTGCCACCCAATGTTACTTTAGCCATAATGTCAGTCTTTAGTTGATTGAAAAATATTCGTCTGTCGGTTAAACAGCCAAAGGGGCAAAGTGGTTCATTGCTCCAATTGTCGGCGCAATAAATTTTCTACCGACGCTTCGAGGAGATCCAGTACGAGTTCAAATCCTCTGGCTCCTCCATAGTAGGGATCGGGGACGTAGTCAAGGACTTCGCCCTCAGGAAAATATTCACGCATCTTGACGATTTTGCGACTCTCTTCCACTCCCGGGGCGCGTCTGTACAATTCGGTAGCATTGGAGTCGTCCATTGCGACCAGCAAGTCAAAGGTGTAGAAATCCTCCGTCTCTACCTCTCGGCTACGACTGGTGAGATCGTATCCTCGTGCTTGTGCCGCTCTTCGAGTGCGAGGGTCGGGAAGCTCTCCGGCATGCATACTATGCAGTCCTGCAGAGTCTATCTCAAAGTGTTCTTCCCAACCTCTCGCCTTGATAATGTGTTTTGCCACGCCCTCGGCGGAAGGGCTACGACAAATATTTCCCAGGCACACAAATAATATCTTTTTCTTCATACTACAGTGGATCTACGTCGTAATACATATACATTTTAGGTCCTCGATATTCAGCTAAGAGAGGGTCGAGTGTCGCATGAAGTAATTGTCGCACACTTTGGGAGGAAAGCGAAAGGGGGACAAATAGAGCGACCTTGTACCCAAGAGCAGTATCCTTTTTGTGTACCGGCATCGGTGCAGGCCCGAAAGTAGTCGCCTGTGGCAGTACCTGTCGGAGGAGCTTAATACTTTTTCCCGCTATCGTAAAAGCCTCTGCCTGTGCGGCACTCTCAAAGTAAATATCTATGTGGCGAGCAAAAGGAGGAAACTGCACGATGTGACGCTCCTCTAGCTCGTGATCTAGCATCTTTTGATAATCTCCCGATGTGAAAGCCTCGAGAGCATTGGGCTCCTCGGCGAAGTGCTGAATGACCATGCGTTGCAGCTTGGGAGCCTCGTCCCTACACTTGACGAGGAAACGATAAGTACGCTCATTGGCTCTATAGTCTGAGAGTGTGCCGAGGAGATCGAGCTGCACGATACCTACTGTTGTCGCCTCCCGAAGCAAATCAAGCGGTGGCTCAAACCTCGACGATAGCACCACTTGAGGAAGTCGTGAGCGTCTGTCTATCTCCTCCTCCATCTTGATGACCAATCCGGGGTAGAGCTCTTCCATCGCTCTCCGCAGACGCTCAATCCCCGTACCCTCCAGTTGCATTCCACTTGCGCCACAATCCGGGCAGTGCGTCGGCAGTGTCTCATAATGTCCACAGACACCGCAAACCAGCATCCGAGACTGCTCCATATACCTGAGTATGGTATGGCATTGAGGGCACTTGGGTACTGCCCCGCACTTGGAGCAGGTAGCCCTCCGAGCAAATCCCTTGCGCTGATAGAGGAGCAGTGCCAGCCCTTGCTCTTCGATTGCCTCTCTGATGGCTCCCATCAATTCAAATGAGAGCATTCGCCCTTGCACCCGATTTTCCTCAAACGCTTTGGTCATCCATACGGTCTGAAGCCTGACTTCTTTGCGTTTATCGGGTGCTTCCACAAAGCTATATCGCTTCTGAAGTGCCTGAGTATAGCTCTCTACCGAAGGGGTAGCGGAGATAAGCAAGGTCTGTGAATGGGTGAAGTGCCCCAGCATAAGCGCCACGTTGGTAGTAGTATATCGGGGCGACGGTTCAAATTGTCTATAGCCAACATCTTCTTCGTCTACCACCACTACCTCTTGCAATTGAGAGAGGGGGAGCCATACGGCAGCTCTAAGTCCTACGTACAATCCTCTGTCGCCCTGCAGAGCAGCGAGCCAAGTGGTGCGCCGTTCCTTTTCGCTTGATATAGAGGCGTAGGTAAATAGTCGGTCGCCAAAGAATAGCTTGAGCCTGGAGATTACCTCTTTGAGTGCAACCACATCCGGGAGCAGCAGCAGGATTTGCCCTCCCTTTGCCAATTTGCCTTGTAGATAATCAATGGGGATACGCTCCTTGACACAGCTCCCTGGCGCATATAGCAGCAGGATATTATTTCCTCCCACCCGTACAAGTGGCGAAAGTGGGTCGCCGGCTTTCCTAGTCGGCAATTGTGCCACCTCCTTTACATCCGTGGTAAGTACCTCTCGCTCCTCCAATGCCCCTATCTTGCGGAGCTTGCCTACTACGGAGGCAGAGACCTCTAGCCACTCGCCAATCTCCCCGATGGTCATCGGTGCCTTGTCCCCCTCTTGATATTGCGTGAGCATAAAGCGGAGGGCTTTAGTCACTGCCGAACTTCTCCTCTGGCTACTGAGTAAGTGCCCTTGGAAGTACTCCTCCTCCAACAACTTCTTGGCAGGCAGCCACCCTTTGAGCGTCAGTGCCCCTCGAGATGTGGGTTCTTCTTGTGTGCCATCAGGGCGAAATCCTGATTGCACCGCTGCCACCAGTACATCCCCAAGGCTGCACATATAATACTGTGCTGTCCACCGCCACAATTGCAGTATAGTGGATGGAATCGGGGGGTAGGGCAATATCTTGATGATGTCTTTTAGCCTCCTCCCGGGCTGGAGTGTCTCACGATTTTGCTCGAGTACTACTCCGGTATAGCTTTTCTTTGCTCCAAAGGGGACAACCACGAGTTTCCCTACCATTTGAGGCACCTCCAAATCCTCTATCCTTAGCCTGTAGGTAAATACCGGCTGCGACAGAGGGAGGGGCATCAGCACATTGAGATAGAGGTAGTAGTCCATCTTTATCTCGGAGCTTTTAGGTAGAGCGCAAATGCTATAGGGACATAGATGATATTGGGTAGCCAAGCTGCCACAAGAGGAGTAAGAGCTCCCTTGATGGCGTATGCACTGGAGATGGTAAATAGCAGAATATAAGCAAAGGCGAGGAGCAGACCGATTGCCATATTGATACCAAGCCCTCCCTTCACCTTTCGAGCGGAGAGCGATGCTCCGATGACAGTGAGGATAAAGGCAGCCATTATCGAGGCGTATCGCCTATAGTATTCTACCTGAAAAGATTGTATGTTGCCGACCCCTCTATTTTTCTGCTGAGCGATATACTCTGCCAGCTGGGAATTGGTCAGCTGTTCGCCATCTTCTCTCGAAATCAAAAGGTCTGATGGCGTGAGGATAAGGAGGGTATCTAGCTGTGTGCCGTACTCATTGTGCTCTTTGAAGCCCTCAAAGGTACGGATATGGTAGTCGTAAACCGTCCAGTGATGGAGACTATCGTAGCTGATGCGAGGGGCTGTGAGTTGGCTCACAAGGGTATTATCCACAAACTTCTGGAGAGAGAAGTTGAAACCCATATTGTCCCTCGAATCGAATGTGCTGAAGTAGACCACCTCGCCGGGTGCTACGGCAGCTTGGATATTTTGATCGACCTCTACCTTTAGGTTCTGCACATAGGTGTTGGTAAAATTAATCCTCGTCACATTGAGCTTTGGGATAATCCACCCACTGAAGACAAATGCGACTAAAGCAATAATAGCCGCAGAGATCATATAGGATCTGAGGATTCTGTTGAAACTCATGCCTGCCGCCTGCATCGCAATAATCTCAGAACGAGCTGCCAGCTTGCTGGTGAAAAAGACCACCGTGATGAAGATAAAGAGCGGAGACAAGAGATTGGCAAAGTAAGGAACCAGTGCCACATAGTACTCCAGGATACGGCTAAGGGGTAGAGCGGGATTCATAAACTCCTCCATCTTCTCTTGAATATCAATCACCACGATGATGAGGAGGATGAGCAGGAGAGAGAATACAAAGGTGCTGAGGAAGCGCCCGATGATGTATCGGTCAATCCTTGTAATCCCCAGTTTATTGTATATCTTGTCCCTGAGCCTCATAAGTGTTTATCGTCTCTGCTGTAGCTGTGGTAGGATGCCTGCTTTCCACTCTTTGTAGTCGCCGGCTATGATGTGTTGTCGAGCTTGGCGAACCAATTCGAGGTAAAATGCGAGGTTGTGAATACTTGCAATCTGTAGCCCCAGGATTTCGTCCGAACGAATCAAGTGCCTCAGATAGGCTTTGGAATAGGCGTGGTCTACATAGCTTGTGCCCTCAGGATCCAAAGGCGAGTGGTCGTCCTTCCACTTTTCATTACGCATGTTCATCGTGCCCTGCCAGGTAAAGAGCTGACCATTCCTGCCATTGCGGGTAGGCATGATGCAGTCAAACATATCTATGCCCCTCTCGATGCCTTCCAATAGATTGGCAGGAGTGCCCACCCCCATCAGGTAGCGTGGTTTGTCTTTAGGCAAGACTTCATTGACCACCTCGATCATCTCATACATCACCTCGGTAGGTTCGCCTACACTGAGCCCACCAATCGCATTGCCATCAGCTCCGAGCTCTGCCACCCTCTCGGCTGCCTCTCGCCTGAGGTCAGCATATCCAGCCCCTTGCACGATAGGGAATAAGGATTGTTCGTAGCCGTAGATAGGCTCTGTCTCTGTCAGTCGATTGTGGCACCTTTGGAGCCAACGCATCGTCAGATCGAGCGACTCTCTCGCATATCGCCTGTCGCAGTCTCCCGGAGGGCATTCGTCAAATGCCATGATAATATCTGCCCCTATTTCACGCTCAATATCCATCACACGCTCGGGGGTAAACAGGTGCCTCGAGCCATCGATATGGCTCTGAAACTCCGCTCCCTCCTCCGTAATCTTGCGACGATGTGCCAGTGAGAAGACCTGAAAACCACCGCTGTCGGTGAGCATAGGTCCATTCCAGCTATTGAACTTCTGTATCCCTCCAGCCCCCTTGATAATCTCAGTACCGGGGCGCAGGTAGAGGTGGTAGGTATTGCCGAGGATAATCTCAGCTTTGATGTCTTCCTTTAGCTCGTGAGCGTGCACTGCCTTTACCGACCCTACAGTGCCCACAGGCATAAATATCGGTGTATGCACCTCGCCATGTGGCGTATGCAATACCCCTGCTCGTGCCGACGACCTTGCGTCGCTATATTCAATCTCAAACTTCATAAGCAAGCAAAGATACCATTTTTGTGTGAGTGTCACGTATGGGATGAGAGCAAGCTATCGAATAATAAGAGACTTCCTCTACTCTTTATTGCAGGGTGCTTTTCTGCTTTGCCAATCCTCTAGGGTGAGTTTGGTAAAATGCTCTGTGCGAACATCGTTGAGCAATGGGACGGGGCAGTCGTATTGGGTATGACTGTAGGTGAATCCGCATTTATCTTGCACCCGCCTTGATTTCTCATTGCCATCATAGTAACCGCACCAAACTACGGTCTTCTGTAAGTCCTCGAAAATATATCGAAGCAATCCGTCTACAGCTTCCGGAATTAACCCTCGTCCCCAATAGGGCTCGCCGATCCAAAAACCAATCTCGCATTCGCTCTCCCCCATTGTTGCGCTTTTTACCTCGCTTCGTGAAGTCATTATCCCAATACTACCAATCGCCTCGTCTGTCGCTTTTAGTACAACGGCATACGTCTCGGGGAGAGAAAGTACCGCCTTGATAATCTCTCGGCTGTTTTCAATGCTCGTATGTGGCGGCCAACCCGTTATAGGCCCAATATTGGGATTCCGAGCATACTTATAGAGCGCCTCTGCATCGCTTTCCAACCACGGTCTCAAGATCAAGCGTTTTGTTTGTAATTCCATGTCTCGATTATATCGTTGAACCATCGCAAATTTAGTCAAATCTTTTATCCTCCCTATGAGCAAATCATTTTGACGCATGTGGTTCTGACCTTCATGCTCATCTGTCGGACAAAGATACCACAAGGGGAGGAGGTGCTTGCGCCTTTCTGCGCTTTAGAGGATAGAGAGGAGACTCCTGTAGGGGAGGGGGTGGCGCGCAACCGGGGGAGGGGACTGTAGGAGCTTCGGGAGGTCTATAACCGTCGAGCTTCGGCTTTTTTGCTTTTGGGAAATTTCTTTTCCCCCGTGAGGGGGTAAGGGGGAGATATTTCTTATTATTATATTCTTATTATTTCTTTAGTTGTTTCCCTTTGTTTTCCCCTTCGCTTTCCCCATCGTTTTCCCTTTGTCTTCCCAGTCGCTGCGGGTGGATGATGTAATCGGCTGTAAATGAAGACATCGCGTTTCCCCTTCCTTTACCCTATGTTTTCCCTCTGATTCCAAAATCGCTTTCCCTTTCCATTAACCCTATTAGGATACGGATATATTTAACTCAAGCCCCCATCTCCTCTATAGAGCGATTGGAACTCCTTTATAGAGTAACCGAAACTCCTCTATAGAGGAGATAAAGTCGCTCAGTAGAGGAAAATCAGGGGATAGGAGCAGCCTAAAACACCCCGGTAGGATACGAATATGTCGGATTTGCTATAGGGTGAAGGGGTCGGCGTCGGGGAGGAGCGGGAATCGGGAGCGACTGGTGATGAGTTCGTCCAGAAGGATCTCGCAGGTGAGGAGTGTCTCAATAGGCTCTTTGCTCTCTGCAAGGCTATCTCCGAGGTCGTCGAGGATGAAGGAGTAGCCTGGGTATTGGAGCTTGGGATGAGGGATACCGACTCTATTGGTGGCTACGAGGTAGCACTGGTTTTCGATGGCACGGGCTCGAAGGAGGCGTTCCCATGCGATGTGTCGAGGTTTGGGCCAATTGGCAGAGATGAGCAGTAGGTCGTAGTACCCTAGTGTCTGATCTTGACGGAGCCAGACGGGGAAACGAATATCATAGCAAGTGGCTAGGCGGATGCTCCAACCACGGTATTTGACCTGTATGCGCTCGCTCCCCGCCTCAAATAGCTTGGACTCTCCTCCGTAGCCAAAGAGGTGTCGCTTGAGGTAGCGGGTTTCAGAGCCATCGGGTGTCACGAACAGCCCTGTATTGGCAGGTTTGCCACTGGGTTGAAGCTCGATAAGGGTGCCATACACCGCTGCATTGTGTCGTCGTGCCACTTCGTGCATTGTCTGTCGCCCCTTTTGGTAGGCTTCGTGAAAATAGTGCTCTGAGAGCTCATCGACCTTGGTGATGAAGCCGGTAGTCCACATCTCAGGCAGTACCAGCAGGTCAAAGGTCGCCCCCTCTATGAGTTGCCATAGATGTGCTATATTGGCTTCTATATCCATGTGTTGCTGCTCCATTTGGAGGGCAGCTACTCTAAGTGACTCTCGGCGCTCTGCATTCATAGATCTACGAAGTTTTTGGGAAATTTAGCCATCGAACTGTGGTAGTGTCTACGGATGTCGAGTACTGCGGCATCTACATCTTGATTGGCCGTAGGGAAAGTGAGGAATATCCCTACCTCTTTCTGCCGGTAATCAATCTTGGCGAGCTGTACAGGTACGCCTGCTTCCATCGCTATACGGTAAAAGCCGGTCTTCCATCGCTCACGTGGCTTACGGGTGCCCTCCGGGGTGATGGCGATATGTAGTTGATCGGCAGTACGGAGCATTTCGGTAGCCTGCTCTACGGATGAAGCCCCCGACTTGCGGTCTACGGGGAGCCCTCCGAGGGCTTTGAATATTAAATTGAAAGGGAAGAAAAACCACTCCTTTTTGATGAGAAAGCGAGGTCTGATGCCGGTGCCCAGAGATTTGTAGTAGAGGTATCCTATTATCAAATCCCAGTTGGAGGTGTGGGGTGCTACACAGATGACACTGCGAGGCTCAAAGTGCTCACTGACGATACTCTTCCAGCCTATCCACTTGAGTAGACGACCTGCGAAATTGGTTGGGGTATTCATATTACTTCGTTGATGGATTGGTCTAGGGTGGATTGGCACCGCCCGGAGAGTGTTTTGAATTGATAGCCCTGCTCCGATAGGTAGTCGATAGCTCTGGGCAGGGCATAGCGCAGATTGCGTTCGCTCTTGAGTGAGTCGTGAAAGACGATGATGGAACCATCTCGGGTATACCGTTTGACGGTCTCGAGGACATCGTCGGGATTCATCCACTTGGAGTAGTCACGGGTGACGACATCCCACATCACGACTTGGAAGTGGTCGCGTAGGGCTGAGAGCTGTTTCCACCCGAGATGCCCATGAGGGGGTCTGAAGAGTGGCGACTGGATTAGATCGTTTGCTCGTAACGTATCTCTGAGGTATTGGCGTGTCCCGGTCGGCATCCCTTGTAGATGGTGGTAGGTGTGGTTGCCCACAGTATGCCCCTCCTCCAAAATACGGTCGAATATCGCTCTGAAGCGCCATACATTTTCTCCTACACAAAAGAAGGTCGCCCGTACGCCTTTACTCGCAAGCAAATCGAGTACCCATGGCGTGACCTCGGGAATCGGCCCATCATCAAAGGTGAGGTAGACAGACGGCCGCACCTCCCCAGGGAGGCTGGGGATGCGCCAAACGGTACCCGGAAAGAGCCTGCGATATAGCCTGGGTGGCTGCTCTATGATCATTCGCCTTGGATGGTCTTGTATATCTGTAGAAATGCTTGCTGGTACTGGGTAATCTGTGCCCCATACTGCTCTTTGAGCGTGCTTCCATGGCTCTCACTGAGCCTTAAGGTCTCAGTAAGTACGAGCACGCCGTCCTGAATAGCAGGAAGGCTATTGACGAGGAGCTCGGGCTTGAGACGGAAGAACCAATTTAGCTCCCTCAGCTTGCTCTCGATGACTTGGCTTGCAATCCTATCTGCCTGCTCCTTCATCTCTGCGATATAGTAAGCCTCTACGAGCGGTAGAGAGGTGACCGTATGAGGGATATTTTCCTCTAGCACAGCTCGCTCTGCAAGCTCAAGTATCTCGTGAGCTCTCTTGAGATCGCCCTTCTCCGCCAAGCCCTTGGCGAGCGGAGCGAAGATCATGCTGCGGTAGGTCTCTACCAGTTTGCGCCCATTATCATCGAAGTAGGTGCCTAGGATATCTGCACCGCCCCAGCGGTATTTCTCGGTCACATTGCGGTACATACGCTCGAGGTCTACTTCTGTGCCTGTGCCACGCACCTCTATAGGGAGGATTTGGTATGCCATACCTGTCTGGCGGAAGTTCTTGGACATCCCCACCCTCTGCTCTTCACCCACTGTGAGCGCATAGTACACTGGGCGCTCAAATCGATTGGTGTCCATGATGTCCAGAATTATCAGCTCATGCCTGCCGAGGTACTGCTTCTTGCTAAAGTCGAAGAGCATCTCTGGTTTGTGGATAAAGGCGGTGTCGCTTGGCTGGAGTGTCCCCTTTTGGATGAGTTTATCCACGTCATAAGGGATGGATAGATACTCGGCGGGGAGATAGTCTATCGGTTGTGCGACACGAGGTACGGTCTTAAACCTCGGATCGTCTGAAGCGATGAAGTCTAGCCCGGTACGCATTGGAATCGTGTCGGTGGTATTGGGTATGATATAGGCGACCAGTCGCTTCTCTCCGCCATACTGCTCGGCAGTCCAAGTGATAGGGAGTGGTGCAGAGTCGTAGTGCTGGCGCTTCATCTGATCGATATACCAATCTGCCTGTAGGTAGCTGGTATTGGTCACTTTGATGTCGGTGCGCACACCCTCTACCTCTTGGGCATACCAGAGAGGGAAAGTGTCGTTGTCTCCGTTGCAGAAGATGATGGCATCCTCTTCGCAGCTCTCGAGGTAGTTATTCCCGAAGTCGGAGGCGAGGCTGCGACCGTGACGGTTGTGGTCATCGAAGTTTTGCTGGAGTACAAGCCCCACCACAGCCAATCCCACAATCGTAAATAGACCAGCCAGAGCCGGGCTCTCCTTTTTGCCCTTGGTGACCATCGCATAGAGGGCAGGTATAGCCATACCAATCCATATAGCAAAGGCGTAGAATGACCCCGCATAGGAGTAGTCGCGCTCACGTACTTGATATGGTGGTTGATTGACGTAGAGGACAATCGCCAGACCGGTCATAAAGAATAGCCCAAGGATAATCCAGAAGTTCTCCCTATCTCGTCTCCTCCCCAGTACCTGAGCGACCAGACCAAAGAGCCCGAGAATCAGCGGCAGCATGAAGTAACGATTGTACCCCTTATTGTTGGTCACAAAGTCAGGCATATTATCCTGTGGTCCTAGGAAGATGGCATCGATAAATGGGATACCGGTAATCCAATTGCCCCTGTAGATCTCGCCCTGTCCTTGGAGGTCATTTTGGCGGCCACTGAAGTTCCATAGGAAGTAGCGCCAGTACATATAATTGACTTGGTAGTTGAAGAAGTAGCGGAGGTTTTCCGCAAATGTAGGCACCACTACGGTACGAGTCTGCCCACGCTCATTGACTGTCATCGACTTCCCTACGACATCGCCCCACAGCTCGTAGCCCTGCTTGTAGTGGGGGAGCATATTGCTATACATACGAGGGAAAAGGGTCTTCATATCACTACGGTAGACAACCTCCTCACTCACACTGGCGACATACTTATCTCCCTCTCTGTGATAGGTTTTGGTCTTGGTGGTCTTTGCCTTGCCATCGCTGTCGTATTCGGGAAGCGAAGCGTAGCTCTGTCCGTAGATGAGCGGGGTGCTACCGTACTGCTCGCGTGAGAGATAGTAGCGGAGCGCAAAGACATCGGAGGGGTTGTTTTGATTCATCGGCACATCGCTATTGGCACGAATCAAAGTCACACCATAGGTGCTCATGCCAAAAAGGAAGAGCATCATCCCCATGGTGCTAATGCTCATGATATGCACGGGAAGGCGCTTCGCTGCAAAGAGATAGGCGGCTAGCCCGCCAATCACGAGGATGGGGATTGACCACCCATTGCCTATAAAGGGGATGCCGATAAGGATAATTGAAGCGAGGAAAGCCCCACGCAACTTCTTGTCCTGCACGGGACGGCGGAGCGTGAGGAAGTAAGTATAGCCCAATAGCGCCACCATCAGGAGTAGGTAGAAGAGCAAACCGCTATTGAACCCAAGCCCCAAGGTATTGACAAAGAAGAGGTCGAAGTAGCCTGCCACCTGTGGCACGCCCTGCATGATACCAAACATCAACGCCGCAATAATCACAAAGGAGATCAGCACCGCAATGATACCCCCCCTCCAATTGGGTCGCTCACTCTTACGGAAGTAGTAGATGAGTGCCATCGCGGGGATGGTGAGGAGGTTGAGGAGATGGACACCCACACTAAGTCCCATGAGGTAAGCGATGACAATAATCCAGCGATCTGCATGGTCTTTGTCGGCGTTTTCTTCCCATTTCAGCATGAGATAGAATACCAAGGCGGTAAAGAAGCTACTCATCGAGTATACCTCTGCCTCCACGGCACTGTACCAGAAAGAATCGCTAAAGGCATAGAGCAAGGCTGCTACTACGCCACCACCTAAGTAAAGGATGGCTTTGGTCTTGCTTACTGTCATAGGGGTGACCCACTTGCCCCTGAGCCAATCGGCACGCCTGATGAGGTGCGCAGTGGTGAGGAAAAGCAACATGATGGTGAGCCCACTGAATACAGCGCTGATGGCATTTGCCGCAATTGCTATCCAAGCCCCACCTGAGGGGAATAAGTTGGATAGGGCATTGTAAACCAACATGTAGAATGGAGCACCCGGTGGGTGACCGACTTCCATCTTGGCAAATGTGATGATAAATTCAGGATTGTCCCATACACTGGCGCTCTTCTCCATCGTCACCAGGTAGACCGCTGTAGCGATGAGGAAGACGAGCCACCCAAGGGCTCTCTCCCATATCATATATCTCCTTGTCTCCATCTATACTTACTCAATAGTGTGTACAATACCCCGCAAAGATACCAAAATAGTAGGGAGTGATTAGCTAAATGATTGGACTAATTCCATAAAGAAGGAAGTGGCTATGCAAAGCACTAGCTCGCATAGCCACTCCCATTTGTGTGTCGTAGTATGTTTTACTTGATATTTGGTTCCTCTAGTCCATAGCCCTTCTTCTTGTCAATCCTCTTGAGGATAAAGCCCATGAGGAATGCCAGTACTCCAAGGCTGGCGAGCATAATCAGAGGATTGGTGTAGTTGTAAGAGACAGCTGCGACCTCTGGTGTCATCGTGCCATTGGCGACGGCATCGGTAATATCGGTATTGGACGCATTGAGCACCTTGCCGATAAGGAGTGGGAATAGCCATAGCCCTATGTTTTGAATCCAGAATATCAGTGCGTAAGCCGAACCAATCACTTTGCTATCCACCAGCTTTGGCACGCTTGGCCAAAGAGCTGCTGGTACCAATGAGAATGAGGCGCCCAACACCAGGATGGTGGCAAATGCGATCACGACACCACCAATCTTATTGCCTTGGAACTGTGGTAGTATGAAAGCAAAGGTCAAGTGGCAAGCTATCAGAAGTATAGCACCCAGCATAAGCATGGAGGCTCCCTTGCCATGATTGTCGAGGTAATTACCTAGGATGGGTGTGATACCTACCGCAAGTAGTGGGAATACAGCGAAGATGGACTCTGCCGACTCTCTACGGTAAGCCATGTAGCAGTATGCCAATAGGGTGACGACGGAGATTGCGAGCAGAGAGGTCTTGGTCTTGCCCTTGGTGAAGTTGCTGGTAAAGGCAGTAGCTGCGACAGCGAGCATTACCACGTATTGGATAATAGCCACGGAGTTGGATGCCCAAAATGACCCCTCGGGAAGTACGCTGAATGATAGATTGCTCTGAAGCATATTCACCGCATACTTCTGGAATGGGAAGATGGCAGAGTAGTAGAGTACGCAGAGTAGGGCGACCACCCAGAATACGCCACTGGAGAGAATTGCACCAAGATCTTTGATACGGAATGGTTCGTCCTTCTCTTCGGCTTCACCGGTCTCGAGATCCAGTTTTCTATCCATAAAGAAGTAGACGATGAACATAATCATCGCTACCATGAGGAGCACAAGCCCAAAGGCTACCGACCTTGATACATCGATAGTCCCTCCTAGCTTTGCGAATAGTGGGGAGAAAATCATCACGGTGGCTACGCCAAGCCTGGCTAGAGCCATCTCGCTACCCATCGCTAGAGCCATCTCTTTACCCTTAAACCACTTCACGATACCACGAGAGACAGTGATACCGGCCATCTCTACACCACAGCCGAATATCATAAAGCCGACAGAGGAGAGCTTGGCAGATGCGGGCATATTACGGTTGAATGGAGAGACGCCTAGCTCGTCAAAGCCGGGGATGTAGTTGAGGTTCTCGGTGAACCATCTCTCCAGTGCAGACCCGGAAAATCCTTCGGTCACGGCATACCAGTTGATAGTAGCTCCAATAATCATCACTGCTCCTGACAGGAGGGCAGTGAAGCGTACCCCCATCCTATCTAGGATAATACCTGCGAAGATGAGGAAGAAGATAAATACATTTAAGAAGGTTTCACTTCCTGCATAGGTGCCGTAAGTGTCCGAATTCCATCCTCGAGTGGACTCAAGTAAATCCTTGATCGGGGAGAGGATATCCATGAAGATGTAAGAGCAAAACATCGCCAGTGATAGCAATAGTAGTGCAGTCCATCTAGCCGCAGGTTTGTCGCGGAGGGTCGTGCCGTTTGCTGTAGTCATAAAATAATTAGTATTGATATGATTATTTATTATTTCCGACAAATGTAACTATATTTGACTAATTAGAGGAGTCCTGGAGCAATTATTCGCTTCATTCTTGGAGTGCCAGCAAGCAATCTCCTCTACTGAGAATATTTCTCCAATTGTCAAGCTCACTTAAATATCGATAGGATGCCAAGGATGCCTCCTGCGACATCGACTACTGTATCCACTGTCTCATCTAGAAGCTCTCTCTTTTGCTGTTTGAGGACTTTGTCGTAGTGCTGAGGGTCGTAGGTGACCGTGCCAAGGTAGTTGTACATACAGGAAGGGTGGTCAAATAGTTCTGCTGTGATGAAAAGGGCGCAGACAAATTTGTCTGCTATGTAGGCCCCTTGGTCGAAGGGCATGAGATTGACGTAGACCATGGCGTACTCTTGTCGGTAGAGATATTGACTATTGCCTTTGAGCTTCCGTTCGTACTGTTCTGCCTTAGCCTCAGGCATCTCTAGGGTCGTCCTGCATGGCTGGTAAAGGAGTACGATATCGTGTGTGTTGTAGCCATAGTTAAAACCACTTTGGCAGTCGTAGAGATCGGTGATGAGATAGCCATTGATTTCCGGATTGTAGGTGCCTTCATTGCCTAGTTTATCGACTATCTGCTTGCTGTAGTAGTAGACGGTATTTTTCATCTGCTCCGGAAAAGTAGCTAACTCGGCTTGGAGTAGAGAGAGATAGCGGTCTCGCTCCCGACGGAAGGTAAACTTATCGTGCTGGCAGGTGCCCCCTAGCTCTGGATTGACCAAAAGGATATACTTGAGGATGGTGTCATCGTCAATTGCTATCTGCTCGGTGTGGATGTAGTAGAGTAGCTTGACGAGCTCGGTGAGCTCCATATATTTTTTACGAGAACTATCGTCGTAGCGTGCGCCCATCTGAATTTCATTGTAGTAGACAGCATTGTCTATGTCGATATAGAATCGAGTCCCATCGGGAGCCGAACAGATGGCATCGATGGTCTGATTGGTATAGTTATAATCCATCAACACCATATCTTGAGGCAAGCTATCTACTACGAGTGGTTGGTAGTAATAGGGTTGCATATTGGCTGGGGAGATAAGATTATTTTCCGAAAGCTCTGAATGAAAAATCCCCTTGCAAAATTCTGGCGCTCCGACCCAAAGGGTGTCGCCGAGAAGAATCGTCCGACCATAGTAGCTGGAGAAGGCATCTCTCTGTGCTATCGCATTTGTAGTAAAGAGGAGCAGAGAGATTAGGGAAAGAAGTCGTCTCTTATTCATAATCGTAATTGATAAGTGGATGTTTTACACGCCATCGCAAATTTAGGGATTTTAATTCTTTCCCCAAAAGCAAAAGAGGCTGTGTAGACAATTGTCTACACAGCCTCAAAGCGAATTATGAGAAAAATCAATTACACTACACCTGAGAAGCCCATAAATGCCATGGCAAGGATGCCTGCGGTAATCAGGGCGATAGGGATACCTGAGAGGGCTTCGGGCACCTTTGTCTTGGCGAGCTGTTCGCGAATCGTCGCAAAGATGACGATGGCTAAGGTATAGCCAGCTGCTGTACCAACGGCATAGATGATGGACTCGCCTAGGTTGAAGTCTTTCTGAATGACAGAGATTGCGACACCTAGTACCATACAGTTGGTGGTGATAAGCGGCAGGAATACGCCAAGGGCTTGGAAGAGGGAGGGAGAAATCTTTTTGATGACCATCTCCATCATCTGTACCACAGAGGCGATGACCAGGATAAATGCGATGTTCTGCATAAACCCGATGGAAAGCGGGTCAAGCACGAGCTTCTGAATAGCATAGGTGATGAGGGTGGCTATCGTGACTACAAAGGTGACGGCAGCTCCCATACCTATTGCGGTATCAACTTTCTTGGATACGCCGAGGAATGGGCAGATACCTAAGAACTGCGTAAATACGACGTTGTTGACTAGAAACGCACTGATTAAAAGTATAATGTATTCCATATCTCTTATGCGGTCTTATTGCGTTTGCGATCTAGGGCATTCTTGGTGCCAATGACAAATCCTAGCACGATAAAGGCACCGGGTGCTAAGACAAATACCAATGCACCATACTCCTCAGGGAAGAGCGAGAAGTCAAATGCTTTGCCCGAACCAAGGACTTCTCTCAAAAAGCCAATGATGGTGAGCGCCAAGGAAAACCCAAGCCCCATCCCGATACCATCGAGGGCGGAGTCAAAGATATTATTCTTGGCAGCAAAGGACTCTGCACGCCCCAATACGATACAGTTGACCACAATCAATGGCAGGAAGATACCAAGGGAAGCATAGAGTGATGGCACATAGGCCTCGCACAGCATCTGCACCAAGGTGGTAAATGTCGCGATGATGACGATATAGCTCGGGATACGTACGGAGTCAGGGATGAGGCTCTTGAGTGATGATACTACCATATTGGAACAAATCAACACAAACGTAGTCGCTAGCCCCATGCCAAGGCCATTCATAGCACTTGAGGTGGTACCTAGAGTAGGACACATGCCGAGGAGAAGCACTAGGGCAGGATTCTCCTTGATGAACCCATTGAGTATTATCTGTAACTTTTTCATCGTCTCTATATTACTTTAATTGTCCATCGGCTATCGCCTTCTGTACTACGGCATAAGCCCCATTTAGGGTCTCTAGGAAGGCACGACTGGAGATAGTGGCAGCGCTAATGGCATTGACCTTGCCGCCATCTTTGGTCACCTGCAATGGAGCGGTGAGATTCATCCCGAGTACACTTCCCTTTTCTCCTCTAAACCACTCTTCCATCTTGCTGCCAAGACCCGGGGTCTCGGCTTGCTGGAGCACGGTGTAGTCGATGATATTCCCTTCTTTGTCGATACCTACCAAGACCTTCACAAATCCCGAGAAGCCATTATTGGTAAAGCTCTCCACGGCATAGCCTACGAGTTCGCCACCCTTACGAGCGGGGTATATCTTGTAGTCGTCCACCAGAAGCTCTTCTTCAAATGGGACATTGTCGTACTCCGGGACGACTTTGTCGATCCCGGCTTTGAGGGTAGCGACCTTTGAGGTGGCGATGACAGGCTCTGTGGTTTGATACACAAAAGCGAGAAGTGCTGCTGCTACTGCGGCAATGAGGGTCAGCGAGAGCAGCATATTGGGGAGGGTTGATGCTAATTTCTTCATGATTTCTTGCTTTTTCCAAAGAGTTTAGGTTGCATATACCTATTGATGATAGGTACAATTCCATTCATAAAGAGGATAGCAAAGGACATCCCCTCAGGATATGAGCCAAAGAGACGGATCAGCATGGTGATGATACCTATCATGACACCGTAGAGGAGCATCCCGCTCTTACTCATAGGACTAGTAACGTAGTCGGTGGCCATATAGATGGCACCCAGTAGCAGACCACCGCTTAGGATATGGAATAGCGGGTCAGCATAAACATCCGGATTGACACCATTCATAATGCCGGCGAAGATAGCTACGGTACCGATGATTGCCACTGGGATGTGCCAAGAGATGACTTTGCGAAGCAGCAGATATACAAAGCCTACGAGGAGTGCCAGAGCACTTACCTCTCCAAGCGAACCACCTACCATGCCGAGGAGGTTATCGGTAAGTTCGGGGAGCTTATCCATCGTGAAGCCTTCAGCCCCTTTGACAATCCCCTTAGCGATAGCCAAAGGAGTGGCACCGGAAGTGGCGTCCACTAATGCAGAAGCTCCGGAGACCGCCTCTGCGCCTGCCGATACTATCTCATCCTCAAATGGGCGTGGGTAGCTGGTCATCTGCACAGGAAATGATATGAGGAGCATCACACGACCAACGATGGCCGGATTAAAGATGTTGTTGCCCAAGCCACCAAAGCTCATTTTGCCGATGCCTATCGCAACCAATGCTCCGATTACCACAATCCATAGGGGGAGAGTAGAGGGGAGGTTGAGGGCTAAGAGCAAGCCGGTGAGGATGGCTGAACCATCGAGAATCGTGATCTCTTTGCGACCTAAGAGGAAGCGACTAATCAGCCACTCAAAGAGTACACAAGCGATGATAGAAGTAAGGGTCACCCATAGCGCACCGAACCCAAAGTAGTATATCGATACTCCAAAGGCGGGGACAAGTGCGATGATGACATCGTACATATTGCGCTCTATAGAGTCGCCACTGTGTAGGTGTGGTGAGGGTGATACGAGTAGTTTGTGTGTATTTGACATATCTCTTGCTTCAATCTATTCGTTAGGATTTGCGGTTGCGGATAATCCCCATCACCGTCTTCTTACCTTGGCGGATATGGTCTAGGAGCGGGCGATTGGCAGGGCAGGTGAAACTGCAAGAACCACACTCGATGCAATCTACTATATGCCCTCGCTCCAGCTCCTCCCAGTCTTTGAATACGGTATCCCTCATCAGGAAAGCGGGATTAAGCCCCATGGGGCAAGCATTGACGCACTTGGCACAACGTATACAGGTGCGCATCGTGCCACGTTTGGTATCTTTGGCGGGGAGTAGAAGGATGCCACTGGTTCCCTTGGCAACGGGGATTTGGTCATTGACCACCGCTTTACCCATCATAGGACCACCGCTGATAATCTTGCCTGTCCCCTCTGGGATGCCTCCTGTAGATTCTATCAGTACCGAACTACTGGTGCCAAGGCGCACTTGGAAGTTAGAAGGATTGGCAAGCTGCTTGCCTGTCACCGTCACGATGCGTTCGATGAGCGGTTTATTTTTTTGTACTGCCTCGTACACAGCATAGGCAGTCCCCACATTCTGGACAATAGCTCCTGCAGTGATAGGTAGCTGACCACTCTGTATCTGACGCCCAAGTACGGCGTCGATGAGTTGCTTCTCTCCGCCCTGTGGATAGCGCACCTTGAGTGGTTGTATTTCGATACCTAGGTAGTTCTTAGCGAGACCTTGGAGGTGCGCAATGGCATCCTTTTTATTATTCTCAATGCCGATGACGCCACGAGATACCCCGGCAGCCTTCATCAGGATGGTGAGACCGACCAAAATCTCCTCCCCACGCTCCAGCATCAGACGATGGTCGGCAGTCAGATAAGGTTCGCACTCTACACCATTGAGGATGACCACTTCTGCCTTTTGATCCTTGGGGGGCAGCAGCTTTACATTGGTGGGGAAGGTGGCACCTCCCATACCCACGATACCACGGTCAGCAATCCGTGTAATGATATCGGCTTGCTCCATATTCACTTCTCGCACCAAGGTAGTAGAGCGGTCAATCTCCTCTTCCCAGGTGTCTGTGCCGTCACTCTTGATGGTAATCATCATCTTTGGGTAGCCCGAAGTGTCGACGACCTCCTCGATTTTCTGTACCACACCGGAGATACTGGAGTGAATATTGGCGGAGACAAAGCCTGCCGCCTTAGCAATGAGGGTCCCCACTTTTACTTCGTCTCCCTTCTTTACCAAAGCCACGGCCGGTGCACCGATGTGCTGAGCCAGAGGTATCTGTACCTCTTGAGGCGGTGGTAGCACCTCGATGGGCTTTCCTGACGATAGCTTATTCTCTGGCGGGTGTACCCCTCCTATTCTAAATGTCTTCAACATACGCTTATATATAGGGTATCTTTATATTCCAGTATTAAGCCTCTACGGTGGCAATCACCTCCTCCTTCACCTTGCGAGGCGGGAAGTTAATCTCGTGTATGGCACCGGTAGGGCAAACCTCCACACACTTGCGGCATAATCGGCACTTATTATGGTCGATATAGGCGAGATTATTCTCAATCGTGATGGCGTCAAACTTACACTCCTTCTCGCATTTAGAGCAGCCAATGCAAGCATTATTGCATGCTTTGCGTGCCACAGCGCCCTTGTCTTTATTGACGCAGGAGACAAAGATGCGACGTCCCTTGGGGCCCTTATTTCTGAGCTCGATAATCATCTTAGGACACGCCTTGACACATGCGCCACAGGCGGTGCACTTCTCCTCATCTACTTCGGGCAGACCGGTGGCGGGATTCATGTGAATGGCATCGAAGCCGCAAGCCAATGTACAATCGCCCAATCCAAAGCATCCAAAAGTACAGCCTGTCTCACCGCCATAAGTGGAGGATGCGATAGCACAAGTACTGGCACCATCGTATTGATTGACCCTAGGGCGATCTTCACAATTGCCATTGCAGCGGACGACAGCCACCTTGGGGTCCGTTTGGACAGCAGTACGACCAAGCATCTCAGCTACCTTGAGCATCACATCATTGCCTCCGACCGTACAGAATAACCCATCCATAGACTCCGCTTCTACGCAAGCACGTGCAAATCCCGAGCAACCGGGGAAGCCACAGCCACCGCAGTTGGCACCGGGGAGAATCTCATTTACCTGCTCAATTCGTGCATCTTCCTCTACATAGAACTTCTTGGAGACCACAAAGAGTAGTCCGGCAGCCAAGGCGCCTACGACAGCGAGGAATGCAATAGTTACTCCAACCATAAAAGTTATATCAATAATTGTACCTTTTTCTCAATCATAGAGCTCAGCTCTTAGTCTGAAAGTCTTTTCAAAATAGCCTCTAAGGAGCCAAAGCACTCCGCCATATAGGAGCAGTCCGCAGAGCAGAATCAGGAGCATGGTTGTCTCCTTGGTCTCAAGTCGGTTCATCACAATAGCTCCCATCCCAATCAGCACAATCGGGATGATAAAAGCAAAGAGTACAGCTTTTAATGGCGTGCCACCTTCTACAGCGACAATGCGTACTCTCGCTCCTTCCGCGAGACCGGAGGGGAAATCCTGTACTATTACCAACTGACTATCCTTGTCGGCTGAGGTGCATGCTCCCTTAGCATGGCACCCGCTACAGGCGGAATGTCGCTCAATGTACACAACCGCTTTATCCCCCTTGATTTCTTTCACAGTGCCGACTTTACACTCCATACGCTCTTTATATTATCCACGTCCCCACAAAACTACCCAAATTATGTGAAATCTCCATCAAGTATTGTGCAATTGTTCTTTGATATAGTGGCAGACTATCGGAGTTGTCGGGATAAATATTTAGCTATTATGGGTCGCAAGGGGGGGAGGATTGATTGCTGAAATCTCCTCTATAGAGACGGTCGCTCTCCTCTATAGACCAGTTTCGACCAGTCTATAGAGGAGAGCGACCGTCTCTATAGAGGAGATTTTGGGGAGCTACAGAGGAGGGTAAAAGATAGGGCTGAAAATGAGGAAATAAATAGTAGAATTTTAGCTGATAAACATGCGTCTATTTTGTTCCAAGAAAAATCATTTTATCTTGAGAACAATGACTATGTTGTTTATGAGAAATGTTCACTTCAAGATTTCATGGAAAACATCTTTGGTTCTGCCTATAATTATGACACTAAAGCTGATGTTTTCCCTTTTGAGGAGGAGCAATGTGATGAGTATGTTGATTGGAGGGAGCAGGCAAATGAAAAGGGCTTTAAGGATATTGTTTATCAGCCTAACCAAAATTTCAAATACAATGCTCTTTGGTTGGCACTATGTAGGAAGCCCGATAGGAGTGGAAAAGGGGTCGTTCTAAAGGGTTATCCTTTTGTGATGACTACTGGGCTTGAGCAAGCGGAAAAGGCTCTAAAAAAGAACTATGAAGCCCTAATATCAAGTCCTATCACTTACGTGGGTAAAAATAGGACTTCGGCAAACTCTCGTTATCTGTATGCTTTAGCCTTCGACTTCGATGGGGTGGGTATGCAGAACTTAAGAGATTTGACTTTTCAGATGATGAATGGGGTGATACCTACAGCAAATATCATTGTAAACTCTGGTAATGGGCTTCACTTGTACTACATATTCAAGAAGCCAATTGCTCTTTTTCAGAATGCGAAGAGGGTATTAGGTGTGCTGAAAAAGGAGCTGACTATCCGTATATGGAACCAATATACCTCAGAGATAAAGAAACGGCAATTCCAAGGTATATTTCAAGGTTTTAGGGTGCCAGGCTCAAGAACAAAAAGAGGGGAGACGGTACAAGCGTTTATCAATAGAGATTGCCCTCTATATACGGTAGAGGATTTGTGTAAGGGGTGGATTAGTGATGGCTCTAAAGGGTCTATCATCACAAAGGAGGAGTGGGAGCCATTAGACACTGGGGTATATACCACCGATAGGAACACCCTCAAAAAGGCAAAGGCAAAGTGGCCCGAATGGTATGAGCGTGTTATTTTTAGAGGTGATAAATCAAAAGGAAGATATACGACGCATAGAGGGCTTTATGATTGGTGGCTTTCAAGGCTCAAAGACCCTATGGAGCCAGTTTCAGAGGGTCACAGATACTTCTGCCTACTAGCCCTCTCTATGTATGCCATAAAGTGCAATATAGAGTTTGAGGAGCTGGAGCGGGATGTATTTAGCCTAGTGCCTATGATGGATAGGCTTACGGAGAACTACAACAACCCTTTCACTCGTGATGATGCGGAAGATGCTCTAAAAGCATACCATAAGGATTATTGCACCTTTCCAAAAAACTCGATTGAGTACCTAACAGGGCTACCAATGCCTAAAAGGAAGAGGAATGGGAGAAAACAAATAGAACATTTGGAAAGAGCTAGGGCTGTACAGTCGGTAGATTATCCAGATGGTTCTTGGAGGAATATGGACGGCAGACCCAAAGGCTCTACCATATCCAAAGAAAATAGTCCTCAGTATGCCCTAGTACAAAAGTGGAGAAAGAAACACCCTAAGAACACAAATAAATCCCAATGTGCGAGAGAAACTGGCCTAAGTAGACCAACAGTTCATAAGTGGTGGAATATTAATGAAATACAAAAAGCAATTGAAACATAGTGTGTTGATATTCATTAAAGTAAAAAGGGAGAATAGCTCTATTCTCCCTTTTTACTTTAATGAATATATACGATGAATGTGTCTTTATCTTTTTTCTTTCCTTATTTTTGTCAGGTATATCGAGCTAAATATTGCTATGAATATCATTAAGGCTGATATGCCGACCTTAAATAGTTCTGATTTTAGAGCAGACTCAAACAGTAAAATAGTCAATAGTAAACATGAAACTAGGCATGTTATTAATATAACAATCTTATTGCCCCTCATCTCTAACAGAAAGTTGCTGCACCAACTAATGCTCCAGATACTCCGCCTACTACTCCACCAGCTACTGTTCCTATCGCAGGAACCGCAGAACCAGCTGCAGCACCGCCTAAAGCACCACCTCCAGCACTTCCAACTACTCCAGCAGCACAACGACCCCAGTCATCCCATTGTTTTTTACACCATTTCTTGGTATCATCCCACCACTTAGCTCTTAGTTCTGTATCTGTTTCTCCGTACTTAAGTTCTATAATATCTGCAGACACATATGAAGCAATTTCTAGTGCTATAGATTCCTCTTGTGTTAAATTTGTATTATTTCTAACAATAGAAAGCAATGCCTTAGTATAATCTTCTTTTAAATCGTATTCAGATGGATCTATTGACATCATCTGATTAAGTGTTGTTGTTGCTGTTTGTGAGGCAACATAGTTTTGGCTTTTTTCAGTATGGGTACTTCTTAAAGACGTCGCTTTAATCCCCATTAAGTCAAATACTTTTTGGTCTACATTGTCAAGCCCACAAAGAGGATCTTGTCTATAAAGTTTTTTAGTTATCTGAGAGATTTGAGTCCTATAATCGATTTTAATCTCATTCGTAGTCTCGGAAGGCATATCCGATGTGCGCATTTCGTTGTTACATGCGGTTACACTAAGGACTGTCATTAAAGTTAGTATAACACCAACTCTTGTTTTAAGTTTTGTCAGCATTTTCATGTTGATTATCAAGTTAAATTGTTAGTAAATAGTTATGTCTTTATTTGTATGCGACAAATGTACTTAAATATTTTTATGTGACAAATGTACTTAAATATTTTTATGCGACAAATGTACTTAAATATTTTTATGCGAGTATTTATTTTTAAACTAAAATAATATAGTTGTTCTTGGATACTGATGAAAGCTGAATTTTGGAAATTATCCATCATACATCTTTGAATTGGATACTCGTGAAGAGTATTACTCTTGAAGTGCAAAAAAAATGTATTTTTGCGGTAAATACTATTGTATAGTTTAAGCACACTTAAACTACAATTCCCCTTTCGGGGGTAGTTTGTGTGCTTAGGGAACCCCTAAGAACCCCTTATCTATGGCAAAGACAAGCATACATATCACACCAGCAAAAGTTTCTTCAAGTGAGGGACATAATCTTCGGTTGAAACATCTTGATTATGTTCGCCCCGAGTTCTCCAAAGAGAACGAGAGCTGGTGTGAGGTTGAGGACTTGCCCAACCACCTTACCAACTTGCGCAAGTTGGTAAAGGAGAAAACGTGACGCAGAATGCAGAAGTCTTGCGAACCCATTAAAGAGGGTGTGGTAGTCATCAAAGAGACCACCACAATGAAAGAGTTGCAAGAGCTAGGGAAGAAGCTCGATCAAGAGTTCGGGATTAAGTGCATACAGATACACATACATAAAGATGAGGGACATGATGTCACTTTCTGCCGTTTTTTCTCTCTTTTTTTGATTGTTTTTAGGGTCATATTTTCCTCCCAAAAAGCACGTTTTTGAAGGGAAATACGGTTCTCGTTTCCGAAAAGTGTAAAAAATAACTGTATTGATAATATAACGCCCCCCATCTCTCAATAGGGGGAGTCTAAGAGGGTAAAAGATAGGGCGTAACCACTCCGGGTGGTTACGCCCTAATCTGTCTATGGACAATAGCTCCTTAGTAGGCTACGATTGTCACAACCAAAGACATCTGGTCGTCGATGATGTTGTCCTTCAGGTCTTTGAAGATATTCTTAGAACCGTAGTTCACGCCCCACAAGGTGCGATCAAGGCGAATGGTATCGCTGACTGCGGTGTAGGCACCCTCATTCTCTGTGACCTGAGCCTCAAACTTGATGCTGTTGGTGGTCTCTTTCATGGTGAGGTTGCCGGTGATGGTATAGCGATTGCTATCTGCGATACGCTCAGCAGATACAATCTCAAATGTGGAGATTGGATACTTCTCCACGTCAAAGAAGTCTGCACTCTTGAGGTGATCCACAAGCATCTTATTGGTTGCCGCATCGGTAAGGTCTTGGCATTCGATAGAATTCATATCGATGACAAACGAGCCGCTTCCGATGGTCTTTGTCTCTGGGTTGCCACTCAGCTGGGCACTCTGTAGAGCGATGGTACCATGGTGTGCACCGCCTATCTTGGTTCCTTCCCAGGCGATATGGCTGGCGACGAGATCGACGTCGAGCTCTGTGTCGTTTTCAGCACGTAGTGCCGCTTCTTGGGCATCACCTGTCTCTGTATTTTCTTTCTTCTCACCACCACAAGCTGCCAGGCTAATCATAGCCAGTACAGTTGCTATTGAAAATAATACTTTCTTCATGTCAAAAATCTAATCTAATAAATAAATGTCTCAATAGAGGTCGAGCATCATCTTAATCTCGTTGTCGAAACGAGGCACTTCTACCTCGTGATAGCGAGAAAAAGAGGGGCTCAAGATCACAAGATACATCTTGCTGACCTCAATATCATAATTGCGCTTCAAGATAGCGCGATACAAATTTTGCTGTAATGCAGCGTGGATAAAAGGGGTATCGTCAAGGTGTGCAAGTACGCCATGCCCCTTCTGCCTGAAGTTGCTCCTATTGGGCAGAAATAGGTCTCCCTGCTCACGCCCCATGCGCCGACTGCGTTTCCAATCGTAGATGGCAAAAGTGCCATCGGGAAGCTCTACCAATAGATCCAGTGTGCCAGCCAGCCAGTGGGCGTCATCATAAATCATCCACTCTGTGCGATAGGGGGTTAGACGATGATCCCGCACAAAGTCTTCGAAATATCTCATCTCGGTGCGAATATCGAAGTTGCGGGCTGCGACTAGCCCTTCTGCTGCTTCAAGATAAAGGTGTGTCTCGATGGGCTCTCCAAGGAAGCTTTTTTCGATCTGAGTATGGAGGAATGTGCCAAGATTGCGAGCTATATAGCCCTTGGCGTCTTGATCCCTACGCATCTGTTCACGCTGGAGAGGAGAGATAGTTTCATCCTTATTGATCCAGAAGTAGGGGTCGTATGGGTCAAAAAAAGAACTGATAAAGGCGGTCACTGAGGTCAGTGGCTCGATTCTCCCAATATGCGTATATGTGTGCGTATCGGGATCGAAGCGTAGCTCACCATCTCGATTAGAGGCATTCTTGATATTATAGTTCATTTCTTGCTCCATCTTGCCGTCTCTCATTTTTCTAGCATGCTTTCTTGTAGCAGATAAGGTCTATTGATGCTTTGCTTGAGAGATATCAAGGTCTCTGTCGATACTACGCCATCAATCCCCTGTATCTTGCCATTGAGGATGTGCATGAGGTGATCATTGTTTTTTGCATAGAGCTTGATGAGCATACTATAGTGTCCGGTGGTGTAGTTGCACTCCACGACCTCAGGTATTTTTTCAAGCTCCTTTACCACGGAATCATACATAGAACCGCGCTCCAGCACTATACCTATGTAAGTGTAGGTAGAAAACCCTAGTACCTTATAATTGATATTTGTACACGAACCGCCTATGATGCCGCTTGCGATAAGGCGTTGGATACGTTGATGGATAGCAGCTCTTGATAACCCACATGCCTCTGCAATCTCCATATATGGCTTGCGGGCATCCTCAATCAGCATGTTGAGAATCTTAATGTCAATCTTATCTAACTTCTTCATATAAAGCAAATTTACCTACGTTATTTGCGCAAAGATACCAAAAAACAAATTACTTGTCGCAAAACGCCCAAATTCCGATAGAGAAACTGAAAAATATGTATCGGTTACGTCCTCTTTATAATTTGTATCTTTGTAGCACAATTTTGAGCTGAATCTGTATGAGCGAAATAAATATAATCAATCCCGGCCTCGTGGTGCTGGGGATAGAGTCTTCGTGCGACGACACAAGCGCTGCTGTGCTGAGGGGCAATCGGCTCCTGAGCAATGTCATCGCTAGTCAAAAGGTACATGAAGAGTATGGCGGTGTGGTACCCGAACTGGCAAGCCGTGCCCACCTCAAAAATATCGTGCCGGTAGTTAATAGTGCTGTGAAGCGTGCAGGGATAGAGCTTTCGGATATTGATGTGATTGCTTATACCCGTGGGCCGGGATTGCTTGGAAGCCTCTTGGTAGGGACCTCTTTCACCAAGGGCCTTTCAGAGGGGTTGGGCATCCCTATGGTCGATGTCAATCACCTTCAGGCACACGTGCTGGCGCACTTCGTACAGGAGGGAGAGGTAGATCGGGAGGTCCCTTCATTTCCTTTTCTCTGCCTCTTGGTATCCGGTGGTAATTCACAGATAATATTGGTCAAGAGTCCGTATGATATGGAGATAATTGGTAAGACGATTGACGATGCAGCAGGAGAAGCCTTTGACAAGTGCGCGAAAGTGATGGGACTTGGTTATCCCGGTGGCCCTATTGTCAATAAGCTGGGCAATCTGGGCAATCCTGAAGCATTTAGGTTTGCCAAGCCACGTATCGAGGGATACGACTATAGTTTCAGCGGACTGAAGACCTCGTTTCTCTATACTTTGCGGGACGAACTAGCCAAAGATGCCGATTTCGTCGAGAAAAATAAAGAAGATCTCTGTGCCTCGCTCCAGAAGACGATTGTGGACATACTGATGGACAAGCTAGCCAAAGCAGCTAAAGATCTCGGGATTAGAGAGGTGGCTGTGGCTGGAGGGGTCTCTGCCAATTCTGCCCTTCGGGATGCGTTTATAGCGTACGGCGAACGCACGGGGAGTAAAGCCTTTATCCCTCCTTTTGCCTATACTACAGACAATGCCGCTATGGTGGCTATGGCTGGTGCCTTTCGATTTGCTGCCGGTGAGCGAAGCTCGCTTGCCGATCCACCTTATTCGCGTGTAATAATATGAGCATAGCCCATTCATTAAAAGCCCAAGGAGCTACACTCGCTACGGCAGAGAGCTGTACAGGCGGTAGGATTGCTAGTCTCCTCACCAGTCAAGCGGGTGCTTCAGAATGGTATGTAGGGGGTGTGGTTGCCTATAGTAGATTGGCAAAAAAAGAGGTACTCGGGCTTAGTTCGGAGTCGCTCTCCGCAGGGCTTGTGTCCGAGAAGTGCGCACGTGCAATGGCACGGCATGCAGCCCTGTTGCTCAATGCCGACTATGCTATTGCCACCACCGGGGTTTGTGGGTCTTTGGAGATTGAGGGCTTCCTGCCCTGTCATGTCTGGATTGCAGTGAAGAGTCCGCGAGGGATTTCTGCTTTTTTGATGGAAACAGAAGATAGGGGGCGTGAAGAGAATATTGACTTTGTCGCCCATGAGGCTCTCAGGCTACTAGAGGAAGAGATAGAGCGATGAGGGGAGCACTGAAGCGACATTTTGGCTTCGAAGAGTTTAGGGAGCACCAAGAGGAGGTGGTGGGCAATATCATCACAGGTCACGACCAACTCGTAGTGCTGCCGACTGGTGGAGGGAAGTCGCTTTGCTATCAGCTACCCGCTTTGCTTATGGAGGGGTGCGCACTAGTCATCTCTCCACTCATCTCGCTGATGCGAGATCAGATACTGGCGCTTCAGGAGAGAGGTATCGCAGCTGCCACCATCAATAGCAGTGTATCGCAGGCGTACCGCAATAGCGTAGAGCTGGCTGTCAAAAGGGGTGAACTAAAGCTCCTCTATATCAGTCCGGAAACATTGATGAGTGCCACAGGGATGCAGCTCGTCAAGCAGATTGACGTTTCACTTATCGCTATTGACGAAGCGCATTGTATCAGTCAGTGGGGGCATGATTTCCGACCGGAGTATGCTCAACTAGGAGTGCTTAAGGAGCAATTCCCCGACCGCCCGATTATAGCCCTCACTGCCACTGCCGATCCTGCCACCCGGAGAGATATCATCAGCCAGCTCCATCTCCGCGAACCAATCGTCACCATTGCGAGTTTTGACCGCCCTAATATTTATCTCGAGGTACGCCGTGGCCTAAAGAAGCAGGAGAAGCTCCGAGAGATTATCTCTTTCATTGAGAGCCGAGAAGTAGGCACATCTGGCATTATATATTGTACCAAGCGCGACGATACCGAATTGCTCACCAAATACCTCAATAGCAAGGGGCTTAGAGCACTCTGCTATCACGCCTCTATGGGCAATAACGAGCGAGATATGGTGCACCGACTATTTCTCGCTAATCAGGTGGATATTGTCGTGGCGACAGTTGCGTTTGGCATGGGGATAGACAAGCCCGATGTCCGCTGGGTAATTCACTACAATATGCCTAAGAGTATCGAGAATTACTACCAAGAGATTGGTCGAGCTGGTCGTGATGGCGAGCGTGCCGATGCTCTCCTCTTTTACTCCTACGCAGATATCTTTGTGCTACAGAAGCTTATTCAGAATACTTCGATGCACAGCCTCTCGCGCTCCAAGATGGAGTATATGAAGCGGTATTGCGAGGGGAATATATGTCGCCGTCGGGTGCTCCTCGGCTACTTTGGTGCAGAGGTCGATCACGACTGTGGCAAGTGCGATGTCTGCCTCATGCCCAAAGGCAACCTCATCGATGGCACCGAGCTCGCTCAAAAGGCGATGAGCGCAGTGATGCGAACTCAAGAGCAAATCGGAGTCGATATGCTCATCGATATTCTACGAGGATCGCAACAGAGAGTACTCCTCTCGTATGGTTATCACCTGATACCCACCTATGGTGTCGGACGAGATTTGAGTGCGCTGGCTTGGCGTGAATACATCTATCAGATGGTGATGCTCGGGGTGATGAACATCGACTATAGCGATAGGGGACGTCTGTGCGTCACTCCACTGGGCAGGGACGTACTCTATGGCAAGCAGACTCTTCAGCTGAAGCCCTTTCGCCCTTTGCCTAGGAAATAAGCCTTGAGCTATTGTTATTGAAAGATATAACGCAGCAGTAATAGCGCCACTACGATAATCAGGGTGAGATTGAGACTCTTCCATTGGGCACTAAATAGTTTGACCAACGCATAGCTGATCAGTCCGAGTGCCATCCCTTCAGCGATATTATAGGTCAGCACCATCGTAATCATCGTGATGAAGGCGGGGAAAGCCTCGCTAATGTCCTTGAGATCGATATTTTTGACCGCATCCATCATCAATACCCCCACCATCACCAATGCTCCCGTAGTGGCTGCCGATGGCACCAATAGGAAGAGAGGCGCAAAGAAGAGCGCAAGTAAAAAGAATCCCGAGGTCACAAGAGCAGTCATGCCAGTGCGCCCCCCTTCAGCAATCCCCGAAGCACTTTCCACAAAGGTGGTTACCGTCGAAGTCCCCAGCGCAGCGCCTACAGAGGTGGCTATTGCATCTGCCATCATCGCCTCTTTTACATTCTTCACGTTTCCCTCCTCGTCCATCATCTCTGTGCCGGAAGCGGCACCAATCAGTGTGCCGATGGTATTGAAGATATCCATGAATACGAGCGCAAATATAGTGAGTGCCATATCCATATTGAGAAGCGCTTTGAAGTCAAATTGCAAGAAAGTAGCATCGAGCGACTTGGGAAGAGAGACAGGCGAAAAACCCTCCATCACCTGCGTTACACCCATTGGAATACCTATAATGGTGGTCACCACGATGCCATAGAATAGAGCACCTTTTACCTTCCTCGCCATCAATACCGCACTGAGGATGATTCCGATGCAGGCGAGGATAGCAGTAGGTGTAAACGCCCCGAGTGTCACGAAAGTGGCAGGGTTGGAGACGATGATACCGGCATTTTTGAGCCCGATAAAGGCAATAAACATACCGATACCGGCAGATATGGCAAACCTAAGATTGACAGGGATGCAACGTACGATTTGCTGACGGATATTCAAGACCGTCAGCAGAATAAATATAATACCCTCCACAAATACCGCAGCGAGAGCTGCTTGCCAGCTGTAGCCCATGCCTTGAACCAAAGTGAACGCAAAGAAGGCATTGATACCCATGCTCGGTGCCTGGGCAAATGGCAATTTAGCCAAGAAAGCGATTAGAATCGTGCCGATTGCCGAAGACAGCGCCGTGGCGGTAAATACGGCTCCCTTGTCCATCCCCGCCGAGCTTAGGATATCGGGATTGACCGCCAGTATATAGCTCATCGTGAGGAAGGTGGTGAGCCCTGCTATCAACTCAGTGCGTAAATTGTGTCTTGATGGGTCAAATCCCAGTGTCTTGAATACTTTCTCCATACTTGTTTATCATTCTCCGCCAAAGGCATTGTGATTTAATAGGTGGCAAATGTACTCAAACTTGATAGCACCACCAAGCCTGAACCCCATTTCAGATGTGTCCTATAGCTATTGGTCCCCGATAGTATATATCGGAGTGCCGGCCGCTCTATAGAGGAGATATGTTTGCTCTATAGAGGAAATTTGCCTGCTCTATAGAGGAAGTCCGACCGCTCTATAGAGGAGATATGTTTGCTATATGGTATCCCTAAAAAAAGTGGACATTTTTGGTTAGATTGCCTTACAATCGTGAGAAAAGAGCTAAAAATGTTATTGCATAATCCTTCTCATAAATTATTTTTTCACCTATAAAAAAATAATTATATCATCTCTTTCTCTGTTTTATATGCTTTATTTTTGTCGATTTTTCGGATAAATTTCATGTTTTCGTTGAATTTTTGTATCAAAATCACATCAAATATATTCGAATCGTTATCGGAGCTTTTGTGATAATAATAAATAAATAGGTATCTTTGTCCTTAGTAAATTGGTGTTTGCTAGATGTTCGCAATAAGATTAAGTACATATTAATAAGTCGTCTAAAACATGAAACTAAAGCTAGGGTTCTTCGTTCTCTTCTTGGCATTGATGGCTAGTCTGTCAAGTTGTAAGAATGAGTTATTCGAAGGTAGATTGCAAATTAACCCCTCGCCTTCTGAGCAAATTGAGGCGAGTAGCCAATCCTCAGACCTGAGATTTGAGGTTCAGACCGACTATCCCACGTGGGTTAGTTCTGCCAACGTAGAGTGGTTATCACTTACTCAGGAGAGTAATGCACTCTTAATTCACATCAACGCTAATCCTTATCCTACAATTCGTACGGCTCAAGTCGTGATTGTGGCAGGAGGACTCAGTGAGACCATTACTGTCGTGCAGCAGGGCAATGACTCTCCTTTCGTCGTAAAGTCTGATCACATTTTTATCAATCAATGGGGAGATGAAGGAGATATTCATGTTGATACCTACCTCCGGGATTGGACGGTAGAGAGTAATGCAGAGTGGCTTAAAGCTACTGCTATGCCTCATGAGGCACGCATTGTCGTGGTAGTGGATCCGTTTGAAGAAGAAGGGAGAAGGGTGGGCACACTAACTATCTCTGCATCTACGGGTATCTCCTCAACCATTACCATTGAGCAGACGGGTAAAGAGCGGTATATCATGCCAATATTTGCTTGGGGAAAGGATATTAATGGTATTATCGCGACTGAGAGGGGGCGTAGAAATACACTTGTATCTGTTCCATCACCTCCTACGGCACTTAGTTCTGAGCCTTATCGCTACTACTCGTTTAAGACCAAAAATGAACTGTTCCCCCAAATCCATTATGAGACGATGAATCTGAGCGACCAGTTTGTCTTCCGTGCCGTTTTGGCTGCCAAAAGTGCTGAAACACTTCGCTCCGAGGATTATATTGCCTATCTGAAGTCTCAGGGCTTTGAGCCTGAGATTGTGGCTACATCTAATGCCAAAACCTTTACCCATACTTACATAAATAAGGGGTTGAAGATACGCGCCAGTCTTCAAGTCGATAAAAATGGTCAGAGGGTATTCTTTTTCCCTGTCATCGAACAGCCAGGGAGTATGCCTACGATAAATACACTCGACTTGGGTAATCTGGACTTTCATGAGGCTACCCCTGAGGATATTAGTAACTGGGAGAAGGCGCGTCAAAGTGTGTATGATGCGATTCAATCCAGTACAGAGAGTAAGAAAGCTGGTAGAGTCATAGAGATATATCATGCGATGGCTCCTTTCTATCTCCACACTTATATATTTGACCAGAAACCATCATCAGAAGAGCCTGGCAAGGTGGATAACTATCTAGCGCAATCGTCTCATATCCTCGACAATCTCAGTTATGTATACCATAAGTGGGGGGATCTTTATCTTGTCACTAGAGAGTTTTCTGACCTTTTGGAGCGTGAAGGTTTTCAGCTTGTAGAGTATGACTCTTACACCTACCTCTACCTCAATCGAGAGAGGCAACTATTGCTATGGTTTACTACCAATTATTGGAGAGATGGTCAGAGACCAAGTTTTAATGTCATCCCTCTTTACTAATCTTGTATAATCATTATGATATCAAAGCATATATATAAGGGACTATCAGTGCTATTCATAGCGGTAGCTACTGTGGCATGTAGCAAGGACTATCAACCGTCCATGCTAACGGTATCAAAATCAAATGTAGAGTTTGCTACCCCTCAGGCTTCAGAGCAGACGATAGACGTAACCTCAAATGTAGAAACTTGGTCTGCCTTTGCCGAAGCCTCTTGGATTAAGGTAAAAAAGCAAGGCCATCAGCTCATCATCAGTGTGGATGAAAACATATCCATAAATGAGCGACAAGCTGATATAAAGATATTGGCTAACGGGTTGCTCAAGGCGATAGAGGTCAGACAAGTAGGCGCAGATAGGACGCTCGAGATGATTCCTAGAGATTGCCGATTTGATCAATTTGGAGGACAATCTAGTATTTATATCAAGAGCAACTATCAGGATTGGACTGCCATTTGTGATGCAGACTGGATTGAGTTGGCACCTCATCCCGAGCGTAATATCATTGACTTTGTAGTTGCAGAGAACAAGGTAGATGCAGTACGACAGGCCACGATTACACTTTCGACTGCTAATTCTGCTGAGGTTACGACATACACCGTACATCAAGATCCTATCTTGACGATTATCTTCCCATCCTGGGCATTTGGAGCCAACTCGTCAGATATTATAGCATTCGAGGCAAAACGCCGAGGAGAAGTTCTCTCTATCCCCGATGGTTTTATTAATACTGCTACTTGGACTTTCAGTACCGTCAGTCCTCTCTTTACGCGTATAGAATATATCTTAGGAGATTATGGCTATACCCAAGCGAAGTTAATCCCTGCAGACACCCGAAATTTTGATGCTCTTGTGGAGCGTTATGTCAAGGTAATGCTTGAGATGGGATTCGTACACGATGCAGGGAATATTTATATCAATCCTGATCTTAATGCTCGTGTGACCTTTAATACTGACTTTTTTAATCCCAGTATCATCTTCAAGCTTGAGCCCAAGCAACCTCAGGATTATCCGACCTTTAAGGAGTTCCCTTATGGTCTATTGCGCCATGGCCTTGACGATGCGGAAGTGATCGAAGCGTACGAACGGGCTCATGGTGGGACCTTGCTAGAAAGTAGATCAAAAGATACCTATCGCTTCTATACCGTAGAGGATAATGAAGTACCATGGATTTATCGAGCCTATTACCTAAGCGCCAAATCAGGGAAAAAGAATATGGCTCTAGACAATATCAATCTTGCTGTATTCATGTACAATGGAGAGCCATTCTTGACCAAAGAGTTTAAAGAGTTGATGGCCAAGGAGGGATTTGAACTAATCCGTTATGAGAGCTCAATTCAGTGGTTTGACTTTGTCAATAAAGAAAAGGGTATGACTTTAGGAGTGCATACTGGTAAAAGTATTATAGATACCAGAGATCCAGTCCTTATGTTTAATCTCACTTATTAACTATTAAAGCGTCAATAATTATGAAATATATTATCTCTAAAGGACTATTTCTTCTCATCGTGCTTTTTGCACTATCCTCTTGTCAGCGAGATATCATTCCTAGTGGAGATACTCTCAATGTCGAGGGTGAGGGATTGATCACACTAAATACCTCTGGAGATCTTATCACCATCAATGTCCAGAGCAGTCGAAGTGATTGGGGCTACATCAAGAGCGCAGAATGGTTAAAGGTAACTCAAAATACTGAGTCCTTAGCCCTTAGCGCGTCACCAAATTTCAGTTCGCAAGCTCGTACTGCGGAACTGATAGTCGTTGCTGGCAAAACTCAAAAAAAAATAGTTATCACACAGGCAGCATCCGAAGCTGCAATATCCACTTCCTCTGCATCTAAGGAGGTAGATTTTACAGGCGGTGTAGTTTTGTTTGACATCACAAGTAATATTCCGGAGTGGCGAGCCATCACAGACTCTGATTGGATAAGTATTCGTCTCCTCAGACATACCTCTCAGATTGAAGTCACAGTGCCAAGATATGACGGTAGGAGCCCGAGAGAGGCCAAAATCTATATCGTAGGTGATAATGGTGAGATTGGAGGCGAATTAAGGGTATCCCAAAAGACCATGCCATACCATCTCCTCCCGTTTGAGGGATTCTTGAAAGGAGATCTAGACGTCCGCAATTTTGAGTTCTCCCGTGGAAGTTCACTTACTGAGGTTCCTGATGGATTCTTTAACCATTATGTGTGGACTTTCAAGACCGTTAGCGAAGCCTTTAGTCGTGTCAATTACTTCTTGGTAGTAAAAGAGTACCTCATGTGTGATGTCTTTGCGACTAATCCTAATCTCTTTCAAGACCTATCAGAATTGGAAGACCAACGGCTATTCCTCCGAAACAATGGATTTAATGAAATCAAAGAGAATGTATTCTACAATCCTACAAAGGCGATGAGGGCAAGTATTATCGTTGGGGATGACGTTGATAGAGTGTTTTATATATATCATCCTCAGCAAGAAAGCGCTCAGCCAACCGTCAAGAGCATCCCTGACGACTTTAAATCATTTACCTCTGATGTTGATGATATACATGCGTGGGAAGCGACTCATGGAGGGACTTTCAATCCCTCCGCGTCGAGCATTACCACGAGTCAGACTGGCACAAGTCGCTACTGGTTTAGTGTAGATGGCAAGGATGATATTATAGCACGCTACTACATCGTCTCTAACAAGACAGGAATCATAACAGAGTATGCTGTATTGTATCAAAACATTGGTCGTATCTACCAGACTTATCAGAGTAACTTATATTATACCAACGAATTCCTAGACCTGGTCGAGAAGAAAGGCTTTGACGCCCATAGACCTTTTGGGAATAATAAGTCAAAGTACTCGTATAAACACTATCATCCAAAGGATGATTACTCTATGATTTCTAGGTATATCAAGTATAGTGCACTCCCAGTGGCAGTTGCTGAGTTGCACTTCTATAACGGAAACTGATAATTATCGACCTTACAAGACATTAAGATATGAATATCAAAAAATATACTATAGTATTGGTCCTATCGACCTTTGTGGTCTTAGGCTGCCAAAGGGTAGATGTAGACGATCTATCTATTATAGATCAGCAGACATCTATAACAACTGATGGTACTGAATATCCCGATGTATTCAAAGGCATCTTACGTGTGCGACTATCCGACCAACTAGGTGACGAACTAAATATCAATTCCGAGGATGGTGGTCTACGTAGCGGAAATAATGAATTGGATGTTTATCTCAAAGGGATTGGCGCAAGCTCTATGACCCGTGTCTTCCCCCATGCAGGCAAGTATGAGGGGCGTACTCGTAGAGAAGGGCTCCATCTCTGGTACGATATTACTTTTGACCCAAATACCCCGATGCTTAGGGCTACAAACGAAGCCAAGAATCTCCCTGGGGTAGAGATAGTCGAACACATCTATTTGCCCCAAGTGTCTGAAAGTAGGGTGCAATATGCCGATATTTCTCAAAGTGTTCTTCGTGTAGCTGGAGAACCCTTTGATGATGCTGGTCTGCCTCTTCAGTGGCATTACAACAATAGAGGTGAAAATCCCAGCTTTGTAGCTGGTGCAGATGTCAATCTCTATGAAGCTTGGAAGATAGAGACAGGCAAACCCAACGTTATCGTTGCAATAGTCGATGGGGGCATCGATATCCATCACGAAGACCTCAAGGATAATCTGTATGTCAATGAAAAGGAGCTGAATGGGTCTATAGGGGTTGATGATGATGATAATGGATATGTAGATGACATCTATGGCTTTAACTTCGTGGATATGTCTCCCAATATCGCTCCTCATTTCCATGGAACACACGTAGCCGGGACTGTGGGAGCACGTAATAATAATGGTCGTGGCGTAGCTGGTGTTGCAGGAGGAAATGGTGATCCTAATAGTGGTGTTCGTCTGATGTCTTGTCAAATCTTCATGACCGTAAATGGGGTATCGCAAGGGACAGCAAATTCTCCTCTCGCAATCAAATATGCCGCCGATAATGGAGCCTCTATTGCACAAAACTCCTGGGGTTACAAGTATCCTGGTCCAAGCTCTATCCCATCATCACTCAAGGATGCCATCGATTATTTCATCAAGTATGCAGGATGTGACGACAAGGGCAATCAGTTGCCAGACGCTCCAATGAAAGGCGGTGTAGTCATCTTTGCAGCAGGCAATGACTATGTGGATCATCCTGTACAGCCTGGACCCTATGAGCCCGTCATAGCGGTGGCCTCTTTTGCCCCAGACTTTAAGGTCGCTGACTACTCGAATCGTGGGGATTGGGTAGACATCACTGCTCCTGGTGGTAGTTCGTTTTATGCAGAAGGTATGGTGCTTAGTACTGTGCCAGGTAGCAAATATGGTTTTCTAGAAGGGACCTCCATGGCTACTCCTCATGTCTCTGGTATTGCAGCCCTTGTGCTCTCAAAACATGGAAGTCAAGGCTATACGGCGGACGAACTCAAGGGGGCACTCCTCAATGCTACTCGCAAAGAAGATATTAATGAGATTAATCCCAAGTATGTAGGCAGACTTGGACTTGGGTATATCGATGCTGTCAAAGCTTTCCAACGTCGCACTTTCGTCCCTCCTCTTAGCGTGACAGAAGCCCAAGTACAAGGCGATCTTTCGGGTCTTAAGGTCACCTTTAAGTCTACTACTGATAGTGATGAGGCGAAGGGTGTGGCCGCATTTTACGACGTCTACCAGTCGACCAAAGTGCTCAAATCTTTGTCTGATCTCAAGGGGTCTACCGTCACACACCGAGAAATCCGAGGTTTACTCGTGGGTGCCAATGAAGAGCTAAGTACTACTTATTACAACCTCAAGAGCAACACCCAATATTACTTTGCTATCGTGGCTCGAGACCGTTGGGGTAATGTATCTGATCCTTATTTCTTCTCTGGATGGACAGCTCAGAACCAAGCTCCAGTAGCGACCCTCTCTGACAATAATATTATTCGTTTGGCTGGAAACATGGTCAAAGATGTACGCATCACTGTAGATGAGCCGGATGGGCAAAACTGGACGTATGAGGTCTCTGGAGATACCTATGGTGTAGTCATTGCGCAGGACAACGAAGGAATATCACTACGTCTTCGTGCCATTGCGCCAGTCGGCTTTCACTTGCTTGTATTTACATTCACAGACCCATTTGGTGCTCAAGCTGAGATTAAGGTGCCTTACGTTATCTATAACAATAACGCCCCTCGTGCGGTAGTGGCGTCACGCATTACTGCTTCATTGGCTGAGGGTATCAAGGTGATGACTCTTTCTGAGCTTTTTACAGATGACGATAGAGAGCCATTGACCTTAGAAGCAAACGTGATAAGTGGTAATATGAGTGCCAAAATAGATAATCAAAATAATCTCTACCTCTCTACAACGACTGCCGGTGTCTCTACCCTCTCCCTTTCTGCAACCGATCCTGCTGGGGCTACCGTCAAGAAGGTCATAGAGGTACGCTTTGTAGACAACGAAGTAGTCTATGCGGTGTATCCTATCCCAGCGACGACGACTCTTAATGTCGATCTGGCAGAAGCAATCTCTTCTGCAAAACTCGAGGTTTTTACTACCGTAGGACAACGAGTGTTGGTGCGTGAATTTACGTTTGGGGTTAGCGATTCAAGAGGGATTGCACTAGACATCTCAAATGTTATTCCTGGGACTTATACCCTGCATGTCACGGCAGATGGGCATAAGTACACTAAGACTTTTGTAAAACGATAAGTAGCGACATGTATATATGAATGTTTTCAAGATTTTACTAGCAACCTGCTTGATGGGCATCTCTGGCGCAGTTATGGCTCAGGACAATGTTGCTTTGCCTTTTTTGCAGCTCAATCCTGATGTGCGTACAGCCGGCATGGGTAATATAACTATTGCAGGATCCAATGGCTCCTTTATTTATAGCGACCCTACGGCGACCCTCAATGAAAACCCCGGGAAGCTCTCCGCATCCTACTCTATTGGCATCTACCCAGCTTCGGCAGAAGGACGTCAGCTCTTTAATACCCTATCACTATCCTACCGCTTAGATGATAGGCATGCAATACTCGCTGGGGCAAGGTTGCTCAATGGTTTATCGGTCGATATTATAAATGGAGTGGGGCAGATTGGTTCATTCCGCCCCACGGATTATTCACTTGATCTAGGATATGCTTTTAGCCCATGGGATCGTGTTTCGATTTATGGAGTAGGCTCCTATATCAACGCCTACAATGGAGCTACTGCTCATGTCGCTCTACTCTCTGTCGGTGCGTACTACAGAGATGCAACGTTGATTGCCAACCAGAGCTTCAACTATCAAGTAGGAGGTTCGGTAGACCATGTAGGCACCAAGGTGCGCTATGGCAGTGATGGCGTAGGGGTACAGCCTCCTAGCTCTATTAGGATCTCTGCGTCTACCGAGACTGAATTGTCTTGCGATGCTCAGCTAGGATTTGGTGTTGCTACACGCTACATTTTTGCACGGGACAATGCCCATACCATAGGAGTATCAGCAGGCACAGAGCTCCTTCTGTGGCAGACCTTGGCGCTACGTGCGGGCTATCATGCCCAGTCAGAAGCACCCTATGGTTCGCTTGGTCTCGGCTTCCAGTGGCGTGGCATCTTCTTTGATGTCGCTTATCTGATGCCCGTAGAGCCAGCCTATAGGAGTTTACGCATAGGTCTAGGGATTAATTTCTAATTAAACCTATCCGACACTAGAATTAGGGGGCATATCGGAAGCCATTTCCGATATGCCCCCTAGTCTTTTATGTCTGCACTCTCATAATCTATTATGTTAGAAATTAGAGCATTATCAGTTCCTCACCTCCCTTGGTATACAGTCCCCCCCTACAACCGAATATTAAGATACCAAGGCATGTCGGATACACAGCAAAAAACTACACTGATACCAAGAAAAAGAATAGTACAACTACGAAGCGCACAGTTTTTGGGGAGACCCGAGAGCCCCCTCGAAAAGACTACAGCGCTCTGTAATAACGCTTGACCACGCAGAGCTCTAGGGCTTAAGCCCCAATGTCTACTATAAACTGAGAGCATAGAACCCTCTTGCCCAACGTTACTAGGGTTTCTCTTTTCCCCTTTCTCCTTGCTTTGTTCTGCTTGCACTGCAGAACAAAGCAAGGAGAAAGGGGAAAAGACCAAATAATGACTATACATGTGTACTCACTCAGGCAACAGGGATATAGAGTGTATATATTTATAGGAATAACAAAATAAGAGTGTAAACAATGACAGAATTAAAACCGAAAATGTCCACCTTCTCAGATGTGTCCTATAGCTATTGGTCTCCGATGGTATATATCGGAGTGCCGGCCGCTCTATAGAGGAGATATGTTTGCTCTATAGAGGAGATTTGGTCGCTCTATAGAGAGACTTTGGTCTCGAAATAATTTGTTTAAAGCTGCGAAAACAATTATCTCTGTCTTCTCAATCATTTTTTTCTCCTAATCTTGGGCACTTCGTAGATAGCGGATAGGAGGAAATTGGAGGAGGCATCAGTTCGTAGAATTAACAATATATTTGGTGTTGTTATTTTTTTATACATTTGCCCTACAGTCGTAATAAAAAAATAAGAACTGAGACGATCAGAGAGATTGTATGGCAATTGTACATTCCGTATATTTGTGATAGGATTTCTCAAGTAAAAAGATAATAAAATGGGAGGAAATAGGGCGAGTTATCGCCCTACTTCCTCCCATTTCTGAATATTTATAATTAATGTGCTTATGAGGCGTTGTCAATTGATATGGGGTCTCCTCCTCGGTACACTATTAGGTCTGGGGCATGCTACAGCAGAGGGTGTAGAGGATGAGGCAAAAGTGCAGATACGGGTACACTATTTAGCCCAATTTGCTCAGTACGTAGAAGAGAAGGATCTCTACGAGACCGAAGTAATCTTGGACATAGGCAAGTCTTTCTCCTGTTTTTACGGGCTGAATAGCGTGCAAAGAGATCTGATCAAGGAGCGTATCTTGGCGCAGGGTGGCAGTCTGGAAGATGTACAGAGTGCCTGGGCGAAGTCGGGCTATCCAGTATCCAACTTCAGGTACAAGGTGTGGAAAAATTATCCTCAAAAGAATACCCTTACCTACACTGAACAGAATTTTAAGCGCTTGCGGTATACAGAGAAGATGACACCTCCGGAGTGGACTCTGCTCCCCACAGATACCATCATCGCCGGCTACCGATGCCAGCAAGCTGAGGCAGACTACTTAGGGAGGCACTGGCGTGTAGCCTATACGCCTGAGATTCCCATTAGTGACGGTCCATGGAAGCTCTATGGATTGCCGGGGCTTATCTTGCATGCCGCAGAGAGTGAGGGTATTTTTGCTTTTTCGTGCATAGAGATAGAGCGGGTAGAGGATGAAGAACTATTGTACCCAAATAAGAAGTATGTCGATTGTACCAAAGAGGAGTACCATGAATTGAAGCACCTCGAGGCAAAGTCCTTCTCAGACTTTTTCAAGAGGATGAATGGGCACGAACTAAAGAGCTGGGATCAGTACGGAAATAGAATGGTCTACTCCGAAAAGACTGCTATCCTTATGGAACGATAAAGAGATAGGCTCGCTATGGTTGCAAGATTTATTGGTTTTTTGCTCTTGATGCTATTTGGGGCTACCGTAATGGTCGCTCAGGAGCCCTGCACGGGGCGGGTCGTCGATGAAAAGGGGGCTCCGATACAGGATGTGAATGTGATGCTCTATCGTAGTGAGACCATTGCAATGGGCTTTGGATTTACCGATGCTGACGGACGCTTCAGTATCCACCCCAAGACCGATGTACGACCTGTGGCAATAGGATTTGTCCTGCTCGGATATGAGGCTCGGCGTATCGATATCGAGGAGTTTCGCAATGGAGCGGAGGTTGTGCTGAAGAGTGTCGTCTTTGAGCTCAGGGAGGTGAGCGTACGACCCGACCGTATCCGTCGGCAAAATGATACCCTAGTCTATAATGTATCGAGCTTCAAGCTGAGTCAAGATCGGAGTATCGCCGATGTGATCAGGAAGATGCCCGGACTGGAGGTGAGTAAAAATGGTACGATCTCCTTTCAGGGCACCCCTATCAATAAGTTTTACATAGAGGGGATGGATCTGATGGGCTCTAAGTATGCACAAGCGAGTGAGAATATCAATGCTGATATGATTGGCAGTGTACAGGTGCTGCAAAATCACCAGCCGATAAATAGCCTGAAGGGGTTGCGATTTAGCGACCAAGCAGCCCTCAATATCACACTGAAAGAGAATGTGAAGAATGTGTGGTCGGGTATCGTGGATGTGGGAGCAGGCACGGCACTACAGGATAGAGCTAATCTACTCTATAGCAGTAGGATAATGGCTATGGTATTTGGGCGTCGCAGGCAAAACCTCTCGATGTATAAGGGTGATAACACGGGTAAGGATATATCGAGAGAGGTGATGGATCTGGCTGCGCTGACGCGCGACGCCCAGAAAGAGGATGGTCTGCTCAGCAGGCTGGTGGCGCCTGCTCCCGACTTGGAGGCGGAGCGCTCCGCCTTTAACCACTCGCACATGGCTGCCATCAACCACTTAGTGAGGACCAAGAGGGAGAATGATGTGCGGCTTCAGATCGATTACCTATGGGATCGGCAGAGGGGCAACAGCGGAGCCTCTACAGCGTACTTAGACCTGGGTGGGGCAATCCTTTCGGAGGAGAGCAGTGTGGTCTCCAAGCTGAGTAGACTCAATGGCGAGCTGACCTACAAGGTCAATAAAGATAAGATCTATATCAATAACCGCTTGAGCGGTAGCATGGCGATAGATAAGAGCGAGGGTACCTCTACCCTCGATGCCGTGCCTACCACACAGGATGTGCGGATCAGGAAGTTTTATATCACCGAGGACTTTCAGTTTGTCGCCCCACTGCGCAAGGAGAATAGCATCGAGGGGGGCTCCCAAAGTACCTATAGCTATCTGCCAGGGCAGATACTCGCGGTGGTAGGATTTGTCGAAAAACTGAATATCTCAGCCCTTGAGAGCAACAATCATGTGGCATTTAACCACAAGGTAAAGGGCTTAACGCTGAGCCAAAGGGTAGGCTATAAGCTGAGGAAGCAAGAGATTGCGGTGCGCTACCCTGAGGTGGAGGCTACCGAAGGGTATCTCCAGCAAAATCTATATGTCTCCTCGGGGATCAATATGGAGAGATGGGGGCACAAGCTCAATGCTGCCGTGAAGGTAGACCTCATGCACCGAAGATACGCAACGCAGCAAGGGTGGCGCCTGTCATTGCAACCCAGTGTGAGGTGGCAATACGATTGGAGTGGACTTCTCACGAGTCAGTTCAGCTATAGCTATGCGGAGCGCCCGCAAGCTCTGATGGCACTCTATCGCACGCCTATCTTCACTTCTTACAGGGTCGCTACCGCTCACTCCGGAGCCCTGGAAAATAGAGGTTCCCATATGATCAGTATGTCTTGGAAGTACCAAAATCCTATCGCAGGTCGCTTTTACACCCTTATGGGCAACTGGACCCGAAGGACTAACGAGGTGCTCTATAAGAGTGCCCTTGATGGAGTAGTCTATAGGCGAACCCCTACAGATATAAGGTACAATCCCGATAGCTACTGGGTGCGCGGAGAGATTGCCCGATCCTTTTACTGGGCGCATACGCTGGTTGCGCTCAAGGGGATGCAAGTGTGGTCGGACTACTATCTACTGCAGCAAGGAGTCTTGACCTCTTGGGAAGCCAGAAATACCAATGTCACCCTCTCGATCTCTATGCAACCTGCCAAGATATTTTCTTATGAACTGAGTAGTCAGATGCAGATCAATAAGCAAATCAATAGGGAAAATCCAAAGCTGTCGCATCCGCAATTCGCCTCTTTTGAGCACTCAATAGACCTCTATCTCTTCCCCATAGAGCGACTGGAGGTGGGACTCAAGGGGGAACTGTATCACTACTCCGACAAAAACCTGCCGAGCAATTTCTTTGCCGATATATATCTCTCCTACAAGATGAAACGATGGGAGCTTCGCCTGAAGTGTAGCAACCTATTGGGCAACAACCTCTACGAGCATAGGGTACGCACCTCCACTACCGATATCTACTCCAGCTATCGATTGCGCCCTCGAGAGTTATTCCTTACCGCCTCTTTTCAGCTCTGACCCTCTACCCCTATCCATAAAAAGGCTTTAGCCTGGAGGCGTAAACACACGTGATATATAAATCAAGGAGAGTGGCATTAGGAGAAATCGCTGGTGCCGCTCTTTATATTCCCGACCCAAGGTTGAGGGATAAACCTGCTTTTCTATAAATAAATCGATTGTTTTCTTGTAGGTTATGGAAATTTGTCGTACCTTTGCCAACCGAAACGGTGTATTGTATCCTCTCGAGAGGGTTATCGCCGTGGAAGTGAGAGATTTGTTTAATAAGATAGGATAAGATGCCAACGATTCAACAACTGGTCCGCAAGGGTCGTATGACAATTGAGGAGAAGGGCAAGAGCCCTGCTTTGGATAGCTGCCCACAGCGCCGTGGAGTGTGCGTACGTGTGTATACTACTACACCTAAGAAGCCTAACTCGGCTATGCGTAAGGTAGCACGTGTGCGTCTCACCAATGGTAAGGAGGTCAACTCCTATATCCCGGGTGAGGGTCACAATCTCCAAGAGCACTCAATCGTGCTGGTGCGTGGTGGTCGTGTGAAGGACCTCCCGGGTGTGCGTTATCACATTGTGCGTGGTACGCTCGATACAGCAGGAGTGAATGGTCGTACCCAGCGCCGTAGCAAGTACGGAGTGAAGCGTCCAAAGCCAGGTGCAGCTCCAGCCGCTCCAGCTAAGGGCAAGAAGAAGTAAAAAGCCAATCTAGAAGAGGGCTTGCCTCGGGGGTGGGCAGTACGGGTCGGATAGATGCACGGTGGTGCTCGACCTAAAAAAGAGGTGGATTTATTTTAGACTTGATGAAATGGTGGCGAGATGTGCTTCGTAACGCATCTCTATTGATAGCCAAGGCTACCTAAGTGTAGCGGGGTGCCACTATAGTATCTGGAGCTCGCACTGCAAGTATGCAGGGTGTCACCAACGCAAGTGCCTGAGATGGCGCTGCTCGCCGGTGTGGCGTGGTGGAGTGGGTCGATAGGCTAGCTAGACGAAGGAGAAGATGAGTGTAAGTGTGAGGCTCACATGTGTCCTAGTTGTTAGAAGAGACTGTGGGTTGTCTATTTGTAAGACCTTAGAGGGTGTGTGCCCGAAGGTTAATCACAAACAGTTTTGATTTGGTCTTGAAGACCTCCTGGGCAAATCAGCGTAAACACACAGAGGAATGGCTGTGGCTGATGAGTGGGTGGGTGCAAGACAAGATACTTTTTTTATAGCATTATATGAGAAAAGCAAAGCCAAGGAAGAGGCAAGTATTGCCTGATCCAGTGTACAATGATGTGTCGGTTACGAAGTTCGTTAATCACATGATGTATGACGGTAAGAAGAATCTCTCTTTTGAGATCTTCTACAAAGCACTGGAAATCGTAAAGAACAAGCTGGCAAATGAGGAGAAGAGTCCACTAGAGATCTGGAAGACCGCCCTCGAGAATATCACCCCACAGGTGGAGGTGAAGACTCGTCGTATCGGTGGAGCAAACTTCCAAGTGCCTACTGAGATTCGTGCAGAGCGTAAGGAGTCTATCTCAATGAAGAATATGATCCTATTTGCTCGCAAGCGTGGTGGTAAGACGATGGCAGATAAGCTATCGGCTGAGATTATGGATGCTTACAACCAGCAAGGTGGTGCCTTCAAGCGTAAGGAGGATATGCATCGTATGGCAGAGGCAAACCGTGCTTTTGCACACTTCAGATTCTAAGTTAGGTTAAAGAGAGAAAGATAAAAGATGGCTAACACAACACATTTGGAGAGGACTCGTAATATCGGTATCATGGCGCACATCGATGCCGGTAAGACTACGACCTCTGAGCGTATTCTATTCTATACTGGTCTTACCCATAAGATTGGTGAGGTGCACGATGGTGCAGCTACAATGGACTGGATGGAGCAGGAGCAGGAGCGTGGCATTACCATTACAAGTGCTGCCACTACCACTTATTGGGAATACAAGGGAGATAAGTACAAAATCAATCTGATTGATACCCCTGGACACGTAGACTTTACGGTAGAGGTAGAGCGTTCGCTTCGCGTGCTCGATGGTACTGTGGCTGCTTTTTGCGCAGTAAGTGGCGTACAACCACAGAGTGAGACCGTATGGCGCCAAGCAGATAAGTACAAAGTCCCAAGGATGGCATACGTCAATAAGATGGACCGTAGTGGCGCTAACTTCTACGAGGTAGTTCGTCAGCTAAAGGAGATGCTTGGGGCAAATGCAGTGCCAATTCAAGTGCCTATCGGTGCTGAGGAGACCTTTAGAGGGGTTGTTGATCTCGTGACCATGAAAGCTCTATTTTGGCACGATGAGGAGATGGGCGCTCACTACGATATAGAGGAGATCCCTGCTGATACAAAGGCAGATGCGGAGGAGTGGCGCGATAAGCTACTTGAGAGTCTGGCTGAGGTCGATGAGCATCTCATGGAGAAGTACTTTGACGATCCTAGTACAATCACCGAGGATGAGATTCGGGCAGCTATCCGTAAGGGGACTATTAATATGGAGATGAACCCTGTAATCTGTGGTTCTTCGTTCAAAAACAAGGGTGTTCAACCACTACTTGATGGCGTGTGCGCATATCTTCCAAGCCCTGTCGATACTCCTACTGTCGAAGGTACTGATCCTAGCGATCCAGAGAAGGTGCTCGTACGTAAGGTAGACGAAGATGAACCACTCTGTGCGCTCGCCTTTAAGATCGCTACCGACCCTTATGTCGGTCGTCTATGTTTCTTCCGTGTGTATTCAGGTCACCTCGATGCCGGTAGCTACGTGTATAATAGCCGTAGTGAAAAGAAGGAGCGTATCAGTCGCCTCTTCCAGATGCACTCCAACAAGCAAAATCCTATGGAGCGCATCAATGTCGGCGATATTGGTGCCGGAGTGGGATTTAAGGATATTCGCACCGGTGATACCCTATGTGATGAGGCACATCCTATCACACTTGAGAGTATGGACTTCCCAGATCCAGTAATCGGAATCGCAGTGGAGCCAAAGACTCAAAAGGATATGGATAAGCTCAGTATCGGTCTCTCTAAGCTCGCAGAGGAGGATCCTACCTTCACTGTCAAAACCAATGAAGAGACAGGTCAGACCGTCATCAGTGGTATGGGTGAGCTACACCTCGAGATTATTATCGACCGTCTGAAGCGTGAGTTTAAGGTAGAGTGTAATCAAGGTCGTCCACAGGTTAGCTACAAGGAAGCCATCACTCAGGCTGTAGAACTTCGTGAGGTCTACAAGCGCCAGACTGGTGGTCGTGGTAAGTTTGCTGACATCATCGTCCGTCTTGAGCCAAAGGATAAGGAGTTTGAGGGTGAACTGCAGTTTATCGATGAGGTAAAGGGAGGCAATATCCCACGCGAGTATATTCCAAGTGTCCAGAAGGGCTTCGAGCGTGCACTGAAGAATGGTGTCCTAGCCGGCTATCCAATGGATGGTCTCAAGGTAACCCTTCTTGATGGTTCGTTCCACCCAGTAGACTCTGATCAGTTGTCCTTTGAGGTTTGTGCTATCCAAGCATTCAAGGAAGGTTGTGCAAAGGCACGTCCGGTGCTTTTAGAGCCTATTATGGCTGTAGAAGTTGTGACTCCAGAGGAGAGTATGGGTGATGTCATCGGCGACCTCAACAAGCGTCGTGGTCAGGTAGAGGGTATGGAGACACACCGCAGTGGTGCCCGTATCGTGAAGGCCAAGACACCACTTTCTGAGATGTTTGGCTACGTAACAGCACTCCGTACCATCACCAGTGGTAGGGCTACCAGCTCAATGGTATTCAGCCACTTTGAGGAGATGAGTATTTCTAACGCTAAGGCGGTACTAGAGGAGGTAGACGGTCGCGTAGATCTTCTTAAGTAATAAGACAACACAAGATTGTATTTAATAATATGAATCAAGTCATTAGAATCAAGATTAAGTCTTACGACCACGCTTTGGTTGATAAGTCTGCTGAGAAGATCGTGAAGGCTGTAGAGCCAACAGGTGTGACTGTACGTGGTCCTATTCCACTACCTACACACAAACGCATCTTCACTGTAAACCGCTCTACCTTTGTCAATAAGAAGAGTCGTGAGCAGTTCCAGCTATCTACTTACAAGCGTCTAATCGACATCATCAATGCAGGCACATCTACTGTAGATGCACTGGCTCGTCTCGAGTTGCCTAGCGGTGTTGAGATCGAGATTAAGACAGACATCTAATAGGTAGTTAATAGAGAGATAATTATAGTAAACCATTAAGTTGAGACTGAAATGCCAGGATTAATAGGAAAGAAGGTCGGAATGACATCCGTATTCAGTGCCGAGGGGAAAAATGTCCCATGCACTGTTATCGAAGTAGGTCCTTGCGTGGTTACTCAGGTAAAGACTAGTGAAGTGGATGGCTATGCAGCTATCCAGTTGGGCTTCGAAGATAAGAAGGAGAAGCACACAACCAAGGCTGAAATGGGCCACTTCGCTAAGGCAGGAGTAACACCCAAGAGACACTTGGCCGAGTTCACTGATTTTGACAAGGATTACAAGCTTGGTGATGTGATCAATGCAGAAATCTTCAATAACGTGTCCTTTGTGGATGTTATTGGAACCTCTAAAGGTAAAGGTTTCCAAGGCGTAGTGAAACGTCACGGTTTTGGTGGAGTAGGACAGACTACCCACGGTCAGAAGAATAGGCTGCGCGCACCAGGTTCGATTGGTGCCTGTTCTACCCCCGCAAAGGTTGTGAAGGGTATGAAGATGGGAGGTCAGGATGGTAACCGTAGGGTTACTGTCGAGAACCTGCGAGTAGTAAAGGTGCTCCCAGAGCAAAATGCCCTTGTCGTGAAGGGTAGTGTGCCAGGAGCAAAAGGTGCCATCTTATTAGTTAATATTTAAGCCACATGGAATTAAATGTATTGAACATCAACGGTCAGGAGACCGGACGCAAGGTAACTCTAGATGCTTCTGTATTCGGAGTTGAGCCTAATGATCATGTCATTTACCTCGACGTGAAGCGCTATTTGGCTAATAAGAGACAAGGTACTCACAAGACTAAGGAACGTGCCGAGGTAGCTTATAGTACCCGCAAGCTTTTCCGTCAGAAGGGTACAGGTGGCGCACGACGTGGTAGTATCAAGAGTCCACTTCTAAGAGGCGGTGGTACAGTATTCGGACCACGTCCACGTGACTACGAACAGAAGGTCAATAAGAAGGTAAAGCGCCTCGCTCGTGTTTCTGCTCTCAGCAAGAAAGCACAAGCAAATGCCATCGTAGTCGTAGAGGACTTCAGCTTTGACACTCCAAAAACCAAGCAGTTTGCAGGAGTACTAAAAGCCCTACAGCTCAATGATGTAAAGAGCTTGATGCTCCTAGGTGGTCTCAATGAGACAATCCTAAAGAGCTCTCGTAATATCCCAGCTGTCAATGTGATGCAGGCTGAGGATGTGAGCACTTATAACATCATGAATGCTAAGCAGCTAGTGCTCACAGAGAGCGCACTTACTATGCTGACTGATTTGTTGGGTAGGGAATAACGAGACACTTTAGAGATTATAGAAGAGTATGAGAGGTATTTTAATACAACCAATTATTACTGAAAAGCAGACTGACATCACTGAGGCGATGTCTAACCGCTATGGCTTCAAAGTGGTTCGTAGTGCTAATAAGTCCCAAATCAAGGAGGCTGTAGAGAAGATGTACGACGTGACCGTAGTAAGCGTCAATACGGCTAACTACGATGGTAAGCGCAAGAGCCGCTACACTAAGGGTGGTCTTGTAGTGGGTCGTACACCTGCTTTTAAGAAGGCAATCGTAACACTTAAGGAAGGACAAGTGATAGACTTCTTTAGTAACATTTGATAGAAAATGGGAATACGTAAATTGAAGCCCACTACGCCTGGGCAAAGACATAAGATTATCGGTGCATTTGACAAGATCACTAAGAGTACACCGGAGAAGTCTCTAACTGTATCGAAGAAAAGGACTGGTGGGCGTAACAACACCGGTAAGATGACGGTACGTAATATCGGAGGTGGACACAAGAAATTGTACCGCATCATCGATTTTAAGAGAAGGAAAGATGGTATTCCTGCTACAGTAAAGGCTATTGAGTATGATCCAAATAGATCTTCTCGTATCGCACTACTTTATTACGCAGACGGAGAGAAGGCATATATCGTCGCTCCCGATGGCCTTCAGGTAGGTGCTACCCTAATGAGCGGTGAAAATGCTGCCCCTGAGATTGGCAATGCACTACCACTAGGAAAGATTCCTGTAGGTACTGTCATCCACAATATTGAGCTTCGCCCAGGTCAGGGTGCTAAGCTGGTGAGAAGCGCTGGTGCTTTTGCTCAGCTTACCTCTCGTGAGGGTACCTATGTAGTCATCAAGATGCCTAGTGGTGAGGTACGCCGTATCCTAGCAGCTTGCAAGGCTACTATCGGTAGTGTAGGTAATTCTGACCACGCACTAGAGCGTAGTGGTAAGGCAGGGAGAAGCCGCTGGTTGGGTCGTCGTCCACGTGTCCGTGGTGTAGTGATGAACCCAGTAGATCACCCAATGGGTGGTGGTGAAGGTCGCGCGTCTGGAGGTCACCCACGTAGCCGTACAGGTCTGTATGCTAAGGGTCTGAAGACTCGTGCACCTAAGAAGCACTCCTCTAAGTATATTATTGAGGGTCGCAAGAAGAAGCGTAAGTAAGGGTGTAATAAGAGTATTTGAACAAACTTAATAGACTGAAATAAGATATGAGTCGTTCACTAAAGAAAGGACCCTACATTGAGCTTAAGCTCGAGAAGCGAGTGCTTGAGATGAATGAGAGCGGAAAGAAGAATGTCATCAAGACATGGAGCCGTGCTTCAATGATCTCTCCAGACTTCGTAGGTCACACTATAGCTGTACACAATGGGAATAAGTTTATCCCAGTATTCATAACTGAGAACATGGTTGGTCACAAGTTGGGTGAATTCGCTCCGACTCGTACTTTCCGCGGTCACAGTGGTAATAGAAAGTAACCCCTCCACGGGACAATATTAAATTAGAAAAGTAACTAATATGGGTAAAAGGAAGAAGCTGGCCGCTGAGCAACGCAAGGAGGCTCGCAGTACTCAGTACTTTGCTAGGCTTGTCAATATCCCTTCCTCTCCACGTAAGATGCGTTTGGTAGCGGATATGGTACGTGGTATGGAGGTGAATAAGGCACTTGGCGTACTCAGGTATTCAAGCAAGCAGGCTGCAGACTCAGTAGAGAAGCTCCTTAGGAGTGCAATTTCTAACTGGGAGCAGAAGAATGCTCGTCAGGCAGAAGAAGGCGAGCTGTTTGTGTCTAAGATTTACGTAGATGAGAGCGTGACGCTCAAGCGTCTTCGTCCAAGGGCACAGGGACGTGGTACACGTATCCGTAAGAGGAGCAACCACCTGACAATTTTTGTTGATACACTTCCTAGCAGGGAGGAGATTTAAGGACATTCTAAGCATATCATTTGTAGATGGGACAAAAGACTAATCCAATAAGCAATCGCTTAGGAATCGTTAGGGGTTGGGACTCCAATTGGTTTGGCAAGAAGAATGATCTTGCCGATACCCTCCTAGAGGATCACAAGCTACGCACATATCTAGAGGCTCGCCTCTCACGGGCAAGTGTTTCTAAAATCGTAATTGAGCGCACGCTCAAGCTGGTGACTATCACTATCTGTACCGCTCGCCCTGGTCATATCATTGGCCGTGGTGGTACTGAGGTAGATAAGCTACGTGAGGAGCTAAAGCGTTTCACTGACAAGGAAGTGCAGATTAATATCTTCGAGATTCGCCGTCCAGATACCGATGCTAGAATAGTAGCAGAGAGTATCGCACGCCAGCTCGAAGGGCGCATGAACTATCGCCGTGCTGTGAAGCAGGCTGTGGGCAATGCTATGCGCTCTGGTGCAGAGGGTATCAAGATACAGTTGAGCGGTAGGCTCAACGGCGCCGAGATGGCTCGTAGCGAAATGTTCAAGGAGGGACGTACACCATTGCACACACTTCGTGCTGATATCGACTATGCACTTGAGGAGGCTCGTACCAAGGTAGGTGCTATCGGTGTAAAGGTATGGGTATGCCTTGGTGAGGTTTATGGCAAGCGTGATCTTGCTCCTGACTTCACACAGCAGAGGGACAATCGTGGTGGACGCCGTGATGGTGGTAATCGTGGCAATCGTGGAGGTCGTGGAGGTCGCGGAGGACGTGACCGTCGCAACGATCGTCGCAACAACGATCGCTAATCCTCCACTAAGTAATAAACAGAAGAAAGGACATAAGATATGTTACAACCAAAGAAGACCAAGTTTAGAAGGCAACAAAAGGGTCGCATGAAGGGCAATGCTCAGCGTGGCAATCAGCTTGCCTTTGGCTCTTTCGGCATCAAGTCGCTCCAATCTAGCTGGATTACTGGTCGCCAAATCGAGGCGGCACGTATTGCTGTGACTAGATACATGCAGCGTCAGGGTCAGGTATGGGTACGCATCTTCCCAGACAAGCCAATCACTGCCAAGCCAGCAGAGGTACGTATGGGTAAGGGTAAAGGTAATCCAGAGGGCTTCGTAGCTCCAGTGACTCCAGGTCGTATGCTATTCGAGGTAGAGGGTGTCAGCTATGAGATTGCCAAGGAGGCACTACGTCTAGCAGCTCAGAAGCTTCCAGTGACCACAAAATTTGTGGTTCGCCGAGATTATGAGTTTTAATTTCTGTACTAGATAGATTTTTTAGATTATGAAGAATAATGAACTAAGAGACCTCTCGGTGCAGGAGCTGAAGGAGAGAATTGAGACAGAGACGGTGAAGTATCAGAGGCTTGCGCTACAGCACAAGGTTAGCCCTCTGGACAAGCCATCGACCCTAAATGATCAGCGCAAGTTGGTAGCTCGTCTCCATACGATCCTCAACGAGAAGGCAGGTATTAACGAATAAGAGTCGCTCTAAGAGATGGAAAAGAGAAGTTTAAGGAAGGTAAGACAGGGCGTCGTATCCAGCAATAAGATGGACAAGTCTGTCACTGTGGCTGTAAAGTGGAAGGAGAAGCATCCTATCTACGGAAAGTTTGTGAATAAGACTAAGAAGTTCCATGCTCACGATGAGAATAACGAGTGTAACGAAGGGGACACCGTTAGGATCATGGAGACTCGCCCACTCAGCCGTACCAAGCGCTGGAGAGTGATCCAGATCGTGGAGAGAGCGAAGTAATTTTTTAGCAGATTTGTAGAGTAATCTATTATGATACAACAAGAGTCAAGACTGTCTGTAGCTGATAACAGCGGCGCCAAAGAGGTGCTCTGCATCCGTGTGCTAGGCGGTACTCGTCGCAGGTATGCTTCGATCGGTGATGTGATCGTAGTTACCGTAAAGAGTGCCATTCCAGGTGGCGATGTAAAGAAGGGCACAGTGTCTAAGGCACTTATCGTGAGGACAAAGAAGGAGATTCGTCGTGCAGATGGCTCATACATCCGTTTTGATGACAATGCATGTGTGTTGCTCAACAATGCGGGAGATATCCGCGCTACCCGTATCTTTGGTCCGGTTGCACGTGAAATTCGTGCTGTGAATATGAAGGTTGTCTCACTTGCACCCGAGGTGCTCTAATTTATAAGGAAAGGACATACGAATCATGGCAAAGTTTCATATAAAGAAGGGCGATACCGTATTTGTAAATGCAGGTAACGACAAGGGCAAGACCGGCCGTGTACTCTTCGTGGATACCAAGAAGAGTCGTGCAGTGGTAGAGGGCATCAATATGATCACCAAGCGCACTAAGCCCAATGCAAAGAATCCGCAGGGCGGTATGGTACACGTGGAGGGATCTATCCATATCTCCAACCTCAACCCAGTGGATGCCAAGACTGGTGCTCCTACAAGGGTAGGTCGTCGCCGCAATGCGGAGGGGAAGCTAGAGCGCTACTCCAAGAAGTCAGGCGAGCTACTGAAGTAATTAATGCGAAATAGCTGATTAGAGATGGCTACAGATAATTTGAAGAAAGACTATAGCGAGCGCATTGTGCCCCTGCTGATGAAGCAGTTTGGCTACAGCAGCATTATGCAGGTGCCTACCCTCACCAAGATTGTCGTCAATCAGGGTCTGGGAGCGGCTACCGCTGATAAGAAGCTGATTGAGATTGCACAGGGTGAGCTCGCACTGATTACTGGTCAGAAGCCAGTAGTGACCTACTCCAAGAAGGATATCTCCAATTTCAAGCTCCGTAGGGGTAATCCTATCGGTGTGATGGTGACCCTCAGGAGGGAGAAGATGTATGAGTTCCTTGAGAGGCTAATCCGTATCGCCCTACCACGTATTCGTGACTTCAAGGGTGTTGAGAGTCGCCTTGATGGCAGAGGTAATTACACCCTTGGCATCACAGAGCAGATCATCTTCCCAGAGATCAATCTTGATAGCGTCAGCAAGATCATGGGTATGAACATCACTTTCGTGACTACTGCCCAGACCGACGAAGAGGGCTTCGCACTCCTAAAGGAGTTTGGCATCCCTTTCAAGAAGAACGAAAACTAAGGAAGGAAATAGCGATATGGCAAAAGAATCTATGAAGGCGCGTGAGCGCAAGAGAGCCAAGTTGGTAGCTAAGTACGCAGCTAAGCGTGAGCAACTCAAGGCAGAGGGGGATTACGAAGGTCTCCAGAAGTTGCCAAAGAATGCCAGCCCAGTGCGTCTCCACAATCGTTGCAACATCACTGGTCGTCCAAAGGGCTATATGAGGCTCTTCGGTATCTCTAGGATTCAGTTCCGTGAGATGGCATCTAAGGGGCTGATCCCAGGTGTCAAGAAGGCTAGCTGGTAATTTCCAGTTAAGAGTGACGGTTACAGGTGGGGGCTATACGGAATGGGTATAGCTCCTTGCCGTAACGGCTACGCCAAGTACCTAATTGAAGGTGCTTGGCGTAGCCGTTTTTTTTTATTCTCCTTCTATTGGACAGAAACATAGTTTAGGTAAGCGAGTGGGTATAGGATGGTGGATAAGGGGAGCGTCCTCGCCTGCTTCGGAAGTATCGAAGTGGGGCGGGGACGCTCTTTCTTTATTTAGGGGTGATGTGTGCTTATTCGTACATCAGTTGTTCGATATCTATAGGTTTTTTATTTTGCTTGCGTCTGGCGTGCATTGCCTTATAGACTGCTGGTACCACAATGAGTGTAAGGAGTGTGGACACCGCCATACCTCCGATGATGACCCAAGCCATACCATTGCGGAGCTCTGCGCCCGAACCCTTAGAGAGTGCCACCGGGAGCATGCCGATGATGGTCGATAGCGCGGTCATTAGAATCGGTCTGGTGCGAATCCGAACTGCCTGTATCAATGCCTTGTCTATCGTTTGTCCCTCATGCAGAGCTTCATTGGCAAAATCGACCAGTAGAATAGCGTTTTTAGCGACCAGACCTACCAGCATTACCACGCCCAGCATAGCGTAAATACTCATAGCAGTATTGGTCAGGGCGAGTGCCAAGAGGGCTCCCACGATGGATAGAGGGATGGAGACCATGACCACAAGAGGATCCGTCCAATTGTTGTACAGGAGTACCATAGCCAGATAGATAAGCATCAGTGATAGCAGCAATGCAGTGGTCAAGACCTCCATCGAGTCGGACATCTTCTTCATATCACCGGTGGCTTGAATCTGTATTCCTCGTGGCAGATTGTTTTCCTTAAGTTTGTTCATAAACTCCTTGGAGATAGCGCCAGCAGGCACGCCATACGCTTGGGCTCTTAGCGTCACAGAGCTATTGCGGTTGTATCGCTCCAGTCTACTTGGTCCGGTCCCAAGATGGATATTGGCGAATTGCCCGAGCCTGATATTATCTCCACGAGTATTGATGAAAGTCAGATTTGCGACATCATCCGCCTCTTGACGATACACCTTATCAGCGCGAATATTGATGGCATACTCATCGTTGTCCTGGGTGAACTTCAGTTGATTATTGCCTTGGAAGTGCATCTGCATGAGCATCCCCACATTGTCGAGTGTGAGCCCTAGTTCAGCCATCTTGTCTCGGTCTACCTGCACTGTGATTTCCGGAGTAGAATTTTCGACCGACAGGCTTTGTTGCATGACGCCGGGGATGGAGCCTAGGATCTGTAGTGCTTTGTCGGCATACATCATTACGGAGTCACTCTCATTGCCTGTGATGATATACTCCACGGCGGCCTTGGAGGCGGTACCGGTGAGATTGACACTGAATATATTCACCTTGGCATCCACGAGATGGTTAGAGAGCGGCTTGCGTATTCGGGTGATGTATTGCTCGGTTCCTTCTTTTTGCTTGTGCAGTTTTACATTGAGTTCTGCGAGGTAGGGGGTTCCCTTATTGCTCTGATTATTGTCACTTGTCAGTCCCACCATGGTCACCACTTTATCTGCCTCTGGGCGCTCCATAAACCAGTTTTCGGCTTTTTGGACGAGGAGGTTGGATTCTTCCATAGAGATGTCTTTGGGCATTTCCAGCTGGACAATAAATTCTCCCCTGTCGATGTAAGGTTGAAATTCAAAATTGATAAATCCCAATGGGAAGAGTGCCAAGACCGCTATGGTAATCAGGGCGACTACCCCGCCGAGCTTCATCTTGTGGTTGAGCCCCCATTCCGAGATATTGGATATCCAATCGGCAAACTTTGTGATACCTCTCTCGAAGCCAAGAAGCATGCGTTCAAAGCCATTCTTGCCGGTAAGCTCGTAGATATTGCTGTATCTCGACGTCAGTAATGGCACGAGTGTGAGTGCGGCGAGGAGGCTGAAAAGTATCGCTATCACTATGACTGCGCAGAACTGCCGGAGGATATCCGAAACCAGAGTGTTGGTGAAAATAACCGGAAGAAATACCACTGCCAGCACCAAGGTCACTGAGATGACCGTCAGACCGATTTCTTTCATCGCATCATAGGTCGCTCGCACTTTATTTTTCCCCATCTCGATGTGTCGATACACATTTTCGATTACCACGATCGCATCGTCTACGATGACGCCGATTACCAGTGACAGTGCTAGGAGAGACATGAGGTTGAGCGTAAACCCAAAGATTTTCATCCCGATAAAAGAGGATATCAGGGAGATGGGCACCACCACCATCACGATAAGCGCATTGCGGAAGTTATGCAAGAATAAGAGGATAACGACAGAGACCAGTAAAATCGCCAAGAGTAAATCGGTCAGTACCGAATTGATGGATTGATGGGTAAAGGTCGTGGTGTCTTGAGCCACGTCGATTTTTAGACCTACATCAGCGTAATCTCTTTCCAGCTGTGCCATCTTTTTATGCACCGCCTCGCTGACCTTGATGGCATTGGCATCGGATTGCTTGAGGAGGTTGATGAGGATAGCATCCTGCCCATTGACCCGACCGATTTTCACGGGGTCTTTGACCGCATCGCTAACCTCTGATATATCACCTAGTCGGATGAGCGCACCCGTTTGGGTTGTTCGCACCACGAGGTTTCGGAGCTCGGCTATCGAAGTGAGCTTGCCAGATAGTCGGATAGCCGTTTGGGTCTCCTCACTCTGAAGATACCCTGTAGGGAAATCCAAATTTGCCGACCTAATCGCACCCTGTACCATCAGAGGTGTCAGCCCAAATTCCCTCATCTTTGCTTGGTTCAGATTGATCTGAATTTCACGTTCGGTACCCCCGACCAGTCCGATTTTTGCCACCCCACTGACGTGCGACAGTTCGGGTACGATGCGCTTATCGACGAGTTGATAAAAATCGGTCGGAGCCATATCGGAGGCGACAGATAGTATCAGGATAGGCTTTTCGTCCACCGAAATCTTGGAGACGGTGGGAGAGAGTATGTCACGGGGGAGCTCCGCTCGCTTGGCATTGAGGAGGTTTTGTGCATCGGTCATAGACTTGTCGATGTCGGTTCCGAAATTAAACGACACCAAAATCATAGACATCCCTTCGAAGGAGAAAGACTGCATATTGTCTATCCCCTCCATGCTTGAAAGGGCATCCTCTGCCTTTCGGGTCAAGGAGTTTTCTACTTCGGTGGGCGATGCGCCGGGATATATGATTTGTACATTGAGCACAGGTGGAGTAAACTTTGGCATCAGCTCCGCGCTTAGGCTCTTGTAGCTTAGGTATCCCAATACTGCCAGGAGGATGAATAGTACTGAGACAAATATTGGACGCTTGATGGATAATTCTACTATTTTCATCTCAGAAGACCTCTTATATCAATTAATATTCTTTATCAGTGTGCCATCAGTGATATTGATGAGCCCGGCGACCACGATGCTATCCCCTTGTTGGAGACCATCCAGTACCTCGATACGGTTGCCTACGAGATTCCCCGTGACGATGGCTTTTTTCTTCGCCACGCTATGTTCCACCACATATACACTCGCCTCCTTGACACTCCCGCTGATAGCACTACGCGGTATCAAGATACCGGTCTTCTCCGCTTCGTTGCCAAAAGAGACCGCGACATACATCCCTGGGAGCAAATCCACCTCCTTCTCTGTGATGGTCACTTCTACCGGGAAGTTGAGAGAGCGATCTGCCTTATCGCTGACAAATGTCACCTCTCCTGCTATCGTTTTGCCAGGGTAGAGGTCGCTCGTCACATTCACCGGTTGTCCCTTTTTTACCTCTAGTCTTTGTCTCTCCGTCAGGTAACCATTTACCTTTAGTTGTGCATCATCTATAATGTCAAATAACTTAGTCCCGGGATTGACAAAGCTCCCAACCTCTACGTATCTCTGGTAGATTTTGCCCGAAAGAGGCGCCTTGATAGAAGCATCTGAGAGGCGGCGGCGACTAGAGATATATCTGCTCTCCGCTGCTACCATCTGGGTGTGGATGGTCGCCAATTGCTGGTCGGTCACCCCTCCTTGCGCATTAGCATTCTTAAATCGCTCATAATCCTTTTGAGTTGCTTCATACGCTACTCTGCTCGACTCCACATCGGCACGGAGCGTCTCCGAGTCGAGCTGAATCAGTACCTTCCCCTTTTGTACATAATCACCCTCATCTGCGTATATCTGTATAATCCGTCCTCCGATGTCGGAAACAAACGAAAGGTCATGCTGTGCCTCCAGAATTCCATTGGTCTCAAAGCCGGTGGCAAATGTGCTATCTGCCACCACTTCTATTCTTACAGCCACGGCAGATGACTCGTCCTCAATCATCTGAGTTTTTCTTGCTGTAGACCTCTTATTGAGCACGAGGGTAAGGACGATAAGCCCGACGATGACGATGCCCGCCAAGATATAAGTGATACGTTTCATAAGCAGCTATATTCAATGTGTTGTCATTAATTCCTTTATTTCTCCACTCGCTTTCTTTAAGTCGATATATGCTTTCATACACTCATTGAGTGCATTGGCATAGGACATCTGAGCTTGTATGAGCGATTGGCTGGCATTAAGTACGTCTGACATAGAAGCTACGCCCAGTACGTAATTATTCTGTGCCATCTCAAACACTTGCTCAGCCAGAGCCTGATTATCCTTTTGCAGTGCGATGGTACGTTGAGTATCATTTAGCTTCAGTATAGCATTCTTATGCGCCATGTCGAGAGACTGCCCTAGTATTCGCATGTCTTCCTGCGCTTTCTTGAGCTCGAAATCGCTCTCTCTTACTTTGGCTCGACGACTCAATCCGCTAAATATAGGTATCCTCAGGCTCAAGCCAATCACAGAAGTAGGATACCAGTAATTGGTCTGACCTCTAAAGAATTGGTCGCTTACACCATTGTATTGCATATTGAATACCAGAGAAAGTGTCGGCAGATATTCGTAGGTCGCAGATTTCTTTTGCAGATCAGCCATCTCCAACTTTTCTGCTAGGAGCTTGTAGGCGGTGTGCTGTGTGGGGGCAAAAGGCAGTATCGCGACTCCACTCACCATCTGCTCCACTATCGATAGATCCATAGGCGTAATCGTGAGCGCAGTATCCATCTCCATCCCCATCTGTAGCTTGAGTAGGTTTTTCTGGACTTCGATGGCGTTTTCGATGGCAGATTTTTGGGTAAGTAAATTGGTGAGATTCACCTTGAGGCGGTCTACATCCACCTTTTTCACCAGCCCATTGGCGTGATTGACCTCCATCATTTTGAGCATCTTCTCTACCAGTTCCACGCTCTTGCTCATCTGTGCGACCGCATACTCGGTACTTTGGATAGCATAAAATAGAGTAGCAGTCTGGGCAATTACATCCTCCTCCGTGGATTCGACTCCGAGTGCCGCCATGCGCTCTGCGACCTCCGCTATCTTGAGGGCGTTGAAGAGCGGGAAGTTGAGCAGTTGTTGATTGACCGACAGTCCCACATTTGCAGAGTATTTAGTGCCCATCTCCACGGTCATGTACTTGGAAGCATTGGGATCTTGCATGCCGGGCGGTAGCATACTATTCATGAAGTTGGGCATCACAAATTTTGCCTTCTTTAGGTTGTCGTTTAGGTTGGCAGACCCATTGATTTGCGGCATCAGTGCCCCAAGCACCTCCTGATGCGCATAGTACGCTTTGCCCTTGTCGTAGCCCGACTTCTTGATGTTACGATTGTGCTGCACAGCATATTCGAGGCAGCCCCGTAGCGAATAGGCTTCTTGTGCATAGGCATCCATCCCCCATAGAAGTAGGCAGACACCCCCCATGAGAGCCATTACGATACTCCTCTCTGACGGTTTACTCCTTAATTGCTTCATAACTATTATTGATAAATTGTTTGCCTTTCTCTGAGACGATAGCCCTCAGATGATACCCGAGAATATCATCAAAATAGGACTTAGAAATCAACGGATTATTATTCACAATCCCATTGATGTAATATCCGAAGACAGAATAGGCCAAGTAATTCCCCACAAATTCTACATCGAGATCGTCTCTAAAGAGACCACCTTCTATTCCTTTACGGAGGTTAGCCTCTATCTTCTGGCGAAAAAATCCCGAACCCACCACGTGCTCCAGCATAGCTTGATTGGGATTGCCACGCATGAGGTCGGAAAAGAATATAGGATTGAGTACCATGAAAAGATTATTGACCCTCGAGAAACATCTCCTTAGATTTTCAATCGATGAGTGATTGGGGTCGTCCAATCCTGAGAGAGCCTCTTGGAAGTCACTCGAGATAGAGCGGATACACTCCTTGAGGAGCTCTTCTTTTGAACTAAAATGGTTGTACAGGGTCTTCTTGGTTACCCCCATCTTGGTCGCAATTTCGTCCAGAGAAAGCCTTAGCCCCTCTTGTTTCAGTACTACGATAGCCTTGTCTATGTATTTGTCTTTACGGTTATTTGCATCCATACCTACGGTGTTTATCTATTAATTACACCGCAAATATACACTTTATTTACTTTTATAGTGTAATTTATATAGAAAAATAATTTAGTCGATGATGAATTGAAGATAGATTAATTGCTTCTGAGGTCTCAATTCCGCAAGTAGAGGATGTCTGTCGGAGCAAGGATAAAATGCGCTCTACTGAGCGGACAGATTTCCTCTATAGAGCAGACAGATTTCCTCTATAGAGCGGACAGATTTCCTCTATAGAGCGACCAGATTCTCTCTACCGAGCGACAACTTCTTTGTCGCCATCTGTCTCCGAAAGCAAGGAATTGGGGGAGACCGGAATGTCCCTCCCCCGCAAAAAGATTCGATATGCTTCGATTTTTCAAAATTATATGTATCTTTAGAGGCTGATATAAAATATTTTACCACACGGCCCCTTCGGAAAAATTTGATATGAGAAAAAGGGGACGATGGTGGGTGTGTGTTATTTAGGGAGCAACCCCGATGTGGTGAATATAGGTAAGTATTTGATTTTAGGAACATAATGATCGTGTATGAAGAAAATTAGTTTTATGATGCTCGGAGCTATGCTTGCTCTGAACATCTTTGGTCTTTCTGCTCTTGCTCAAGAGCTGACATCTCCAAACGGTCGTCTCAAAAGTAGCTTCGCGCTAACGGCACAGGGAGAGCCTACTTATACGCTGAGCTATGACGGCAAGGAGGTGGTGAAGCAGAGCAAGTTGGGCTTCTATCTACTCAATAATGAGCAAGGAGACTTGGTCAATGGCTTTGAAGTCGTAGACACAGCGACCGGTACCCTAGATGAGACGTGGACACCGGTGTGGGGCGAAGCAGACACCTATCGCAATCACTACAATGAGCTACGGGTGGATCTCCACCAACCGGCGACAGACAGACGTATGAGTATCCGATTCCGTCTCTTTGATGATGGACTGGGCTTTCGCTACGAGTTTCCCTCCCAAAAGAATCTTATCTACTTCACAGTAAAGGAAGAGGCGACAGAGTTTGCCATGGCAGGCGACCACACCGCTTGGTGGATTGCCGGCGACTACGACACTCAGGAGTTTAATTACACTGAGAGCCGTCTGAGCGAGATACGTGGCCTGTATGACCAGGTTTTTCAGTACAATGCCTCACAGCAAGACTTCTCAAAGACTGGTGTACAGACACCGCTTCAGCTCAAAAGCCCAGATGGTCTGTACATCAACATCCACGAGGCGGCTCTCATCAACTTCCCCGCAATCAATCTGGAGTTGGACGACAAGAACCTGGTATTGCGTACCCATCTGACACCGGATGCAACGGGAGCGAAGGGGCACGTACAGACCGACTTCAACACCCCATGGCGTACCATCATCGTTAGTAACGATGCTCGAGACATCCTCGCCAGCAAGCTGGTGTACAACCTCAATGATGCTTGCGTGCTAGAGGACACCTCTTGGATCAAGCCGATGAAGTATATGGGAGTATGGTGGGAGATGATCACCAATAGCAAGCACTGGAGCTACACCGACGACCTATTCAGCGTACAGCTCGGCAAGACCGACTACAGCCACGTGAAGCCTCATGGGCGCCATGGTGCTACGACTGAAAATGTACTGCGCCACATCGACTTCGCCGCCAAGCACGGCATCAAGGGTCTGCTAGTGGAGGGTTGGAATGTAGGTTGGGAGGATTGGTTTGGACACCAAAAGGACTATGTCTTTGACTTCGTCACGCCTTATCCTGACTTCGACTTGCCTCGCATACGTGAGTATGCCAAGGAGAAGGGTGTGGATATGATTATGCACCACGAGACTTCTAGTTCTATCCGCAATTACGAGCGTCATCTGGACAAGGCTTTCCAATTTATGAAGGACAATAACTACAACGCTGTCAAGACCGGCTATGTGGGAGATATTGTGCCTTTTGGAGAGTATCATTATGGTCAGTGGCTGGTCAATCACTATCTACACGTGGTGAAGAAGGCTGCAGAGTATCGGATTATGGTGAATGCTCATGAGTCGGTACACATGACAGGGCTTAGCCGCACTTATCCCAACTTAGTCTCTCAAGAGAGTGCCAAAGGGCAGGAGTTTCAGACCGGTGGCAATCCACGCAATCACCTCACCATCTTGCCATTTAGCAGGCTTATTGGAGGTCCGATGGACTATACGCCGGGTATCGTGATGTTTGAGATGAGCAAGCTCAATCCGGACAATCCCAACTGGGTGCAGACTACGATAGGCAACCAGCTCGGTAGCTATCTCACCATGTACACCCCTCTACAGATGGCAGCAGATTTGCCTGAGCACTATGAGGCTCAGATGCCGGCTTTTGAATTTATCAAGGAGGTGCCGGTAGAGTGGAGCGAGAGTAAGTATCTCGAGGCTGAACCGGGAAGGTATATCACAGTGGCACGCCGAGAGAAAGATGCGCGCAACTGGTACATCGGCAACGTAAGCGGTGTGCCACGTGTATCGGTCATCAAGCTGGATTTCCTGGAGCCCGGGGTGAAGTACGAGGCAAAGATCTGGCAAGACGGAAAGGCAGCAGCGGTAGCTACCAATCCTTACGACTATACGGTCACGACACAACGCGTCACCAGCAAGAGCACTCTCAAGCTCAACGCAGTAGAAGGGGGTGGCTTTGCGGTGAGCATTCGTCCTGTTAAGTAAACAATATCAATTTTATAGATAGTGTATTTATGAATCATTCAATAAGCAAAAGATGGCTGGGCTTGGTCTGGGCGATGCTGCTATTGGTAGCACCTTCGGCCACAGCTTTAGCTCAAACGGTTAATGGTGTCGTAAAAGATACCAAAGGAGAAACACTGATAGGCGTGACGGTGCAGAACCTCGATCAGCCGGGTGTTGGAGCCCTCACCAATCTAGACGGAGCGTTTACGGTCAAGGCGAACCCAACAGACCGTTTGCAATTCTCCTACGTAGGGTATAAGACAGTAGAGGTAGCACTTTCTACTGCGACCCTCCCACTACAGATTACCATGACGGAGGATGTGGAGATGCTGGAGCAAGTGGTCGTAATCGGTTATGGTACCGCACAGAAGAAAGACCTTACCGGCTCTATCACCACTATCACTGACAACAACTTTAAGAAAGGACTGATCAGCACCCCAGATCAGCTTATCTCCGGTAAGGTGGCAGGTGTGCAAATCGTATCGGGTGGTGGTTCACCCGGTGCCGGCTCCAAGATTCGTATCCGTGGAGGAGCATCTCTCAATGCGAGCAATGACCCGCTTGTGGTGATCGATGGAGTGCCACTAGAGGGCGGGACAGTCCCGGGAGCACCTAGTGCTCTGAGCTCTATCAATCCTAATGATATTGAGTCGATGAACGTACTGAAGGACGCTTCAGCTACAGCCATCTATGGATCGCGCGCCTCCAATGGCGTCATCATCATTACCACAAAAAAGGGTAAGCTCGGACAAGCTCTAAAGGTGCAAGCCTCTACACGCTTTTCTGTCTCTACACCTATCAAGTTTGTGGATGTACTTACAGGAGATCAGGTAAGGGAGATTGCTAAAGCGAGTGGAGAACAGCGTTTCATAGATATGGTAGGTGCCGAGAATACCGACTGGCAAAAGGCAATCTACCAAAATGCCATTGGTACCGACAATAATGTTAGTATCTCCGGATCTACCTCCTGGCTGCCCTATCGCCTGTCTGTAGGGTACTACAATGAAAATGGTATCCTCCGCACAGACAATATGCAACGTATGTCGGGAGACCTTTCACTCACCCCTCGCCTTCTCAATGGCGACCTCGCCATAGACTTCAACCTCAAAGGGACACAGACCCGCAATAGGTACGCCGACCGTGGAGCGATTGGCACTGCCGTAGGTATGGATCCCACACATCCTATTATGAGTGAAGACCCTCTGCTAGCACCATTTGGAGGCTACTGGTTCCTTACCGGGACCTCAAAGGATGGACAGCTCATCCCGAAGTCTCTTGCGCCTAGAAATCCACTTGCCATGCTCAATGATAAGGAGGATAGGGCAACTGTTAATCGACTGATTACCAACATTAAGTTTGACTATCAACTGCCATTCCTAAGAGGGCTGAGAGCCAATCTCAATCTCGCTTACGACTACGCTTCGTCAAATGGCTCTGTCTATATCCCTACCCACTCTATGCTGGAGTATACCAATCAGGAGATTGGCAAGGGTGGACTGGATAATATCTCCAAGCAAGAGAAGACCAATAAGCTGCTCGACTTCTACCTCAACTACCGCACTGATGTGGAGAGCATCAAGAGTACATTTGATGTGATGGCGGGCTACTCCTACCAAGATTGGCTCACCAAGGTCTACAACTATCCTAATAAGACCGCAGGGGGTATAGAGTACAACAAACCTGTATTTGACACCGACCTACCACGCAATACGTTGCTGTCGTTTTATGGTCGTCTCAATTACGCTCTGGTGGGTCGTTACCTATTTACTGCGACAGTCCGTACGGATGGTTCTAGCCGTTTTGCCAAAGAAAATCGCTGGGGTGTCTTCCCTTCATTTGCTTTTGCTTGGAGGGTAAAGGATGAGTCGTTCCTCAAGGATGTAGATGCGGTAAGCGAGCTCAAGCTACGCCTTGGCTACGGTGTTACCGGTCAGCAAGATGGAATTGCCAACTACAGCTACCTTGCTTCTTATGCCCTTAGTGGCAATCAGAGCCAGATGCTGCTTGGAGACGAGTGGCTCAATATGTACAAGCCACTTGCTTATGATGCCAATATCAAGTGGGAGCAGACTGCTACCTCCAATATAGGAGTAGACTTCGGCTTTGTCAATAACCGCCTCTCTGGTAGCGTAGATGTATATAAGAAGTACACCAAGGATCTACTCAATACAATCGACATCCCCGCAGGTGCCAACTTCTCCAATAGGCTCCTGACCAATATCGGTGAGATAGAGAATAACGGTGTGGAGGTAACCCTCAATGTAGTGCCTGTAGAGACCGAGGATTGGTACTGGACAGTAGGCTTCAATGCCACTTACAATAAGACTGTCATCAAGAAGCTCAACTTGACTTACGATCCTACTTATCTAGGTGTCGCCACCGGTCGTATCGATGGTGGTACAGATAACAATGTGCAGATACATACCGAGGGATATGCGCCGAACTCATTCTTCGTATTCAAGCAGGTATATGACAAGGATGGCAAGCCTGTCGAAGGTCTATATGCCGACCTCAATGAGGATGGAGTGATAGATAATAACGATAAATATCGTCTGGGCAATCCTGAGCCTAAGGTATTTATGGGTCTGAGCACTTCCGTCAGCTACAAAAACCTGACACTCTCTACCGCCCTACGTAGCAGTATCGGTAATTACGTGTACGACAATGTCTCCTCTACTCGTGGTCAGGAGGCAGCTATACTCAATACACTTGGTTGGATCCAAAATGGTACTACAGACTACTACAACACAGGCTTTAAGGCACCAAGGTATCTATCCGACTACTATGTGAAGGATGCTTCTTTCGTCAAGATGGACAATATTACCCTAAACTACGACTTCGGGAAAGTACTGGGCGACAAGGTAGCACTCAATGTCGGTGCTACAGTACAGAATGTCTTTACAATCAGTAAGTACAAGGGTATTGATCCAGAGATAGGCAATGGTATTGACTTCCAATTCTACCCTGTACCACGTACGTACTCGGTTAGTCTTGGTCTCACCTTTTAATTCGTAATAATAGATATGAAAAGATATATAGGATACCTGACAGCTGCTTTGCTTGCTGCTCTCGCTCTATCCTCCTGTGTCAAGGATCTGGATAGATTTCCGACTAATGATGTGACCAGTGTAAAGGTTTATGCAACCGAAGAGGGGACGAAACAAGCACTTGCCAAGGTATATGGCGCTTGGTCGCTCACCGAAGGGGATGTCGCCGGTGTAGATGATGGATTTACAGGCTTTACTCGTGGCTTATTTAACCTCCAAGAGCTCCCAACCGATGAGGCGAAGTGTGCTTGGGAAGACGACGCTCTCAGAGGTCTTGACGATATGACTTGGGATGCAAATACCGACTTTATAGCAGGTCTTTACTACCGCTCTATCATCCAGATCAAGTTTGCCAATGAGTTCCTCGTCAATATCCCTACCTCTCCGGTGAGCCAAGAGCAAAAGGAGGTTATGAGTGCCGAGGCGCGCTTTATCCGTGCCTATCAGTACTGGGTGCTGATGGATTTATTTGGCAATCCACCATTTGTGACCGAGAAAGACAAGACTGGCAAGGATGCTCCAAAACAAATCCAACGCCCAGAGCTCTTCAAGTACATCGAGAGCGAGCTCAAGGAGATAGAGGGTAAGCTCCCTCAAAGCAATGGCTATGCGCGTGCTAATAAGTCCGCTGCTCAGGCGCTCTTGGCTCGTCTCTATCTCAATGCAGAGGTCTACACTGGGACTCCTCGATACAAGGAGGCTGCCGAATACGCAGAGAAAGTCATCGGAGCAGGCTATACACTGGCAGATAACTACCGATTCCTCTTCAATGCAGATAACCACAGGATGACCAACGAGATTATCCTCGCTATCCCATTTGACGGTCAAAGGGCGCAGTCTTGGTCTGGAGCGACCTTCTTTGTCGCAGCTTCTTATAACGACGACATCGCCAAGCTCGTACCGGGCGGTATCGGGCTCAATGGTAAGTGGGGTGGCAATAGGGCTACGCCTACCTTTGCGAAGCTATTCGATGAGAAGGATAAGCGCAACCTCCTGATACGGACTACGGATCACATGAAAAATCTCCGTGACTTCAATCACGGTGTCCACATCTATAAGTATGTCAATACCAATCAGGATGGCACCTCGGGCAGCCACAGTGACTTTGGCGATGGAGACTTCCCTCTATTCCGTCTTTCTGAGATGATGCTCATCTATGCTGAGGCATCGCTAAGAGATAGTGCAGTAGACAAGGCAAAAGGACTCCAGTACTACAACCAAGTACGCCTCCGTGCAGGGGCGGATCCTATGAGGAGCATCATCCTCAAGAATATCATTGACGAGCGTGGGCGTGAGCTCTATTGGGAGGGTCATCGACGCACCGACCTCATACGCTTCGGGCTCTTCACTACTGACCAGTACCTCTGGGAGTGGAAGGGCGGTATAGAGGGTGGTCGTGCGGTGTCCGATACCCACAACCTCTACCCTCTCCCTAGCAAAGATATTCTCGCCAATATCGAAAACCTTGTGCAGAACCCTCAATAATCAGATGACAATATGAACAAACAATATTTCAAAGTATGGTGGCTCCTATTGCCTGCTCTACTCATGGGGCTAAGTGCTTGCGAGCGCTCCAATGCAGATAATCCTGTGCTGCCAAATGTCAGTGAGGCTAAGGCACCCGTGCTTCGCCTCGTGAATCAAGCACAGAGCGATATAGTGATCGCCCTTGATCGCCCTGGTGAGCTCGAGTTTACTTGGGACAATGCCGAATATGGCACACAGATACCTCTCGACTACACCCTTACCGCTACTGCAAATGAGCAGTCGATCAGCTTCCCGATCACTAGGGGAGAAAAAAAGATTTCTATCCCGCTCATCGAATTCAATGAGCGAGTCATCAAGACCCTTGGGCTAACAGCCGGTGAAAAGGGGAGTATTGACTTCACCCTCTCCGCTACTCCTCAGTTGGAGTCAGGCTCTCCTGTACTAAAGGATGCAGTGGTGACCTCTCAGCCTTTGACCATCAACTTTACACCTGCCAAGCCGGCTGAGCCAGAGTACCCAGAGGCAGTCTATATGATTGGTCAGGAGTTTGGTGGATGGAATTGGGATAGCGAAGGTGTAGTAGAGATGACCCCTATACATGGCCTTCCGGGGAAGTTCTGGGCTATCCGTTACTTCGCTGACCCTGCCAATAAATTCAAGTGGAATACGGAGAAGAAATGGGGAGGCGACTTCGCCACCCTCGGCACCGAAGTGGGATACACCGTGGATGGTAGCGATGCTTTGGTTGCTCAGTCTGGCATCTATCTCGTGCTTGTCGATTTCACCGCTAAGACCATCACCATAGAGCCTGCTCAGGTATTTGGTATCGGAGACGCTTTTGGCAGCTGGGAAGCAGGTAAGTATCCATTCAAGGCGGTGAACGGCAAGATGACTGCCACCGCTGCTGCCAATGGCAACCTCCGCATCTATGCCTCATCCGAGGCAGCAGGTATAGGTGGAGACTGGTGGAGGATGGAGTTTGTCATCCTTGATGGCAAGATTGCCTACAGAGGCAATGGGGGTGACCAACCGGCCGCACCGGTAACCGCAGGACAAGTAATTACCCTTGACTTCAATGCAGGTACAGGTACCATCAACTAACTTGGACTAACTTTAATGAAGAAGCCCCCAGCTAAGCTACGACAGCTTGGTAGGGGGCTTTCTTATTTAGACTATCGAGCTATGAAAAGAAAGATACTCTCCCTGCTGACCGCCTTATTGACACTCAGTGCGGTGGCACAACAACCAGTGATTCACAAGGTAGCACCTCATTTTTGGTGGGCGGATATGGAGGAAAGCGAGCTCCAAATCCTACTCTATGGCGCCGCACTTGCCGAGTATACGCCTACTGTGGTAGGCAATCAGGTGCAGCTCAAGGAGATTGTTGCACTTCCTAATCCCAACTATTTACTCCTCTACCTAGATACCAAAGCAGCGCCAGCGCAAACCTTCACGATACAGCTCTCCAAAGGAGGCGAGACCTATGACCTCAGCTACGAACTCAAGGCTCGACAAGGGAGGAGAAGAGATATTGAGGGATTTGACAGCTCCGATGTGCTCTACCTCGTGATGCCAGACCGCTTTGCCAATGGAGACCCTTCCAATGACGCCTTCCCAGGCTTTCAAGAGTCTACGGTAGATCGCACCCACCCCTTTGCACGCCACGGAGGAGACCTACAAGGAGTCGCAGACCATTTAGACTATCTCTCCGACTTGGGAGTGACCGCCCTTTGGCTCAATCCTGTGCAGGAAAATGAGATGCCTTTCGGCTCCTACCACGGCTACGCTATCACCGATTACTACCAGATTGATCCTCGCTTTGGATCCAATGAAGGGTTCAAGACTCTTGTCCAAGCGGCACACCAAAGGGGTATCAAAGTAGTCATGGATATGATATTCAACCACTGTGGTACGAGCAATTATCTCTTCAAAGATTGCCCGGATAAGGATTGGTTCAACTATGATGCGACCTTTTCCCCAAGTAGTTTCCGCACCGCCACCCAGATGGACCCCTACGCCACCGAGGGCGACTTCAAAAAGGCGATCGATGGTTGGTTTGTCGAGAGCATGCCCGACTTCAACCAACGCAATCGCCACGTACTCAAATACCTTATCCAAAGCAGTATCTGGTGGATCGAGTACGCCGGTATCAACGGTATTCGACAGGATACCCACCCTTTTGCCGACTGGGATGCCATGGCAGCGTGGGTGCAGGCAGTGGAGCGGGAGTACCCACACTTCAATATCGTAGGTGAGACGTGGTTTAACCATAATACCCAAATCGCCTACTGGCAAAAGGATAGCAAACTGGCTGCTCCACGCAATAGCCAACTCCGTACGGTGATGGACTTTCCCCTTCACTTCTTGATGCAGGCGACATTTGGAAATGAGGAGAAGAGCCAAAAGGGCTTCAATAGCATATACGAATACTTGGGGCAAGACTATGTCTACCCAAATCCACACAGCCTGCTCATCTTTTTGGATAACCACGATACCTCGAGGCTATTTAAGCACGATAGCTTGATCTCTCTTGATAAGTATAAGCAGGCAATTACCTTTGTGCTCACCATGAGAGGAATACCTCAACTCTACTACGGGACAGAGATACTGATGACAGCAGACAAAGCTCATGGCGACGGACTCCTCCGACAAGACTACCCTGGAGGCTGGAGCGAGGATATACGCTCAGCCTTTACGCCGGAAGGGCGCACCCCAGCCGAACAAGAGGCTTACGACTTTACACAGAAACTACTCCATTGGAGACAAGGAAGTAAGGCGATTCACTACGGCTCATTGAAGCATAAAGATCCCAGCCAAGGGGTCTACGGTTACGCCCGCACTTACGATGAGGAAGTCGTCATGGTCCTACTAAACGCCACGGATAAGGAGCAAGAGGTGACCCCCGATTGGCTGAGAGATCTTAGTAGTGCTGCCACACTCTTTGATCTGGTAAAGGGTACCGCAGTGGCAGTAGACCAGCCGCTTCAGTTACCACCTCATGGCGTCCTGATACTGACCAACTGATTGTCCCGAACAAAACATGTCGCGTTTGCTTGACAATTTGGAAAGTTTGTTTATCTTTGTCGCAGATATCTGATCAGTATCGTGTCTGAAGTATAACTGTGTAAGATGAAATGTGACATGAAACGTAATTATCTATTTCCAAATGGGTACAAGAAGGCTGGTTGGCTACTCTTCGTACCATCTTTCCTTCTGGCAATCTTAGCTCTTTCTGGAGTGTTGCCAGACGATCAAATGACCACGAAGCTCCCCCCATTTGTCTATTCTACAGGGGTGTTTGGTTCAGAGCAAACCAATGATTGGATGAACGAAATCTATCTGGTAGGGCTTGCTTTATCGCTCCTCTTTATCGGTTTCTCTAGGGAAAAGGACGAAGACGAACTCATCTCTGAGATTCGACTCTCTGCCATCGCCTTCGCAGCTAAAGCATCTACGGTGATTCTGATTGTAGGTACGCTCTTGATTTATGGGTTTGCTTATCTCTCATTTATGTGGATTTACCTATTCCTGATGATGTTGCTTTTCATCGGAAAGTACCAATATGAGTTGTGGAAATTTAGGAAGGATAATAAGGAGGTGCAGCTATGACCAATAACATTAGGGTAGAAAGGGCCATCATGCGATTGACCCAAGCAGAGCTTGCCGAGAGGGTCAATGTGAGCCGTCAGACCGTCAATGCGATAGAGTCAGGGAAATATGTCCCCTCTACGGTATTGGCGCTCAAGATTTGCAGGGTATTTGGCAAACCGGTAGAAGCGGTTTTTATGCTGGAGGAGGGTGACTGAGCCCTGTGGGCTTCGTATTATCTTTTTATCTATCTTTGTCTCAGAAGAATCAGAATCATTTATTAATTAGGATGAATTGATATGAAATTAGATGGTCGAAGAGAGAGCAGCAATGTTGAGGATCGCCGTGGGAAAGGAACGAAGCGTGCTTCCCTGGGTATTGGAGGTCTTATCATTGTCGGATTGATTACTTGGTTTATGGGTGGCAATCCGATGGATGTGCTGAAGCAAGGAGCCGGTGATATTCTACAAAGTCCTCAGGGAGCTACCCAAGAGTATGTGCCTACCGCCGAAGAGGAGGAGCTAGCAAAGCTCGTAAAGGTGGTACTTGCCGGGACGGAGGATGTTTGGACAAAAGTGTTTGCGGAGCAAGGGCTACAGTATCAGCCACCTAAGTTAGTGATGTTTACGGATGCGGTGCAGAGTGGTTGTGGTGGTGCTTCGTCACAGGTGGGGCCATTTTATTGTTCAGCCGATCAGACGGTCTATATCGATCTCTCATTCTTTAAGCAGATGAAGTCACAGCTCAAGGCGGGTGGCGATTTTGCTTATGCCTATGTGATTGCACACGAGGTAGGTCATCATGTACAGTATCTACTAGGGACGCTCGACCAAGCGCACCAACAGATGGCTCGGATGAGCAAGACGGATGCCAATAAGGTGAGCGTACGGCTAGAGCTGCAAGCAGACTACTATGCGGGGCTTTGGGCACATCACGATGACGCTCGTTATGGGACATTGGAGCCTGGAGATCTAGAGGAGGGTATCAATGCAGCACATGCCATCGGAGATGACAAACTACAGATGGAGGCTCAAGGCTATACAGTGCCAGATGCTTTCAATCACGGGACTTCTCAGCAGCGTATGGCTTGGCTCAATAAGGGCTATCAGGTAGGCACACTTGAGGGCGGCGATACTTTTAGACTCCAAGACCCAAGTTGAGATAGTTTGGATATAAATAAAATCGAAAAGGGCAGTAGGCTTGTGGCTTACTGCCCTTTGTCCATTCGAGGGAAATGAGTATTTTTGTTTTGCACGAGTAAATCATACAGACGATTAGAAATGATGAAGCAGGTAAAGAGAATAGGCATCCTATCATCAGGCGGTGATGCGCCTGGCATCAATGCTACCATCAGAGCGGTGGCAAAAACAGCTATTACGGCGCATGGAATGGAGGTGTTGGGATTTAAGGATGGTTTTACCGGGATTACCAGTAGAAGCTATGTGGAGCTCAATATGCTGAATCTCTCCAGCCTGCTCAGTATGGGCGGCACCGTACTGGGTAGCAGTAGGGATAAGGCTTTTCGTAAAGCTCTTCTGAAGGATGAGAGTGCTCGGGCGGAGTTTAGGTCGGCTTGGGAGGAGCTTGGGCTAGATGCGATTGTCTGTATTGGCGGTAATGGGACGCAAAAGACCACCGCCGTAGTCTCCGAACTTGGATTTCCTGCTATTGGTATCCCCAAGACCATCGATAATGATGTGTATGGGACAGATGTTACTTTTGGCTTTGACACCGCTGTGGGCATCGCCACCGAGCTCATCGACCGAATCCATAGCACCGCACAGAGCCACAATCGTGTGATAGTGGTGGAGGTGATGGGGCACGAGGCCGGGTGGATTGCGCTCTACTCCGGAATGGCGAGCGGAGCGGATGTGATTCTACTGCCAGAGCTGGGCTGTGATCTCGATATTGTCTTTAATGCCATCAAGAGGCGCTACGAGGAGAGCAAGAGCTATGCGATTATCGTAGTCGCTGAAGGGGTTGTCTTTGACGAACAAAAGGAGCAGCCCATCGGAGAGCGTGAATCGGCCGGACGCTATCTCTCTCGTAAGCTACGGGAGGATGCCGGGATTGATAGCCGCGAGACGGTACTGGGTTATGTCCAAAGAGGAGGTGCACCTTCTTCTTACGACCGCAACCTCTGTACCCGATTTGGGGGGCATGCCACACAGTTGCTAGCTGATGGGATTTCGGGGGTCATGGTGAGCATGAAGGGGGGCAAGATTACCCATGTCCCTCTTAGTCATGTGAAAGACAAGCTTAAGCTGGTACCACCAGATAATGAGCTGATACGAGAGGGACGCCGTATGGATGTATGCTTTGGTGTAGACTTCGCTCATATTCGTACTAAGCTAGAGAAGTAATAGATGCTTGACATAAGATTTAGAATACCCTACCATATAGATAGAGTAGAGCAGGCACTTCAATGGGTTGGGAGGGTCAATGGTTCGGAGATGGTCTACGAGCTTATCCCTGATAATGACCGCCATTATTGGAGCCTAAGCCTCAGTGTCCCCTGCGACTCTACGGTAGAGTTGATTTATGGTTATCGTGTGGTACAGGGCGAGTCGATTATCCGTGTCGAGCCCCCTATAGTGCCGCATTCGCTGAGGCTTTCGTTGGCAGAGGGTGAGACGAGTGGCAAGATTGCTATAGATGATCGCTGGATTGACCCTGACCCTGAGCATCGTATGGGTGATGCCCCTCTGGCAAAACTGCTGGGGCGTACTGATTTCTCCCTCCTCAGGATTCCCTCTTTTGACACGGCGACAGGAGATGTTTTCCTAATACGTAGCAGACGGGAATATGAGGGAGATTTGTTGGTTGTCGGGGCTGACCCCTCGATTGGGGCATGGTGCCCGAACAAAGGATTATCCCTCTCTCTAAGTCGCAACGGCTATCTATTGCAGTTCCCAAAGCGTATAGCTACGGAGTACAAACTGGTCTGGCGACTGCCCTCTGGAGAGGTGCACTGGGAGCAGGGAGAAAATAGACACTACCAGCCTGATGACGATGGGATCTTTACCTTTGGTTATCTCGATTTACCCCAGTTTGAGGGGCAAGTGTTTATTCGCCGACAGCTGACAGGGACAGCAGTACCCCTATTTTCGCTAAGAGGCAAACGCACACAGGGGATTGGAGACTTTACCTCAGCTATCGAGCTCCTCGACTGGATGAAAGAAGAAGGTCAATCTGTTTTACAGTTACTTCCAATCTATGACACCACGTTTAGCCGTACTGAGCGTGACTCATATCCCTACAACGCTATTACTACCTATGGTATCCATCCGATTTATCTCGACCTCTGGGAACTACCCGGTTTTGCCGAAGCTCCTGAAAAGGAGAGTTGGCTACGAGAAGCCCAAAAGCTCGAGAGGCATGCCCAGGTCGCTTTTGAAAAAGTACTTCGGTTTAAGGAGCGAGTCGTAGAGTGCCTATTCAGTCGATGGGATAAGCAACCTAAGAGCGAGCAATTTAACCAATTTTGGCTCGACGAGCAGGAGCAGCTCCTCCCTTATGCACTATTCTGTGCCATTAGAGATATGCTCCCACACAAGGGAGTAGAAGACTACCCCAGCTATGCAGATGTGCGTCGTGGTTGGGAAAAAGATAGATGCTACCTCGGTAAGAGCCTAGAGGAAGCAGTGATGCGCTGTGTATTTACTCAGTATTATCTGTACGGGCAGTTGGGGCAACTGACTGAGGAGGCGCATAAAAGAGGTATTCTGATTAAGGGTGATTTGCCGATAGGGGTCGCCAGAAATAGCGTAGACGTCTGGACTCAACCACATCTGTTTCACCTCGATTTAGAGGCGGGGTCGCCACCCGATGCCTTCTCCCCTACAGGGCAAGACTGGGGATTTCCTACCTACAATTGGGTGGAGATGGAGCGCGAGGGTTTCGCTTGGTGGCGGAGGCGCCTACGTAGTATGAGTCGTCATTTCGATGCGCTGAGGATCGATCATATCCTCGGATTCTTCCGTATCTGGAGCATACCGGCAGGGACTGGCGATGCTTCGCTTGGTTGGTATGTCCCTGCATTAGGCTTTTCTGCTGATGAAGTGCAAGGTGTGACCGATTTCTGCAATCAAGATGAGCACGGGCACTATCATCCGCTCATGATGCCCCAACAGCGGATAGACTATGAGCGACTCACGGACGAACAACAATACAAGATTGCGCAACGCTCCGACGAGTATTATCACCATCGCAATGAATATCTTTGGCGTGAAACAGCTCTCAAAAGGCTGACCAATATCATGACGACAAGCGATATCCTACTATGTGCTGAAGACTTAGGCGTGCTCCCCAAGAGCATACAGGAGGTACTCTCTTCGCTCGAATTGCTTTCGCTCGAGGTGCTACGTATGCCGAAGCTCCCGGGCAAGCGCTTTGTGGAGCCACAGGATATCCCTTGGCTATCGGTACTCACTACAGGTACGCACGATATGCCTTCACTGAGGGCATGGTGGGCGATGATTTCGGAGGAGGAGCGATGGCAGCTTGCTGAGCTTTACCACTTTACGGAGGATGTCTCTCCTCGGGGGTTGGTCGAAGCATTGCTCCGAGAGGCTCGAGCCCTACTGCTGATACTTCCTCTTCAGGATTGGTTTGTGCGCTCGGGCTATGGCGCAGAGGTCGACCCTGCCGAAGAGCAAATCAATAAGCCGGAAGACCCTCACCACATCTGGAATTATAGGGTCCCATTGTCTCACTAATGATAAAAGAAACGCCTCTATGGTCTATCTTTCAGACCATAGAGGCGTTTCTTTTATTGTCGAGTAGTTCACTTGCTCTGTGGCGGTAGAAACCTCCCCGGAGCGAAGAAGCTCTCG